>NZ_JBNHHW010000004.1:0-553269 GCF_059092625.1 Arthrobacter sp. Y3221114
ACACACCACAGGGGCGGCACGCCACGGCACTTTCAACCAATAAATAATTGGTATCAACAAACTTGGCACACTATTGAGTTCTCAAACAACAGGAGCACCCGGCACCAGGACGACCCTCTCAGGCCCTCCATCGCTCCGGAGCAACTTTTCTAACTTACCCGCGCCGGCAGTCCTTGTCAAACTGCCCTGTCCGTTCCTCCCGTTGGCGTGTGCCTCCGGTCGGTCCCGGCGAGGCGGCCTTACCGCCCTGCGCGGCTTTAAACTCTAGCACCGGTCGGCGCGGATGTAAATTCCGCTGCCGTTCATCTTTCCGCCACCCGGGGCCGGCCACCGGCCGACGGCTTCAGGTACACCACGCCGAGCGGGGGCACCCGCAGGGTCGCCGAAGCGGGGCTGTCCTTCCAGCCGCCTTCCACGGCTGTGACGGCACCGCCGTTGACGACTCCGGAGCCGCCGTATTCGGCTGCGTCGGTATTCAAGGCCTCGTCCCATTCCCCCGCCCACGGCATCCCGAGCCGGAATCCTTCATGCGGGGCGCCGGAGAAGTTGGCCACGCAAACCAGCGGGTTGCCCTGCTGGTCCCAGCGGATGAAGGACAGCGTGTTGAGGGCGCCGTCGTTCTCGTCGATCCACTGGAAGCCGGCCGGCTCATTGTCGCGCTCGTACAAAGCCGGCGTGGAACGGTAAATCCCGTTGAGGTTGCGGACCAGGTGCTGCAGCCCCTTGTGCGGAACATTTTCGGAGAGCCACCAGTCCAGCCCATGCTGTTCGGACCATTCGGACTCCTGGCCGAATTCGGTTCCCATGAAAATCAGCTGCTTGCCCGGATGTGCCCATTGGAATGCCAGGTAGGCGCGCAGGTTGGCCAGCTGCTGCCAGCGATCGCCCGGCATCTTGCGCAGCATCGACCCCTTGCCGTGGACCACTTCGTCATGGCTGATCGGCAGCAGGAAGTTCTCCGTGTAGGCATAGACCATCGAGAAGGTGGCCTTGCCGTGGTGGTACATCCGGTTGACCGGGTCCTCGGCGATGTATTCCAGGGTGTCGTGCATCCAGCCCATGTTCCACTTCAGCCCGAAGCCGAGGCCGCCCGCGCTGGTCGGGCGGGTCACGCCGTCGAACGCGGTGGACTCTTCCGCGATCATGACGATGCCCGGCACCCGTTTGTACGCGGTGGCGTTGACTTCCTGAAGGAAGGAGATGGCCTCCAGGTTTTCGCGGCCGCCATGGATGTTGGGGAACCATTCCCCGTCCTTGCGCGAGTAGTCGCGGTACAGCATTGAGGCCACCGCATCCACCCGGAGTCCGTCGATGTGGAATTCTTCCATCCAGTACAGCGCGTTGGCGACCAGGAAGTTGCGCACCTCGCGGCGGCCGAAGTCGAAGATCAGCGTGCCCCAGTCCGGGTGTTCGCCCAGCCGGGGGTCGCCGTGTTCATACAGCGGCTGGCCGTCAAACCGGGCCAGCGCCCACTCGTCCTTGGGGAAGTGGGCCGGAACCCAGTCCAGAATGACGCCGATGCCCGCCTGGTGCAGCCTGTCCACCAGGTACTTGAAGTCGTCCGGGTGCCCGAAGCGCGAGGTCGGCGCGTAATAGGAGGTGACCTGGTAGCCCCACGATCCTCCGAACGGATGCTCGGCCACGGGCATGAACTCCACGTGCGTGAAACCCTGCCAGCTGACGTATTCGGCGAGCTGGTCGGCCAGCTGCCGGTAGTCCAGCCCCAGCCGCCACGACCCCAGGTGCACCTCGTACACGCTCATGGGCCCGTTGTGCGGGTCGCGGGCGGCGCGCCGCTCCATCCATTCCTGGTCGCCGAAGCGGTAGTGCGATTCGACCACGCGGGAACCGGTCAACGGTGGGACCTCGGTCCAGCGGGCCATCGGGTCGGCCTTCTCCCGCCACTGGCCGTCCTGGCCCAGCAACTCGTACTTGTAGACGGCACCCGCCTCGACACCGGGGATGAACAGTTCCCACACGCCGGATCCGCCCATCGAGCGCATCGCGTGCCGGGCGCCGTCCCAATGGTTGAAGTCGCCCTTGACCCGGACGGCCCGGGCATTCGGCGCCCAGACGGCGAAGCTGGCCCCGGACGTGTCGCCCAGCGCGGAGTTATAACGCCGCACGTGGGAGCCGAGCGCGCTCCAGAGGGTCTCGTGCCGGCCCTCGCCGATCAGGTGCAGGTCGATTTCGCCCAGGCTGGGCAGATAGTGGTAGGGGTCGTCGCTGATGGCGGGAGCACCGCCGTCGTACGCTACCTCGAGTCGGTAATCCGGGACGCGTCCCGGATCGTCGGCCGGAAAGACCGCCACCCAGATGCCCTCGTGCTCGTGTTCCATCGGCACGCGCAGGGACGGCGTGATCACGGTGACGGAATCGGCCAGCGGGCGCCGGGTGCGGACCGTGACGTGTCCGTGGTCATCCAGGTGGGCGCCGAGGACGGCGTGCGGCTGGTGGTAGGACCCGTGCGCGACGGCGGAGAGCACCTCCTGCTCGACATGCACCGGGGCGCCGGAGCGGCTGCCCGACGGCGACGCCGGCCCGCGCACGGACGACTCCGCGGCGGTGGAGGGGACGGGACGGGCCCGACGACCGGAACCGGTGGCCGCGCCGGAGGTGTTGGCGGCGGCGGCGGTTCCGGCCGCGGCTGCGCCGGCGGCGAAAGTCCCGCCGTTGCCCGCGGCAACCTTGTCCCGGTTACCGGATCCGGGCGGGGTGTCGGCGCCCGCGGCGACCTTGTCCCGGTTGCCGGTCCCGGCCGGGGTGCCGGCGCCCGCCAGGGGCGCCAGCGCCTCGCGGACCCCGCGGACCGGCACCTGCACCCAGCGCGGGCGGTTGCGCTGTTCGTACACGACTTCGTAGAGGGCCTTGTCCAGGAGCAGCGCCCGGAAGAGCGTGGACGACGTGTCCACGGGTTCGCCAGTCCCTTCCCGGTAGCCGTCCAGGAACGCGGCGCTGGCCTGCGCCGCCCAGTTGTCGGCGGCGGCGCCGGCTGCATCGTCGGGCTCCGCGAGCCGGGCAACGCCGGCGGCGTAGTCGAACGAGCGCAGCATCCCCACCACGTCGCGCAGCGGCACGTCGTCGGTGCCGCGCTCCCCCATGGGCCGCAGCGGTTCGCCCTCGAAATCAAGCACTATCCAGCCCCGCTGGGCCGAGAACAGCACCTGGCCCAGGTGGTAGTCGCCGTGGATCCGCTGCAGCTCCGGAAGCTCAGTCACCTGGCCCAGCCGGTCCAGCAGTTCCTGCACCGCGCCGTCCATGGGCCCCACGGACGCACCCGCCTGGGCCCAGCCCCAGCGGATCCGTTCCGCCAGCGCAGACTTGAAAGCGTCGACGGCCTTGGCATCCGCCGGGTAGGCGCCGGCCGCGTCGCGCAGGCTGCGGTGGATCCGTCCGGTGACGGCTCCGAGCTCGCGGGCCTGCGAGCTGAAGTCCGTGCCGTCCAGGGCCGAACCCGACGCGGTGCGCCAGGCATCCTGGCTGTCCGGAATGAATTCCCGCAGCACGCTCAGGTGGCCGGTATCCCACAGGCGGTCGCTGCCGTCGTTGTCCTGTCCGGGAGTGTGCCACCCGCCGGTGACCCACCCGTAGGTTACCGGGACTTCACGGCAGCCGGCCTCCGTGAGCAGCACTCCGACTTCGACGTCCGGATTGGTGCCGGCTTCCAACACCCGGAAGAACTTCACGATCAGCGGGCCTTGGTCGGACTCGACCACCACCGAAGTGTTCGACTGCTCACCCAGCAGCACGGAGGCCTGCAGCCCGGTGGTGAACTCCGGCCAGGATTCGAACCCGGCCCCGGCATGGCCGCGGGTATGCCCGTCGCCGGTTACCAGCTGCCGCCGCATCAACTCCAGCCAGGCGGCCACGAACACCGGGTCGTGGGCGCCGTCGTAAATCCAGCGCTCCCCGGAATCGCCCGCAGCACCGCCGGCCGCCCCCGCGGCGCCGCCAGCGCCGTCGTCGTCCGCCCCGGCAGTCTCGCCCTCGTGGCTGGCTGCCGTCCAGGTGTCCTCGGTGCCCTGCTGCGCGCGCCCAAGCAGGGCCGCCTCTCCGCCGGCCATCGGCTCCCGGCGGTAGCTCAGCGGCACGTTGACCACGTGGACTGCGTCGGCGGTGTGCACGGCCACGATGTGCACTTCCAGTCCCACCGCTCCGGCCGGGTCCTGCAACCGGATGCCGCCCAGCCGGTGCAGGACCGACTCCTGGCCCTTGGCGGGGAACCAGCGCTGGACGGGCAGCCACTGGCGCAGCAGTTCGGGAAGGCTCGGCGTGAATTCAGGCATGTGTTGCCACCTCTGTTCCTTCAGTCGCGGGTTTGATGACTGGGAGTGTCTCGGTCTGTGGAGATGCCGGGTTGGACGCGGCCGAACGCAGCCGCAACCAGAAGAAGTCGTGGCTGCCCAGCGTCAGCGTGAGCTGGCCGGCGTCGTCAAAGGCCGGGAACGGGACGCCTCCGAACGTGTCGCGCAGCCCGCGACCGGCGAATTCGGGCAGCCGCAGCGGTGCCGCCACGGGGTGCTGGGACAGGTTGAACACGCACAGCAGCACCTCTTTCTCCAGACCCTCGGCATTGCCCTCCGGCACTTCCCGCAAAAAGGCCAGCACCGATTCCGAGTCCACCGGCACGTTCCGGTAAGTACCCAGGCCGAAGGCGGGATGGGCCTTGCGCACCGCGAGCATCTGGCGCACCCAGTGCAGCAGCGAGCTGTTGTGCGCCAACTGCGCCTCAACGTTGACGTAGTTGTAGTGGTAGACCAGCGACTGCACCACCGGCAGGTAAAGCTTGCCGGGGTCCGCGGTGGAGAACCCGGCGTTGCGGTCGGGGTTCCACTGCATCGGCGTGCGGGAGGCATCGCGGTCTTCGAGCCAGATATTGTCGCCCATGCCGATCTCGTCCCCGTAGTAAAGGAACGGGCTGCCCGGCAGCGACAGCAGCAGCGCGTGAATCAGTTCGATCTCGGCGCGCGAGTTGTCCAGCAGCGGGGCCAGCCGGCGGCGGATTCCGATGTTGGAGCGCATCCGGGAATCCGGCGCGTACCAGCCGAACATCGCCTCGCGCTCTTCGCGGGTGACCATTTCCAGCGTCAGTTCGTCATGGTTGCGCAGGAAGGTTCCCCACTGCGCCCCGGCCGGGATGGCCGGTGTTTGCTCCATGGTGGCAATGATCGGGGCCGCCTTTTGGTCCCGGAGCGCGTAATACAGCCGCGGCATGATCGGGAAGTGGAAGGCCATATGGCATTCGGGGCGCAGCTCGCCGTCGCCGTCCGGCTGGCCGAAGTATTCCACCACCTCGTGCGGCAGCTGGTTGGCCTCGGCGATGATCACGCGGCCCGGGTATTCCGTGTCCACCAGTGTGCGCAGGTCCCGCAGGAAGGCGTGCGTGGCGGGCAGGTTTTCGCAGTTGGTTCCGTCCTCCTCGAACAGGTACGGGATGGCGTCGGCGCGGAAACCGTCGATCCCCTGGTCCAGCCAGAACCGTACGACGTCGAACAGCGCATCGATCACCTTGGGGTTTTCGAAGTTCAGGTCCGGCTGGTGGCTGAAGAAGCGGTGCCAGTAGAACTGACGGCGGATCGGGTCGAACGCCCAGTTGGAATCCTCGCTGTCCACGAAGATGATCCGCGCGTCCTGGTATTTTTCGTCCGTGTCGGACCACACATAGAAGTCCCCGTACGGCCCCTCCGGGTCCCGCCGGGACTGCTCGAACCAGTCGTGCTTGTCCGACGTGTGGTTTATGGGCAGGTCGATGATCACGCGCACGCCGCGGGCGTGTGCCTCGGCCACCAGGCGCTTGAAGTCGCCGATGGTGCCGAACTCGTCCAGCACGTCGAAGTAGTCCGCGACGTCGTACCCGCCGTCCCGCAACGGGGACTTGAAGAACGGCGGGATCCACAGGCAGTCGACGCCCAGCCACTGCAGGTAGTCGAGCTTGTCGATCAGCCCGGAGAAGTCGCCCGATCCGTCCCCGTTGGAGTCAGCGAAGCCCCGCAACAGCACCTCGTAAAACACTGCCTTGCGGTACCAGTGCGGGTCATGCGGCAGCCCCGGAGCGTGCAGCTGGAAGGGGCCGGCCATCAGCGGTTCCTTCGGATGTGCAGGATGTGGGCGGGTTCCACGTGTGCGTCCAGCCGCACATAGTTGTGTTCGCCCCAGCGCCAGCTCTGCCCGCTGAGCAGGTCATCCACCCAGAACGTGCCGTCGTCGTTGAAGTCCTCGTCCCGCAGCCCCAGCGCCGCCAAATCCAGCGAGACCGTTGACTCGCGCGCGCTGTGCGGGTCCACGTTGACGACGACGATGATCGTGTCCCGCCCGCCGCCGTGGCCTTGGGGCAGGTGCGCCTTGTGCTTGGAGTACACCACCGTGGCCGGGTCGGTGCTGCGGTGCACGGTGAGGTTGCCCAGGTCGCCCAGCGCCGGGTGGGCCCGCCGGATGGTGTTCAGCCGGGTCAGGTACGGCGCGAGCGAGCGTCCCTCGGCCTCCGCGGCGGCGAAATCGCGGGCCTTGTACTCGTACTTTTCGTTGTCGATGTACTCCTCGGCGCCCGGCCGGGCCACGTGCTCGTACAGTTCGAAACCGGCGTACACGCCCCAGAGCGGGCTGGCCGTGGCCGCCAGCACCGCCCGGACCTTGAACGCGGCGGGGCCGCCGTACTGCAGGTACTCGGTGAGGATGTCAGGGGTGTTGACGAAGAAGTTCGGCCGGAAGAACGGCGCCGTCTCGTGGCTGACTTCGGCGAAATACTCTTCGATCTCTTCCTTGGTGTTGCGCCAGGTGAAGTAGCTGTAGGACTGCTGGAAGCCGGCGCGGCCCAGCGCGTGCATCATGGCCGGGCGGGTGAAGGCCTCGGCCAGGAACACGACCTCCGGGTGGTCCCGGTTCACCGTTCCGATCAGCCATTCCCAGAACCACAAGGGCTTGGTGTGCGGGTTGTCCACCCGGAAGATCTTCACTCCGTGCGAAATCCACAGCTTCACGATCCGCAGGACCTCTTCGGAAAGGCCACGCGGGTCGTTATCAAAATTCAGCGGATAGATGTCCTGGTACTTCTTCGGCGGATTCTCCGCGTAGGCAATCGTGCCGTCGGCCCGGGTGGTGAACCACTCGGGATGCTCGGTGGCCCACGGGTGGTCAGGGGCGGCCTGCAGCGCCAGGTCCAGGGCCACCTCCATGCCTAGCGCCTCGGCAGCGGCCACAAAGGCGTCGAACTGCTCGAATCCGCCCAGGTCGGGGTGGATGGCGTCGTGCCCGCCGTCCTTGGAGCCGATGGCCCAGGGCGACCCGGGGTCGCCGGGACCGGCGGTCAGCGTGTTGTTCGGCCCCTTGCGGTTGACCTCGCCGATCGGGTGGATCGGCGGCAGGTACACCACGTCGAAGCCCATGGCGGCAACGGCCGGAAGCCGCTCGGCCGCCGTCGTAAAGTCCCCGGATGTCCAGGTCCCGTCCGCCGGGTCGTAGTGTGCGCCCTCGGAGCGCGGGAAGAATTCGTACCAGGCGCCGCGGCCGGCCCGTTCGCGCTCCACCAGGATGGGGTACTGCTTCGAGGGGCTGACCAGGCTGCGGATCGGGTGGCTGTTCACGGCGTCCAGCACGGCGTTCGAGGTTCCGGCGGCCAAACGTTCATGCACGGTGAGCGATTCGTCGGCGAGCGCGGCGGCAGCATCGCGCAACACCTGCGCGTTGCCTTCCGGCCGCCCGCCCTGCCCCGCGGCCTGGTCCAACAGCAGCCGGCCCTCGGCGAGCATGAGTTCCACGTCCACGCCGGCGGCAATCTTCACCTCGGCGTTGTGCCGCCAGGTGGCGTAATTGTCTCCCCAGCCTTCAACGTGGAAGGTCCAGAGGCCCGTCCCTGTGGGCCGGAGCGTGCCGTGCCAGCGGTCGGTGCCGGGCGCGCCCGGCGTGAGTCTTGCCCGCTGGACGGGCTGGCCGTCCGGGTCGAACAACACCGCGGTGGCGCCGATCTTGTCGTGCCCCTCGCGGAAGACGGTGGCGGCTACCTCTATGTCTTCGCCCGGGATCGCCTTGACCGGAAACTCGCCGCCGCCGACGACGGGCCAGACGTCGACAACCGGGATCCGGCCAAACTTCAGGCGCGCGGCTGGCTGGGTCGTACTGTGCTCCTGCATCGAAGTCGTCACAAGACAGACGTTAGCGAGATTCCTTCCCGATTGCGAAGCACCCTTACCCCTCGCGGCCGTCTTGACGGCCAGTTCAGGGGGCATTCACCCGCCGGCCATCATCGGCGCAGGGGACGTGCGCTAGCCTAGGCCGGGTGAAGGCAATCCGCAGATTTACTGTCCGAACTGTCCTCCCCGAGAGCATTGCTCCGTTGGCCCGCTTGGCCGGCAACCTCCGCTGGTCCTGGCACCGGCCCACCCAGCAGCTGTTCGAACAGCTGGATCCGCAGGCCTGGGCCGAGGTGCGCGAGGATCCCGTCGCCCTGCTTGGCTCCTTCACCCGCGAACGGCTGCGGGCGCTGGCCGACGACCGGGACGTGGTGGCTCGGGTGCGCGAGCTGGACGCCGACCTTGAGCAGTATTTGGCCGAGGACCGCTGGTACCAGACGCTGGGAGCCGACGCACCGGCGTCGATCGCTTACTTCTCCCCCGAGTACGGCGTCTCCCATGTGCTTCCGCAGTACTCCGGCGGCCTGGGCATCCTGGCGGGCGACCACCTGAAGGCCGCCTCCGATCTGGGCGTGCCGCTGGTGGGCGTGGGCCTGCTCTACGCCGCCGGCTACTTCATGCAGTCGCTGAGCCGCGATGCCTGGCAGCAGGAGACCTACCCCGTGCTGGACCCGGACGGCTTGCCGTTGACGTTGCTGCGCGAGGCGGACGGGCAGCCGGCCCAGGTCACGCTGCCGCTGCCGAACGGGCGCAGGCTCGGCGCCTACATCTGGCGCGCCGACGTGGGCCGGGTTCCGCTGCTGCTGCTCGATTCCAACATCCCGGGCAACGACGAGGCCGCCCGCGGCATCACCGACCGGCTCTACGGCGGAGGCGGCGACCACCGCCTGCAGCAGGAGCTGCTGCTGGGCATGGGCGGCGTGAAGGCCCTGCGCATCCACCAGCGGCTCACCGGCGCCCCCGCCCCGGAGGTCTACCACACGAACGAAGGGCACGCCGGCTTCCTGGGGATCGAACGCATCCAGGAGCTGGCGGCGGCCGGGTTGACGTGGGACGAGGCGCTGGCCGCAGGCCGCGCCAACACCGTGTTCACCACGCATACGCCGGTGCCCGCGGGCATCGACCGGTTCGACAAGGCACAGATCCAGCACTTCTTCAGTGCGGGCCTGGCCCCGGATGTACCCACCGCCAAGATCCTGGAACTCGGGGACGAGAATTACGACGGCGGAGATCCGTCCAAGTTCAACATGGCCGTGATGGGCCTGCGGCTGGCGCAGCGGGCCAACGGCGTGGCCAAGCTGCACGGTGTGGTCTCCCGCGGCATGTTCTCGGGGCTCTGGCCGGGCTTCGACCAGGAGGAAGTGCCGATCAGCTCGGTGACCAACGGCGTGCATGTGCCCACCTGGGTGGATCCCCGGATCGCGGAGTTCGCGCGGTCGGCGTTTGGCGACGAGACGGTGATCGCCCGCCAGTGGGACCGCGTCTACGACGTGTCCGACGAGGACATCTGGGCGTTGCGCCGGAGCCTGCGGACGGCCCTGATCGAGGATGTCCGCCGCCGGCTGCGAGCCTCCTGGAAGAAGCGGGGGGCCGCGGATGCGGAGCTGGCGTGGACCGACGCCGTGCTGGACCCGGACGTACTGACCATCGGTTTCGCCCGCCGGGTGCCAACCTACAAGCGGCTGACCCTGATGCTGCGCGATCCGGCCCGGCTCAAGACGTTGCTGCTGCACCCGGAACGGCCTGTCCAGCTGGTCATCGCGGGCAAGTCCCACCCGGCGGATGAACAGGGCAAGCGGATGATCCAGGACCTGGTCCGTTTCACCGACGACCCCGCGGTCCGGCACCGGATTGTGTTCCTGCCCAACTACGACATCGCCATGGCGCGGACGCTCTTCCCGGGCTGTGACGTTTGGCTGAACAACCCCCTGCGCCCGCTGGAGGCCTGCGGGACGTCCGGCATGAAGGCCGCGATCAACGGTGGACTGAATCTCTCCGTGCTGGACGGCTGGTGGGACGAGATGTACGACGGCGACAACGGCTGGGCGATTCCGACGGCGAACCCTTCCACCGGCGCCCGGACCGCCGACATGTTCGACCCGGACGAGCGCGACGATATCGAGGCCGCCGCGCTCTACGACCTCATCGAGCACCACGTGGCACCCCGTTTCTATGCCGCCGAGGTCTCCGAAGGCGCGGGCGCGGCCGGACCGTCCGAGCCGGTGCCGAACGATACCGTCCCGCACCAGTGGATCGCGATGATCAAACACACGCTGGCCAATCTGGGACCGGCGGTTTCCGCAGAGCGGATGCTGCATGACTATGTGGAGCAGCTCTACCGTCCGGCCTGGGCCTCCGGCAGGACGGCCCGGGCGGACGATTTTGCGGCGGCGAAGGAACTGGCGGCGTGGACCAGCCGGGTCCACGCCGCCTGGGACGACGTGTCGGTGGAGCACGTGGACTCGATGGGCATCACGGACGAGCCGCAGATCGGCGAGTCGCTGACGGTCAATGCCTACGTCCGGCTCGGATCACTGCCGCCGGACAGCGTCACCGTCCAGGTGGTGCACGGCCAGGTCACCGAAAACGACGACCTCGCGCAGACCTCCAGCGACGAACTGGCCGTCAGCGACCAGTTGGGCGATGGCCGTTATCTCTTCACCGGCCCGGTCACCATCGACCGATCCGGGTCGTTCGGGTACAGCGTTCGGGTGCTGCCCAAGCACCCGGCGCTGGCAAACCAGGCCGAACTCGGCTTGGTTTCCAACGCCACCGGCTGAGCCACGCCACGTCGCCCCGACGCCGCTCGCGTCCGCCGCCGGCGCGAGCGGCGCACCCTGAGGGCAGCGGAACGGCTGAAACGTCACTATCCGGCAGTTTCTTTAATTCCTTTGAGACCGCCTGTTTCATGCTGGTTTCGAGCGAAAATATGCCCCTTCGTACGTCCTTCTGTGTGACTCACCCCTTTATTATCAGCATGCTGACTAATAGCATGAGGGTGTTCCGTCCGAACGGACTACGAAGGAGGCGAACTTGGGCACGAGCACCGACCGGGAGGCACCACCGCCGGACCACGAGGACAAGCCGCAGCAGCCGCAGCAGATAAAGAAGGCTTCGTGGAAGTACATCCTCCGCAAGACCATCCGGGAATTTTCCGACGACAATTGCACGGATCTTGCGGCGGGACTGACGTACTACGCAGTGCTGTCCCTGTTCCCCGGCCTGCTGGCGTTGGTTTCCATCCTGGGGCTGGTTGGACAGGCGGAACAGACCACCAACGCCATGATGAGCATGCTCGGGCAGGTAGCACCTGCCCAGGCAGTGGAGGTCATCCAACAGCCAATCCAACAATTGGCCAGCGCCCCGGGAGCCGGGCTCGCGTTCGTCGTCGGCCTGGTCGGCGCCATCTGGTCGGCCTCCGGCTACGTCAACGCCTTCGGCCGGGCCATGAACAGGATCTACGAGGTCGAGGAAGGCCGGCCGTTCTGGGTACTTCGCCCGGTGATGCTGCTGATCACCGTCGTGGTGCTGCTGCTGGCAGTGCTGACGCTGCTGATGCTGGTGGTGTCCGGCCCGATTGCGGAGGCGATCGGATCGGTGATCGGACTCGGCGAGGCGGCGGTGACCGTTTGGGACATTGCCAAATGGCCGGTCGTCGTCATCTTCGCCGTGGTGATCGTGGCCGTGTTGTACTACGCGACGCCCAACGTAAAGCAGCCGAAGTTCCGCTGGATGAGCCTGGGCGCCCTCCTCGCGCTGATAGTGCTGGCCCTTGCGACGCTTGGCTTCGCCTTCTACGTGGCGAACTTCGGCAACTACAACGCGACCTACGGAGCCATCGGCGGCGTGATCGTCCTGCTGCTGTGGTTCTGGTTGGCCAACCTCGCCCTGTTGTTCGGTGCGGAGTTCGATGCCGAGACGGAGCGCGGCCGCGAACTGCAGGCCGGCATGGCTGCCGAAGAAAATATCCAGCTTCCGGTCCGCGACAGCCGCAAGATCGACAAGAAGGCTGAGAAGGAAGAGGAGGACATTACACGGGGGCGCGACCTGCGCCGCAAGTTCGCGCATTCCGAGGAGGAATCCCGTGACCGTAGCTGATCAAGATCAGGACTGACAGGAAGAACCCGACAAGGAAAAGGAATTCCCATGACCACGAATCCACATTCCGGCAGTTACGACGAGGGCGCTCCCGTCTACCCGACAGGGGGCACGGCCGTCCCGCCACCCTCGAATCCCCCGTCCACCGGCCAGTCCAAGAGCGAGACAGCCAAGACCGAGGCGAGGGAAGTAGGACGCGAAGGGGCCGAAGCGGGCCAGCAGGTTGCCGAGACTGCCAAGGACGAGGTTAAGCACGTAGCGCACGAAGCCAAGGAAAAGGCCCGCAACCTGATGTCAGAAATGGGCGATGGCATCCACAGCCAGGCCAACACGCAGCAGCAGCGCGTGGCTTCGGGGCTGCGGTCGATCGGAGAGGAGCTCAACTCCATGGCCCAAAACTCCGAGCAGTCCGGGCCGGCGACCCGGTTGGTCGGCCAGGTGGCAGGCCGAGCCGACTCCGTCGCGGGGTGGCTGGAGAATCGCGATCCGGGATCGCTGCTCGACGAGGTCAAGCGTTTTGCCCGGCGACGTCCCGGTGCCTTCCTTGCGATCGCGGCAGGAGCCGGCGTCCTGGCCGGGCGGCTGACCAAGGGGCTCACCGCCGACAGCGGATCAGCCAGCGGCTCCATGACGGGCAGGCAAGTGGGCACGCACCGTGCCACCACCGGTTCGGGCTACGGCACCGCCGGGGCCGGCAGCTATGAAGCCCAAAGCGCCCAAGGTTTTGCGGCGCCCGGGGCGCAGACAGGTTCCGCCCTCGGCGGCGCACCGGCACAGCCTGAAACCACCTACCCCTTGGGCGAACCGCCCGCCGGTGGCCGTGGCACCGCGATCCCGGAGCGGAACCCCTATGAGGACGGAGGGACTCGATGAGTCACCAGCAAATGCCGGGTCCGAGCAATCAACGGGTGCCCGGACAGGATGGAGCCGAACCAACACGGGCGGAAATTAAGGCCGAAAACGAATCCTTGGGCGACCTGCTCAGCCAAGTGAGCACGGACATCTCCGTCCTGATGCGCCAGGAACTGGAACTGGCGAAGGCCGAACTCAAGGAGACCGGCACCAAGGCCGGCAAGGGGGCAGGCTTGTTGGGCGGAGCCGGCGTGGCCGGCCATTTCGTCCTCCTGTTCCTGTCCCTGGCCCTGTGGGCGCTCATCGCCGGCGGGATCGGATGGGCCTGGTCCGGCCTGATTGTGGCAGTCATCTGGGCCATCATCGCGGCCATTCTGTATTCGGTAGGCCGCAAGCAGCTGAAGACGGTCGAAGGGATGCCCCAGACCACCGAGTCAGTAAAGCAGATTCCGGAAACATTGAAGCCAAGTGAGGAAGCGCTATGAGCCAGTCACCCGAAGAAATCCGAGCCGACATCGAACGCACCCGCGCCCGGCTGGGCACGGACGTCGACGCCGTGGCGGAGAAAGCGTCGCCGTCGAACATCGTCCACCGGCAGACGGACAAAGTGAAGGATTCCGTGGGCCGCGTCAAGGATAAGATCATGGGCGCCGCCGACGACGCCACCGGCGGCACCCGCTCCATGATGCACGACGCCGGCGAAATGGCCAGCGACGCCCCGCACCAGCTCGCCCGCAAGGCCCAGGGCAACCCGGTAGCGGCCGGCCTGATCGCCTTCGGCGCCGGCTGGTTGCTGTCCTCGCTGTTCCCGGCCAGCCGGGTGGAGCAGCAGGCAGCCGACAAGGTCAAGGAACAGGCCGAACCGGTGGTGCAGGAAGTCAAGGACTCCGCCCGGCAGGTGGCCCAGGACATGAAGGAGCCGGCCCGCGAGGCAGCCGAAGACCTGAAGTCCTCGGCCCAGGACTCGGCGGGCAGGGTCAAGTCCGAAGGCACGTCCGCCGCCGAGGACGTGAAGCAACGGGCACAGGAGGCCCGCGGCAACGTGCAGGATCCGCCCCGGCAGATCTAGGTCCTTCGTCCACGCTGCCTGACGGGCAGCATGCCGTCGCCGGGAGAGCCCTTGAGGCACTCCCGGCGCCGGTGCGTTTGCTTAGGAGCGGTAGATGGAGATGGTGCTCGCGCCCACCACATCCATGTCGCCGCTGCGGACCGTGGCGCCACGCCGGTGTTCCCCGTCGTGGGACGTGGTGTAGAGCAGCTCGAAGAGATGCTTCCCGCCGCGGTGCTTGCCGAAGTCCTGCAGCGACTGCGGGGTGGGCAGCACGATTTTCTGCGGCTGGCCTCCGCCGTTGATCACCACCAGACCGTCGATCACGCCCTGGGGCGACCCCATCAGCAGCTGGACCAGGCGGCAGTCCGGGTTGTTCCAATCATCCGGAGTCATCGGTTCGCCGTCGGCGTTGAACCAGAGCAGGTAGGAACTTTCCGCCCGTGCCGGGTAGTTGTACGGCTGGTGCGCCAGGAAGGACCGGCGGAGTTGGATGAGCCGGCGGGTGGCATCGAACATCCGGTGTTCGCGCTCGTCCAGCTGCCAGTTGGTCCAGGCCAGCTCGTTGTCCTGGCAGTATGCGTTGTTGTTTCCCTGCTGGCTGCGGCCGATCTCGTCGCCGGCGCAAATCATGGGCACCCCGAGCGACAGCAACAGGGTAGCCATCAGGTTCCGGGCGCTCCGGTCCCGGGCGTCGAGGACCTGGCTGTCCCCCGTGTGCCCTTCGATGCCGTGGTTATAGCTGCGGTTATGGTCGTGGCCGTCGCGGTTTTCTTCGCCGTTGCCCTCGTTGTGCTTGCGGTCATACGACGTCAGGTCGGCCAGTGTGAAGCCGTCATGGGCGGTCACGAAGTTCAACGAGGCCAGCGCGGTGCGCCCGGAGCCGGCGAACAGTTCGGTGGATCCGGCCAGGCAGCCGGCCAGCCTCGCCACCGTCCCGGCCTGCCCGCCAGCCGCCAGCGCGGCTTGGTCCGCCAGCCAGAAATCGCGGACGGTATCGCGGAAGCGGTCGTTCCAGTCAGTCCAGCCCGGCGGGAAGTGCCCCGTCTGCCAGCCACCGTCGCCCACGTCCCACGGCTCCGAGATCAGCTTGGCTCCGGACAGCACCGAATCGGCGCCGACGGCCACCAGGAACGGGTGGCGGGGGTTGAAATGGTTGTTTCCGTCGCGGGCCAGCGACACCGCCAGGTCGAAGCGGAACCCGTCGATGTGGAACTCCTCCACCCAGTAACGGAGCGAATCGAGGGCCAGCTGGATCACGCGCGGCTCGTTGAAGTTCATCGTGTTGCCGCAGCCGGTGGTGTCCAGGTAATTCCCGTGGCCGTCGTGCCGGTAGTACACGTGGTCCGCCAGCCCGCGGAAGGAGTAGGTGTCCTGGTCTTTGCCGCCCTCGGCCGTGTGGTTGTAGACCACGTCCAGGATCACCTCGAGGCCGGCGGCGTGCAGCTGCTTGACCATGGTGCGGAACTCGTCCTGCACCGCCCGCGGCCCGTCGGCCTGGGCGGCCGCGGTGGCGTACCCCGGCCAGAGGGCGAAGAAGCCGAGCGTGTTGTAGCCCCAGTAGTTGGCCAGCCCAAGGTTTTGCAGGTGCGGTTCGTCCAGGTGGTAGTGCACCGGCAGCAGCTCCACCGTGGTAATCCCCAGCTCCAGCAGGTACTGGATCATCACCGGGTGGGCAAGGCCGGCGTAGGTACCGCGCAGTTCCTCCGGGATGTCGGGGTGCAGCATCGTCTGGCCCTTGACGTGGCACTCGTAGACCACCGTGTCCCGCCACGGCACGTGCGGGCGAGCGTCGTTCCCCCAGTCGAAACCGCCGGTGACGTACACCGAGCGCAGCACGCCGCCGTCGTCATCGATGGCACGGCCGTAGGGGTCCAGCAGCAGCTGCCCGGACGCGGGCAGCTCTTCGCCGTGCGGCCAGAACGCGTACCGGCTGCCGGCCTCCAGACCCTTGACCGTCCCGTGGTGGACGCCGTCGGTGAGTGCCGTCAGCTCAGCGCGCTGCCAGGTGCCTGAAGCATCCTCGAAGTGCACGTCCATGGTCCCGAACCCCGGGGCGAAGACCGCCACATTCACCGCTCCGGGAATCGGCGGCAGGCCCGGGGCGGTGTCGCTGACGCCCAGCGGGAAGGCACGCGAAAGCTGCGCCTGCCGCGCGGGCGGCTCAGGGGAAAGGCTCTTGGCGTGACGGGCCAAAACGGTCCACCTGCTCCTAGCGCGCGCGCTGCCGGGAGATTTCGTACAGGCTGATGCCCACGGCCATGGACGCGTTGAGCGACTCCATGGCCGAGTCGATCGGGATGGAGACGATCTGGTCACAGTGTTCGCGGACCAGCCGGGACAGGCCCTTGCCCTCGGAGCCCACCACCAGGCACACCGGCTCGGTGGCCAGCGACAGGTCCGGCAGCGAAACGTCGCCGTCACCGTCCAGACCGAGCACGAAGATGCCCAGCTGCTGGAAGGCCTTGAGCGTATTGGTCAGGTTGCCCGCCTTGGCGACCGGCACGCGCACCGCTGCGCCGGCGCTGGTCTTCCACGCGGAGGCCGTCATCCCGACCGAGCGGCGCTCGGGCACGATCACGCCGTGGCCGCTGAAGGCCGATGCGGAACGGATGATGGCACCAAGGTTGCGCGGGTCGGTAATGCCGTCCAAGGCCACGAACAGCGGGGCGTTGTTGATGTAGCCCTTCTTGAACTTGGCCATCGTTTCCTCGGCCAACTCCAGGGCGTCCTGGTAGTCGTACGGCGGGATCTGCAGCACCAGGCCCTGGTGGACGGCGTCATCGGTCATCCGGTCCAGTTCCGGCTTGTGCGATTCGAGCACCGGAATGCCGCGTTCGGCGGCGATCTTCAGGGATTCCCTGACGCGGTCGTCCATCTCGATCCGGACGCCGACGTGCAGCGCCTTGGCGGGGACGCCGGCGCGCAGGGCTTCCACTACGGAGTTGCGTCCGGTCACTATCTCGCCCGCGGACTTGCCGCGGCGGGGGGCCGTGCCGCGCTGGCCGCCCGGGCGCTTGGCGGCCGAGCGTTCGGACAGCTGCTTGGTGCGGTACGCCTTGTGGTACGGGCGGTCTTCGGCCTTCGGGGTCGGCCCCTTGCCTTCGAGCGCTTTGCGCCCGTGTCCGCCGGTTCCGGCGGTGGGTCCCTTTTTGGACTTGCGCACCGCTCCGGGGCGAGGTTTGTTGGCCATCGAAAAACTACCTTTGTGTTGGGGAAGATGCGTTCCCACGTGCGGCACACCGGCTGTGCGCGGCAAGCCCGACGGGAATCGTCTGCTTTAAAGGGTACCGCCCCACGGTGCGGGCCGCCGTCAGCCGAGACTCCAGCTGGCGCCCTCGGGCAAATCCTCCACCACGATCCCGGCGGCCGCCAGGGTGTCGCGGATGGCATCGGCGCGGGCCCAGTCCTTGGCCTCGCGGGCCAGCCGGCGTTCCTCCAGCTGGGCGCTCACCAGCACGTCCAACGCCTGGTGGGCCGCGGGGTCCGCGCCGCCGCTGCTCCAGTGCGGATCCAGCGGATTGATGTACAGCACGTCGGTCATCGCCATGACCTGGTGCAGCGCGCGGGTGGCCGCCTCCTTGTCCCTGGTGTCCAGCGCGGTGTTGCCGGCACGGACGGTTTCGTGGACCACGGCCAACGCCTGCGGCACGTTCAGGTCGTCGTCCATGGCCGCGGCAAAGGCGTCCGGCACGCGTTCCGTCACCACGAACCCGAACTGCTCGCCGTAGAGGAACTTCAGCGCCCGCTGCAGGAACCCCTCGATCCGCTCCACCGCGGAACCGGCCTCCGCCAGTGACCCGGGGTTGTAGTCGAGCGCGGACCGGTACTGGGCCTGGCCCAGATAGTAGCGGACCACCAGCGGCTTCGCGTCCTGGAGCATCTGCGCAGGCGTGATGATGTTGCCGATCGACTTGGACATCTTCTCGCCTTCGAAGGTGACCATGCCGTTGTGCATCCAGAAGTTGGCGAATCCGTGGCCGGCGGCCCGGGACTGCGCCACCTCGTTCTCGTGGTGCGGGAACCGCAGGTCCAGCCCGCCGCCGTGGATGTCGAATTCGGTGCCCAGGTACTTGGTGACCATGGCCGAGCATTCCAGATGCCAGCCCGGCCGGCCGGCTCCCCACGGGCTGGACCAGCTGGCGGTTTCCGGCTCGCCGTCCTTGTGCCCCTTCCAAAGCGCGAAGTCGCGCGGGTCCTTCTTGCCGCGCGGGCCGGCGTCGGGCGCCGCCTGCATGTCCTCGATCCGCTGATGGGTCAGCGAGCCGTATTCCGGCCACGAGCGCACATCGAAGTAGACGTCGCCGGAATCGTCCAGCGCCGGGTAGGCGTGGCCGCGGTCGATCAGCTGCTGGATCAGGCGGTGCATCTCCGGGATGTGGCCGGTGGCGCGCGGTTCGTAGGTGGGCCGTTCCACGCCCAGGATGTCGTAGGCCTTGGCGAATTCCTGCTCGTAGCGGTAGGCCAGCGCCCACCACGGCTCGTTCGGCACCGGCACCATCGGGTCTTCGGCCGCATTGGGGCGGAAGGATTCGGCGGACTTGACCAGGATCTTGTCGTCGATGTCCGTCACGTTGCGCACCACCGTGACGTCATAGCCGCTGTAGCGCAGCCAGCGGGTGAGCTGGTCGAACGCGATGGCGGAGCGGATATGGCCGACGTGCGGGTCGCCCTGCACGGTGGCGCCGCAGTAGTAGAGCCCTACCTTGCCCGGGGACAGCGGGACGAAGTCGCGTACTTGCGCGGTGGCGGTGTCATAGAATCTCAGGCTCACCGCTCTAGCCTAGCGGCGGCCGCCGTGCCGGTGCGAACCGCTGCACGTGCGCAGCGGGCTCCGTTTGGGGCACCTGCTCCGGTTATTTTGCGGAGCAGACGCCCCAAGTGGGGCACCCGCAGCGGGAACCGCTCTCCTTAATTCAGCCTAACGACGACGGCGGTGGCCACCGCCGCGATCCCCTCGCCGCGGCCGGTGAATCCCAACCCGTCGCTGGTGGTCGCCGAAACGCTAACCGGCGCCCCGGCCGCCTCGCTGAGCACCGCCTCGGATTCGGGCCGGCGCGGCCCGAACTTGGGGCGGTTGCAGACCAGCTGGACCGCGATATTGCCGATCTCGAACCCGGCCTCGCGGACGATCCGGGCGGCTTCGGACAGCAGCCGGACACCGGACGCGCCGGCATACTCCGGACGGTCGGTGCCGAAGTGCGTGCCAAGGTCCCCGATGCCGGCCGCGGAGAACAGCGAGTCCGCGGCGGCGTGCGCGGCAGCGTCGCCGTCGGAATGGCCGGCCAGGCCCCTTTCCCCCTCCCACAGCAGGCCGCCCAGCCACAGCGGCTGCGGGTCGGATTCCGGGGCGAAAGCGTGGACGTCCACACCGATTCCGGTGCGCGGGAGGGGATACGGGAATTCGGGCACGGTCAGCCTTCCAGGACGGGTCGGGGCCGGCCGGCGGCCAGCAGGGCCTCCGCCACGGCCAGATCCAGCGGCGTGGTGATCTTCAGGGCCCACGCGGAGCCCGGCACCAGCATCACCTCGATGCCGTGGCGCTCCATCAACAGGGCTTCGTCGGTGATGGCCACGACCTCCTCGGGGGCCATGCCGGCCAGCCTCCGGTGCGCCCGGGCCAGGGTTGCCGCGTCGAACCCTTGCGGCGTCTGGACGGCGCGCAGCTGGGCGCGGTCCACCGTGGCGGCTACTTTCTCCGGCGCGATCGCGGCCTCGGCACCGGTGCTCGGCGCGGCCGTCTTGATGGTGTCCACCACCGGCACCGCAGGAACGACGGCGCGCGCGCCGGCCGCCAGCGCGGCGGCTACCCGCTCGAAAACCTCGGGCGGGGTGAGTGCCCGGGCCGCGTCGTGCACCAGGACGCCGGACATGCCGTCGCCCAGCCCGCGGAGCGCGGCGGCGACCGAGGCGGCGCGGGTGGCACCGCCGTCGACCGTGGAGACAAGAACGTCGGGGTACTGCGCGGCGAAGCCGGCACAGAGCCGCCGCAGGGCGGTGTCCCCGGCGGGGACGGCTACACAGATCCGTGACGCGATGTCGGCCGCCAGCACGCCCCGGAGGGCGTGGACGAGGATCGGTTCGCCGGCCAGCGGGACCCGGGCCTTGGGCAGGCCGTAGCCGAGGCGGGTGCCCGAGCCCGCCGCCACGATGATCACGCCCAGGGACGTGCTTGCTGTGCTCACCCCTTTAGCCTAATGGGCCACGGTCGGGCGGTTGGGTAACGAAAAAGCGGCCGGCATCCAGTGCTGGATGCCGGCCGCTTGAAGCGCAATCAGGAGGCGAGAACCTCGTCGAGGACCTCGGCTGCCCTGTCTTCGTCGGTCTTCTCGGCTAGGGCGAGTTCGGAGATCAGGATCTGGCGCGCCTTGGCCAGCATCCGCTTCTCGCCCGCGGAAAGGCCGCGGTCGTGGTCCCGGCGCCACAGGTCGCGGACAACTTCCGCTACCTTGATGACATCGCCGGAGGCCAGCTTTTCCAGGTTCGCCTTGTAGCGGCGGGACCAGTTGGTCGGTTCTTCGGTGAACTTGGCACGGAGCACATCGAACACATGCTCGAGGCCTTCCTTGCCCACCACATCGCGGACGCCGACCAAATCCACGTTCTCTGCCGGAACTTCAATAGTCAGATCGCCCTGGGCAACCCGGAGCTTGAGATACATCTTCTCTTCACCTTTGATGGTGCGCATTTTGATCTCTTCGATCTTTGCTGCACCGTGGTGAGGGTAAACAACCGTCTCGCCGACCTCAAATACCATCTGTAGTATCCCCTTTCCCGACCTCTAGTTTATCACGGATGGTTTGGCCACTTCCGCGAGTTTGCAGGCCTGGACGCCCGTCGGCACGCTAGAATGCCGCCTTTTGACCCCTTGACGGATCCCGGATTTGGTGCTTCGTCCGCGGGTTCTTACGGACGTCGAATCCTACTTTTGACCGGTTTGCGGATAGGCTAGGCGAGGCAAGCTGCCGAGATCTGCAGCACCGCACCTGATTTTGACTGAGGAGTTTCCGCCGTGAAGATTGCGCCGAAGAACCGTGTGCAGCGCACCCTTGTAGCAGGCGCCGCCGCGCTCACCCTGCTCGCATCGACCGGATGCGGCGCAATCAACGAACAGGCCACCACCAAGTCCTACTCCGCCAGCGACGGCATCGTGGCCAACGTCGGCTCGATCGGACTGCGCAACCTGTTGGTCGTCGCAGAGTCTGCCGACGCCCCCGCCCGTATCCTCGGCACCGCCTTCAACACCTCGGATTCTCCCGTGCAGTTGGCCCTGACCGGCCCGGGCAGCACCGCCACCGTCACTGTCCCGGCAGACGGGAAGGTAATTTTCGAAGAGGACGAGAACGAGACCATCGTCGGCAGCCCGGGTGCCGCTCCCGGCGCCCTGGTGGACCTCACCGTCCGCGTGAACAACGAGTCCGCCGACGTGCTGGTGCCGGTCCTCGACGGTACGCTCCCGGAGTACCGGGACTTCGTCCCGTCCGCTGAGCCCGTCGAGACCGCGGCGCCGACCGAGACCGCCGCTCCGACAGACGGCGCCACCGAAGAACCGACCGAAGAGGCCGGCGCCTAACCGACCGTCGCTTCACAAAAGGCCGGGCCGCTTCCCTTTCAGGAAGCGGCCCGGCCTTTTGCTGTGGCGGCGCCCTCGGTCTACGGTTCGAACTTGTAGCCCAGCCCCCGCACGGTGACCAGGTAGCGCGGCGCCGAGGGATCGGGTTCGATCTTGCTGCGCAGCCGCTTCACGTGCACGTCCAGGGTTTTCGTGTCGCCCACGTAGTCGGACCCCCACACCCGGTCGATCAGCTGCCCGCGCGTCAGTACCCGGCCGGAGTTGCGCAGCAACATCTCCAGCAGTTCGAACTCCTTCAGCGGCAGCGACACCGGTTCGCCGTCCACGCTGACCACGTGCCGTTCCACATCCATCCGCACCGGTCCGGCGGAGACGGCATTCGGCACCAGTTCTTCCGGTTCGCCCTGGCGGCGCAGTACCGCACGGACCCGGGCCACCAGCTCGCGCGAGGAGTAGGGCTTGGTGACGTAGTCGTCGGCACCGAGCTCGAGTCCCACCACCTTGTCGATCTCCGAGTCCTTGGCGGTGAGCATGATGACCGGAACCGCCGAGCGCTGCCGCAGCTGCCGGCATACTTCCGTCCCGGACTGTCCCGGCAGCATCAAATCCAGCAGGACCAGGTCCGCGCCGGCGCGGTCGAACGCCACAATGGCGTCCAGCCCGTTGTCCACCACCTCAACTTCGAAGCCCTCTTTGCCCAACAGATAGCTCAACGGATCGCTCAGCGATTCTTCATCTTCGACGACCAGAATGCGGGTCAAGCACCGACTCCTTGTTCATGCGCCACACCGGCGCCCTGCGTGCGCGGCTCCACGGATTCTGTGGTGCCGCCGTCTTCCTGCTCCATTTCCGGCAGTCGCACGGTGAAGGTGGAGCCCTGTCCGGGCTGCGACCACACCGATACTTCCCCGCCGTGCTGGGAGATGACGTGTTTAACAATGCTCAGGCCCAGGCCTGTTCCACCGGTCTGCCGCGAGCGGGCATCGTCGATCCGGTAGAACCGTTCGAAGATGCGGTCTTGTTGGTCGGGGGTGATGCCCGGGCCCTGGTCGGTCACCGACACGGTGGCCAGCCCTTCGCGCACCCGCAGCCCGACCCCCACCTTGCTCCGTTCGGGCGCGTAGCGGATCGCGTTGTCGATCAGGTTCCGAAACGCGGTGGTCAGCAGTTCAGAATCGCCGAAGACCGGCGCGTCGACCTTCCCGCCCACCGACAGTTCTACATGGCGGCTTTCGGCCATCAGCTTGTTGCGGTCTACGGCCTCGGCCACCACGGCGTTCAGGTCCACCTCGGTGCCGCCCTGCACAACGTCCGCGCCCTGCAACCGGCTCAACTCGATGATGTCCTGCACCAGGGCACCCAGCCGGCGCGACTCCTTGTGCATGCGGCCGGCGAAGCGGCGCACTGCTTCCTCGTCGTCGGCGGCGTCGTCGATGGCCTCGGCCAGCAGCGAGATTGCTCCGACCGGCGTCTTCAACTCGTGGGACACGTTCGCCACGAAGTCGTTGCGCATCGCTTCGGTGCGGGTTATTTCCGTCCGGTCATCGGCCAGCAGCAGGATGTATTCCTCGCCGATCGGCGCCACGCGCACCTGGACCACAATGGTGCCCTGGCCCAGCGGACCGCGCGGCAGTTCCAGCTGCCGCTCCTCGATCACGCCATCGCGGCGCACCCGGGCGGTCAGGTCGAGCAATTCGGAATGCACCATCGTGTGTCCGCGGACCAAGCCGAAGGCGTAGGCCGCCGGGCTTGCCCGGACCACGCCGTCGATCGCGTCCACCACCACGTAGGCGCGGCCGACGACGGACAGCACCTCGGCGGCACCGTCCGGCAGCGTCGGTTCGTCCACGTCCTGCAGGCGCCGCCGCTGGCGATCGCTCAGGCCGAAGGCGAGCACACCGAAGCTGCCCAGCACCAGGCCCACGAGCCCTGCCAGCAAGCCGAATATCAGTGGATCCACGCCTCTAGCTTAGGCGCAGCCGGGCACAGCCGAAGGCCGTTCCAGTAGCAATCGCCCCTCCGTTCAACTAACGTTCACTTGAGGTGGCGTAATAGTTAACCGCGGGCTGAGAGGGTATGAAGCCAGTGGGACGCTAGGACGCCTATGCTCCACGTACACAAGCGAAAGGACGCCAGTGCGCAAGGTTTTCCAGGCCGAGCTCCATCAAGTCGGAGAGCAGCTGGTAGAGATTTCCCGGTTGGTCACCGAGGCGATGCAGAAGGCAACCACGGCGCTCGAAACCGCCGACATCGATTTGGCCCAGGAAGTCATTGCCGCCGACGCCCGGATCGATTTCCTCCAGACGGACCTGGACGAGCGTTCCATCGACATCCTGGCGCTGCAGGGGCCGGTCGCGTCGGACCTGCGGATGATTGTCGGCGCCCTGCGGATGAGCGCCTCGCTGGAGCGGATGGGCGACCTAGCCCGGCACATCGCGCAGCTGGTCCGGCTGCGGTACCCCGACCTCGTGATCCCCGCCTCGCTGCGCGACACGTTCCGGGAGTTCGCCGAGAAGGACATTGCGATCTCGGAGAAGCTGACCGAGCTGCTCGAGACCCGCGACCTGGACCTCGCGGCCCAGATCGACACGTACAATTCCCGCATTAATGAGCTCCATGCCGGCGTCTTCAAGGCGATTGCCGATCCGGCCTGGAACTCCTCCGGGCCGACCACCGTGGACGTCTCGCTGGCGAGCCGTTACTTCGAGCGTTTCGCCGACCACGGCGTCTCCGTGTCGCGCAAGGTGACCTACCTGGTCACCGGTGAGTGGCGCCCCAACGGCCAGTCCGTGTAACGCAAGGACTTAAGCAGGAAGGCCGGCTCCCCGCGGGGGCCGGCCTTCCTGTGTTTAAGCGTGTGCCTACTTCTTGCCCTGGTTCGCCACGGCCTGGATGGCTTTCGCCGCGGCAGCGGCGTCCAGGTACGTGCCGCCGGCGGTGACGGGCTTCAGGTTCTCATCCAGCTCGTACACCAGCGGGATGCCGGTGGGGATGTTCAGCCCGGCGATGTCTTCGTCGCTGATGCCGTCCAGGTGCTTGACCAGCGCCCGCAGCGAGTTGCCGTGCGCGGCCACCAGCACGGTCTTGCCCGCCTTGAGGTCCACGGAGATGTCCGATTCCCAGTAGGGCAGGAAGCGCTCCAGTACGTCCTTGAGGCATTCGGTCCGCGGCACGGCGTCGCCCAGGTCGGCGTAGCGCGGGTCGTTGGCCTGCGACCACTCGCTGGCGTCGTCCAGGGCGGGCGGCGGCGTGTCGTAGGACCGGCGCCAGACCATGAACTGGTCCTCGCCGAACTCGTTGCGGATCTGCGCCTTGTCCTTGCCCTGCAGGGCGCCGTAGTGGCGCTCGTTCAGCCGCCAGCTGCGCTTGACGTCGATCCAACTGCGGTCGGCAGCCTCCAGCGCGAGGTTGGCCGTGACAATGGCCCGCTTCAGCCGGGAGGTGTACAGGACGTCGGGAAGCAGATTGTGCTCGACCAGCAGTTCGCCGCCGCGGTGCGCTTCCTTGCGTCCCAGGTCGGTCAGCGGGACGTCGACCCAGCCGGTGAACAGGTTCTTTTCGTTCCAGTCGCTCTGCCCGTGGCGCAACAGGACCAGCGTGTATTTCGAGGTGGAAGTCATGGCTGCCATCCTAGCGGAGCACCGCGTGGCACCGGCGGCGCCGGCAGGACATTACGCAGCCAACCAGGGGACAGCCCGGAAATCCCTCTGCGTGAGCTTGGGCACACTCGGCCCCTTAGCGGCCGGGGCGGGGCCGCCGTGCCCTTATTCTTTTTTCTCGTGCCCCAGCTCACCGCGACCGCAACCCGGCCAGTCCGTCGACCCATCGGCACGGTCACCCGCGGCACCACGAATCCCAATCGGCTGCGCCGCATGGACCGCTGGCTGGCCGGTCCCGCGGTCAGCTGCCTCCGCCGGTCCGCGGACCCGCTGGTCATCGACCTGGGCTATGGGGCGGCGCCAACCACCGCCGTCGAACTCCATCACCGCCTGTCCCGGGTGCGCCTCGATATCGAGGTGATCGGGATCGAAATAGAGCCGGCACGCGTCGCCTCGGCCAAACCGTTGGAGCGGCCGGGCCTGACCTTCCGGCAGGGCGGCTTCGAGATCCCGGTGGCGGGCCGGCGGCCCGCGGTGGTCCGCGCGTTCAACGTGCTGCGGCAGTACCCGGAATCCGAATATGGCGCGGCGTGGGACACGGTGCGGGGACGCCTGGCGGCGGGCGGGCTGTTCATCGACGGCACCTGCGATGAGATCGGCCGCCGCGCCACGTGGATCGCGGTGGCGCCGGAAGGGCCGCTCTCGCTGAGCATCTCGCTGCGCTTCGGCGCGTTCTCCCGACCCTCGGAGGTGGCCGAGCGGCTGCCCAAGGCGCTGATCCACCACAACGTTCCCGGCGAGCGGGTGCACCGCTACCTGCAGGCGCTGGACCGGGCGTGGGCGGACGCGGCTCCGCTGGCTTCGTTCGGAACCCGGCAGCGCTGGCTGGCCATGTGCCATTCAATGCACGACGCCGGATGGCCGCTCCTCGACGGGCCGTCGCGATGGCGGCTGGGGGAAGTCACCGTAGCGTGGCACGCCGTCGCGCCCGCGCACTGAGCGACGCCGAATCTACCAGGGGTAGGCCGACCCGCCGCCCTTGACCTCGATCAGGGCGGGCTTGACGTCCGCCAGGTACACGCCGGCAGCGGCAACGGCGGCCAGCTGGAAGATCATCCACGTGCCCAGGCCGCCCGCGCCCAACGCAACCAGGGCGCCGACCGCGGTGGAGGCTGCCAGCACGCCGACCCAGAAGCCCTTGGTCTTCTTGAAGGCGGCTTGGAAATAGTCGGCCTTGCGGCCCACGCAATCCGCCAGCGCCCATATTTCGATAACCAGGGCGATCAGTCCCAGGACCGTATATAGCCAGTATTGGATGTCGTAGGCGAGTAGCACGGGTTAAGCCTAACCGGTGGGGGTGCGTTTCGGCAGTCTCATACGTCCGCCACGGCGAGTGCCTGGTCCAAGTCCGCCCAGAGGTCCGCGGGGTTCTCGATTCCGACGGACAGCCGCAGCAGGTTCTCCGGGACGCTCTCGGGTTCGTTGACATGGCGGCGGCGCCGCTCGATCAGCGATTCCACGCCGCCCAGCGAGGTCGCCGGCAGCCACAGCCGGAGCGCGTCAATGACCTTGTCCGCTGCTGCCGCCCCGCCCTTGACCTGAATCGCGATGATGGAGCCGAAGCCGTCCATCTGGGCGGCGGCACGGGCGTGCCCCGGATCTTCCGGCAGGCCCGGGTAGCGGACGGCCTCCACGGCCGGGTGCCGCTGCAGTTTCCGGGCCAGCTCGCCGGCGGTGGCTTGGGAGCGCTCGACCCGCAGCGCCATGGTCCGCACGCCGCGCAGCGCCAGCCAGGTCTCGAACGGTCCGGCGATGGCGCCGCGCAGCGACCGGTGCACGAGCAGCTTCGCGCGCAGGTCCTCGTCGGACGTCACGAGGGCGCCAAGCACCACGTCGGAGTGGCCGGCCAGGTATTTGGTCACCGAATGCACGACGACGTCGACCCCCGCCGCCAGCGGGCGCTGGCCCAGGGGCGTGGAGAACGTGTTGTCCGCGACCACCAGGGCGCCGGCCGCGTGTGCGGCGCGTGCCAGCACCTCCACTTCGGCGATCTCGAGCATCGGGTTGGTCGGGCTTTCCAGCCAGAGCATGTCGGCGCCGGCCAACTGCGCCGTCACGGCAGCGGTGTCCGCGATGTCCACGGTGCGCAGCTGCAGTTCGCCGCGCCCGGCCAGCTGCTCGGCGATGGCCAGGCTGCCCTGGTAGCTGTGCCGCGGCATCACCAACACGCCGCCCGGCGGGATCAGCGACAGCGCCGCGGAAACGGCCGCGAGCCCGGACGCGAAGACCAGCCCGGGCAGGGACGCGCCTTCCAACTCGGCCAGGGTCTGTTCGAACGGATCCCAGGTCGGGTTGGAATAGCGCCCGTAGGCCCGGTCCCCCTGCACGACTTCGCCCCGGCCAAAGAACGTGGAGGACAACACCAGCGGCGGATTGACCGGTGCGTCGTGGTCGCGGGGCGGCCGTCCGGAAGAGACCACAACGGTGTCCGGGGCAAGATGCCCGGCATGCTGGCGGCCGTGGGAGAAGGCGTCGGTCATGACAGCACACTAGTACCGCCGCCATCCACACGCTAACTGTGACCGTCCCGCGTGCACGGGCGATTCCAGCTAGGCTAATCAGGTGAGTTCCGACCGCCAGCCCGCCGCCGCCCGCGGTCTCTTTATCGCATTCGAAGGCGGGGACGGGGCCGGAAAATCAACGCAGGCCGCCGCCGTCGAACAACGCTTGCTTCAGATGGGCCGGACGGTGCTCCGCACCCGCGAGCCCGGCGGCACCCCCGTGGGCGAAAAGCTGCGCGCGCTGGTGCTCGAACACGGCAACGGCGAGATCGATGCCCGCACCGAGGCCCTGATCTTCTCCGCCTCCCGGGCCGCCCACGTCGAACAGGTCATCCGGCCGGCCCTGGAGCGCGGCGAGGTGGTGGTTTGTGACCGGTTCATTGACTCCTCGGTGGCGTACCAGGGTGCCGGCCGCGGCCTCGGCCTGGCGGCGGTTCGGGAGCTCAACCTGTGGGCCACGGACCGGCTGCTGCCCGACCTGACCGTGCTGCTGGACGTTGCCCCGCAGCAGGGTCGCGAGCGGCGGACGGCCGGAGATGCCGCCGAGGACCGGCTGGAGTCCGAGTCCGACGACTTCCACTCACGGATCCGGGACGCGTTTCTGGAACTGGCCGGCGCTGCCCCGGAGAAGTACCTCGTGCTGGACGCCGCCGCCGACCGCGAAGACCTGACCGGGGCCATCATGGCCCGGGTGCGGGAGCTGTTGGCATGAGCGTCTGGTCCGACCTGCCCGGCCAGACCGCGGTGATCGAACAGCTCAGTCGGGCGGCCGCCGCCGAACGCCCCGCGCATGCCTGGCTGTTCACCGGTCCGCCCGGCTCAGGCCGCAGCAACGCCGCCAAGTCCTTCGCCGCTGCGCTGCTGTGCGACCATGCGGATCCGGCCGAACGCGGCTGCGGAGCCTGCCATGCCTGCCGCACCGTGCTGGCCGGTTCCAATGCGGACGCCACCCTCGTGGCTACCGAAAACGTGACGTTCTCCATCCAGGAGATGCGCGACCTTGTCGGCAAGGCACAGGACAAGCCGTCGTCGGGCCGCTGGCGCGTGATCATCATCGAGGACGCGGACCGGATGACCGAGCGCACCACCAACGTGTTGCTCAAGGCCATCGAGGAACCGCCGCCGCGGACCATCTGGATCCTGTGCACCCCCAGCCCGGCGGACGTTCTGGTGACCATCCGCTCGCGGTGCCGCCCGGTGAGCCTGCGCATTCCACCGCCCGACGACGTCGCCGCCCTCCTGATCCGACGGGACGGTGCGGATCCCGAGCTGGCAGGCTTCGCCGCCCGGGTCTCGCAGAGCCACATCGGCGTGGCCCGCCGCCTGGCCACGGACGCCGATGCCCGCCACCGCCGCGACACGATTGTGCGGTTGCCGCTGCGGCTGCGCGGCGTGGCCGATGCCGTCACGGCCGCCGGCGAGCTGGTGGAAATCTCCAATGCCGACGCCGCGGCCGCCTCCGAACAGCGCAACGAGGCCGAGCGCGAAGCGCTGCTGATCGCGCTCGGGGCACCCGAGAAGGGCGCCATGCCGCCGGCCATCCGCAGCCAGCTCAAGCGGCTGGAGGAAGACCAGAAACGCCGCGCCAAGCGCAGTGTCAGCGACTCGCTGGACCGGGTGATGATCGACCTGAGCACGTTCTTCCGCGACGTGCTCACCCTCCAGCTGGGTACCGGCACCGAGCTGGTCAACGAATACCTGCGCCCGGACTTGACCGCGTATGCGGAACGATCCACCCCCGAACAGACGTTGGGCAGGATGGACGCCATTGCCCAGGCCAGGCAGCGCCTGGGCACCAACGTTGCCCCCGTCCTGGCCATGGAAGCCATGGCCGTCAGCCTGCTCTGAGTCCGCCCCGGACCCGCACGCAGCACTATCCAGGAGCCGCCCGCATGCCCCGCACCCGCCCCAGGCACCCCGCTTCCACAGCGCGCCGTTCCGCAGCAGCGGTGCTGGCCGCCGTCGTCCTCCTGCTGGGCTCCGGCTGTTCGGTGATCGCCCCGGAACAGGAGCGCGAGCCCGCGGACCCGGCGCAGGTCACCAACGGCGTGGCCGAAGAACTGATGCCGTTCTACACGCAGGCCGTTGACTGGCAGCCGTGCGAGAACGGTTTGGAGTGCGCGGACGTTGACGTGCCGCTGGATTACTCGGATGCCGGCGGCGAACGAATCCAGATTGCCACCATCCGCAGCGACGCCGGCGGTTCGGCGCAGGGGTCGATCCTGGTCAATCCGGGCGGGCCCGGCGGTTCCGGCTACGACCTGCTGCGCGACGGCCTCCAGACGATGTTTTCCGAGCAGCTGCGGAGCGAGTATGACCTGGTCGGCTTCGATCCGCGCGGCGTCCAGCGCTCGGCGCCGGTGACCTGCCAGACCGACGCCGAACGCGACGAGGCCCGGCAGGCGGAGTACGACCGCGACTCGGCCGAGGACCTCCAGCGGGCGATCGACGATGCGGCCGAACTCGCCGCCCAGTGCGCGGAGAAGACCGGCGAGGTCCTGGGCCATGTGGACACCGTCAGCGCCGCCAAGGACATGGACATTATCCGGGCCGTCGTCGGCGACGAAAAGCTGAACTACCTGGGCTTCTCCTACGGCACGTTCCTGGGTGCCACCTACGCCGGGCTGTTTCCGGAGCGGACCGGCCGGATGGTGTTGGACGGTGCGCTGGATCCGTCGCTGAGCAACGAACAGATCACGCTGGGCCAGGCGGCCGCCTTCGAGGACACCATCCACGCCTACGCGGAGTCCTGCCTGGAGAAGGCCGGCTGTCCGATGAGCGGCAGCGTGGACGACGCCGTGGCCCAGCTGCGCGACCTGATCCGCTCGGTCGAGGAGAGCCCGCTCACCGCATCCGACGGCCGCCTGGTCCCGGTCGGCACCTTTGTCTCCGGCCTGCTGGTGCCGCTGTACGACGACGCCAGCTGGCCGATCCTCACCCAGGCGCTGACCAGCGCGTTCCAGGGCGATCCCAGCACCGTGCTGCTGCTGGCCGACAGCAGCGCCGGACGCGATACCGACGGCCGCTACACCAGCAACAGCACGTTCGCCTTCATGGCGGTCAACTGCCTGGACTATCCGATGGAGACCGATCTGGCCGCCATGCGCGAGGACGCCAAGGAACTGGAGCAGGCCTCCCCCACCCTCGGCCGTTACCTGGCCTACGGCGGGGCGAACTGCAAGCACTGGCCGTACGAGCCGACCGGTGAACGCGCCCCGATCCACGCCGAGGGGGCCGCGCCGATGCTGGTGATCGGCACCACCGGCGACCCGGCCACCCCCTACGAGTGGGCGGAATCGATGGCCGAAGACCTGGCGTCGGCCACGCTGCTGACCTACGAGGGCGAAGGCCACACGGCGTACGGGCGCGGCAACACCTGCATCCGCGATGCGGTGGACAGCTACTTCGCCGACGGCACGATGCCGGCCGAGGGCACCGTCTGCTCCTGAGCCGGCGCGGGCCGGTCGTTTTGACCGGCCCGCCACGGCTCCCATATAGTTGTTCTTCGTGGATTCGGCCCGGAAACGGTGAAGATCCCGGCCTCCTTAGCTCAGTCGGTAGAGCGTTTCACTCGTAATGAAAAGGTCGCCAGTTCGATTCTGGCAGGGGGCTCCACTTCCCGGAATTTTGGGAGTTCCAGAAATCCCCATGGCACGTATCGGCCCAAGTATGAAACCACATGCCACAGCCTTACCATGGCATCCCGCCATCTGAAGCGCAGCGGGCGAAGCCACGGAACACCGGCTCCCTTCCCCCCGACCTGCCGACGGCACAAGGCCAGAACCCGCTTGGGTTGCAAGGGCACTCCGCAAGGATGATGGGAGGACCACGATACGTGGTGCCTGCCCGAGCTGCCCTCATCAGCCATCGGACGCGTGCGCTGGCCTTAGTTCCCGAACGCGCCACCGGTTCCTTCGCAGGCGGACTGGCCGTCTCGTGCGTGTTTCTTCACCTGCTGCCCGAGATCCCCGAGGGCGATGAAGCCATCGGCGAGGCGCTCTCCGATGTCTTGGAACCTGACCGACCGAAGTCTTGACGAGCATTGCCCCGACCGTTTCGCTGCGACCGGGCGGGTGTTCCTGGCCGGTTTGCTGCTGGCGGGATGGGCGCTCTCCGCTGTTGCGGCACCCACGAGCACGCTGGCCGTGGCAGTGGCGCTCCTGGCCGGTTTCGTACTGCTTGAACGTTTTCAAAAAAGAACTGCCCTCCAGCCGGGGTTCCAGGTTCGGCTGGTAGCGCCAGCAGGCCTGGCCTGCTGGCGCTCGTCACAATTCTGGGGGCATGACGGGCGGGGCTGCTGCGTCGCTGACCGCCCGGAGGAGCTGCAGGCGTTCCGTTTGGGTATAGGTGCCGGCTTCGATGGCTTCGCGCATCTGAGCAAGCTGCTCGCGGATAGCCGACCGGTACCGGCCTTCCTGGTCGCACCATGAGACTTCCTTGAGCAGTTCCACGATCCGTTGGGCCACGGCCGGATCCTTTATCCCGTAGAGCCTCGGCTGCCCCACCGCCAGGTTTAGGAGGTCTTCGAACGACGGCAGCGCTAACTCCACCCGGACCAGACCGCTATCATCGGTGAGCCTTCGAGGAGAAAGGTTCCGGGCAGCCAGTCGGCACAGCAGCGCAGACAGATGGCCCAGAGCGTGCACTGCGGTGGTGGGATCATTGATGCCCGGCGAGAGCGCGCGGGCGGCCACGTCGACGAGTTGGCGGAAACCGAAGCCGACGTCTTGGACGCTGGTGCGTTCGAAACCGGTGGTGACGGCAGCATTAACCTGCTGCAGCAGCCGCTCAGTGGCCTCGGCAGTGAGCTTCTTGGCCGGCTCCAGCGGCCATGCCCTCGCGAGCGGGACGCCCTCAATCAGGGAACTGCCGGGTGGGCAGTCTATTCTGAGTACTGCGCCGGCGGCCGTTGCGGCCGCTACCAAGGCTGCTTCGTCCACGGCTGTGAGAAAACCTGAGGACACGGCTCGAACGTGCACGGGTGAGCCTTCCATCCCCGGGTGCGGTGGCCGATCACGACGGTCCTCGGGGAAAACTCGGTCCAAGGTCGCCCTGGTCTCGGAGTGCACTGTCCGCATCATGGTTTCGACCCGGATTTCGCGTGTGAGATGCGCCAGGAAAAGCACCAGCGCCAAGACGCTGGCGACGGCCAGGACGAAGGCGACGGTAACGGAAATATCGGGGACGAAGGAACCGCTCTCCTGCCCTCCTGTCCTGACGCTTCTGAGCACAGTGAGGGCGAAGACGAACGTGGCCAGAAACAGGGCCAAGGTCGCGTGGACGAAGCGGTCACGGGTGAAGGTGCGCAGCAAGCGAGGTGAAAACTGGCTGCTGGCCAGCTGGAGCGTGACGACGGTGAGTGAAAACGTCAGCGACGTGACCGTGATCAGAGATCCCGCAATCGTCTCCAACAACGACCGTGCCGCTTCGGGACCGCCCCCAAACAGCAGCCCGGCCACGGACCGCGGCATGTCATCGTCTAGGGCCGCGTCCATAACGGGGAGCGCCACCCCCAAGCCCACGGCAGCGCCAACAGACAGTGCGGGCAGCGGCCAGAGCTGCGTGCGGTAGGCGTCCCACACCTGCAGCGCCCGCTGACCCACGGGTCTTACCCGTCACCCAGTGAGGTGAGGACCCATGTGCCCCTGCACCGAGTATGCGGACCCGGCGCACCGAGCCAAGAGCCTAGGGTCTTCGGCCCCAAAAGCAGCCCCGGAATGACCATGGATTCCCCCTCAGCGAGCCGGCCCTCGCATCGTACTGCATTGCTTCCTGTCTGACACGCCGGCCGAGACTGACAAGAAAGCAATCGCCCGGTTACGGAAACAGCGCCTATCTGAACCGCGCCCCCGGTGGGCGCACTGTGCGAGGATCGTACATGATGTGGTGCTGGACAGGTCATGGATACAACGCCTTGGGGTCGGCAGGGACAATGGGTAAGGGTCGCGGAAGCGGTTCCGGTCGCGGCAAGGCAAAGCGGACGGCGACCCCTGTTCCGCGGCTAGACCGGCTCGTGGGCATCCTGAGCGTAGTGTTCGTTTTCTGTTACAAGTGGGGCCGAAGCGCCGGCTGGCGCCGCCCCCGGGGTGGCAGGACGGCCGGCGCAGGCACCGGACACCTTGCCGGTTTCCTAGCCGCCGCCAGGGAGGGCCGGGGCCGTGGGTGAAGAACGTCAGCCCAAGCCCCGGAGTGAACAGCTCGGCCGTGCCGAAGCGCTGGCCGCGCGGCTCGACCGGCCTATGGGCATTCTGGGCGTGTTATTCCTGTTCATCGTGCTGGCCCAGCTACTGGCGACTGACCCGGTACTGCTTGCGGTCCTGGGCACGGCGGGATGGCTTTTCTGGGCGGTCTTCGTGGCCGAGTTTCTCCTGCGGGCGTTCGTTGCAGGCTTTCAGTGGAGTTTTTGGAAACGCAACTGGTGGCAGGTCATCTTTCTGCTGGTTCCTTTCCTGCGCTTCTTCCGGGCACTGCAGGCTTTGCGGATCTGGCGCGTGGCACGGTTGTCCCGTGTTGGCGGCATCCTTTCCGCCGGTGTGCGCGGTTCACGCTCGGCCGGGCGCTTGCTGTCAAACCGGATCGGGTGGCTGGCTGCGGTCACTGCGGTCGTCGTCCTAGTATCCAGCCAGCTCCTTTACATCAGCGGCTCCTACGGCAGCTACGCCGACGCGCTGCACGACGCGGCGATGTCGACAATCACCGGCACCCGCTTGGGTGCTGATGATGCCTTTGCCCGCCTGCTGCAGGTTTTTCTGGCCATCTACTCGGTCGCCGTTTTTGCGACACTCGCCGGCTCCGTCGGCGCCTACTTCCTGCGCGGCGATAATGAACCCCGGAACGGGCGGGATCAAACCGGAGTGACCGGCGATCCCCAACGCCTTGACGGCCCTGGTACCCCCACCGGCCCAGATACGGGAAATAATTGACGCCGCCGAGCCGATAGCTGCGTGAAAATTAGCGACCAGCCTCTCGCGGTTTCGTCATGTTGCTAAAGTGAGGTCGTAACCCGCCATAGGGGCGCGAGGGCGATTAAGAGCGGGGTCATGCCGCAGCGGTGCGGGGGCACAATTTCCAGGTGCCGGACCGGAACAGAAAACGCGATGTCTTTCTCCGCGGAGGGGCCATGGGCAGATTCACCCGGAAGTCGGGGCCACATCCATGGGTCGTGATCGGGGCAGCTCTCCTGTTGATCCTCATCGGCTTCGGGACTGACCTCTGGATTCACTACTTCGCTCCCATTGTGGACCAGCTGTACCCGGGACTGTGAGCAGAGGCCGACCCACAGCGCCAGCGCCGGTCAGTGCTTCAGGCCAGCCAGCACGCGCTCGGCATCGGCCAGGTCCGAGAGAACGACGGCGGCGCGGCGGCGCACGTTCTCGACGCCGGCTTCGTAGCCTTGGCTGCCGCCGAGCCTGACCATCGCGGCGGCCTGGGCGGCCGCCGCCAGGGAGTTGCCGGCCCTGGAGAGGCTGCGGTGGACATCTGACAGGGCACCGCCGGGGATGTCCAGCCCGTCGGTGGGATGCAGCGACTGGGCGGTCGTGCAGCAGGTGCGCACCCGGGGCAGGAGGCCGGCGAGCTGGTCTGCTATCGGCAGCAGCTCGCCGTAAAGGCCGTCGTCCTCCACGCCCTCGAGGACCTGGTGGTAACGCTCCAGGGCACGCCGGAAGCGGTCGTGCGCGCGGCGCCAAATTCCCTTGCCGAGTTCCTTATCCTCCCGGCGGGCCTGCCGGGCAGCACCGAAGAGCGCCACCGGTCCTACAGGTACTGTCCGGGCCCGGTGTGCCGTTCGCCGCCCTGCACCGAGCCGGCATTCTCCCCCTCGGCTCCGGTGGCCCGGCGCGGTTCTCCGTCGTCGCCAATCACGACGCCGGGCGCGATCATGGTGCCGGGCGGCAGCTGGCGCATTTGCATGCGGGCCGCCATCTGCTGGTTGAGGGCCTGCTGCGCCGCGATCGCGGTCTGGATGCCGTGGAAGAGGCCTTCCAGCCAGCCGACCAGCTGCGCCTGGGCGATGCGCAGCTCGGCGTCCGACGGCGTGGAGTTGTCGGTGAACGGCAGGTTGATCCGGTGCAGTTCCTCGATCAGCTCAGGTGCCAGCCCGTCCTCAAGCTCCTTGACGGACCGCTCGTGGATTTCGGCCAGGCGGACGCGGGCGGCGTCGTCGAGCGGGGCGCTGCGCACTTCCTCGAGCAGTTGGCGGACCATGGTGCCGATCCGCATGACCTTGGCCGGTTCATCGACCAGATCGGCCAGCGCGGAATTGCCGCGGCCGGATCGCCGCGCAGCGGGACCGGGCTCCGGGTTCACGGGCTCTCCGGCGGCCGGGCTGTGGCCGCTGGGCAGCGCGGGGAGGATGACCGGTTCTGCGGGCTGCGGCGTCTGCTCTTCGCTCATGTTTTCATCTTGCCAGAGACGACCAGCGGGCGCAGATCATATCCAGCCCCCGGTCAGCAGCAGCGTCCCTGCGGGTTGTTCTCCTGCCGGTCCGTTTTGTCCCGCCAGAACTCGCGCTCGCTCATCGGCTCCGTGCCGGGATGTGCCCGCCGGTGGTGCCGAAGATAGTCCTGGTAGGCATGCTCGCCCATGACGCCTTGGAAGTACCAGGCGAACCTCTGCCAGCCGCTGCGGGCCCGGGGCCAGATGACGCCGGACATCAGTGGCCCGCCTTGGCGCGCCCGGTGTCCGCTGGCAGTTCGTTCCATTGCCTTTCCAGTTCCTTCTCCGGCCGGGTGGCCAGGAGACCGGACGGCGCGTAGATGGAGGAGACGACCGCCGGGTCCTCGTGCGAGGGTTCTCCGCCCAGCCGCCAGGACTTGTAAGTGGCGATGAGGGCGGTGGCGATGACGATGATGGTCAGCACCACGAACACGATGGACAGCGTGCCCTGCACCGCGGTGTTGCGGATCACCGCCTCCATTTCCGCCACCGAGGCGGCGTTCCCCAGGCTCGTTTCGCCGGCCGCCAGGGCCTCGCGGTGGGCGATGTGGTTGGCCCAGTAGCCCACCTTCACATCCGAGCTGAAGATCTTCAGGATCGAGGCCCAGATGGTGATGACGGCGGCGAAAGCCAGCGGCAGCCCGATGATCCACAGATACTTGAACGCCCCGCGCTTGGCCGCGATGGCCAGGCAGACTGCGAGCGCGATGGCCGCCAGCAGTTGGTTGGCGATGCCGAAGAGCGGGAAGAACGTGTTGATGCCGCCCAGCGGATCGGTGACGCCCAGGATCAGGATGTATCCCCAGCCCGCCACCATAATGGCCGTGCAGATCCAGACGCCGGGCCGCCAGGACATGTTCTTGAACTTCGGCAGGACGTTGCCGACGGTGTCCTGCAGCATGAAGCGGGCCACGCGGGTACCGGCGTCGACCGCGGTGAGGATGAACAGCGCCTCGAACATGATGGCGAAGTGGTACCAAAAGCCCATCATCCCGATGCCGCCGATCAGTCCCTGCATGATGTGTGCCAGGCCGACGGCGAGGGTGGGCGCGCCGCCGGTGCGCGAAACCACCGATTCCTCGCCGACGTTGCTGGCCAGGTCGGTGAGCATGTCCGGTGTCAGGTTGACGCCGGCCAGGCCCAGGCCGTTGACGAAGGCCACCGCGCCTTCCACAGTGCCGCCGGTGGCCGCTGCCGAAGCGTTCATCGCGAAGTAGATACCGCGGTCGATCGAGATGGCCGCGACCAGCGCCATGATGGCCACGAAGGACTCCATCAGCATTCCGCCGTAGCCGATGAAGCGGGTCTGCTTCTCCTTCTGCACCATCTTCGGCGTGGTTCCCGAGGAGATCAGCGCGTGGAATCCCGAGAGTGCGCCACAGGCAATGGTCACGAAGAGGAAGGGAAACAGCGAACCTGCCACCACGGGTGCGTCTTCACGGCCGGCGAACTCGCTGAACGCCGGCACGTTGATCTCCGGGCGCACCAGCACGATGGCCAGCGCCAGCATCAGGATGGTACCGATCTTCATGAACGTGGAGAGGTAGTCGCGCGGGGCCAGCAGCAGCCACACCGGCAGTACCGCCGCGATGAAGCCGTAGATGATGATGCCCCAGGCGATGGTGGTCCTGTCCAGCGTGAAGACCGCCGCGCCCCACTCGGTGTCCGCGATCATGCCGCCGCCGATGATGGCGGCGATCAGCAGCACGAAGCCGATGAGGGAGACCTCGCTGACCTTGCCCGGCCGGAGGAAACGCAGGTAGATGCCCATGAAGATGGCGATGGGGATGGTCATCGCCACCGAGAAGACGCCCCATGGCGATTCGCCCAAGGCGTTCACCACGACCAGGGCCAGGATCGCCACGATGATGATCATGATGGTCAGCGTGGCGATCAAGGCCGCCGTGCCGCCGATGACGCCGAGTTCCTCGCGGGCCATCTGGCCCAGCGAACGGCCGCCCCGGCGCATGGAGAAGAACAGCACCAGGTAGTCCTGGACCGCACCGGCCAGGATCACGCCAACGATGATCCACAGGGTGCCGGGGAGGTAGCCCATCTGCGCCGCAAGGATGGGTCCGACGAGCGGGCCGGCCCCCGCAATGGCAGCGAAGTGGTGCCCGTAGAGCACGCGGCGGTCCGTCGCGACATAGTCTTTGCCGTCCGCGTTGTACTCCGCCGGCGTCGCCCTCAGGTCGTTGGGGCGGGTGAGCTTGTTCTCGATGAACTTGGAGTAGAAGCGGTAGGCGATGAAATACGTGCAGACGGCCGCGAAGACGAACCAGATGGCGTTAATGGTTTCTCCCCGCGAAAACGCGAGGATGGACCAACTGACGGCCCCCAGCAGGGCGATGGCCACCCAGATCACGATCTTGGTCGGGGTCCACCTGTGGGCTTCGGCCTCCGCGGCCGGATCCAGCGCTACCGGCGGCAGGGTGGGATCCTGCACCAGCACGTCCGATGTGGGACCATTGCTCCCGGGTTGCCCGGGCCGGGGTCCGCTGATTTTCCCGCTCATGATGCTCCCCTCGTGGAACGCCGTTCGCTTTTACGCAGCACCGTAGCAGCGACGCCCGTGGGAGGGAACGGTAAAGCCGGTTTCAGGAGGTAGTGAGCAGGATCTTGCCCGTGTGTTCGCCTGAATCGAAGTACTCGTGGGCCGCCGCTGCCTCCGACAGGGCGAACGTGCGGTGCACCTGGGGTTTGACGTCGCCGGAGACGACCAGCGGCCAGACATGCTCGGCGACCGCCCGCACGATGGCGGCTTTCTCCTCTGCCGGCCTCGCCCGCAGGGTCGTGCCGATGACCGCACCGCGTTTGGCCATCAACTGGCCAAGGTTCAGCTCGGCCTTGGCCCCGCCCAGCAGCCCGATCACCACCAGCCGTCCGGAGGTGGCGAGCGCGTCCACATTCCGCTGCAGGTACTTGGCGCCCACTACGTCCAGGATGACATCGGCGCCCCGGCCTCCGGTGGCGTCCTTAATCCGCTCCACGAAGTCTTCCTCGCGGTAGTTGATCAGCACCTCGGCACCCAGTGCACGCGCGACGTCGAGCTTCTCCTGGCTGCCGGCGGTCACCGCGGGAATCGCGCCGAAAGCGGCAACCAGCTGTACGGCCATGGTTCCGATGCCGCCGGCGCCGCCGTGGATCAGCACCGCTTCCCCGGCCTGCACGCCCGCGGTCATGAAGAGATTGGAGAAGACGGTCGCCGCCACTTCCGGCAGGGCCGCGGCCGTCACCACATCGGTCCCCCGCGGGACCGGCAGCACCTGGCCTGCCGGAACCACCACCTGCTCGGCGTAGCCGCCGCCGGCCAGCAGGGCGCACACTTCGTCGCCCACCCGGAGCCCGCCGACGCCTGGGCCGACCGCCGCTACCCGGCCCGATACTTCCAAGCCCGGGATCTCGGATGCGCCTGGCGGCGGAGGATAGACGCCGAGCCGCTGCTGGACGTCGGCGCGGTTCACGCCTGCGGCAGCTACGTCGATGACCACCTCGCCCTCGGCCGGTTGCGGGGCTTCGGTGTCCCGCACGCTCATGACCTCGGGTCCGCCTGCTCCGTCGTAGAAAACCGCCTTCATACCAGCCTTTCGCCTTGTCCGGACATCAAAACCCCGGTGCCTGCGCGCTTTGCCCGGGTAGACCCCTCCGTGTCAGACTACAAGGTGAGGAAGGTTGTCCGAGCGGCCGAAGGAGCTGGTCTTGAAAACCAGTAGGCGGTAACCCCGTCTCATGGGTTCAAATCCCATACCTTCCGCTTCGCAGCAGGTGTCTTGGCCGTTCGGCCCGGGCACCTGCTGCATTTGTGCTCCCACGCCTGCTGCGGCACGGGCCCTTCGCACCGGATGTTCCGGTCGCCGGCCATCCGGCGTCAAGTATTCTGACCCGGCGCTCCCCCGGTATACCCTCGGCTAGGAGTCGTTCGCACTAAAGCTTGAGGAGTCCCCCGTGCCCAGCCAGCCAGCACCTGTCCGCCGCCCGCTCAAGGCGGCCGCCGCCGTCGTCCTCGTGGCGTTGCTCAGTGGCTGTGGCGGTGGAACGGATGAACCGCCGCGGGACGAATCCGGTGCCGTGACCGAAGCCGCCTCTGCCGGCGCCTACGCCATCAAGGTGGGCGACTGCCTGAACAACCCGGACACCGACCGCCTGACCGAGGTGGAGTTCGTGCCGTGCGACCAGGCCCACGAACTGGAGGCGTTTGCCGCCAGCAACCTGCCCGAGGGCGATTTCCCCGGCGACGAGGAAGTGGCGGCCAAGGCCGAGGAGTTCTGCGTGGCCGAGTTCGAGGCCTTCGCCGGCATCCCTTACGACGATTCGGCCCTGGAACTGACCTACCTGAACCCGACCGAAGCCAGCTGGACCGGCGAAAAGGACCGGGAGCTGCTGTGCCTGCTGGGCGAGGAAGGCTCGAAGCCCGTCACCGGCACGCTGAAGGACGCCCGGCGGTAGCTGCCCGGCGCTAGCCCCAGGTCCTTCCTGTCAAGGGCGGGAAGCGTTCCGCCGCGGATTTAAACGTTCTTTCTCAGAAGTCTTCCGCTGCTTCTGGCCCTCGGGTAACCTCCCGTTCATCCATGACCGCTGGACTGGGGGCGGTGCGCCCTGTGCACCGTGCAACCAGCTGTGCCGCAGCCTTTCCTGCGGTGCGAGGATCATCACTTCCACCTGAGAGATAGGGCCACATGGCTACTTCATCACCGAAGACCGCGCTGGCGGCGGTCCTGACGGCAGGCTTGGTGGCGGCACCTTTCGCCGCGCTGCCGGCGCACGCGGCCGACCCGGTCGAGCTGAACCTGCTGAGCATCAACGATTTTCACGGCCGGATCGACGCGAACACCGTCAAGTTCGCCGGCACCGTGGAACAGCTCCGCGCGCAGAACCCCGAGGGGACGCTGTTCACGTCCGCCGGCGACAACATCGGCGCCTCCGTCTTCGCGTCCTCCACGCAGCAGGACCAGCCGACTATCGATGTGCTCAACGCCCTGGAAATGGCGACGACGGCGGTGGGCAACCACGAATTCGACGGCGGCTTCGCCGACCTGACCGACCGTGTGGCTGCCGCGTCCCACTACCCGCAGCTGGGCGCCAATGTGTACCGGGCCGACACCACGGAACCTGCCCTGCCCGAGTACGAGCTGGTCACGGTCAACGGCGTGGGCGTCGGCGTGGTCGGAGTGGTCACGGAGGAAACCTCCTCGCTGGTGTCCCCGGGCGGGATCGCGGACCTGGAGTTCGGCGACCCGGTGGACGCCGTCAACCGGGTGGCGGCCCAGTTGACCGACGGCGAAGGCGACGAAGCCGACGTCATCATCGCGTCCTTCCACGAGGGAGCGAACACCAACACCGATCTGGGCGGCGCGACAGGCGCCAGCGCCGTGTTCAATCGGATCGTCAACGAAACCAGCGCGGACGTGGACGTCATTTTCAACGGCCACACCCATCAGGCCTACAGCTTCGACGCCCCGGTCCCGGGTGCGGAGGGCAAGACCCGGCCCGTGGTGCAGACCGGCTCCTACGGCGAGAACATCGGCCAGGTGCAGCTGAGCTATGACGCCGGAACGGATGAGGTCGTGGCGCACACCGGAGCCGTGGTGCCGCGGACCAAGACCTCGGACGGTGACCTGGTGGCCGCCTACCCGCGGGTGGCCGAGGTCTCGACGATTGTCCAGGCCGCACTCGAGCACGCCGCGGAGATCGGCGCCCAGCCGGTTGGCTCCGTCACCGCCGACATCACCACCGCGTTCCTGCCCGACGGGCCGGATGCGGGCACGGAGCCGGACCGCGATGACCGCGCCTCCGAATCGACGCTGGGCAACCTGGTGGCGGACTCGCTGCTGGCGTCGCTCTCCTCCGCCGAACGCGGCGGCGCGGAGATCGGCGTGGTCAACCCGGGCGGCCTGCGCAACGAGCTCTACTACGCGCCCGACGGCACGGTCACCTACGCCGAGGCCAACGCGGTGCTGCCCTTCCTGAACAACCTGTGGACCACCACGCTGACCGGCGCGCAGGTCAAGACCATGCTGGAGCAGCAGTGGCAGCGCACCGGCGCCGGCGACGTGCCGAGCCGCGCCTACCTGCAGCTTGGCCTGAGCAAGAACGTCAACTACACCTACGACCCGGCCCTGCCCGAAGGCGAGCGCATCACCGGCGTCTGGGTGAACGGCGAACCGCTGGACCCGGAGCGCGGCTACCGCGTGGGCACCTTCAGCTTCCTGGCCCAGGGCGGCGATAACTTCCACGTCTTCAAGGACGGGACGGACACCCGCGACTCGGGCCTGGTGGATCGCGACGCGTGGATCGCCTACCTCCGGGGCAACAGCCCGCTCTCCCCGGACTTCGCCCGCCGCAGCGTGCAGCTCACCGGCGCGCCGGAATCCGTCGGCCCCGGCCAGCAGGTCAGCGTGCAAGTCACCAAGCTGGACCTGACGTCGCTGGGGGCCCCGGCGACCACGGAGGTGTCGCTGGCCTACGTCGACGCCGCGGGCGCCAGGACCGCGCTGGGCACCTTCCCGGTGGCCGACGGCGCTGCCTCCGTCGAGTTCACCGCACCGTCCGCGCTGGACGGCGGCTACTTCGAACTGACCGCGGACGCGTCCGGAACCACTTTCCGGCTGCCGGCCGTCCTCACTGCCGGTGGCACCGGCGCCAACCATGTGGTCATCAACGAGGCCTATTTGTCCGGCGGCAGCGCCGGTGCGGCCTACCGGAACAAGTTCGTGGAGCTGTACAACCCCACGGACGCGGACATCAGCCTCGACGGCTGGTCGCTGCAGTACCGCTCGGCCACCGGCACGGGAAACCCCAGCGCCGTGGCAGAGCTGTCCGGCAGCATCACGGCCGGCGGCCACTACCTGGTGCAGGCCAACTCCAACGGCAGCAACGGCGAAGAACTGCCGGAGCCTGACCTGGTGACCGGCATGGCCCCGTCCGGCACGAGAGGCACCCTGGTGCTGTCGAACCAGGCCGGTGCGGTGGCGGACCTGGGCACCGGCTCGGTCATCGACCGCACCAACGTGGTGGACCTGTTGGGCTACGGCACCTCGAACACCTTCGAAACCGAAGCGGCCCAGTCGCCGGACAACAACCAGGACGTCCGGTCGCTGAACCGCGCCGAGGGAACGGACACCGACAACAACTCCGCGGACTTCAGCCTCAGCGAAGACATCACCCCGCAGGGCACCGGCGGAGGTGACGGCGGCGGTGATCCCGAACCGCAGCCGCAGCCCGTGGCCATCGCCGACATCCAAGGCACCGGCACCCAGTCCCCGCTGGCCGGCCAGACCGTGACCACCCGGGGCGTGGTCACCGCCGCCTACGCCACGGGCGGCTTTGACGGCTACTACATCCAGACGGAAGGCACCGGCGGCGACACCGACGCGGCAGCCCGGACGGCGTCCGATGCCGTCTTCGTCTACTCCCCGGCCACGGTCGGCCAGGTGAAGGCCGGCGACTTCGTGGAGGTCACGGGCAAGGTCAGCGAGTTCCACGGCCTGACCGAGCTCACGGTGGCCGCCGACGGACTCAAGCTGCTCGCAGAGGCAGCCGCCGCTCCGAAGGCGGCCGCCATCGGTTGGCCCGCCACCGACGAGGAGCGCGAGAAGTTCGAGGGCATGCTGCTGGCCCCCCAGGGCGGCTTCACCGTCACCGACAACTACGCCCTGAACCAGTACGGTGAAATCGGCCTGGCCGCCGGGAACTCCCCGCTGCTGCAGCCGACCGCCGTCGGGACCTACGGATCGGACGCCTTCTGGGCCGAAACCGAGAAGAACGCCGCCCTGGGTGTCACGCTGGACGACGGCTCAAGCGTCAACTACCTGGGCGCCGACGCCAACAAGGACATCCCGCTGCCCTACCTCTCCGCCGACGATCCGGTTCGGGTGGGGTCCCCCGCCGAGTTCACCACCAGCGTGGTGCTGGACTACCGCTTCAACCTGTGGCGGTTCCAGCCGCTGGGCCACCTGACGGTGGAGAACGCCGGAACCGTCCAGCCGGCGTCGTTCCAGAACACCCGCACCGCCTCCCCGGAAAAGGTGCGCGGGGACGTGAAGGTCGCATCGTTCAACGTGCTGAACTACTTCACCACCACGGGCGACCAACTGGCGGACTGCAAGGCCTACCTGGACCGCGACGGCAACCCGATCACGGCCCGCAACTGCGACGCCCGCGGCGCCTGGGACACGGAGAACCTGGAACGCCAGCAGGCCAAGATCGTTGCGGCAATCAACGCCCTGGACGCGGACATCGTGGCGCTGGAGGAGATCGAAAACTCCGCCCGGTTCGGCAAGGACCGCGATGCAGCCCTTGCCGCGCTGACCGACGCACTGAACGAAGAGCTGGGCGATACCCGCCACCACGGAAAGCACTCCGGCCAGGGCAAGCACGGCGGCTGGGACTACGTCCGCTCGCCGAAGAATCTGCCGGCTTTGGCGGATGAAGACTTCATCCGCACCGCGTTCATCTACCGGAAGGACGCGGTGAAGACGGTCAAGGAGTCGGTGATCCACAACGACACCGAGGCCTTCGCCAACGCCCGCAAGCCGTTGGCCCAGGCCTTCAAGGCCAAGAACGGCGCCTCGGATACCTTCATCGTGATCGCCAACCACTTCAAATCCAAGGGTTCGGGCCCCAACTCGGGCGAGAACGCCGACCACGGCCAGGGCGCCTGGAACGCTGCCCGCACCGCGCAGGCGCACTCCCTGGTGGACTTCGCGGACCGGCTGCAGGAACAGTTCCGGACCGACAAGGTGCTGCTGACCGGCGACTTCAACGCCTACGCGAAGGAGGACCCGATCAAGGTCCTGACCGACGCTGGGTACGTCGACCAGGGCGCCAAGACAGGCGAGCACAGCTACAGCTTCGGCGGCATGGTCGGCTCGCTGGACTACATCTTCGCCTCGCCCGCCGCGGACGCGAAGGTCAAGGGCGCCGACATCTGGAACATCAACTCGGTGGAGTCGATCGCGCTGGAGTACAGCCGGTACAACTACAACGCCACCGACTTCTATGCGCCGGATCCCTACCGTGCCAGCGACCACGACCCGATCATCGTGGGCCTGGACATGGGCAAGGACAAGGAAGGCGGCAACGCCCGTTAGAAACCACGGCGTGGGCCCTCCCCTGCCGGGAAGCGGCCGACGCGCCGGCAACGCCCGTTAGAAGCCAGAGCGTAGGCCCTCCTCCAACCGGGGAGGGCCTACGCGCGTCCACGGCCGGGTCAGTACCCCGGAACCCCGCTGGCGACGACGTCGGTGCTCGCCTGCGCGGGGCCGGCCAGGCTCCTGTTGTCTGCTGCGGCCAGGATGGCGCGCGCTATCCTGTCCGCATCCTGCAGCGTGCGGCCGCCGGTGTCGCCCGGCGCCCCGGCCTCGGCGGCGATCGACGTGCCCCACTGGACCGAGGACAGCTGCAGTCCGATCACATACAGGCTCCGGGCCGGCTGGCCGTTCCGGTTCAGCGGACGGTAGGGCGGCAGGGTCACGTCCAGGCCCGACGCTGTCACCGGCTGTCCGTTGGGCCCGATCATCAGCTTCGGCCGGACCAAGCCGTCCTCGAGCATCCGTCGCAGCAGCGGAGACCGGTTGTGGGCCACCCGGTTGGCCGGCATCATCGCCTCCACCAGGTAGGCGCCGGTGTACTCGGCGCCGTCGACCCACGGAGAGGTCACCCGGAACCGGCCGCTGTCCGGGTCCACCTCGTAAACCGGTTCCGGCCCGGCGAACCGGACGATGCCGGCCCGTGCCAGGGCGGCCAGCTGCTCGATGCGCTGGGCCGGCGGCCCGCTGGCCAGCCCTTCGACCAGCGGTTCGAACCAGCCGCGCAGTTCGGCCAGCCAGGATTCCTCCGTAATGCCGCCGTCGGCCACGATCTTCTTCAGCAGCGATCGCCCGGCGTTGAGCGCCCCGATGGCCATCTTGAGCGGATCGTCGGTACCGCGGGCAGAGCCCTCCGCATCGGCGTCCAGATAGTCCAGCACCGCCTGCTGGTAGTCCGCGGGGGAGGCGAACTTGCGCCCGTTGAACGGCTTCGCCAGGGCCTCCACATCCAGCAGCCTGTGCCCGGCGACCCGTTCGGAGAGGTAGGCCCCCGCCCGCATCTGCAGGGTGCGGCTGCCCGGTTCGGCTTTCTCCGCCAGCAGCTGCCCCAGTCCGGCCAGCAGCTCCTCCGGCGGCACGCCCAGGCACTCCGGTTCCACCCGGGCAAGCGTGGAGTAGTAGGCCCAGTAGACGTCGCGGTGCAGCATCGGCCACAGGTCGTGGTCGAAGCCGGGCTGCACGCCGGCTTCGGCGTACAGGCGGGCCGCGTGCGTGGTGAAATGCCGCAGCTCCACGCCGGCCGGAATATACGTGTCGATCCGGGCCTTCGCCCGGTACGGCGTGCCGCGCCGGGAGCCGGCCACGAGCCGCGGTTCCTTACCCGACGGGACGTAGCGCATCGGCTCGGTGTCCGTCGCCGGGAGGAACTGCCCGCCGCGGCCCTCGGTGACCTGCACCATCAGGTCGAAGAAGTTCAGACCCATGCCGCGCACCAGCACCGTGCGGCCGGGCGGGACCCGGTCCCAGTCCACGTCGGCCGGCACATTGGGCGGCAGGTAGTTCAGGCCGTGCCGGGCCGCGGCATCCTGAAGCTGTTGCTGCTCCGGATTCAGCGCAGCGGGGACGTGGCCCAGGGCCAGCACTACGGCGTCCGCCGCCACGGTGGCACCGTCGGTCAGCTCCAGCTGCCATTCGCCGTCGTGCTCGGTGAGACCGGTTGCTTCCGCCGGATGAACGGTGAGGGAGACGTCCGCCCCGGTCCGGGCGGCCAGCTGCGCGAAGGTCCAGGTCAGGTAGCGGCCGTAGAGCGCCCGGCTGGGAAAATCGGCCGGCCCCAGCGCCGCCGCTTCGTCGCGGTCCGCCTGCGGCACCTCGGGAAGGCCGCCGGCCGCCACGGTGGAGCGCCAGGCCTCGAAGGTCATTCCCGCCACCGGATCGGGGCCAACCTGCCCCGTCCCCGGAGCGGGCACCACCGTGGGGAACAGGCAGGGCGTGTTCATCAGGAACAACCGGGACTGGCCCGGCTGCCAGACATGCCCGGCGCCGGGCGGGTAGGGATCGATCAGGTGGATCCGCAGCGGCGCCCCGCCGTGTGCCCGGTGGTTGGACAGCAGCCGCTCCAGCACGGAGGTGCCCCGAGGGCCGGCGCCCACGATCGCCACACGGTAACTGCCCGGATTGTCCATGCCGTCTAGCCTACGGGTTGGCAACCGCCTCCCCGTGGCGGCATGCCTAGGATGGGTCCATGGCCCAGGACACCCAGCATCTGCCCCAGGACGAGTTCATCTGGCTCGAGGACATCTACGGCGCCAAGCCATTGGAGTGGGTGAACGCGCAGAACCAACGCACCGAGGCCAAGCTCGTGGACGACTCGTTCACGGCGCTGGAAGCGGGCATCCTGGAGGTCCTGGACGCGGAGGACCGGATCCCGGCCGTCACCAAGCGCGGCCCCCACTACTACAACTTCTGGCGCGACAAGGCCAACCCCCGCGGCCTGCTGCGCCGCACCAGCTGGGAGAGCTACCTGACCGATTCCCCGGACTGGGAGGTGCTGCTGGACGTTGATGCGCTGGCCGCTGCCGAGGGCGTCGACTGGGTCTATGCCGGCTCTTCCTTCCTGCGTCCGGCCGACGGCACCAGCTACCGGCGCGCCATGCTGCGGCTCTCCCCCGACGGCGGCGACGCGGTTCGGCTGCGCGAGTTCGACGTCGAGGACCGCGCCTTCGTGCCCGGCGGCTTCGACATTCCGGTGGCCAAGAGCTACGTCTCCTGGCTGGACGAGGACCGCATCCTGCTGGGCACCGACTTCGGCCCCGGCTCCCTGACCACCTCCTCCTACCCGCGGACCAGCCGCATCCTGCGCCGCGGCCAGGCTCCGGAGGCTGCCGCGGAGTACTTCGACGTCCCCCGGGACCACATGCTGGCCCAGGTGGGCCACGACTCCACCCCCGGCTTCGAACGGGACGTGGCGGTGGACGTTATCGATTTCTTCAACTACCGCACCTACCTGCGGCGCGACGGCGAGTGGCTGCCCATCGACGTTCCCACCGACGTGAACGTGGATCTCCACCGCCAGTGGCTGCTGCTGCGGCCGCGTGGCGACTGGGAGCTGGATGGCACCGTCCACCCGGCCGGCTCCCTGCTCGCCGCCGACCTGGAGGCGTTCCTGGCCGGCGACCGTTCCCTGCAGGTCCTCTTCGCCCCCGATGCGGCGACCTCGCTGCAGTCCTGGAGCTGGACCAGGAACTACCTGCTGCTCAACCTGCTGCAGGACGTCTCGTCCCGGATCCTGGTGCTGGATCCCGCCGCGCAGTGGGCCGCCGCCGAGCTCCGGGACTGCCCGCCGCTGCACGCAGTGGATGCTTCCGGAGTCGACGACGACGAATCCGACGACTACTGGCTGGTGGCCACCGGCTACCTCACGCCGTCGACCCTCTCGCGCGGCACCATCGGTGGGCCGGCGCTCGAAGTCAAGGCATCGCCGTCGTACTTTGACGCCTCCGCCTACGAGGTCCAGCAGCACTTCGCCACCTCCAAGGACGGCACGCAGGTCCCCTACTTCCAGGTGGGCCCCAAGGATCTTGAGCACGACGGCGGCAACCCGGTGCTGCTCTCGGGTTACGGCGGGTTCGAAGTGGCCAGGACCCCCGGCTACAGCGGCACGGTGGGACGGGCGTGGCTGGAACAGCGCACGCCGGATGGGCGCGGCGGCGTGTACGTGGTGGCCAACATCCGCGGCGGCGGCGAGTACGGCCCGGGCTGGCACCGGGCTGCGCTGCAGGCCAACCGGCACCGCGCCTACGAGGACTTCGCCGCGGTGGCGCAGGACCTGACGGACCGCGGGGTCACCCGCCGGGAGCGCCTGGGCTGCGCCGGTGGGTCGAACGGCGGCCTTCTGGTGGGCAACATGCTGACGAGCTACCCGCATCTCTTCGGCGCGGTGTCGTGCGGGGTGCCGCTGCTGGACATGGCCCGCTACACCAAACTCTCCGCCGGCTACTCCTGGATTGCGGAGTACGGGGACCCCGAGGACCCGGCGCAGTGGGAGTTCATCCGCACGTTCTCGCCCTACCACCTGCTCCAGCCGGGCACCGAGTACCCCGACGCGCTCATCTGGACCGCCACCTCGGACGACCGGGTGGGCCCGGTGCAGGCCCGGAAAATGGCCGCGCGGATGCAGGAACTCGGGGTCCGGAACGTCTGGTTCCACGAAGCCCTCGAGGGCGGCCACGCCGGCGCCAGCGACAACAAGCAGACGGCCCGGTTGCAGGCACTCTCGCACGCGTTCCTGTGGCGCGCGCTGGCCGGCTAGCCCGCTCGCGGTTTTGCTCTTGGCCCCGGATTCTGGGTAGTCTTGTGTGGCTAGCAATAGCGTATGGAGACGTGCCAGAGCGGCCGAATGGACTTCACTGCTAATGAAGGGTCGGGGTTAAACTCGACCGGGGGTTCAAATCCCCCCGTCTCCGCGTCAACTCCCCCGGGAAACCGGGGGAGTTTTTGCGTCTCCTCGTCCTCGGCGTCACCGCGCCCGTGGGCCTGTCCGTGGGCCTCGCCGTCCACATCACGGGGCGTTTCTAATGCCGCGCAGGCCCGAACCAGCGGGCCAGCGCGTCCTCCAGCCCACGCTGAGTCCCGTCTCCCGTCCACGCCACATGCCCGTCGGGCCGGATCAACACCGCCGCAGGGGCGCTGACCGAACCGATCACCGGAAGCTCCCACCCTCCGTCGTACGTGGCGTCCACCAGCTGCACCCGGTCCGCCCACGGCCCCGGCCTGATGCTGCCCGGAACGCCGAGGTTGAGCAGCACCCCGCGGGCTTCGTGCAGGAGGGTGAACACCCGCAGCGGGCCGTGGGCGGTGACGATGTCGAGATCGGGCATGCGGCGCCCGAGCAGGGGATGCCCCTCGCCGAGGTCGTAGCGGACGTCCAGGCCGGAGATGAGTCCGCCCAGCCGCTTCCGGGCCTCGTCGATCGTCAGCAGGCCGGTCACCGTGTCGGCCAACGCGCCGATGCGCGGGTCGGCCCGCTGCATGAGCGACTGCGCCATGGTGTGCTTGAGGGCGCGGGCCCCGGCGGGGTGCCGCTCGGCGTGATAGGTGTCCAGCAGGCTGTCGGGCGCGATGCCCCTGACCACCAGGGCGAGCTTCCAGCCGAGGTTCACGGCGTCCTGGATGCCCAGCCCGATCCCCTGCCCGCCCGAAGGGGAATGGATGTGCGCGGCGTCCCCGGCCAGCAGCACGCGGCCGCTGCAGTACGCCGCGGCCTGCCGCGTGGCGTCGGTGAACCGCGAGATCCAGGTCGGAGCGTGGACCCCGAAGTCGGTGCCGTAGACCTCGGACAGCGCCTTGCCGAGGTCCGCCAGGGTGGGCTCGGCCGCCGGCCCCAGTTGCTTCTCGGTCACGACCACCCGCACCGTCCGCCCGTCCTCCATCAGGTGCAGCCCGTGGACCCCCACCTCGTCGATGCGCATGCCCGCCGGCGTCTCCTCTGTCACCTCCACTTCGGCGATCAGGCTGCTTTTCGTCGCGTCCCAGCCGGGGAACCCGATGCCGGCCGCCTTCCGGACGGCGCTTCGTCCGCCGTCGGCGCCGACCAGGTACAGCGCGCGCATCGGCCCGCCGTCGGCGAGCTGCACGTCGAGCCCGCCGTCGACCTGGGCGAAGCCGGCCACCTCGACCCCGCGATGGACCGGCACACCCAGCTCCTCGATCCAGCCGGCCAGGATCCGCTCAATGTGGTTTTGCCACAGGCCGAGCGTGTAGGGGTGCCGGGTGGGAAAGTCGCCCACGTCCAGCCTTGTGCTGCCGAAGAACGCGGCCTGGACGGGCTGGCCCTCGGCGAGGAACCGGTCGGCGATCCCGCGCTGATCGAGGATCTCGATAGTCCGCGAGTGGAAGCCGCCCGCACGCGAGCCCACCAGCTCGGGTGTCGGGCGGCGCTCCACGATGGCCGCATCCACACCCGCCAGCGCCAGCTCACCGGCCAGCATCATCCCCGTCGGGCCGCCGCCGGCGACGATCACCTCGACCATTACAACCCCCGCCTCTCCGGGCCGTCCCGTGCGCCACCTTCGGGCACGTCCGAGCCATTTTGGGGCATGACGGGGGCCTTGCAGCAAGCCCCCCGGGACGCGCTACATTGGAAGTGGCGGGGAACATGAAGTGTCAGCAGGCACAAGGGATGGCCGTCGTCCGGCCGGCTCAGCCGATGAGGCAACCCCCGTGTTTCCGGGCCCGCCGCGCCGCCCGCCGCCGGCCCCGCACGTCAGGCGAAGCCGAAGACCGGCGGGAAGACCACGACGACGACGACGGCCCAGGCCCCATAGACCGGCAGGTACCCCGTCTGCCAGCGCTCAAGCGCTGCGAAGGGGCGCCGCCCGCGCAGGAACCCGACGGTAAGCCACGCTGCCCGCACGAGGTGCACCAACAGCAGCAGGTTTAGGCCGAGCGCGGCGACCTTGTTGGGGCTGGTACCGAATTCGGCGATCCGGGTCAGCATCGCCGTCAGCATGACCGCGTCGACCGCGACCGCGGCAGCGACGAGGACCAATTGCAGGCCGTCGAACAGGCCCGGCGGCGCCAGCGCCTCGCGGGCGGAGATCGCGTACAGCAGCAGGGCCAGGACGAGCACGAGGATCGCATTCATGAGGATGAGCAGCCCCCGGTCGACGTCCACGAGGCCGCCGGCCGCCGTGAGCACTGCCAGCAGCGCCAGCAGCATCACGATGGTCAGGGGCGTGAAGACGCGGGTGAGCACCGGGGCGATGTTCTCGACAACGTTCTGCTTGGCCTCGACCAGCCAGGCTGCTACGACCAGCGCACCCGGAACGGCGAACGGCAGTATCCAGGCCTCCAGCGCCGGCTCGAAGTCGACGCCCACAGCCTGCAGTGCCCCGAAAGTGAGCCCAATCAGCACAGCCCCGCCGAGGGCCAGCAGCGTGAAGTAGATCGCGAGTTCCCCGGTGAACCGGACAAAGTCCATGCGACGGTTGTGGTCCCGCCACCTGCCGCCAACGTACGCCACGCCCGCCAGCAGCCACAGGACGACCGGGGCGTGCAGCACGGCGAGCACCTCGGTGGAACCGGCGGCCGCGAACGGATAGGCATTGAGCAGCACCGCCAGCGCGGCAAAGGGGACGAGCAGCGCCGCCGCCTTGGACACCGCCAATCGGCGTTTCCAGGCAAAGTACGCGGCCAGGAACGGGAAGACGAGGAGGCCCAGGTTTCGCGCCAGGACCGCGCCGTCGAGCCAGACGGTGCCTGCCTTGACGGCCACCCCTGCCCCAACGGCGAGCGCGAGGACCACAGCAAGCTCCCGCCACGGCGGCGCTGCGGTGTCGGAGTCCTGCGGGACGAGCACCAGCTGCTTCCACAACCGGTCGGAATGCTCGCGGGCGAACTCGCGCGAGATTGCATCCAGGTTGCCCAGGCGCTTGATCGCGACAAGGAAGGCCTCCTCGTCGTCGAGCCCTGATGCCTGCCGGTCGGCGATTTGTCCGCGCAGGTGGTCCTCCAGTTCATCGAGGTCCGCGGGTGAAATCGCCTGGCGGCGCCGGACGTACCCGCGCCACCTGTCTATCTGTGCTTCCAACTCGGCATGGAGTTCCATCAGGCCCACCCTTCGACCGGGGCGGCGGGCGGCGGCACCGCCTGCCACACCCGCCGCAGCGTCTCGGCGACCACCGTCCACTGTTGCTGCCGCTCGGCGAGCACCTCGCGGCCTTGGGCCGTGATCGCATAGTGTTTGCGCCGCCGCCCGGCCTCCGAGAGGCCCCACGAGGACGACACATACCCGAACCGCTCGAGTCGGTGCAGCAGCGGATAGAGCATGCCGTCTGTCCACTCCAGCCCCCCGTCGGACAGTTCGCTCACGCGTTTGCTGATCGCGTAGCCGTACAGTTCGCCCTCCGACAATATCCCCAGCACCAGCGGGGTGGCCGAAGCGGCGACCAGGTCCTTATCAATGCGCAACGGGCCTCCTCATACCTAGATCTGCAAGGTATAACCCTAGCAGTTCTAGGTATCAGGTGCTTGTCCGCGGAGCCGGCGGGAAGCTCAGGCCTTGAGGGCCAGGACGAAGGGCAGGACCGCTTCTGCCCCGGCCAGGCGGAGAGCGCGTCCGGCCACGGTGAGGGTCCAGCGGCTGTCGGCGACGTCGTCGACCAGCAGCACGGGGCCGCGGTTCTCCGCCAACCAGGCTTCCCCGCCCTCCGGGACCTGGAACTGGTCCCACACGTCGGCCAGCCGGAAGGCGCTGTTGCCGCCGGGGCCGCTGCGGGGTCCGCCGTGCGGGACAGCGAGCTCGCCCAGGTACGGCAGCCTGCCGATCTCGGACAGCCCGCGGGCCAGCGACTGCACCAGCAGCGGCCTGCTGCGCGAGGGAACGCTGACGATGCCGACCGGGCGCTGCGCCCAACCCCATTGCGCCAGGACCTGGACGCAGGCCTGCAACATGGCAGGATCCACTCCGCGGTCGGGCGCCCCGTCCGAGAAGACTTCGCGCAGCTTTCCGCCCCAGCCCAGGTCCGTCAGGCGCGCCAGGGCCCGGCCGCTGCCATTGACCTCAGCCGGCGAAATCTTTCCCTTGACCGGCACGCCCAGCTTGTTCATGCCGCTGGGCCACATGGCCCGTGGCTCCAGTTCGACGCCGGCACGCTGCAGGGCCGCGCCCGCGCTTTCGGTGGCCTCGGCCGCGATGATGTCCGAGTACCACGGTCCGGCGCAGTTGTCGCAGCGCCCGCAGGGCGCCGCGGCGGGATCGTCCAGGGCCTTGGCCAGGAATTCCATCCGGCAGCCGGAGGTGTTCTCGTAGTCCAGCATGGCGTTCTGCTCGGCCACCCGGGCCTGCGAAATGCGCCCGTAGCGCTCGGCGTCGTAGCTCCAGGGCTGGCCGGTTCCCTCCCAGCCGCCGCTTACCTTGCGCACTGCGCCGTCCACGGACAGGACCTTCAGCAAGAGTTCCAGCGGGGACCGTTTCAGGTTCACCAGTGTCTCCAGCGCCGCCGTGGACAGCACCGTCCCCGGGGCGGCGAGCTCCCGCAGCACGGCCGTGGCCGTCCCCTCGTTGGGCATCGACGCCGTGGCAAAGTACTCCCAGATGTCCCGGTCTTCGGTACCCGGCAGGAGCAGTACGTCAGCGTTCGGAGTTCCGCGGCCCGCGCGCCCCACCTGCTGGTAGTAGGCGACCGGGGAACTCGGCGCACCCAGGTGCACCACAAAGCCCAGGTCCGGCTTGTCGAAGCCCATGCCGAGGGCGCTGGTGGCCACCAGCGCCTTGACCCGGTTCTCCTTCAGCGCCGCCTCCGCCTGTTCCCGCTCGGCCGGGTCGGTGCGGCCGGTGTAGGCGGCCACTTCGTGGCCGGCCTCCCGGAGCAGCCGGGCGGTGTCCTCGGCGGCGGAAACCGTGAGGGCGTAGATGATTCCGCTGCCGGGCAGGTCGTCCAGGTGCGTGAGCAGCCATCCGAGCCGGGCGCGCGGGCTGGCCAGGCGGAGCACGCCCAACCGCAGGGAGGCACGGGCGAGCGGCCCCCTGATGGTGAGCACTCCGCCGTCGTGCCCGGTGGCAGAATGCACGCCGAGTTGCTCCTCGATGTCGTGGACCACGCGGGAATTGGCGGTGGCCGTGGTGGCCAGCACCGGGACCCGGTCGGGCAGCTGGGCGATCAGGTCACGGATCCGCCGGTAGTCCGGGCGGAAATCGTGGCCCCAGTCGGAAATGCAGTGCGCCTCGTCGACCACCAGCAGGCCCGAGCTTTGCACCAGCTGCGGAAGCTGTTCGTCGCGGAAGCGCGGATTGTTCAGCCGCTCGGGCGAGACCAACAGCACGTCCACTGTGTTGGCGGCCAGCTGCTCCTGGACCTGGCCCCATTCCAGCTGGTTCGCCGAGTTGATCGCCGCGGCCCGGACACCTGCGCGTTCGGCCGCCGCCACCTGGTCCCGCATGAGCGCGAGCAGCGGCGAGACGATCAGTGTGGGGCCGGCGCCGCGGCGGCGCAGCAGCAGGCTGGCCACGAAGTACACCGCCGACTTTCCCCAACCGGTACGCTGCACCACCAGCGCCCGGCGCCCGCCGGAGACCAGCGCCTCGACCGCCTCGAACTGGCCCTCGTGGAACTCGGCTGTGTCATTGCCCACCAGGGCGCGGAGCAACGCGGTGGCCTCCCCGCGCAGCCCTCCGTCGTCCTGCCCCGGCCCCGCCGTTCCCGTCGTCGCCGCGTCCATTGTCCCGTCGATCAGCTCAGCCATGCTGCCCAGTATTGCAGCCGCTGCCGACAACCTGGCCCTTTTCCACAGCGGCCCCTTATAAGCTGGTGAAGTGAGCAGCATAGATCTCGGCCTGTCCTTCAAGGCCTACGACGTCCGCGGGATCGTGGGCGAAACCATTACGGCGGCGACCGTCGAGGCGACCGGTGCCGCGTTCGTGGACGTGTTGTCCCTGGCCGGGCAGACCGTGCTGGTGGGCGGCGACATGCGTCCGTCCTCGCCTGAGTTCGCCGCCGCGTTCGCCCACGGTGCGGCCGGCCGCGGGGCCAACATCCGCATGCTGGGGCTGATCTCCACCGACGAGCTCTACTACGCCTGCGGATCCCTGGACGCCGCCGGAGTGGTGTTCACCGCCAGCCACAACCCCGCGCAGTACAACGGCCTGAAGATGGCCAAGCCCGGGGCGGTTCCGGTCTCCTCCGACACCGGCATGTTCGACATCCGCGACCTGGCGCAGAAGTACCTCGAGACCGGCATCCCCGACGGCACCGAACCCGGGACCATCAGCGAAACCAACGTGCTGGCCGGTTACGCCTCCTACCTGCGCTCCCTGGTGGACCTGGCCGGCATCCGTCCGCTGAAGGTAGTAGTGGACGCCGGGAACGGCATGGCCGGCATGACCACCCCCGCCGTGCTGGGCGACACCCTGCTGCCGGCGCTGCCGCTGAAGATCGTGCCGCTGTATTTTGAGCTGGACGGAACCTTCCCCAACCATCCGGCCAACCCGTTGGAACCGGAAAACCTGGTGGACCTGCAGGCGGCGGTCATCGAGCACGGGGCGGACATCGGCCTGGCCTTCGACGGCGACGCCGACCGGTGCTTCGTGATCGATGACACCGGGGCGGTGGTCTCCCCCTCGGCGATCACGGCGCTGGTCGCCCGGCGGGAAATCGCCCGCGCCCGCGCCGCCGGCGAAGAAAGCCCGGCGGTGATCCACAACCTGATCACCTCCCGCGCGGTGCCCGAAACCATCACCGCCGCCGGCGGACGCCCGGTGCGCACCAGGGTGGGGCACTCGTTCATCAAGGCGCACATGGCCGAGGAGAAGGCCGTGTTCGGCGGCGAACACTCCGCGCACTACTACTTCCGCGACTTCTACAACGCCGACACCGGCATGCTCGCCGCCATGCACGTGCTCGCCGCCCTCGGCGAGCAGGAGTCGCCGCTGTCCGCTCTGGCCGCCGAATACGACCCGTACCATGCAACCGGCGAACTGAACTCCCAGGTCGAAGACAAGGACGCCGCCATCGCCCGCGTGCTGGCCGACTTCGCCCCCGCCCTCGCGTCCGACCCCGCCGCGGCCGGAACCGACACCACCGCCGGCAGCTGCCCGGCCGCCTACGCGGGCACTGGGGTAGGCGTGGACCGGCTCGACGGCACCACCGTGATCGCCGACGACGGCTCCTGGTGGTTCAACCTGCGCCCCTCCAACACCGAACCCTTCCTGCGGCTGAACGCCGAAGCCACCAACCCCGGCCTCCTCGACACTCTCCGCGGCCACGTTCTGGCCCGCGTCCGGGAAGCAGCATGAGTGCCTCCTGGCGGGACGGGATCCCCGCGGAGATACTGTCCGATATCGACACCCTGTTCGGAACGGGGCTCGGGGTGGCGCAGGAACAGTTGACCGAGCATGGGGCGTTCCTGCCCGCGGCCCTGGTCACCACGCACGACGGCGGTCTGCGCCTCGTGGTCGTCTCCCCCGATGACCTGGACGCCGAGGCCGCCGAGGTCAACGTGGACGGCATGATTGAGGACCTGTACGCCACCCTGCGCAAGGATCGCGCCGATTTCCGGGCCATCGCCGTCATCAGCGACATCTTCTTGCCCGAAGAGGACGCCGACGCGATCCAGATTGCCGTGGAGCACTCGGCCGGCATCGCAGTCTCGGCCATCCAGCCCTACCATCACGACGACGACGGCACCTGGAGCTACCCGGACCCCTTCGTGGACCCGCAGGAACGCCTCGTGTGGCCCGATCAGGAATTCGACGACGGAGCCGAGCCGCCCCGGGACTGACCGGCCGGACCGTTCCGGGCGCACCGTGGCCAATTATGGTCCGGGCAGGACACTAAAATAGGCAGCATGCGTATCAATGCCTTCTCCGACGTGTGCCTGCGTGCACTGATGCTGCTTTCGGCGGCGCCGGAAGGCGAATTGATGACCACCCAGGCCATCGCCGATGGCGTGGGCACCCCCTACAACCACGTCAGCAAGGCGGTGCTGAAGCTGCGCTCGCTCGGACTGGTCGAGGCGGTGCGCGGTCGCTCCGGCGGCATCCGGATCAGCCCTGCCGGACGGCTGGCGACGGTGGGCGGACTGCTGCGGACCCTCGACGGGCGGGAGGACCTGGTGGATTGCGAGTCGCCCAGCGGGGATTGCCCGATGAACAACAACTGTGCGTTGCGTGGAGCGCTGCGCCGGGCCCGCGAGGCCTTTTACCGCGAACTGGATCCCCTCGTCGTATCTGCCATGCCGCACCAGTCGCAGATGGAGCCCGTCTTTCTGGCGTTGCTCACGCGCCGCCCGGCGTGATGCACGCCGGGCCACGCCACCTTTGACCACTGCGGCGGCCGGTGATCTGCGGGAACCGCCGGCCGGTGTTCAGGTGGAGTGGCCTGCCCGCCGGCCCGCCCTTGTCCCGGGTCGCCTCAGCCGGTTTGGCGTCCGGAGAGCTTGTCGCGCAACCGGTCCACCATGCCGACGCCGGGTCCCACGGTCTTGTGGAACAGCTCGGAGTGCGGGGCGCTGGGATGGGGCCTGGTCGGCGCGACCTTCTTGGCGCTCTGGACCTTTTGACCCAGATCGACGAGCTTGTCCTGTGGAATGTGTGCGCGCAGCTTCGGGAACTGATCCGTTTCTTCGTCGTTCGCGTGGTGGCGCAGCTGTCCTGCCAGTTCCCTGACCAGCTCCATGAAGGTCGGATCGGAAGAGTCGACGTCCTCCATCCGCTTCATGAGCCGGACGATCTCGTCGTGCTCCTTCTTGTCGTGCTCAACCTCTTCCTTGCCGTTCGGCACGTGTTCTTCTATCACGGGGTAGACAAGCATCTCTTCGGCGACGGCGTGGCGCATAACCTCGGCAATGACGGTATCGGCCAGGTCCCGGCGCTGGCCGGGGTCGGCGGTCTGCTCGATCTGGCTGAGCAGTTCGATCATTTCGCGGTGATCGGTCGTGAGGATATCGATGACATCCCCGCCCTGAGTATCGGCCATGGAACGCCCTCCTTTGGGTCGTGGCTCCTGAGCGTGCGTGGGAGGCCTCAACATACCAATGAGCGGCACCCGAATCCACGATCCGAAGCGCTTTCAGGGTGCATGAGCGCGAAATCGTGGCCGCCGGTCTAGACCGGATGCCGACCGGGTCATCCGGAAACGAAGATTGGCCGTTAAGCGGATGAGGCCCCCGCGCAGCTGCGCGGGGGCCTCATGTCGGGAGCCTGTGGTGGCGTCCCTTCTTCAGTCAATCAGGCGAAGCGAACCTGGAGCTGCTTGAGTTCGGCATCCAGTTCCTCGGGCAGGGAATCGCCGAACTGTGCGTACCATTCCTCGATGCCCTTGAGCTCTTCCTTCCACTCCTCCGGATCCACCTTGACGGCTTCTTCCACCTGCTCTCGGGTCATGTCCAACCCGGTCAGGTCGATCGAATCGCCGGTCGGGATGTAACCGATCGGGGTTTCAGTGGCGTCCGCGGTGCCCTCGATGCGTTCGATGGCCCACTTGAGCACGCGGGAGTTCTCCCCGAAGCCGGGCCAAGCGAAGCCGCCGTCGGCAGTGCGGCGGAACCAGTTGACCAGGAAAACCTTGGGCAGGCGGTTCGGGTTGGCCTTGCCCTCGATGGTGCCCCAGTGCTTGAGGTAGTCGCCGGCGTTGTAGCCGATGAACGGAAGCATGGCCATCGGGTCGCGGCGGACCACACCGACGGCGCCGGAGGCTGCCGCGGTGGTCTCGGACGACAGGGTGGAGCCCATGAAGATGCCGTTGGTCCAGGAGCGGGCCTGGGTAACCAGCGGGATGGTGGTCTTGCGGCGGCCGCCGAAGAGGATCGCGTGGATCTCCACACCGTCCGGGCTGTAGTACTCCTGGGCCAGCATGTCGATCTGCGAGATCGGCGTGCAGAAGCGGGAGTTCGGGTGGGCCGCCGGCCGGCCGGACCCCGGCGTCCAGTCGTTGCCCTCCCAATCGATCAGGTGATCCGGCACTTCGTCGGTCATGCCCTCCCACCAGACGCCGCCGTCGTCGGTCAGTGCCACGTTGGTGAAGATGGAGTTGCCCTTGGCGATGGCGCGCATGGCGTTGGGGTTGGTGCTCCAGCCGGTGCCCGGTGCGACGCCGAACAGGCCGTACTCCGGGTTCACGCCGCGCAGTTCACCCTCCTTGCCGATGCGCATCCAGTTGATGTCGTCGCCGAGGGTTTCGGCCTTCCAACCGTCGATGGTCGGATCCAGCAGCGCCAGGTTGGTCTTGCCGCAGGCCGAGGGGAAGGCGGCCGCAATGTTGTACGCCTTGCCCTGCGGGCTGGTGAGCTTGAGGATCAGCATGTGCTCGGCCAGCCAGCCTTCGTCGCGGGCGATGACCGAGGCGATGCGCAGGGCGTAGCACTTCTTGCCCAGCAGCGCGTTGCCGCCGTAGCCCGAGCCGTAGGACCAAATGGACCGCTCTTCGGGGAAGTGCACGATCCACTTCTCCTCGTTGCACGGCCAGACCACGTCGGCCTCACCGGGCTCCAGCGGGGCGCCAAGGGAATGCAGCGCCGGGACGAAGAAGGCGTCCTCGGCCTCCATCTTGCGCAGCACGTCGGTGCCGATCCGGGCCATGATGCGCATGGAGGCGACCACGTAGGCCGAGTCGGTGATTTCCACGCCGTACTGCGGCTGCTCCGCGTCCAGGGGCCCCATGACAAAGGGGATCACGTACATGGTGCGTCCGCGCATGCTGCCGGCGAAGCGCTCCGTGAGGATCGACTTCATCTCAGCGGGGTCCATCCAGTTGTTGGTGAACCCTGCGTCTGCCTCCTTCTCGGAGCAGATGAACGTCCGCTCTTCGACCCGGGCGACGTCCTTCGGGTCGGAGAAGCCGACGAAAGAGTTCGGGAACAGCTCCGGGTTCAGCCGCTTAAGCGTGCCGACCTCGACCAGCTGGTCGGTCAGGCGCGCGTACTCCTCTTCGGAGCCGTCCACCCAATACACAGAGTCGGGCTGCGTCAGCTCTGAAACTTCGGCAACCCAGGCCAGAAGCTTTGCGTGTGTAGTTGGGGCATCCATAAGTGTTTCCTCAAGAACCGGCTGACGCGTGATATCGCCCATGACTCATCCCTTTCCTGGGCCAGTGGTGTTTCTAGATGCTATGGGTCGATGGCTAGACCAGCTGGCTGCCGAAAAAGCGGATTTACCTGGGCCGGATAAGACCGGCCCGGAATTCCGGGCTTTTTCTACGTGTCAAGGCCCACAGGTGTGATTAAGGTCATATAGACCGGTCTAGTTCATGTGTCCTTTGATGGGTCCGTCACACCGACTTGGCAAGCCCGGCAGGCCGTCCTCGGGGATGAGACCCGACCCCCAAGAGCCGGGATGCGCGGAATTCCGGGGCGTAGGCGGGCGGGGCTCCCTCGATTTGGCGACTGTCCGGCAAACACGCTACAGTTGTATCCGGCCGCGAGGCCAAGCGCCCATAGCTCAGCTGGATAGAGCGTCTGTCTACGGAACAGAAGGCCGGGGGTTCGAATCCCTCTGGGCGCACCAACGAAATGCAGTCCGGTCACCGACCGGGCTGCATTTTTCTTTGCCGCCAATGTGCCGCGGCCCCGGCGGTTTTCCGGCCCGGACGTCCCTTTGGGCCTCATGTCACACCCGCTGCTTCCGCAGAGTCGCCGAGCGGACACACGGCTACCGTCTACACTCAGCTGGAACGCGATGTGCTCGGTTACGCGGAGGCCATGACCGCAACCCCGCCCGCCGTCGCGGATGACCTTGTGGATAGGCTGAAGCAGCATCTGGAGCCGGCCCAGCTGGCGGAGCTGACCTATCTGATTGCGGTCGAAAACCTGCGGTCGAGGGTTAACGCCGCGTTGGGCCCGGCCAGCCAGGGCTTCACGGGAACCTGCAGCGTAGGAGGTTTGAGATGACGACGACCCAGGCAAACCTGGCCGTGTTCCAGCAGCACCGCGGGCTCCTCTTCGGAGCGGCGTACCGCCTCCTGGGCAGCGCCGCCGATGCCGAGGACGTCCTCCTAGAGGCGTGGCTGCGGTTCTCCGACGTGCCGCCGGACCACGTCCGGGAGCCGCGCGCCTTTCTCCTGCGGACGGTGACCAATCTGGCGCTGAACCAGATCCGCGCCCAGCAACGCCGCCGCGAGAATTACGTCGGGCCGTGGCTGCCCGAGCCGGTCAGCTCCCTGCCGGGCGCCCCACCTCCGGCGCCGGACGACGCCGCCGTGCTGGCCGACGATGTCTCGCTGGCCATGCTGGTGGTCCTGGAGCAGCTCTCCCCCTTGGAACGTGCGGCCTACATCCTGGGCGAGGTCTTCGGCTACCCGGCACCGGAGATCGCCCGGACGCTGGGCCGCTCGCCCGCGGCGGTGCGGCAACTGATGTCGCGCGCCCGTGACCACGTCGCCAGCCGGCAGGCCCGGAACCAGGTGGATCCGGCCCTGCACCGGCGGATCACCGAACAGTTCCTGCACGCGGCCAAGACCGGGGCCATCGAGCCGCTGCTGGGCCTGCTGGCTCCGGACGTCGTACTGACCAGCGACGGCGGCGGCCAGAAGTCCGCGGCGCTGCGGCCCATCTTCGGGGTCGAGAAGGTGCTGCGCTTCCTGCTCGGCATCACCAGCAAGCCGGACGCCCCCTTCCAGCTGCACGTCGCCGACGTCAACGGCCTGCCCGGGTTGGTGGCCGTGGACGCGGACGGCGCGGTGGACACGGTGGCGGGCTTCAGGATCGATGAGGGCTTGGTCCGGGAAATCTTCCTCATCCGGAACCCGGACAAGCTTGGCCGCATCAGCATCTAGCTGTACTGACCTCGTGGCGGTTATCACTGCCGGCCGAACCAGCGGGCATGAGACGGTTGAAACAGGCATCCGCTCCGTCGTGTGTGTGCCTGTTATGTGTTGGTCCCGGATTTAGGAGGAGTACCCATGAAGGTCACCGCCGCCGTCGTGCGCGAGACGGGCGCACCGCTTTCAGTTGAAGAGCTGGAGCTCGCCGAGCTTCGGCCCGATGAGGTGAGGGTCCGCATGGTCGCCACCGGTATCTGTCACACGGATTCGACCGCCCGCGATGGGGCTTATCCCCTCCAGTGGCCGGCGGTGCTCGGTCACGAGGGCGCCGGTGTTGTGGACGGTGTGGGAACCGCGGTGACGAGCGTCGCGGTCGGTGACCACGTGGTGATGGCGCCGGCATCGTGCGGTACGTGCAAGCAGTGCCGCCGCGGGGAGATGGCGTACTGCGAGCACTACATCGCCATCAATCTCAGTGGTCGCCGCACCGCCCTCTCGTCCGACGGCGAATCCGTGGCCTCGCACTTCTTCGGCCAGTCATCCTTCTCGTCCTACGCGAACGTGCTCGAGCGCTGCGTGGTCAAGGTCGATCCCGAGGTTCCGCTGGAGATGCTCGCCCCGCTGGGCTGCGGGCTGCAGACCGGGGCCGGGGCCGTGCTCAACGATCTGCGGCCGGAGGCGGCGACATCGCTGGCGGTGATCGGTGCGGGCGCGGTCGGCTCGGCCGCGATCATGGCCGCCAAGATCGCCGGCTGCACGACGGTGGTCGCGGTGGATTTGCACGACAACCGCCTGGAGACGGCGCTTGAACTCGGCGCGACCCACACCATCAACTCCGCCAAGACGGACATGGGCGAGGAACTGAACCGCATCACCGGCGGGGAGGGCGTGGATTACATCGTCGACACCACCTCCGTGCCCGCGGTGCTCAACCAGGCTGCCCGGGCGCTGGCGTTCCGCGGCACGCTGGTGGCCGTGGGCAACACGACCTTCGGCACCGAGGCACCGTTCGAGATCGGCGAGTCCCAGGTCAAGGGATGGACGTTCAAAATGAACGTCCAGGGCAGCTCGGTGTACCAGGTCTTCATTCCGCGCCTGATCGAGTTGTGGAAGCAGGGACGGTTCCCCTACGACAAGCTGGTCAAGACCTACTCCTTTGCCGACATCAACCGGGGATTCGAGGACTCGGCCAACGGTTCCACGATCAAACCGATCCTTCTCTTCTGACCGGCGGAGTCCGCGCCCGGGCAGGCGTGGCCGTGGCCGGTCCGGGCCGCTGAACTTTGGGCCAGGGCGTACCGCTCGGGCACGCGCTGGATGTGCGTCAGCGCAGCACCACGAAATCGGTGACCGCGGCGTCGCGCCCGTCCAGCTCCGCCCAGCTCTTGCCGTGCTGGAGCACGGTCAGGCCTGACGTTGGATAGTGCGTGGCCATGTCCACCACGGCCTCCTCGTCGGATTCCACGGACGCCAACCGCATCGCCAGGTCCTGCACCGCCGGCATGTGGGCCACCACCAGCAGGGACGTGATGGTGTCGGGCAGTTGGTTGATTTCGGACAGGACCCGCACGGCCGGCGCGTCGTAGAGTTCGTCGGACAGCATGGGCGTCGGCGCCTTCTCCCCCAGCTCGCTGCACACCCAGGTGCAGGTCTGGCGGGTGCGCAGTGCCGACGAGCACAGGATGAAGTCCGGGATGCAGTCGTGCTCCACCATCCACCGTCCGATCTGCGGCGCCTCGTCGTGGCCGCGCTGGGCCAACGGGCGCTCGTGGTCCTCGACGCCCAGCGGCCACGCGGCCTTGGCGTGGCGCATGATCATCAGCTTCTTCAGGTGGTGGTCGTTCACACCACGAGTGTAGTGCGGGCCCTTGCCTCCGCCTCCGCGCGGTGCAAGGCTCGGGACATGGCAGAGCGGACGCTGGAAGCGGATGTCGTGGTACTCGGGGCAGGGGCGGTCGGTGAGAACGTGGCGGAGCGGACCACCCGCGGCGGGCTCAAGACCATCCTGGTGGAATCGGCGCTGGTCGGCGGCGAGTGTTCCTACTGGGCGTGCATGCCCTCCAAGGCACTGCTGCGTCCCGGCACGGCCCTGCAGGCCGCACGCAGCGTCAAGGGCGCGGCCCAGGCCGTGACCGGCGGCCTGGCGGCGGAGGCGGTGCTGGCCCGCCGGGATTCGTTCACCTCCGGCTGGGACGACGCCTCCCAGGTGGAGTGGGTCAAGGGCGCCGGCATCGAATTGGTCCGCGGCACCGCCCGGCTCAGCGGTCCGCGCGAAGTGACCACGGACGACGGCGGGACCGAGACCCGCATCACCGCACGGCACGCCGTCGTGCTGGCCACCGGTTCCGCGCCGAACGTTCCGCCGCTCGACGGGCTGGACGGCATCGATTATTGGGGAACCCGCGAAGCCACCTCGGCCCGGGAGGTCCCGGAGAGCCTGCTGGTGCTGGGCGGCGGTGTCTCCGGCTGCGAGCTCGCGCAGGCGTATGCCCGGTTGGGCACCGAGGTCACCTTGGTGGCACGCGGGGACCTGCTCACGAACGTCCCCGACCCCGCACGGCGGCTGGTGGAGGCCGGGCTGCGCCGCGACGGCGTGCGGATCCGGCTTAACACGCCGGCGGCACGGGTGGATGCGCACGACGGCGGCGTCACCCTCACCCTGTCCGCTGCGGGTGCCGACGGGGAGACAGGTGCGGCTGACACCGTCACGGGTGCCAAGCTGCTGGTCTCCACCGGACGGCGGCCGGCCCTGTCTGGACTTGGCCTGGAGGAGCTGGGACAGGATCCGAAGCGGCTGGAGGTGGACGCCAGCGGGCGCGTCGTCGGAGTTGACGGTGGCTGGTTGTACGCGGTGGGCGACGCGGCCGGCAAGGCCTTGCTGACGCACCAAGGCAAATACCAGGCGCGGGCCACCGGGGATGCCATAGCCGCCCGGGCAGCCGGCGAGCTGGACGGCGACCCGGAACCGTGGAGCCGCTTTGCCAGCACTGCCGACGAGGCGGCGGTTCCCTCGGTGATATTCACCGATCCGGAGGTCGCCGTCGTCGGCCTATCCGAAGGCCAGGCCAAGGATCGCGGGCTCAATGTGTCCGCCACCGAGCTGCCGATCGCCGTCGCCGGATCGTCCCTGTATGCCGATGGCTACCAGGGCTGGGCCCAGATGGTGGTGAACGAGGACCGCAAGGTCGTCGTCGGCATGACGTTCACCGGGCCCGGCGTCAGCGAATTGCTGCACTCGGCGACCATCGCCGTCGTCGGCCAGGTCCCGCTAAACCGCCTTTGGCACGCAGTGCCCTCCTACCCCACCATCAGCGAAGTCTGGCTCCGCCTGCTCGAAGAATACGGGCTCTAGCCGAGGCAGCGCAGGCAGGTAGAACCTAGATGGAGTACTCCGGGGCGGCCCAGACCACTACTTCCGGGTGCTCGTAGAACCGGTAGCCCTGGCCGCGTACGGTGCGCACCGTGTTGGCCAGGCGGCCCAGCTTGGAGCGGAGCCGGCGGATGTGCACGTCGATGGTGCGTTCGTTCGGAACTTCCTCGGCGTTCTTCCACAGCCCGGAGAGCAGCTCTTCACGGCCGACGGTGCGGGTGGCGTTCTCCACGAGGTAGTTGAGCAGCTCGAATTCCTTGAACGTCAGGTTCAGGGTGTCCCCGTCCAGGTGCACCTCGCGGCGGGAAAGATCGATCAGGACGCCGCTGGGGCGGTTGGCGTGCGAGGCCGGCTGCGGCTGCCGCTGGATCTCCACGGCCGGGGTCCGCGGACGGCGGCTGACGGTCGGATCGCCCAGGGCCTGGCGCACCACGTCAATGTTTTCGCCCGGGGCGTCGGCCGGAGCCAGGGCCACGGCCCCGTGGGTCTGGGCGTCCGGAGCCAGCGACTGCACGTAGGCGCGCACCTGGGAAGCCAGTTTGCTCAACGTGGTTCCCTGGGCGGCGGCGGCTTCCTCGTCCAAGCCCACATAGAGAACAAACCCGCGGGCAACAGTGTCATTCGACACCGCCTGCGGGCCTGGAATCCCATTGGGGGTGACCACGGGGGTCGGGGCAGTGGTCGGGTTGGAGGCAGCGGCGTCGAACTGGCCGGGAACAGCGCGCAACACGCGGTAGGCCTGCTGGTCCCCCGGGTAAGCCGGCTGCCCGGCGAACTGCGGGTGCTGTCCGGCTGCCTGCCGCTGGGCGGCGGCCGCCCGGTTCTGGGCGTTGCGGACGGAGATGTGGACGTATCCGGATGAAACTGACATTAGAACCTCATGTGTGAAAATGGCCGTCATCGCGGCGCGAATGCATGGGTGTGCCCGCACGGGATGTTTCTGGTGCCCGCCATTGGACAGATGAATTGCCTGAATAACTCGAGGGGTGGTGAGTTAGGCCTGCATTCGGCAACAGTCCGCCAGTCCGCCGGGATACGTCCCGTAACTGAAGGCTGCGGCTGCAGATGCTGTTGCGTTGTTGTTCACAACCATGAGTTTGCTCGTAACAAAGCTTACGTGCAAGTAATATAAGCCTGCTTGTCTCACATAGTGAGAAGAAGTAGTGGTTTTGTGCCACACATCACACCATCGATGTGCATAAATATCAGCCAACGACCGGCCTTGCGGGCCACTCCTGAATAATTATTCATCGAGGCGTTTGGCTCGGCCTCGGACGCGTCAGGTGCAAATCGCGGGGATTTGCAAGCCGTCCAAACTGTGGACACCCCTGGTTCTTGCGGGCCACCGTGTGGCAGCCCACAAAACCCCGTCAGAGCTGCCCCTGGTCGGCAGCGTCAGCCGGCAACGCCGTAGAGCCGGTCGCCCGCGTCGCCCAGGCCGGGCACAATGTAGGCCTTTTCGTTCAGCCGCTCGTCGATGGAGGCCACCACGATGGAGACGTTCCGGTCCTCAAGCTCGTCGCGCAGGGCCTGCAGCCCTTCCGGTGCCGCAAGCAGGCAGATGCAGGTGACGTCGGCGGCGCCGCGGGCGAAGAGGAACTTGATGGATTCGCGCAGCGTGCCGCCGGTGGCGAGCATGGGGTCGAGCACGAACACCTGCCGGCCGGTGAGGTCGGCCGGCAGCCTCTCGGCATAAGTAATGATGTCCAGGGTTTCCTCGTTGCGCGCCATGCCCAGGAAACCCACTTCGGCGGTCGGCACCAGCTTGGTCATGCCCTCGAGCATGCCCAGGCCGGCGCGCAGGATCGGCACCACCAGCGGGGTGGGCTTGGTGAAAGCGGTCCCGATGGTCCGGGTCACCGGGGTTTCGATCTCCACCGGTTCAGTGTGGACGTCGCGGGTGGCTTCGTAGGCCAGCAGGGTCACCAGTTCTTCGGTGAGTTGGCGGAAGACGGGCGACGGAGTGGTCTTGTCGCGGAGAACGGTGAGTTTGTGGGCAACAAGGGGATGATCCACTTCGAGTACGCGCATTCCACAAAACTACCGGCAGCCGGATAGCAGGGACAAACACCGGGCCTGCCAGAATGATGGCATGGGCCCGATTGATCCGCAGCACCACCAGTGGATGGGCCTTGCCCTGGACCAGGCCCGCTTGGCCTTGGAGACCGCCGATGTGCCCATCGGCGCCGTGGTGATGGGGCCCGACGGCGAGGTGCTGGGTTCCGGGCGCAACGAACGGGAGGCGCTGCACGACCCGACCGGCCATGCCGAAATGGTGGCCATTCGGGAGGCGGCCCGCAAGCTTGGCTCCTGGCGTCTGGACGGCTGCACGCTGGTGGTCACGCTGGAACCCTGCGCCATGTGCGCCGGTGCCATTGTGCTCGCCCGCATCCCCAAAGTGGTCTTCGGGGCATGGGATGAGAAGGCAGGCGCCGCCGGCAGCGTTTTCGACGTCCTGCGCGAACGGCGGCTGAACCATTGGGTCGAGGTTTACCCCGAGGTTCGCACCGACGAGTCGGCAGCCATGCTGCGCGCGTTCTTTGCGCGCCACCGCGGCGAACTTCCGGAGGACTAATCCCTACTTCCCCGGGTTGCACGTGCTCGGCTGCCCCGCCCGATTCGTTGCGGCTCCGGGCTCACGCCGCTCGACCAGTGAGGCCGCCCCGCCGGACCGTTTTGGGGCTCAGGGCCAACAGCGGGTAAAGTTGACGCGTTGGTGACGTGTCCGAGCGGCCGAAGGTGCAACACTCGAAATGTTGTTTGGTGAAAGCCAACGTGGGTTCAAATCCCACCGTCACCGCCAACTGAGAAGGCCCTAGATCCTTGCAAACACAAGGGACTAGGGCCTTTTTTATTTCCCCGAAGCGGCTTTTGGGCTCATTTTGGGCACACCCGACAGTGAGATGGCGTTATCCAGGGCATCCGAAATCGTGTCTAGATCCCCGTCAAACAGGTCCGCGTACACGTCCAGGGTCATAGCTGCCGAAGCGTGCCCAAGCATCCTTTGCACCGCCTTGGCGTTGGCATTGGCGCTAACGGCCATGCTCGCCGCCGTATGCCTCAGATCGTGCGGAGTGATCCGCGGAACCCCCGATGCGTCGATAGCTGAAGCGAACCAGGAATAGTTTTCGGAGTGGACCCGCGCCGTCCGCAGATGTCGGCCGTCAGGTCCAGGGAACACCAAATCGTCACGGTGCTTCCCCTCGCAAGCCTTCGCCAGATAATCCACCAGGTAGCGCGGGAACGGGACCGAACGCACTTTATGACTCTTCGGCGTCCCCACGACGATCTTCCCCGACACTTCCACAGCGTTCTGCTCGATGTTCAACCGGCGCCGTAGCATGTTTACGTCTCGCACCCGCAGAGCCGTTGCCTCGCCCCAGCGAAGCCCGCAGTAGGCCAGCACGAGGACTAACGTCGGGTACTTCGATGCTTCAGCCAGCGCGTGCACTTGCTCATGGCTCAGATAAACATGCGGCTTCTTCATCTTCCGTGGGAGATCGACACCACGAGCAGGGTTTATGAGTAGCCGGCGGTCACTTATGGCGTCGTCAAGGATGGCAGCCAGGACACCATAGGCGCGGATCACCGTCGTCGGGGATTTAGGCTTTCGTGGAGGGTCCATCTTCGGATCTCCAACTGTCAGGCTAGTTACCCATGCTTGAACTTCGGTGTGCTTGATCTCGGACACCTTGCGCCCGCCCCACGCGGGCTCCACATAGAGCCGCCAGGCTATCTCTAGCGGCCTGTAAGCGGACGGCTTGAGTTGACGCTTGCGGTCCAGCCAACTCGGTCCTAAATCGGCCACTGTGGCGCGTGCCGCCGTAGCGTCGATGAACTCCCCGCGCTGCTTGGACACCTCAACAGTGTTGGAAAAGGCCTCGGCATCACGTTTCGTCTTGAATCCCCGTTTTTTCGTGGGAGTCCGATCGGGCTTCCGATACCGGACCATGTACCGCTTGCCCGCCTTGGTGTCGTAGGGCTCAATCGTCGCCATATTTGAATCCTTGTGCATCGTCTGCCTTGCCGAACCCGACCTGCCGGAGCATGTCACGAGCATTCCGATCAAGCTGAGGATTATTCCCAAAGTCCTCGGGGGCACGGGGGTCAACCTGAGGTCTTGCCCGGTTGCGGAACGTAGCTATTTCGCCTCGTGAAACTTCTTCGTCGTTCACGGTCATATCCAGAGGCTCTTGGCAAAGGGCCCAAAGCCACTGCGTATTGTGAGAAACTTCCCGGTCTGCCACACCTGTGAGCGTTGAGCGCGTAAACCTGCTCCCATCTTCCGGCAGCAGAAGTGTGAGCGGTGAAACTCCGAAGACTACGGCTAGCGCCATCAGGTCATCAACGTCGACCCGCCTCTCCCCTGCCTCAATTCGACGCAGCCCCAGCGTAGGTATTGTTCGGCCAACCGCTGCCAGCTTTTCCGCCAGTTCCTTATACTGCATGCCGCCGCGAAGGCGTTTCACGTTGGCGCGCACGGTTTCTCCAGTGCCACCCAGTCCTACTTTTTTCTCAGCCATAGTGACACTCTACAGCTCAAAATGATCTTTGGTAACCCATTGTTGACTTCCACGCGATCTTTAATCTAGAGTGATACACGAGAGATCAAAAGGATCTTTCAAAGGTCAAGGAGGGAAAGCATGGAGGACACGCTCCATAAGCCGTCAGATGTGGCGGGGTTCCTCGGAACCACCGTCGGAAGCCTGGCCCAGATGCGCTACCGGGGCATCGGCCCTAGGTTCATCAAGCTGGGGGCAAAGGCAGTGCGCTACCGGGATTCAGATATTCGCGAGTGGCTGGACAAGAACACCAAGGACCAAACCTAAGAACTCCCATCGGGCCAAAGCTCGGGGATTAGCGAGAGGGGCAGACGATGCCCGCTATTGAAGACAAGCGATTTCTCGATATTCGAGAGATCGAACGCTATCTACGCGAGGACCGCGGCCATTCAAAGCGCGTAGCCCGGTACTTGGCACGCGAGGTCTACCGCGACTGGGAAACCTCGCTGCTGGAACTGCCGACCGGATGGCATGAAGTACTGCACCCCCCCAAGGTCAGCTTCGTCCGCCGAACCCGCTGGAGCCCCTTCGAATCAGGAGGCGGCAAGCGCATCACCGATTCAGACAAAGAGAACGGCCCCGGAGCCGAATCCGCCAAGACACGCTCCGAAGCCGCCTAACCACCCCCATAGGAATGATTACTTTGACCAAGCATACCGAATCCCCCAGCCCGCTCAAAGCATCTAGTGAAACGGTTACCCAGCTTGCCAACATGGAACGTGCCGGGATCCTGACCGTACGGGAGTTTGCAAGTAGGGCGTTCGCCATGGGCATCCAGCCTTCCGAACTGTTGGCACACTTCAGTGTGAACGCACCTGAAGGCTTCGCCATGTCCGACAACGACCCCGAGGTGTGGCACGGGCCCACCGAGTACGGCGAAGTCTGGCAGATCGAATCCGACTGGACAGCCACCGAAGGCATCACCTTCACGGTAGAAGGACTAGCCGGCACCCGCTGCTGCTCGCTCACAGCGGACCAAGCCGCCGAACTGGCTAAAGCCCTTGCCGGAGCTGCTGAGAAGGCCGCCAAGTGAACGCGCAGACTTCAACGCACCTCCATCCGTCCCAAGCTGGACAGCGTGCCAAAGTGGCGCACCACATCAATGGTTGGGACAGGGCGGCAGCTATTGTCGACGGGCGAAAAATTCCCACCCGCTGCGGACGCATGATTCACGTGCAAGCCGTACCCGGCACAAACGGACAGTGCGCCCGTCCAGAGACTCCAGAGTGCCCCAACTGTCGGCTACTGGCAGACATAGGAGCCAGCCTGCCGGTAGGCGCTACACCCGAAGGCTAGGCACCCTCCATGACCCAGCTCCCCCAACACGCTGGGCCAGACCCCGAAACCGAATACCTGGAAAAGCTCCTACGCACCGACCGGACAGCGTGGGAGCTTTTCCGTTACGGCTACGAAACAGGTCTCGCCCACTCGATCGACCACGAGCGACTAGCCCGAATCATCCGGGCGATGGAACTCGAATACGCAGAAAACAAATCCCTTGCAAAGTCCGCCGCGGGCTTTGTTGACGTTCTGGCGCACCGGAGAAAAACCGATGCCGCCTATGTACCCATGAGGAGGTCCGCGTGACAGAAACCATCGTCACGAAACGCGTTGTCCTGACGCCCGCCAGCATGATCCGCACGCGCCGCCAGAAATGGTTCTGGGAGCCCGCCAAGGGCAGCGGAGTCATCCCGTTGGGAACCGCCACCATCGCGGCCGGCAAGGGCGGTGAGGGTAAGACAACGTTCATGCTCGACCTCGCAGCCCAGGGCAGCCGGGGAGAACTGCCAGGCGACCTACAGGGCCACACCGTAGCAACAATCATCATCGGCCCAGAAGACGACTGGGAAACCGTGATGATCCCCCGCCTGAAGGCCGCACGAGCCAACCTGGATCTCATCTACAAGATCGACGTGGAAACCACCGTTGACGAGTTCACCCGTCAGCGGTCCATCAAGTTCCCGATGGACGTAGACATGATCGCGGAAGCCATCCACGGCACCGGCGCCAAGATGATCGTCGTTGACCCGGCCCCGTCCTTGATGCACGGCGACATGAACAAGGTCCAAGACGTTCGAGCCTCATACGAACCACTCATAGCCCTTGCTCAGCGTGCAGAACTCGCCCTCATTCTCATCAATCACTTCGGGAAGGGTGCCGGGAGCGTGTCGGCCAAGCTCTCAGGCTCCCACGCGTGGCGCGACCTCACCCGCTCCTACCTGGCTTTTGCCACTGACGACGAGACGGGAGAGCGGATCTTCAGTCAGGACAAGAACAACTATGGCGAGTCCAAAGGGTCCTACAGGTTCACCCTTGAATCCGTGAACGTCACCACCGACGACGGCGACACAGCCAACGTCGCCAAGGTCAACTTCCTAGGCGAAACCGACCAGACCGTAGGCGAGATCATCAACCGGGAAACCAGCCCCGAGCAGGACGATGGAACGACCGGGAACGAGTACGACGAGTTCATTCGGGAATGCCTCGAAGACGCTGGCGGTGAAGCGCCCGCCAAGGAGATCGAAACCGCTGCCAAAGCTGCTGGCCTGGACATCACCAAGCTGCGAAAACGGCGCGGGCGGATGTCAGGGCCGGCGGTCAATTCCCAGCGCGTGGGATTCGGCAAAGGCTCCAAGGTCATGTGGTCCCTCGCCATAGATTCCCCCATAGATGCCACAGATTCCCGTACTCAGGACACGGGAACCTATGGAACCTATGCGGAATCTATACCCGCTTGCACCCTGCACCAAACGCCCCTGGACGGCTGCTACACCTGCGATCTAACAAGGAGCGCAGCATGAGCCACAAGGCAGGTTTCAGGCCCCAAGCCCAGCTTCGGAAGCGCCCATGGCTCGACAAGGACGGGACAAGAACACCAGGCATCGCAATAATGCACGGCGCCAAAGTCCTCGCCCACCTCACCCCAGAAGAGGCGCGCCGAATGGCAGATCAACTACACGACTACGCAGACCAGACAGAACAGGAGAAAGCAGCATGATCAACGTCGTCTACGGAACGAAGGCCGCGACTGCCCCAGCGAGCATTCCTGCTGAGGGGGTCTCCCCGGAATGGGTCCGAAAGTTCGCCAAACACGAACTCGAATGGCTCGCCGCACACCTCCACAAACAGGCGCAGGAAGCCCACCAGGACGCCCGCGAATGGCAGAACCGGGCGACCCTCGCTGAAGCCCAACTGGCGACCCTCAGGGCCCAATACGAACCCCACGGAACGGAGTAGAACCATGACCAGCAACGCCAGTAAGCGCTACGGGGAAGCCCTCGAACGTCTGAGGAACAACAACCCCACCGACTACCGCGCCGTCAAAAGCAGGGTGGAGTCCTGGAAGAGCATCGCGGACAAGTGGCGTGCACGAGCCGAAGAACTCGAAGCGCAGATTGGCGCGCCAACTCAAAGCACGAAACACCCATAAAAGCAACTGCGCGGGCGGATTAGGTGGTAGTCTGTTGGTAGAACGAATCACCAGACGCGATAGCAACGACAAGGTACGAGGAACCCGGCGGGGTCAAGTACCAAGGATCGAAGCTAAGCGTGAGTGAAGGTTCAGGCACAGACGGCCAACGGTAACCAGTCCGCCCGCCAGTCTCACCGACCGGATGGAAGCTCCGCACCGCATCGCAAGCGGCCCGCGTAGAGCGTAAACCCCGGTTCAACTGATTCGATTCTGTGGCACCTCTTCCAAGGGATCTATACCCCCACGGTGCCGCTCCAAACCATTGGAGAAACATCATGTTTGAAACCAAGACAGCCGGCCTGAAGATGGCCGAAGAACGCGCCGAACTTCTCGCCCGCGTAACCACCGTGACCGACAACGCGAAGGCCGCAGCCCGCGACCTCACTGCCAGCGAAAAGACACAGGCAGAAGCTGATCTGGCCCGCGTCAAGGAGATTGACGATTGGGCTGCCAAGGCCAAGGAAGCCGACGACCTCATGGCTGCCATGGGCCGGAGCTGGGTACCCGGCAGCGACCACGACCGGGAAAACACCAAGGGCACCGGATTCGACGCGGAACAGGTCAAGACCGGCCTCGCCTCCGCCATCCGGCAGAAGGGCGCCTACGCCTTCAACATGCCCTTCAAGAAGGAAACCATCACCGCTGCTAGCGTCGGCCAGCCAGCCACCGGCAACACCATCGTCAACGTCCCACCCGGAACCTCAGCAACAGCCCTCCGCGACGTGTTCGACGTGCAGTCGACCGCTAACGCGAACATCAAGTACTACGTCATGGGGCAGGGTTCCGGCGCCGCCATCGTTCCCGAAGGCGGCCTCAAGCCCGAACTGACGTATGACCTGACACCGAAGGAACTGTCGCTCGACAAGATCGCCGTGCGCTTCACCTACACGGACGAGCTCAGCCAGGACGCGAACTTCCTCCTCTCGTACATCCTGCGGGAAGCAACTAGGTCCGTCCTCCTAGAGGAGAACCGGCTTGTCCTCGCACAGCTCGCAGCCGTAGCCGGGGCCCTCACCAGCACCGGCACGAAGGCGCAGGCCATCGACGTTATTGCCGGCGCAATCGGTGCGGCCGAGGCTTCCAACGGACTCAGCCCTACCAGGATCATCGCGAACCCGCTCGACATCGCAGCGATCCGCACGCTCAAGGCCTCAGGGTCCGGGGAGTACACCATGGATCCGCTGAGCAGCACGCCCAGCAGCGTTCACGGCGTCCCGCTGACCTCTACGCCCGCCATCCCCGCTGGCACCATGTACCTCACCACCCCCGGCCTCGGTGTGTTCTACACGCACACGTCCGGCCTGCGGGTCGAATCAGGATTCGCCACCGGGGACTGGGAGCACAACAGGGTCAGCACCCGAGTCGAGGAACGCGTTCACCCGGCGATCATTCAGCCGAGCTACCTCACTAAGATCACGCTCACCGAAGCGTAAACCTCAACACCCCGTGGTCCGGTCCCTCACTCAGTAGGGGCCGGGCCACACCCTTTCTCAGCCCACTACGCCCACGCGATGGGGGGGGGTGGGCTGAGGGAGAGAGGAAGCTCACCGGGCGAACCTTCCCGCCGCGCCTATCGGATGTGATTGCTACGCCCCCTGGGTAGGGGGTCGCAGCCACTAGGAAAGGTGAAGCTCCCTGACTCCGCCCGGTAGTCACTTACACACACAGCATTTTTTCCACTTCGAGCAACACTGAGCCACCTTCACGGGTGGTTCTCCTATTTAAGGAGCATCATGCCTTATCCGTTCAAGCAGATTTTTGCCGCTGACCCATTCCACCCGGACGTGGTGGCGACGACTGGCGCCGAGGTGACGATCTTCGCGCCTGGTGACACAACCAAGAAGCCCCTCAGCATTACGGATGCGTCGGGCCTTCCGTTGCCTAATCCTGTCAAGGTCAACGAGCACGGCTTCGGCCCTGCCTTCATCGCGGATATCCCGCAGGTTGCATGGGAGGGTGCGGGCCTGACCGGGTTCATGGAGTCGTTCGAGGGCATGCGGGTGGAGGCCGCTGCTGCTGCGTCGTCCGCTGTGTCGGCCGAGCACTCGGCGTCTACGGCAGCCGAGAACGCCGCCGCACAGGTGTCCGCGGAACTAGCCGGCGCACTGTCCGCCGTGCAGCAGGCAGCCGCCGACGCAGCCCATGCAGCCGAACTCGTGGACGCACCCGCAGACACCGCCGTGCGAACCCTCATCGAAGGCGACACGCAGACGAAGGCCGCAGTGAATGCCTTGATAGACGATCAAGGCTCCGGCCCGTATTCGAGCCTCACTTCTCGCCTTCAGATCCTTGAACCAGCGCTCGACGCTCGACGGTTTATCGGTGACAACCCAACAGATAACGCTGACTACACAACGCAGCTTCAGGGCTGGCTAAATGCGCTAAGTGAGCCATCCCCAGGAAGGCCCGCCGAAGGCATCCTCCCGGCTGGAACATTCGGGATCAGTTCGTCTCTCAACTTCCCCAACTTTGTGAAGCTCATTGGGCAGGGTTCAAGCTTCGGCGGTCAGGATCGGATCGGGACACGCATCCGAGCCCTTCCCGGTTTCGTCGGTGATGACATGCTACGGCTGTCCACCGCTGGCGTTGTGGGTAGCGCTGGCCGCTCATGGCACTGGGGTGGCATTGAACGTTTCTGCCTGATCGGGTTGGGTCGCACTGGCCCGAACGGAATCAACCCCGGCAGTATGGGCGAGAACTCCTACATCCGGAACGTCGGCATCCGGGACGCCAAGGATGGGTTCTATGTCCGGGGCGTGCAGGCTACAGCGCACCTGGAGAACATTGCTGCACACGGTTGCCGGTACGCGCTACACCTCGACGAGATCCAGTCTACCGTCCGAGTGCTGGGCATCTCAGGGGATAATAACGCGAGTCTGATCCGGGTTAGTGGTGGCGCCAGCGCGAACGTGCTTGTCCTGAGCCCGAAGGTCGAAAACTTCTCAACCTCGACCTTCAGCACGAATAGGGAAACCGGAGACGGCAACCCAGTGTTCCTCATCGATGACCTGGACGGCGGGTTGTTCCATGTCATCAGCGGCTGGGCCGACACAGACGGCGCACTCGCTGATGTTGTGCGTATCCAGAAGACAACCGCAACCCATCGGGCCAAGGTTGTCCTCGATGGATTCGGGGCGAACACGCTCTACACGAACCTCATCAATGACACAATCGACAACAAGGTTCTCCCGTTGCAGCCGCAGGGGCAGACCCGCCCTACCGTGCACTGGAATGTCGGGCAGGTTGTTGGTGGTGCCCAGTCCAGCATCCTCCTTGAGAATGGGCAGGTCATCCGGGGTAGGCAGACTGACGGAACCTACCAAGCGATCATGCATGTCACCTCCGGCAACCTCACCGAGGTCCGTGGGGTAAGTGGTGGTGGTGCTATCCGTGGCGTCAGTGGCGCTGGATCGATCATGTCGTGGGACTCGACTGGGAGCCAGGTCGGCTTCCTTGGTGCAGCCCGAGTTGGGAAACGAACCCTCCCTGCGGCGGCGACTGACGCGACAACCACGCAGGCATTAGCTAACGCGCTGCGCCAAGCCCTGATAGATTTCGGCTTCGCCCAGTAGCCCCGGCTTAGCAGTGGCCCGCCACACCTCGTGGCGGGCCACTGCTAACGGGGCTCTGTGGGCACATTTTGGGCACATTCCCCTGTAATCATGTGTCATCCTGCGTCATTCATGTGACCAATAATCCGCGTAAATCCAACGGTCCGCTGTAACGCCACGGTGCTGGATAGAATTCAAATCCCACCGTCACCGCCACAGAGAACCCCCGGAAATCCGGGGGTTTTCTTCATTCTCAGGTCTTCGTGGTGCACATGTGGTGCATGTTTCTTAGAATCAGGGCCTCTCCGAGGTGCGGAGGCCGCGCGGGCGGTACGTTTTTTCGGTGTTCTCGATCGCGGTGTTGTTCGCCTCTACCTCAGTGACCACCACCATGACTGCGCCTCAGAGCTGGATCATGCTCTCAAGTCTCCGCCATCAGATGCGACAGCTGGACTGAGATTCCCGGTGCAGGGAGCCGTCAACGGCGCTGCGCGCTGCGAGCGGATGAAAACCCGAAGGCAAAGACGCTGCCGACAATCGCCTGTCGCTTCTTAGCTGTAGTGGAGCGGCGCATGGCTGATGCTACCAATCTCCTGTGCGGGCATCTTGATGCAGGTGGAGGAAGCCCCCGTATCCAAACCCGCCACGCCACCCCCATAGCTCCCAAACGTGTACGGGGTACTGCCTCCTGTGGGGACACACCTCTGGGGATGGGAACTTGGGCCGGCACCCGCCTGACCGGTCGTGATGGACAACGCTCCGATAACGAATGCCCATTTTACGACTGACTTCTCAGCCGGCCTGCTAGCTTCAGCAAATGAAGCAACGACTATTGCCGACTCTAGCGATTGGAGGGTCGCTGTCGGCTGCCCTGCTCATCGGATGCGGGGCGGAGAGTGATGTGGAGGCTGGAAGCCAGCCACCGCCCAGCTACCCAGGTAGTACTGCTACAGCAGTCGCAGATCCGGTCTTCGGCACATTCACGGGCACGCAGACTATCGAGCTTGGTGCTCCGCCCGCGGAAGCTACCCACATCTATATAGAGCTGACTTGTCTCAGTGCTGGAACTCTCCTGTTGCATGACACTGACGAAGTAACCTGCACTGATCTGAATGAGGGTACAACCCGCGCATTCTCGTCATATCCGCTGTCACCGGACCAAGTCTTTTTCGAGGTGACGAGCGATCCCGATGTCAGCTACATGGTGAGGGCCGTTTACGAAAACGGCGCATCTGTCCAATGGCTTCTTCCGTCGCGCTCTAAATTGGCGTTTTCAAATCCGTTAAAGCCGTCATGAAGATGATGGCGAACGCCGCAATGCACAGACCTCCGGTAAGGCACAGGGCGAGCATCATCTTTCGTTGCGGCCCGAACGGCTCCCCTTCTCGTCGGGGATGTGCAATGGCGAAGACGGAGGAGATCCCAACCAGTATCAGGCCGACGGTGAGCAGGATCAGCGCTTCCGGTTGCATGGCCCCATACTCCCATCGTTTGTGAGAAGGAGCAGGGTCAGCGCTGCTTAACGGTTGCGTTCCCGTTCCAACCGCTCTCGTCGTGCCGCTAACCCCATGGGCAATGTGACGAGCATCAGAACGCGGAAAGTCCTCCCATCACCAAAAGCGGACTCAGCCCTGAAGGAACAGCAATCAGTCCACGGATGAAGAGCGAAGCGAAGACGCCGATGCAGGTAACCCGGATGTACCGCCTTGCTGCTAGCCCAGGCATGAATGCCCCTTTCACGTGCTAAGCATGTGACCGCTACGTATTGGTGGAGCGGCGGCGATCGGTTCCCAGCCATTCCGCCCGCGTGCCCTCCGGCCGATACATCTGCCCGATCAGCCCGCCGACTATCAAGGGAAAGTACGCGACGGAGAGCAGGTCGCCGGAGTCAATCAGCAGCTGCCATGCAACCGCCGTCGCTGCGACGGCCGCGACTAGGCCGGTGATGATCAGCTGCCACCGAAACGGTTCGAACGCCAGCGGCCGGCCCTTTTGCGTTCCTCGCAGCAAAGACAGGACACCAAATACCCCCATGGTCATAGCGAAGACCACCCAGACAATCCGGAATGCAATCTCCGCTCCGTCATCAGGGCTGGAGACCAAGGCCATCACCAGCGTGGCAAGAGAGAGCAAGCCAATGACCAAGGCGCCCGCCGCCAGCTGACGCCTTCGCTTCGATGTCCCCATCTGCCCATAAAAGTTCATCCGCAAGTGGCCGTCAACGCATGGGTTATGAGGCTGTTGGCAGTTCCACGGCACTCTAAGGGTTGGATCTTCAGTCGAGTTTGCTGCGTCGCCGTTTCCGCTCGATAAAGAGAACTAACCCTGGAGCGATAATCGCCAGGACGGGAAGGGCAAACATCAATGGCCGGAGAGGGTCGGGAAACACGATGGCGAGGACCGCCATGACAATTCCAAGGGCCATGGCAGGAAGACCTATGGATAAGCGCAGCTTCATGTCAATGCTGTTTTGGGTTCCCATTCTGCACGCTCACCCTCTTCTTTAGCGGAGGATTAAAGTGTCAGGCGCTACATCCCAGACGGTTAGGAGAACGGAACAGCCACACTACCGGAACTATGTCGAAGCCGTACTCCAAAACCCAAAAGCTCAAAGCGGGCCGGATGGCAGCTCCGCCTCTGGTCACTTCACGCGTTCGATGAATTCAGCCAGGTCCTTGCCGCACTGACCGTAGTCATAGACCGTCGTTTCCATACGCGGTGAGCACTGCACGTCAATACGTGCAGGCGTGTTCTCGGGCAGGCGAATTAAGATGACTTCTCCCCAGGTCCAGATATTGGGGCGGATGTATACCTTGATCATTGAATGCTGGGTCTGGACCTTGGCGTATTTCGCATAACTCTCGGCAATCGTGAAGATCTTATGGCGCAGAGCATCGTGATCGCCGTGCCATTCGAAAGAACCGACTGCCGATGCCCCTCTCACAGATACCCCTTTGCTGCGCGAGGCTTCGTTCGTTATGCGAGTCCGGCGGCCCAGAAACATCACCAATCCCACGCAGACGACAGCACCAGCGGCCAACAGAACCGGAACGTAAACCGGGATCCCCATGTGTCATATCAAACTCGATGGGGTCGCATAGCGCCAGCGGAGCGGCGCGCCTGATGATGTGCGCATTCCCAATGGGGTGGGTGCAACACCACTCCTCGCTTACTTCTTCCTCTTGCGATCTCCAGGAGCCAAAGCAGCTAGAGAGATCAGCAGCAAGACCATGCCAACCGCTGTGCTCCATAACGCCACGCTGCCACCAGATCGGAGAAGTTTGAAAGGAAAGGTTGCAGCCCTATCTCTTGGCGTAAATTTAAGCTCTGCAATATTCGCGATCGTCACCACGACTCTTGTAACTCTATCGCCGAGCGCGCGCTACAAGTGATGATTTCGGCCCGATCGCCCTCGTTATCTTTTACCTGGCTCTAGGGTTCGTCCTCTGACAACACATTCTTCAGTAAATCTGAAGGCTAAGGGACGAGAATGAAGCATGGTCGCGCCCGAAGCACCGACACGCGCTCCGAAGAGCAAGTTGGAGCGCATCTCTGACCACGCCACTTGGTGGGTACCTATAGTGGCTTTGCTGCCTGCCAATATTCTGCTGCCGAACGCGGACTTGGGCGCCCGAATCTTATCCGGGCTCGTAGTAGTCGTCCTCGTCGAGGCCCTGCTGCTCGTCGGCGTGAGACGCGACAAGCGCAAGCGCCTGACCGCGGATATCGAAGAACACGGGATCATTGACTGCCTCCTCCGCTATCCAAATGCTGTGCCCGGGTCACTGCGCGACCGGTGGGCACCCGGGTCAGCTCAGCTCAAACCAGGCACGATCGTTTTCCGGGAGGGCAACATCATTGACCCCTTTGGCTTAAACAAAGTCATAGGAGCGCCTCGAATCCTCGAAGTGCAGTCATCCCCCGAGCAACGGGCGCTGCCTCCGCAGAGGCGGAAGGAGCTCCGAAGGAACCAGCGGGTGGTGAGTATCCGGACCAAAGACGGTGACGTGGAACTGGCAGCGGATGAGATGAGCCTCAAATCCTTGGACAAGCTCGTCTACGGAACAGACCATGGCTATTAGGTCGACTTCCGCCAGCGGGTGCAGCACTGTGGCGTGGACCGCCCGTCTTGACGACCACCTGTACAGGCCGAGCGCCTTGAGCACCACGCTTTAGGGGCTAGCGACGAGCTCCACCGAGTAGCCTTCCGCTTTTTCATAAAGCTGCCTCAGGTGTCCGCCATGCCATTCCAGCCACAACGCGTCCGCTGCCCGCGTCACCTCTTCCACACGGCCTTCCCTGACTGGCTTCCCATCCTTTCGGATCTGAACGTGCTGGCCCGTCAGCTCTTTCCAGTTGTCTACCGTCATGGGAGACCTTTCCTCAGTCTTGTGCAGTTTTCTTGACTCATAGCGGGTTATAGGAGCGGCAGACCAAGGAATGTCCGTCGCTTAGGAGATGTCGCCCTCGTTCGGCAACATCCCCTGCTGGCTTCGTCCCTGATGCGGGGGGTGCCGGACCCCGCCGACAATTGCGCGCAGTAAGGATCAGGGGTAGAGCCCGCGGGTCAGGTGCGCCTGTGCCACACGCTCGACGGCCGTCACTGTAGCGGCTTCGCGTAGGTTCAGGCCGCGCTTTGACGCAATGGACAGGACGTTCTCCCACGCCGCCAACATTCGGCGTTCCAGCTTTTCTTCAACCTCGGCGGCAGTCCACCAGTAGGCTTGATTGCCCTGCACCCACTCGAAGTAGGAGACAATGACGCCGCCGGCGTTGGCGAGAATGTCCGGGACAACGAGCACGCCCTTGTCCTGCAGAATGACGTCCGCAGCCGACGTGGTGGGGCCGTTGGCGCCTTCCACGATGACCTTGGCGCGCACCTTGTCGGCGTTTCCGCCGTGCAGCACGCCTTCTACTGCTGCGGGGACCAGCAGGTCCACCTCAAGCTCCAGCAGCTCATCCGAAGCGATGGCACCTGCGCCGGCGAAGCCGACGACGCTGCCCGTCTCCTTAACGTGGTCTTGCAGGGCACGGATGTTCAGACCGTCAGCATTGTGGATGGCCCCATACTGGTCGCCCACAGCCACTACCCTGACTCCGGCATCGGCAAGGAACTCTGCAGTTCCGGCTCCCACCTTGCCAAAGCCCTGAACAGCCGCGGTGCTCTGCCTCGGATCAAGCCCGGCGTGGGCAAGCGATGCCAGAGCGACGTGCACGACGCCCTTGGAGGTGGCGCTCGAACGGCCGAGGGAGCCGCCAACGCTGACAGGCTTGCCCGTCACTACGCCTGGAACCGTGTAGCCGACGTTGACCGAATAGGTGTCCATCATCCATGCCATGGTCTGCTCGTCCGTGCCGATGTCGGGCGCCGGCACATCCTTCTCAGGGCCAATGATGGGCAGAATTTCACTGGTGTAGCGGCGCGTTACCCGCTCCAGTTCCTGCTGTGAGTAATTCCGTGGATCAATAGTGATGCCACCCTTGGCACCGCCGTAAGGGACGTCCAGCAGCGCGCATTTCCATGTCATCCACATCGCCAGTGCACGCACCTCATCCAACGACACGTGCGGGCTGTACCGCAGTCCCCCTTTGGCGGGTCCGCGGGAGAAGTTATGTTGCACGCGGTAACCGGTGAGAACCTCAACGCTGCCGTTGTCCCGGCGCAAGGGAATGCTGACGGAAAGCTCCCTGCGAGGCTGGGCCAGCAGTCGGTGCAGCCCTTCGCTGTATCCCAGCGTTCGGATTGCTGAAGCAAGCTGCCTATGGGCGTTCTCCAGTGGTCCCGCGTCCTGGCTGGGAGCCGGCGCGCCTTGCCCGGATTGTGCGGTTGATGGAGATAAGACAGGCGTCGTCATTGACAGATTCTTTCTTGGCGTAGGTGTTCGAAGAGTGCGTATGTGACGCTACAAGGGCACGCGGGGGCCGTCAGTGTGCGACTGCACAATGCAGCGTGACGCAACTAGCAGCTTCGACAGCGCCCACTGCCTTACGACTGGACTGAACGGTGAAACGATGCCCACACCGCTTCACCGCCTGCCTGAACCAGATCAACGGCGCAGCCAGGACAAACCCACATTTTCTCGACCTCAGCACCCGCCGATGCAATCGTCATCTTGCTAGCGGGCAGCCCATGGTGGTCGTCGCCGGAGAGTGAGAGGGGTTGGAGGTCCGCTCATCCAACCCCACTCAAATCCGGGGTCACTTGCCGGAGGTGGTTATGGATGTGTTGGTGCAACAGGAAAGGCACAGCGAAGGCCCGGCAAACCTGGGCGTCCATTTACCGGGTGCATCCTCGGACCGTGTCACTGATCCGGGCTCGGATTGGCGTGCGAAACTCTGGGAGTTGCAGCCTGTCAGGGGGAACTTGGCCGTTTAGATCTTCGGGAGCTCCGGCGGTCGGTGCAGTCAGCGACTGTCGCGGGTTTGGAATTCCTCATCGAGCTCAAAGTGCCGGAACTCCGTCTCTGGGTTGGGTTCACCGTCAGCAATGACCTCGTAGTCGAGCTGACGCTGGATCTGGCTGTCCAGGACCTGTAGCTGCCGATCCATGACCACGGCCAAGTCCTCGGGAAAGTGTTCCTCTGGGGTTAGATGCAGCTTGTCAGTCATGGTGCCTCCGTGCCGGGGTGTGAGATCTGGGCTGCACTAATACTACGGGTGGCGGAACGGCCCGCCCCCCTGCCGGCGGCACGGAGGATGGTGGCGGTGACGGCGTGCTCGTTCGTCAGTGAGGTCTCACTGCTAGCGGAGGAGGGCGTTCTTCTGTCGGGACTTCGTTTTGGAGCTCTGTCCGCAGTTTGTGCAGGTGATGACCAAGTTCTTGGATGTTGTGAAGACGGGAATGAAGAACAGGGTGAGTTTGGTGGCGCGTTCCTGCAGGTGATGGTGGACGAACCGGCCGCAGTACTGGCACGTCGCCATCCGTCCGGGCAGATCGCGAAGGGCGGTCTTAAGACCGAAGAGAAGAAACATGGTGTGTGCCTTTCAAGGTTGTTCCCGGTCTGTCCCGGGTGGTGTGGGCACCGCGAGGTGGTTCTCCTTATCTCCTGGCGAGATCAAGCCGCCCTTCCCAAGGTAGTAAGCATACTTGCTGATTGCCTGCTTAACGCAGAGCGAAAAAATTCGAGGGCACTTAGGTCTGGTCGTTAGCCGCTGCGTGCAACCATCGAAATCGTCGCCGTCGGCCGTCGCCGGGACCCGACCCCCGTGGCCGACAGACTCGTGGCCGTGTCCCTGCAGCACAGCTGCTGCCGAGCCGTTCGCATTCGGCCGCAGCACCAAGATGACAGCGAAGTGTTGACGCGCCCAGCCCAGGGCGGTTCGCGGTCGGCTATATGGCAACGCCCCGCACCTTCGGAGTGCGGGGCGTCGGTTTGAGCAAGTGTTAGAGCGGGTGAATGTTCTCGGCCTGCAGTCCCTTTTGTCCCTGGACGACGTCGAACTCAACTTTCTGGTTTTCTTCCAGGGAGCGGTAGCCGCTCGCGGCGATGGCCGAGAAGTGTGCGAACACGTCCGGCCCGCCGTCGTCCTGGCTGATGAAGCCGAACCCCTTTTCGGCGTTGAACCATTTGACGGTGCCTGTTGCCATGCTGATCTTTTCCTTCTGGAACGGCTGCGCCGACTCCCCCAACGGGAGCTGCCCGCGACCGCCCACCTTTAACCTAAGTGAGCGCTGGACTCGCAGCAAGAGCAAACGACGGGCCGGCAACTGCCATCCGTATCTTTCGAGATCCTGGAAGTGAACCCGAGCCACTGACCCCCGGGACAATGAACCGCCCCGAAGACGATCACCTGAGCCGATAAAGCCCCGTCAGTACACGCCTCCGTCCACAACTAGTGCTTGGCCGGTCATATAGGTGGAACCGTCCGAGGCGAGGTACACCACGATGGGCGCGATTTCCTCCGGTGTTCCCTGACGGCCCATGGGTACGACCTGTTTGACGATGCGTTCCTGCTCCTCCGCACCACCCATAAACTCGATTGCGGGCCGGTTGAACGGAGTGTCGATCCATCCAGGGCAAACACTGTTAACTCTGATGCGGTAAGGCGCGAGCTCCGGGGCTAATGCCTTCGTGAAAGCCACTATGGCGCCTTTGGAGGCGGAGTAGGCAGTCAAGCCAGCACCTCCCTTCACTGCAGCCAGCGACGCCATGTTGATGATCGACCCGCCTCCCTGGTCGCGAAGGACAGGTACGGCATGCTTGACTCCGAAGAAGCAGGAACGGGGGTTGACCGCCATGAGCAGGTCCCACTGATCCTGCTCGAAGCCGGTGATAGCCCCCGAGCGCTGGGCCCCTGCATTGTTGAACAAGACGTCGAGACCACCCATCGTCTCTGCGCCTTGCTTTACGAGCGCCTCTACGTCGCTCTCTCTGGTGACGTCAGTGCGGACGAACTCTGCTGTGCCGCCCTGACTACGGATTTCCTCGACCACACGCCAGCCGTTGTCCTCGTTGATGTCGGCCACAACGACGGCCGCACCTTCTTGAGCAAACGCTCTGGCGGTGACCGCCCCAATGCCCGTTGCTGCCCCTGTGATGATCGCCTTTTTCCCCTGGAGCTGCATGCATTCCTCCTACGAGGTGAGGGCCGCGAGCGCGGCGGCGGCAATCTCGTCGTCCTGGTCAACGGTTCCCCCGGCGACTCCGACGCCACCTACGACGTCCCCCGCGATCTCCAGGGGCCGCCCCCCACCGAAGGTAACGAGTGGGCGCTGGTGTGTGTACTCGAGCCCGTAGAGGGGTTGACCTGGCTGGGTCAAAGGTCCGATGTCCTTCGTTGCCATCTTCATCGAACACGCTGTGTAGGCCTTCCCCACCGAAATCTCGGTGCTAGCCAGGAGGGCTCCGTCCTGCCGCGCGAACGCAACCAGTTCACGCCCGGAGTCGACGATGGCCACGCTGGAGGGGGACCCGATCTCCGTGGCCTTGTCAAGCGCCGCTTCCAGCGCCTGCCGTGCTTGCTCGTAACTCATTCCCATCGGTTTCTCCTTGTCATCGATTGAGATCACTGCCATGGGCCGCAGCCCGAGGGCGAAAGGATGACGTCTTACTCCTGGGGCAGTCCAGGACGCACATGGGTGCGCTCACGGGAGACCAGTGCCCGGTCACGGTCCTTAAACCGACCCACCGTCTCGCGCGTGAACAGCGCAATGATGATTGCCGAAATGATAGCGACCGCCACCAGGAAGTAGAGGCCGTAGAAGTACCCGGTTTCACTTTCAAACCCGCCGCCGAGTCCAATCAGCCATCCGAGGACGAGCGGGGAGACGCCTCCAATGTAAAGGAAGAACAGAAGAATCGAATTCGCCGTCCCCATGGCACCCGGCTCTGCCGAGTCCGAGCCGAAGGCGTAAAGGACGGGGAAGATGGCATTCGTCGCAAGCCCTGCGATGAGCTGCACCACGATCAATACGGTCAGGCTCACCGCCGAAAAACGCAGAAGATAAAGGCCGATCGCCAGCCACACAAATGCGATGATAAGGCTCAGCTTGCGGCCGATGTAATCGGAGACAACACCCCAAAAAATCTGCCCAATACCGCCGGTGATCGTGAACACCGCACTGTACGCGGCGGCTTCCGCGAAACTGAAGCCCCCTACGAAGGCGATGTACTGCGGCAGCCAGAAGCTGATCCCGGTATAGATCATGATCCCGAACATCGATGCCAGCGCGGGAACCAAGATGTTCGGATTGGCCAGGCTTCGGCGCAGCGCACCGGGTTCGGCGTGACGCTGCTCGGCGCCGGCCCCACCTGCCAGAGGCTTCGTCAGCCCGGCGGCCTGGGTGTCGTTTTCGAACTTTTGGTAGCGCTTCGGAGAGCTATACCACCACCAGCCGATCCAAATGGGGATCATTGCCAGCGGAATGATGAGGAATACATACCGCCAGTTCTCCGGACCGAAGGTGGCCAGAATCGCGCCGGTGGCGATGGCACCCAAGCCGGTGCCCCAAGGATACGCGGCATGCTGTATCCCGAGCGCCAGGCCCCGTTTTTCCACGGGGTACCACTCGACCATAGACGTGACCTCGACCGCTTCGCCAGCACCGCCGAAGGCGTTCTTGATTGACTGGATGACGACAACGTGCCAGATCGTCTTCGTGAGGGCGACTATGCCCGTGAGAATGGAGAAAACGAAGTAGCCAGCCGCGACGATCGCGTTGCGGTACTTGCGTGCCCAGCCATGCCCGCCCCGATCAAACCAGGCGCCCGCGGGAATCGCGACCAATGCCACAGCTACCGTCACGATCGTACTGACGACGCCGGCCTCCTCCGGTGTTAGGTCGAACTCTTCGACCATCGGGGGCAGGACGTAGTAGAAGATTTGGCGCGTATTCGCGTTCATCGCATATACGAGCCACAGGAAAATCAGCGCTCCAACTGCGGTTGCGGGAACGCGGCCCCGATTCCTGGGACCTTCCTGCGCCGGCCGGGTGGCCGACTGGTCCTTGTCTGCCATTTCGCCTTCTCCTCTCCAATCAGGCTGTCACCGTAGTGATTTAGGCGCTTTCCAATGGCCTTGGTCCTGGGAGGCCGCCAAGGCAGCGGACGTGCAGGGGGTAGCCTCGGTTTGCGGCAGATAGCGGGCCGCAAGGCTGCTCCGTCTGGGATTGCTGTTCATGCCGGCACCAGAGCCAATGGGCGGACCGGTGATCCTGTCACGCCGACCATCTTGAGCGGGAGGCACAGGAAGATGAATTCCTGATGGCCGGAGGCAGCGAGCTCCTCGAGCTGCAGGTTCTCGATGATGTAAATCCCGTTGTGGACAATAAGGACCACGTGTCCCGGCAGGCTCCCGCGCTGAGGGTCCGGTTGCACGGTGTCCCACGCAACGTTGTCAGCTCCTACAGCCTGCACCCGATGATCCGCGAGCCACTCTGAGGCTTCAGCGGAAAGGCCGGCGCTTTGGAGATATTCCTCCGGTTCGTTCCATAGAGACCCGCCGCCCGTGCGGACGAGGACGATGTCGCCCGCACTCACCCAAACATGCTGCTCTGAGGCGGCCGCCTCCAGCTCATCCGCCGCAACGACTGTGCCGGCCGGAAGCCGATCCACTCCGCGATGCCGCGGGATGTCGACCAGCACGCCGCGGGCGATCATGGGGGCTATTGTCTCCACCCCAAGTTCCGTGAAACCGGTCGAGGTCTGCGTCGTGGCGTCAGCCCGCTGGCCTCCGAACATTCGCATGTCGACCGCCTGGTGGCAGAGTGCATCGATATGTGTGCCGGCGTGCTCTGCGGTGATGATCAATCCGGAGGCACTGGTCCTGGCCTCACCCAGCCCGGTTTCATGGCGTCGGTGGAGTGTGTAAATGAATCCGGGACGGTGCGCGGCAAAAATTGGCGCACCGGCATAACGGGGCTGTTCAAGGTCGTAGAACGTGGCCTGATCAAGCGTCGCCAGCAGCGAAGCCACCGCGGAAGCAGTCATGTCATCGCCCGCCTTGTGCCAGGTTTCGAGCTACGCGGCCGTGCCGGAAAATCGTTCACCAGACAGGACATGGGAGCCACCCATCACGTCTTCTCCGATAACTCGTCCGCGAGAAGCCGGCCCCCCTGACCCCAGCTCCCCGGATCGATCTCATCCAAGAGGACCACTACTCTTTCCCTCTTTGAGCCCAAAACATCTACCACGGCGTCGGTTATGGACTCGATGAGCCTGCGCTTGTCCTCCGCGGACCGGCCCGCCCGCATATGGACCTGTACGACCGGCATCTTTCCCACCTTTCAGCGATGAGGAACTTCGGCGCCCGCCTTCACCCCGGTCCCCGCCCGAAGATGATCAGCAGCCATGTAGGCGAGCGCATAGATCGTCAACGTGGGGTTATAGGCGCCGTACGTGGGGAACTGTCCTCCACCGAGAACGAAGAGGTTGGGCACGGAGTGGCATTGGCCGTAACGGTCCACAACCGAGGTGCCCGGATCGTCGCCCATCCGATGGGTACCTACCTCGTGGGTGGACACATGGTAAGGCGGCGCGGTCGGTGCCTCCCACCATTCAAGCATTCCCATCTCACGTGCGATTTCGCGCTTCTTGCCGATGATGAACTCCACGTCCTGTTCGTCGCGCGACGTCCAGTCGTGGGTGATCCGCAGCGCCGGCTGACCGAACGCGTCCTTAACCTTCGGATCCAGGTCGCAAAAGAACTCTTCGCGGGGGAACGTCGCGGTCTGGTGGTACATGCTGAAAGTACGCCGGTAATTGTCCCGCATCCAGTCCTTGAATCCCTGCCCGAATTTCGGTGCCGAGTCCGGCATATTCCGGGTGGCTTCCACCGGCTGCACATCCCCGCCAAAGCCGATAATCGGGCTGCCCCAGACCGCACCGTGACCGGAGACGAGCTCGGAGGTGTAGTCATCAACCACGCTGGTCGCAACCGCCGGACCGGCGAACGGGTTAGTCCAGTCCGGAAGCGTGCCGGTAAACCAGCCGTAGTTATGCGTCATGAAGTACTTGCCGACGACGCCGTTTCCGTCGATGCCCGAAGCCAATAGCAGCCGGGTGTTCTCCAAGGCGTATGCCGAGAGCACGACGTAGTCGGCGTCGATTTCGCGTTCCTGTTCCCGCACGAGATCGATGTATCGCACACCGGAGGCCCGCCCGGTCGCATCCCGCTTTACCTCAAAAACCCGCGAATACGGGCGGATCTCGAGGTTACCCGTTTCGAGAGCCTGCGGAATGAGGGCGACCGCACTGCTGGACTTTGCGCCAACGTGGCAGGGGTAGTCCCGGCAGAATCCGCAGTACACGCAAGCGCTTCTTCCCTGGTACTCCACGGAGTTGACTGCTGCAGGAGCAGGGAAGGGGTGCAGGCCCAGCCGCTTCGCTGCCTCCGAAAATGGTTTGTCGCCCGCCGTCATGCGCAGCGGCGGCATGGGATACTCCCGCTTCCGCGGCGGTTCGAACGGGTTGCCACCCTCCTGAATTTCCCCGTTGAGATTACCTGCCTTCCCCGCGACTCCGATCTCGTACTCGGCGCGCTCGTAATACGGTTCAAGTTCGTCATAGCCCATCGGCCAGTCAACGATGGCGGTGTCCGCCACAGCTTCCGCGCCTAAACGCTCGGTCAGCGTAGTCCGCAGGCGCAGCTCCGCGTCACGGAACCGCCACGCCCACGCGGCCCAGTGGATCGTCCCCCCGCCCACTCCGATGGAGGGAGGCACGAACAAAGGGCCGATCGCGAGTGGTCCGGCCGACCATGGTAAAACGCTTGCGGTACCGTCCTTGGTGGGCCGCCACGTCACGGGGTCGCTGACCATATTGGGGGAAATTTCCTGCCGGACGAAGTACCGCAGCTCGTCGTGCTTGACCTCGACATCTTCATCCACGTAGCGCGGACCCTTATCAAGGGCCACAACCCTCATGCCGGCTTGCGCCATCTCTTTCGCCATAACCCCGCCGGCTGCACCAAGGCCGACGATCACAATGTCCGCATGCTCAGCCATGGTCCGGCTCTCCTTTACGCTGCTCTCGCTCATGCCGCAGGTCCTGAAGGGTTACGACAGGCAGGGCCGAGGCATCAAACCCGTATTCCATCTCGCCTGCGCCGTACCCCCAATGGGCGCCAGGAAATCCCAGTAAACGCCACCCGACGGCGTTCCTGTTGCCCCCGTAGACAGGGTCTCCGAATGTCCCCTCGACCACATGCTGCCTCACCACCGCGAAAAAATACGGCAGCAATCCGAGGTCGGTCGTCTCCGCCCCGTCAGATTCCGCGCGTTCGGCACCCACCGCGCTATCCAGCCCGCTCCCTGCAAGCTGTTCCAGGACGGCATTCTGCTCTCCGTCGTCAAGCTCGACAAACGTACGCCCCTGTCGCTGAACGCAACTGTCATCAAGGGCAGCCAGGCCCACACGGTACAACTTCTGCAGGTTCCGGTAAGGGCCCGCCAGAGCGCGGTCAATATAGATAACCGCTCCGGCTTCCTGGGCCCCTGGATCGTCCTCCGACCCCGGTATTATCAGTCCGGCCAGCGCATCGATGGTCTCCGCCTCATGCGTGTTGAGGAAGGTAACCGCGCCCCGAGATCCATCCTTCGCGTCCATAGAACGCCTCCTTCGGCGTCGCCCGCGTCGAATCGCGAGATGCGCCGACGCGATGGTTGCCTCAGCGCTACCAGGGAAGACCCGGACGAAGGTTTGCGCCGCTGCAAACAACATCCCCGCAACTGCGCACCTATCGGTATGTCCAGAATTTTCCACCCGCTAATTACCCAGTGTCAACGGGAGCGCGTCGGCTCCTCAAGGTGCCCGCGTAGCGGCGCGGCGGCGGAGTCTACGCTCGGCTTTTGCAGCGGCGGGAAGAGGGCAAAGGAGATGGAACGCCGAGTGGCTTGTCCGGGTCGGCGCCTGTCATCAGTCGTGCTCGGGCTGCCCGGGCGTGGTGTGGCCAGCGTGGTTGACGGCTTCCTGAATCAACCGGTTCAGGTGGTTGTCGCTGATCGAATAAATGACTTTGCGCCCTTCCTTGCGGGCATTGACAAGGCCGCTGAGGCGCAGCTTTGCCAAGTGTTGGCTCACGATGGTGCGGGCAGATCCCGTCGCCTCAACCAGCTCCGCAACACACGCTGGTCCGGCGGTCAGGACCAACAGCAGGTGCAACCGCGTGGGTTCTCCAAGCATCCGCAGTGTCTCAGCGGCACCCTCAAGCTGGTGCCGGTTTAGTGCGACCGGGTGCCCGTGACTCGGTGCCCGCACGGAGTCGATCATGGTGCTTGCTTTCCTCAACACCTACCGGAGGGGGCAGGCCCGCGGGTTGTCGGCGCGAGATTGGTCGCCGTGGCTCCGCGCTGCAGCTATTAGGGCTTGCTCGGCCGTCCCTCAGCGTGCCGCAGGTTCTTTACGGAGAGTCGCCGGGTCCTTCGTCCTGCACCCGGTCGCGGGATTCATCCGCCCGATCGTCGTCCTCGTCCGCGGCGACGGCGTTGGCAATGAGGTCCATGCGGTCGGCCGGGGTAAGACTGTCATCCTGCTGATACTCTTCGATGTTTTCGCTGACGTCGCCTTCGTCGGCAGGCTGAACGTTTTCAGTCATTACTGCTCCTGATCCGGAGATTCTTTGGTTACGGATTACCAGGGAATCGTCAGGGGGTCCTTAACATTGTCCGCGTCGTCGGCGTCGACGGCCAGCACTTCCCAGGCGCCCTCATCCGGCGCGTACGGATTCCTATCACTGTCGCCTATCTGGCACACGTCCACAACCCCTTTGCCGCGACCCCACACCAACCCGGACTCCGCTGGGCCGTTGTCGCGCTGAACGCCATGCTGCGGCGGGACAGCGGGCGTAGCCTTGGTCCATACACTTCCCTGGCTTCAGAAGGTAAGACAATGGCCATTCCTGCCAAGACGTTGAAGCCCGCCGCCATTGGCCGGGTCGTTTCAGTGACCACGGCGGACGGGGACGAGCATGTCGGCGTCCTGACCGCATTCCACCGGAAGCAGGACGGCGAGCATTTCCTGGTTTTCCTGCAGGGAGTTCCGCAACCGGTGTTAGTACACGCCGAAGGGTCGGTCTCGGTTCACCAGCGGGTGCTCTAGCAGCGCCCCTGCGAACAAGCGGCGCCGCGACCAGGGCCTACCGTGGGGCGCGCTCCTTTCGCGCGGCGGCACGCCCGTAACTCCCGCCCAAGCGCCCCGACGGGACAGCTTTTATTAGTGCCGGACAGCGGTCCTGTCAATGCTTTTGGGCGCATTCCGGCCTTTCACATCCATCACAAAACGATGCCCGTGTCACATTTTGACAGCGATCGAAAAGCGTCGGAAAAAGGGGTTGAGTCGTGCCCGATTAGCCGTACGCTAAGACCACCTCACTGGTCGCGGCGGCGTACGAAAGCTGCCTCCTTGAGGTAATTCGTCTGCAGGTTTCCAGTGGTGGCGTCGGGGGACGTCCGGGCCTGCTGAGGGGGACGGGGGCTACGGGTGGAGCAAGTGGGTCGTGATCCAGGGGGCGGCGAGATCCTCGACGTCCGGATACCAACTGCCGGGCAAACGCCGGCTCCTCCGGGCCGGGCCGCCGCTCACATGCGGAGCAGGGCGAAACCGTGGTGGCGCCGTCGGAAGGATACGGTCGGGCTGGATGACCTGCTGCAACAGACGGGCCAACCGGAGCGCATGCCCGGCGCCGTTGTCCGTTTCGCCGGGTGGATCGGTGCGGTCGCGGTCGTTGCGCTCAGCGCCGGATCCTTGATAGCCCCGGGAGCCATCGCCTTCTCGGCAGCGACGGATTCCGTGCTGGACCTGTGGGAAGGCCTGCCCGCCGAGCTTCCGTTGGACACCGCCTTGCCGCAGCATACGGTCCTGCTGGACAGGGACGGCAAGGAGTTCGCCCGCTTTTACAGCGAGAACCGGATCGACGTGGGCCTGGACCAGGTCTCGCCGACGTTTTTGGACACGCTGCTCTCCACCGAGGACTCCCGGTTTTACGAACATCACGGCGTGGACCCCCTGGGCGTCACCCGCGCGATGGTGAGCAACTCCGTGGGCGGCGAGCGCCAGGGCGGCTCCACCATTACCCAGCAGCTGGTACAGAACATCCTGGTCAACAATGCCCGGGATGAAACCGAACAGTCGGTGGCGGTGGGCGAAACGTATAACGCCAAGATCCGCGAGGCGAAGTACGCCGTCCAGCTGGAGAAACGCCTGGACAAGGACCAGATCCTCAACATGTACGTCAACGCCGTTTACTTTGGCAACCGCGCGTACGGAGTCCAGGCGGCGGCGCGGATCTATTTCAATACGACGGCGGCAAAGCTCACCCTGCCCCAGTCGGCCCTGCTCGTGGGACTGCTCAAGGGACCGGTTCACTACGATCCGGTGAAGTACCCGGATCGGGCGCTCGACCGCCGCAACACGGTGCTGAATGTGCTCGAGCGGCACGGCGCGATCACGGCGGAAGAAGCCGCGGAGGCCCGCGAAAGCGGGCTCGGCCTTGACCTGGGATCGGTGCCCTCGGGCTGCGGCGGCTCCGAGTACCCGTTCTACTGCGATCTGGTCCGGGATGAAATCCTCACCGATCCGGCCTTCGGCAAGACCCCGGAAGAACGCGGGGACCGGCTCTCCCGCGGCGGCATGACCCTGACCACGGCCTTGGACCGCAAGGCCATCGACGCGGCGGAAAAAGCGGTGCGCAAAGCGATGGGCAACAAGAACCGCGCGGCGCTGGGCACCGCCGTCGTCGAACCCGGCACCGGGCATGTTACGGCAGTTGCGCAGAACCGTTCATGGGGCGAGGGCAAGGGCAAGACCGAGGTGGTCTTCGCCGACAGCGCCTTCCAGGTGGGGTCGGCGATGAAGCCGATCGTGCTCGCCACGGCCCTGTCCCAGGGGATTTCCCCGAGCCAGAAATTGCTGGCCAACGGCCCCTTTTACTCAGCGCTGGATAACCCGCCGGGCGGTTTCCACAACTACGGCTACCAGAACTACGGCTACATCAACGCCTATCAGGCCGTGCGCGCTTCGGTGAATATCTACTTTGTGCGGTTAATCGAGCGCACCGGTGTGAAGGAAGTCGCCGAGTTCGCGGAAACCCTGGGCATCACCTCGATTCCCGTCAACAAGCTGCATGGGCGGGAGGCATCGCTGGCGCTCGGCTCCTACGAGATTTCCCCGCTGGAGATGGCCAACGCCTACTCCACCTTCGTCAGCGGCGGGGTGCTGTGCCGGCCGGTCACCATCACCGCCGCCATCCGCAGCGATACCGGGGAGAAGCTCCCGGTCCCCGCCTCGAACTGCCACCAGGCCATCGATCCCTCGGTGGCGGCCACGGTGGCCGACGCGCTCAAGGAACCGTTCCACCCGGCCGGCACGCTGGGCGCCTTGGGCATGCCGAAGGGCCGCCCTGCCGGGGCGAAGACAGGTACCACCAATGACTTCGCCGCGAACTGGATTGTGGGCGTCACCCCGCGCTATGCGACGGCGGTGTGGCTCGGCGACCCCCGCGGCGGGGCCCAGTACCCGCTGAAGAAGGTGCATGCCTACGGCAAAACCTTCTACGACCTCACCGGTTCCGAACTGGCCGGCCCGGTGTGGAAGGACACGATGGAAGGCCTGCACAAGGGCCTGCCCGCCGAACCGATGCCCGAGGCCGACCCGCTGACCACCAGCACTGCCGCGTCCCGGTCCATGCCCGACCTGCGCGGACTGGGCGTCAACGAGGCGATCACGGTGCTGCTGCGCAACAATCTGGTGCCGGTGATCGGGAAGGAAACGGCCAAGCCGGACCCCCGGGTGGGCAAGGACGTGGTCACCGCACAGTCGGCACCGCCGGGCAGCAGGTTGACGTTCCGGCAGGAAGTGACCGTCAGGCTCAGTGCCGGCAGCAACACCGCCATCACCGTTCCCGACGGGTTGTAAGGAGCCACGATGTCTACTTTTGAAAAACATCCGGCTCTTGCCCTGGCCACCGGTGCAATCTGCCTGGCTTCGCTCACCGGGTCCGGGCTGGCGGCGCTGCAGGCATCCGGCATGCCGATGTTCTTTACCGAGGAGCAGGCTCCGGCGGTTGCCGAACCTGCCTCGCCGGCGGCGATCAGCGCGGTGCTCACCGATAGCCCTGCCTCCACCTCATTGACCGGGCTGCTGGCCGAACCTCCCAAGAAGTGGAAACCGGAGGGTCCGCTGGAGCGCGGAGTTGCGCTGCCGGTGCCCTATGCGTGTGATGTCGGTACGGCTCCCTCGGTGGCGTTGTCGCGTTCATTCAGGGTGGGCAACGAGAGCGTGCAGGTGCTCGCCGCTGCCTACACCGCCGGCCTTGGCGCCGAAGCGATGGACAAGGTGGTGGAGAACGCGGCCGACTGCGCCGGGCCGGCGATCGGTGTCCGCGGCGAGGAATTGGAAGGCCCAGGGGTCCAGGCCCACCTGGCCTACACAGCTAAGAACGGCCGCGGCGCCATGCAGGTGCTCACCTTCCGGCGCGGGGACGTGCTGGCCTTCGTGGTGGGAGAGGCAGCCGCGCCGCTGGAGAAACTGGCCAAGCAACTGGACAAGAAGCTGGCGGGAGCGCTCGCGGATGTCTGTGCCGACCAGGAATCCACAGCCGGCGACGCTGCCCGGTCCCCCTGGTCGACGGCCGGTTACCAGCCGCTCACGGTCACCAGCACTGTGTCCATCCGCGCCGTCCCGCTGCCGGAGGCACCGGCCGACGCCGACTACGAAGCCGTCTCCTTCCCGGCGCCCGATCTGAAGGTCAAACCGGCCAAGCCGGCGGCAGTGCCGGTCTATCCGGTCTGGCCGCTGATGCCGGAGGCGCGGGAGCTCCCCCGGCCGCCGAAGAGCCCTGCGGAAGAGCCTGCCAGGTCGGCGAAGGTCCACCTGCTGACCGAGGACGCCACCGGGCCGGGCTGCGGCTGGGAGTTCACCGGCATGTCCCCGGTGCCTTTTGACGCCATGGAAGCAGCCGCCGCCAACCGGGAGCGTGTCCACGCCACGGAGTCGAAACTCGCCGCCGGCGCCAGGAAATGGCAACAGAGCGTGCTGGACTATTGGGCCGCCTACGACCGATACCGGACCGATGTGAAGGAGTACAAGGACTACGCCGCCGCGGTCGCCAAAGTGAACAAGGAGTGGGACAAGATCGCGGCGCGGTGGAACGACTACTGGGCCGAATACGCCGTCTACCAGCAGGCGCTGGCGGAGCGCTCGGCATTCTTTACCCAGCAGGACAATGCCCGGGCCGAATATCGGAACGCGCTGGCGCAGTGCGAAGCGGACAACCGGAACGCGGAGGAGGAGTACAAGAACGCGCAGCAGGAGTACAAAATGGCGCAACAGGAGTACGAGAAGGCGCTGGAGGAGTACCGGAAGGCGTTGGAAGAAGCTGAAGAGAACAGGGGCAACGAAGACAAGGAGGAGCAGCAGCCGGAAAAGCCCACGCCGCCCCAGGAGCCCTCGCGGCCCGAGCCCGCGGATTGTGACGCGATAGGCGCGCCCGCCATCCTGAATTGGGCGCCGCCGGCCAAGCCCGTCGCCCCGACACCCCCGGCCGATCCCCGCCCTGCGGGCCAACGATGATCCAAGGGGCAGCGGTCCCGGCGTGGCCGCGTGGAGCCCGCTGTGCCGGAAGCCAGGGCTCCCGCTGGCTTTGGCTAGAGTGGTGGCATGGTTGATTCCACCGCCACCACCGCCACTGCCGACGTCACCGCCGCCACGGAGCACCTCGGCGCCGATGGACGTGCAGTTCCGGACGCCTACTACGTCCGCCTGGACGGCGGGCGCTTCCATTCCACGCTGCATTCCCAAGGCGCGTGGAACGACCACGAACAGCACATGGCACCGGCCTCCGGCCTGATCGTGCATGAACTGCTGCGCAACCATCCCCGCCCCGAGATGGTGATGAGCCGGATCAGTTTCGAGATCCTGGGCATCATCCACGGCGGCGAGTTCGAGATCCAGACCCGGGTTCTTCGACCCGGCAGGACGATCGAACTCTTGGAGGCCACCTTCACCGCGCAGGGCCGCACGGCCATCCGCGCCCAGGCCTGGCGGCTGGTCACCGGCAATACCGCCGATGTCGCCGGCACCTTCAGCCGGCCTCTTCCCGGACCCGATGGCTGTCCCCCGGCGCCCATGACCAGCGTCTGGGACGGCGGCTTTATCCGGGCCACGGAGTTCCGCACCGCGGCCGACCTCGGTCCCGGCAACCGGACAGTCTGGGGACGGACCCTGCACCCGCTGGTGCAGGGCGAGGACAGCGACCCGCTGGCCCGCTTCGTCAGCATCGTGGACACCGCCAACGGCATTGCGGTGCGGCAGGATCCGCGCGAGTACATGTTCCCCAATCTGGATCTGACCATCCACCTGTTCCGCCAGCCGCAGGGCGAGTGGACCGGCCTGGACACCCGCGTGACCTTTGGCGCCGACGGCGTCGGCCTGACGGATACCGAACTGTTCGACGAACAGGGTGCGGTGGGCCGAGCCGCCCAGATCCTGACCGTCCGCAAGGTTCCCGGAACAACCGGATGAGCCTGCGCATCCTGACCATCGGGCGCAAGCACGAGTCATGGGTGGCGGAGGGAATCGACCGCTACGAAAAGCGGATGAAGAAGCCCTTCGACGTCACCTGGCAGCCGATCCCCCATTCATCCCGCGAGCATGACGCGGCGCGCAAGGAAGAATCCGAAACCCTGCTGGCCAAGCTCAGCGGCAAGCACGCCAACGACTTCGTGGTGCTGCTGGATGAACGCGGCAAGAACATCGATTCGCCCACGCTGGCGCGCACGCTCCAACAGCCGCTGGACAGCTCCCGCAACGTCACACTGATCATCGGCGGGGCGTACGGGGTGGACGACTCGATCCACCAGCGGGCCGACTTCGTCTGGTCCCTTTCCAAGCTGGTCTTCCCGCACCAGCTGGTCCGGCTGATCCTCATGGAGCAGCTCTACCGCGCCCAGGAGATCGCCGGCGGGAGGCCCTACCACCATGAATGACCGGCGAGCGCAGTGCCCTTTGGCCGGTGGACGGCAGTCGCCGCGACCCTCCCCTGCGAATCCGGCCGCGGCCCGCCGCCTCCTGAAAGGCACTCCAGTGACTACCATTCCCCGCACTGCCCTTCGCTCCGTACTGGCCGTCGGCGCCATGGCGGGCCTGTTGCTTGTTGGCGCCGGCGCAGCCTCCGCGCACGTCGGCGTCACGCCCGAGGACAACGCCGCCGGCAGCAGCTCGGTTCTGACGTTCTCCTTCGCGCATGGGTGTGAGGGTTCGCCGACCACGAAGGTTGCGATCACGCTGCCCGAGCAGTTGGTGGACGCCACGCCGACCGCGCACCCCAACTGGGAGGTTGAAAAGGTGACCGAAACCTTGGATGCCCCCAAGACCTTGGACAGCGGAGCCACCGTCACCGAGCGGGTCAGCCAGATTGTTTACACGGCCAAGGAACCGGTGGCGGACGGGCTGCGCGACACGCTGCAGCTCCAGGTGCTGCTGCCCAATGCCCCCGGCGAGAGCCTGTCCTTCCCCACGTTGCAGACCTGCGAGAAGGGGGAGACCGACTGGGCCGAGCTGCCCGCGGAGGGCCAGGATCCCCATGAGCTGGACTCCCCGGCTCCGTCGTTCGTGATCGGCGAAGCATCCGTCAACAGCCACGGAGGGCACGACGACGGCGGTGCGGCTCCCGACGCCGGCGCGACCTCGGCATCGGGCAACGGCGCGGCAGCGGTGGCCGGTTGGGCCGGGCTCGGCGCCGGGGTGCTGGGTCTGGCTGCCGGCGTGACCGCGCTGGCCAGAACCCGCAAGAAGGCCTGAGCTTACAGCCCGGTATCGACGGTCCAGCCGGCCGGCAGGAGTCCCACGCGGGAACCGCCCGGCCGGCGGTGTTTAATATGACCATGATGAATCGTTTCCTGATCCGCCCCGCCGCCGCGGCCCTGTTCGTCGGATCCGCCCTGCTGCTGGCCGGATGCGGGCAATCGGCTCAGGAATCCGGCACCCAACCTGCGTCTTCTGCCCCCGCGCCCAGCGCGCCGTCGTCGTCCGCTGCACCCGCCCCGGAAACCGGAAGCGCCACCGAAACCGGAAGCGCCACTCCGTCCCCGGAGGCCGGCGGCAGCGCCGGCGACGGTTCCTGCCGGGCTGGCCAGCTGGAGGCGGCCATCGAAACCAAGGTTGGCGCCGGGGCCGCCGGCAGTGTCTACCGCACGCTGGTACTGACGAACACCGGCGGCGAGTCCTGCACGCTCCAGGGGTACCCGGGCGTCTCCTATCTCGACGCCGACGGTGGGCAGGTGGGGGCACCGGCCGACCGGGACCCGGAGGCAGAGGCGGTGGCCGTCACGCTGCAACCGGGCGGAACCGCCGAGGCGCAGCTCCAGCAAACCAACGCGCAGAACTACGGCGAGGAATGCGGACTGACGGATGTGGCGGGAGTCAGGGTCTACCCGCCGAACCAGAAGGAATCGGTCGTCGCGAAGCAGGAGACGGTCGGCTGCTCGGACGACTCCGTGGTGCTGATGACCGTGGGCACCTTCCAGGCCCCGTAGCCGCCTCTCCACTCTTCGAACTGCACGCCGGGAACTGCACACCGTCGGTGCCGGCCGCTAGGCTCATGACATCGGTATGACGACGTCTGTGCTCGAACGCTTCAGTCCGGCCACCCGCGAGTGGTTCGCCGGTGCCTTCGCCGCGCCCACCAACGCGCAGGCCGGGGCGTGGAACGCCATTTCCGCCGGCTCCCACGCCCTGGTGGTGGCGCCCACCGGTTCCGGCAAGACCTTGGCCGCCTTCCTCTGGGCGCTGGACACGTTCATCTCCAGGGCCCAGACGCAGCCTGAACTTCCCGTCGCTGTTCCGGAAGCGGCCCCCAAGCGGGGACGAGCCCCCCGCGAGGAGTCCCGCGGCACCCGGGTACTGTACATCTCGCCGCTGAAGGCGCTGGGTGTGGACGTGGAGCGGAACCTGCGCGCGCCGCTGATCGGCATCACGCAGACCGCCAAACGGCTCGACCTGCCAGCCCCGTCCATCACCGTCGGCGTCCGTTCCGGAGACACCCCGGCCAATGAACGGCGCCGGCTGCTCACCCACCCGCCGGACATCCTGATCACGACGCCGGAATCGCTGTTCCTGATGCTGACCTCCAGGGCGCGGGAGACCCTGGCGTCGGTGGACACCGTAATCATCGATGAAGTGCACGCCGTGGCCGGTACCAAGCGTGGTGCACACCTGGCGGTCACCCTGGAACGGCTGGACGCCCTGCTGCAGCGGCCCGCCCAGCGGATCGGCCTGTCCGCGACGGTCGAGCCGCTGGATACCGTGGCCCGGTTCCTGGGCGGCAACTCCCCGGTGGAGGTCGTCGCCCCGCCCGCCCGGAAGTCGTGGGACCTGACGGTCACCGTGCCGGTGGAGGACATGACCGCGCTGGCCTCGCCGAGCCAGGAGGAATTGGGGCCCGGCGCGCAGCCCGCCTCCATCTGGCCGCACGTCGAAGAGAAGATCGTGGACCTGATCGCCGAGAACCGGTCCACCATCGTCTTCGCCAACTCCCGCCGCCTGGCCGAACGGCTCACCGCCCGGTTCAACGAGATCTGGACGGAACGCGAGTCCGTCCCGCTGCCCGGCGAAGACGTCTGGGGCCCCGCTGCCAATGACGACCCTGCGGAAAACGGTCCCGCTTCGGGTTCCGGCTCCCGCACCCAAACCAAGCCGCCGGCCCAGATCATGGCCCAGGCCGGTTCGGTGTCCGGCGCGGATGCCGTCCTCGCCCGTGCCCACCACGGCTCGGTCAGCAAGGAGGCCCGCGCCCAGATTGAAGACGACCTCAAGTCCGGGCGTTTGCGCTGCGTGGTCGCGACGTCGAGCCTGGAGCTCGGCATCGACATGGGTGCCGTGGACCTGGTGGTGCAGGTGGAATCCCCGCAGTCCGTGGCCAGCGGCCTGCAGCGGGTGGGCCGTGCCGGGCACCAGGTCGGCGAGGTCTCGCAGGGCGTGCTGTTTCCCAAGCACCGGCAGGATCTGGTCAACACCACGGTGACGGTCGAGCGGATGCTCGCCGGCCGGATTGAGCCCCTGTACATCCCGACCAATCCTCTGGACATCCTCGCCCAGCAGACCGTGGCCGCCACCGCCCTCGGCGCCGTCGACGTGGAGGAATGGTTCGACGTCGTGCGCAGATCCGCGCCCTTCGCCACGCTGCCGCGCTCCGCTTACGAGGCCACCCTGGACCTGCTGGCCGGGCGCTACCCGAGCGACGAATTCGCCGAGTTGCGCCCGCGGATCGTCTGGGACCGGATCGCCGGGACCATCACCGGCAGGCCCGGCGCGCAGCGGCTCGCCGTGACCTCCGGCGGGACCATCCCGGACCGCGGGCTGTTCGGCGTCTACCTGGTGGGCTCCGAGGACGCGAAGAACCGCGGCGGCCGCCGGGTGGGCGAGCTGGACGAAGAGATGGTCTACGAGTCCCGCGTGGGCGACGTCTTCGCGCTGGGCGCCACCAGCTGGCGGATCGAAGACATCACCTACGACCGCGTGCTGGTCTCCCCCGCCTTCGGGCAGCCGGGCAAGCTGCCGTTCTGGAAGGGCGATTCACTGGGCAGGCCGGTGGAACTCGGGCGGGCGCTGGGCCGCTTCGTCCGGGAACTGTCCGGCACCGCCGAGCAGCCGGCCCGCGAGCGGCTGGCCGCCGCCGGGCTGGATGACTGGGCTGCGGGGAACCTGCTGGCCTACCTGGCCGAGCAGCAGCAGGCCACCAACGATGTTCCCAGCGACCGCACCCTGGTGGTGGAGCGCTTCCACGACGAGCTCGGCGACTGGCGCGTGGTGCTGCACAGCCCGTTCGGCATGCCCGTCCACGCACCCTGGGCGCTGGCCGTCGGTGCCCGGCTGCATCAGCGGTACGGGCTGGACGGTTCCGCCATGGCCGCCGACGACGGAATTGTGCTGCGGGTGCCGATGATGGAGGACGAGCCTCCCGGCGCCGAACTGTTCCTCTTCGATCCCGAGGAACTGGACCAGATCGTCACCGCGGAGGTGGGCGGTTCCGCGCTCTTCGCCTCCCGCTTCCGGGAATGTGCCGCCCGCGCCCTGCTCCTGCCGCGCAAGAACCCGGGCAAGCGCAGCCCGCTCTGGCAGCAGCGCCAGCGCTCCGCCCAGTTGCTGGACGTGGCACGCAAGTACCCCACCTTCCCGATCATCCTCGAGACGGTGCGCGAATGCCTCCAGGATGTCTACGACCTGCCCGCGCTCAAGGAGATTGCCGCCGGGATTGACCGCCGCGAGCTGCGCCTGGTGGAGACCACCACCCAGCAGCCGTCGCCGTTCGCCCGCTCGCTGCTCTTCGGCTACGTGGCTAGCTTCCTGTACGAAGGCGACTCCCCGCTGGCCGAGCGCCGGGCCGCGGCGCTGTCGCTGGACCCGGGCCTGCTCAACGACCTGCTGGGCCGGGCCGAGCTGCGCGAACTGCTGGACGAAGGGATCATCGAACGGACCGAGCAGGAGCTGCAGCGGCTGACCGAGGACCGCAAGGTGCGCGGCGCGGAGGGCATCGCCGACTTGCTGCGCCTGCTGGGACTGCTGACGACGGCGGAGATCGCCGCCCGTGTCCTGCCCGCCGAACCGGTGAATGGACCGGTGAACGGACCGGGGAACAAACCGGTGACCGGACCGGTGACCGGTTCGACGGACGAATCGGCAAACGGATCGGTCCCCGCGGCCGGCGCGCCCGTTGCGATCGCCGACGTCGAACCCTTGATCGCCGAACTGGCGAGGGCCAACCGCACCCTGAAGGTGGGCGTCGCCGGCGCCGAGCACTGGGCGGCGGTGGAAGACGCAGCCCGGCTCCGCGACGCACTCGGCGTGCCGCTGCCCGTGGGCGTGCCGCTGGCGTTCATCGAGCCGGTGGCCGACCCGCTCGGCGACCTGGTCAGCCGCTATGCCCGAACCCATGGCCCCTTCACCGCCGCCGAATGCGCCCGGCGGCTGGGCCTGGGCACCGCCGTGGTGCATACCGCGCTGCAGCGGTTGCTCAAAGACGGCCGGGTGGTCGAAGGCGAGTTCCGCCCCGGCGGCGCACCGGCTGCTCCAGAGGGCGGCGCCCAGGGTACGACCGAGGTGGCTTCTCCGATCCCGGCGGATCAGCGCCAGACCGAATGGTGCGACGTCGAGGTGCTGCGCAAGATCCGCCGTCGGTCATTGGCCGCCCTGCGCAAGGAAGTCGAACCGGTTGATCCCGCCACCTATGGCCGGTTCCTGCCGACCTGGCAGAACGTCGGAGCGAAGCTGCGCGGACTGGACGGCGTGGTCACGGTGGTGGACCAGCTGTCCGGGGTACCCATCCCGGCGTCGGCTTGGGAGCCGCTCATCCTGGCCTCGCGCGTGAGCGACTACGCCCCCGCCATGCTGGACGAGCTGACCGCCACGGGCGAAGTCCTGATCGCCGGCGCCGGGTCGATGCCCGGCAACGACGGCTGGATCAGCCTGCATCTGGCCGACGCCGCGCACCTGACGCTGAATCCCCAGCCGGATTTCGAACCCAGCGTGCTGCAATACGAAATCCTCAACGCGCTCTCCGGAACCGGGGGCTACGGCGGCGCCTACTTCTTCCGGCAGCTCACCGACCTGCTCGCGGCCAACGGCACCCAACCGGGTGACAACGCCGTCAGCAGCGCGCTGTGGGACCTGCTCTGGGCCGGACGGATCACCAATGACACGTTCGCCCCGGTGCGTTCGCTGCTGGCCGGCGGGACAACCGCGCACCGGCAGCGCAATGCGCCGCCGCGGGCACGGTCGGCGCGGCTGGGACGGATCGGACGCCTGCACGGACTGCACGGGACCGGGCTGCAACCCGGCGCCGGGGCGGGTGCCGGCAAGGGTCCCGGCCAGCCGCGCAGCGCGCCCCCGACCGTTGCGGGGCGCTGGTCGCTGCTGCCTGCCCCGGAGGCCGATCCCACCGTGCGCGCACATGCCACCGCCGAACTGCTGTTGGACCGCTACGGCGTGGTCACCCGCGGCTCGGTGGCCGCCGAGTCGGTCCCGGGCGGCTTCGGCCTGATGTACAAGGTGCTGGGCAAACTGGAGGAAACCGGCCGCTGCCGCCGCGGCTACTTCATCGAACACCTCGGGGCGGCCCAGTTCGCGGTCTCCCCCACCGTTGACCGGCTGCGTTCCTTCAGCCGCGACGCGCAGCTCGGTGAGCAGCCGCCGGCGGCCGTGGCGCTGGCGGCGACCGATCCGGCCAATCCGTATGGTGCCGCCCTGCCGTGGCCGCCGCAGGACTCCGGCCACCGGCCCGGCCGCAAGGCGGGGGCGCTGGTGATCCTGGTGGACGGAGAACTTGCCCTTTACGCGGAACGCGGCGGCAAGACGCTGCTGGCCTTCACCCAGGACGAGGAGGCGCTGGCGTTGTGCGCCCGGGCCCTGGTGCAGGTGATCCGTCGCGGTGCCGCGGACAAGATGGCCGTCGAAAAAGTCAACGGCTCCACCATCCTGGACACGCCGCTGGCCCGCGCACTGATGGACGCCGGTTTCTATTCCACCCCGCGCGGGCTGAGGTTCCGTGCCTGAGGGCGACAACGTCTGGCGGGCGGCCCGGCGCTTGCACGGCGCGCTGGCCGGGCGGCAGCTGACCCGCAGCGATTTCCGGGTGCCACGCTACGCCACCCTGGACCTGTCCGGGCAGACGATTGACGACGTCCGGTCACGCGGCAAACACCTGCTGATGCGGGTGGGCGCGCTGACCGTGCACTCTCATTTGGGCATGGACGGCAGCTGGCAGATCTACCAACCCGGCGAGCGCTGGCGCAAGCCCGCCTTCCAGGCCCGCCTCGTCCTGACCACCACGGCGACGACGGCCGTCGGCTTCTTGCTGGCGGCGCTGGACGTGGTGCCGCGGGCCGACGAGGACACGCTGGTGGGGCATCTCGGTCCGGACCTGCTCGGGCCCGACTGGGACGCGGCCGAAGCGCTGCGGCGGCTGCGGCAAGAGCCCGACCGCCCGATCGGACTGGCGCTGCTCGACCAGCGCAACCTCGCCGGGATCGGCAACATCTACCGCTGCGAGGTCTGCTTCCTCGCCCGGGTGCACCCGTCGACCCCGGTGGCCCAGGTGCCGGATCTGCCCGGCATGGTGCAGAAGGCCAAGCAGCTGCTGGAGGCCAACAAGGACCGCGGCATGCGCAGCACCACGGGCGCCCCCGCCCGGGGCGGTTCGCTCTGGGTCTACGGCCGGGCGCGCCGCCCCTGCGCGCGTTGCGGCACGCCTATTGCCCACGACCTCCAGGGCAACACGGCCGCGGATCTCCGTGACGTCTACTTCTGCCCGCACTGCCAGCCGCTGACTCCCTGACCGACTCTTCGCCACCGCAGCCCCGCCCCCGAGGACTCGGCCCGACATGACCTCTTGGCGGCCGGGTCAGGGGTCCTCGCGACCTGCCCGCCAGGTCCTCGCAGGCCTGCCGCGACGGCGGTCGGGCAGCACAAACCGTAATATGGTGACGATAACCGACGAAGGGGGCCCATGAGCTGGCTGCAGACGATTCCGGCCGCGCTGCTGGCCATCGTCCTCGTCTTCGGACCCGGCCTGCTCTGGGGCGCAGTGCTTGGCCTGCGCCGGTTATCCCTGGTCGCACTGGCCGGCCCGTTCGGCGTCACCGCCATCGTGGTCGCCGCCGAGCTTGGCCGCCTGCTCGGGCTGGATTGGGCCTGGCCCCAACTGCTGGCCGTGACCGTGCTGGTGTCCGTCATACTCTGGCTGCTCCGCCGCAGCGTTGGACACCGCCTGCACCGCGATCCGGAAGCACCGGACCTTCCGGCGCCCTGGCGGTCGGTCGTGCCGGCCTGGGCCGTGTCGGCGGTGCCGCTGGCGGCAGCCATGATCTGGATCTTCGGCGCACCGGACAACATCGCGCAGTCGCACGACAACATCTTCCACCTCAACGCGCTGCGCTACATTTCCGACTCGGGCAACGCCTCCTCGCTGACGCTGGGCTACCTGGGCACCACGGACCGGGGCACCTTCTACCCCGCGGGCTGGCACGATGTGGTCTCCCTGGTGATGATCACCGCCGGGCTGCAGCCCGCGGCCGCCATCAACATCACCAACCTGGTGCTGATCACCGGCATCTGGAGCAGCGGCTGCCTGTTCCTGGTCAGCCGCATCACCGGTGAACGAACTATGCCGCTGCTGGTCGCCGCCGTACTCTCGCTCGCCTACAGCAGCTTCCCTTACCTGCTGCTGGAGTTCGGCGTCGTCTATCCCTTCATGCTCTCCATCGCCATGCTTCCGGCCGCCCTGGGGGTGGTGCTTCAACTGCTCCGGGTGGGCGTTCACACGCGAGTGTCAACGGAAGGCAACGTGCTGCTGCTGATCGGGCTGTTGCCTGGCATGGCGTTGTCCCATCCCGCCACCATCATGGGACTACTCGCGCTCTCGGTGCCGCCGGTCTTCGCGGCCGCCCACCCGGCACTGCGCTCCGGAGAACAACGACGGCGGCGGCGCGCCTTGGCGGGCACCGCCGCCTACCTGGTGGTGCTGGTCGGGCTCTGGATTTCGCTCCGGCCCGCCCGCAGCAGCAGCACCAACTGGGACAACCTGGGCAACGCCGCCGCGGCCCTGGGCGATGTGGTGCTGCATTCGCCGCTCGAGCGCCCCATCGCCATCCTGCCGACGGTCCTGACAATCGTGGGCGCCGCGGTCGTCTTCAATCTGCGCAAAAACCGCTTTGCGCTGGCAATGTACGCTGTTGCCGCCGCCCTCTACGTGATCGGCAACTGGCACCAGATGCCCGGCCTGCGCTGGTGGGTGACCGGCATCTGGTACAACGACTTCTTCCGTATCAGCGCCATGCTTCCGGTGGCCGGACTGCTGATCGCGGCCATCGGCGGCGTCGCGCTGGCCGGGACTGCGCGGTCCTTCTTCCGCGCCTCGCTGGCCCGCCGCGAGAAGAAGCAGCCGGCGTGGTTCCGGCCGGCCGCCACCGCTGTGCTGGTGGTCGTCATCCTGGCGGTGGTACCGCTGTTTGCTGTGCAGCGGGGCATTTCCGAAGCCGCCGCCAAGTACCGTTTTACGGACAGCTCCCACTTGCTCACCACAGACGAGCTGACGCTGATCAAGCGGATTCCTGACCGCGTTCCGGAAGACGCGGTGATCGCCGGCGACCCGCTGACCGGAGCCTCGCTGTCCTACGCCTACACGGGACGTCCCGCGCTGGTCCCGTCGGGGACCACTTCGCCGCGGGTGGATGGCAAGCTCATCATGGACAAGCTGGACGAGATGCGGACGGATCCGGCGGTCTGCGCGGCCGTCGAGGCGCAGAACGTGCAGTTCGTGCTGGACTTCGGAAACCGCTCGGTGCATCCCGGCGAGACAACCTCGGTGCCGGGCCTGCAGGAGCTGACCGAGGCCAACGGATTCGAGCTGGTGGACTCCGAGGGTGAGGCAAAGCTCTACCAGGTCACCGGCTGCCCCTGAGGGTTGCGGTTCCGGGTGGCGGTCAACCGGTACCCTTGATGGGTGATGGAATCCCCGCTACCGGTGCGCGACGGCGTCAACGCCACCCGCCTGCGCCTGCCCGGGGAGGGACCCTGGGACACGGCGCTGGACTACATGCTGCATCGGTGGGGCCATGTGGATCCGGACGGCATCAGGGACCGGTTCGACCGCGGCGAGATCGTCGGCGAAGGCGGAGCGGTGCTTGACCGGACCACGCCGCTCGATGCCCACACTTTCATCTGGTACTACCGGACCTTGCCCCGTGAGAAGCGGTTGCCAGTCGAGATCAGCATTCTCCACCAGGACGAGAACATCCTGGTGGTGGACAAGCCCCATTTCCTTCCCACCACCCCCGGCGGCACCTACATCCAGGAGTCAGCGCTGGTCCGGCTCCGCCGCCGGCTAGACCTTCCGGATCTGATTCCCATGCACCGGCTGGACCGGCTCACTGCCGGTGTCCTGCTGTTCTCCACCAACCCGGCGAGCCGGGGCCGATACCAGGTGCTGTTCGAAAAGCGCCAGGTGCACAAAGAGTACGAGGCCGTAGCCCCGGTGGATCCGCGGCTGCAGTTCCCGCATACGGTGCGGAACCGCATGGTTAAGTCCCGCACCTACCTGCTGGCCGAGGTCGTCGATGGAGAACCCAACGCGGAGACCCGGATACAGCTGCTGGAACAGCGCGGAAGGTTGGGCCGCTACAAACTGGAACCGCACACCGGGAAGACCCACCAGCTGCGCGTGCACCTGGCGTCGTTGGGTATCGGGATCCTGCACGACCCGTTCTACCCGGTGCTGCTGGACCAGGCTCCTGACGACTTCGAGCGTCCCCTGCAGTTGCTGGCCCGCGGCATCTCTTTCACCGACCCGATCAGCGGGCGCCCGGTGGAGTACCGCAGTCAACTGGAACTGTCCGAGTGGGCAGCGCCAAGCGCCGCCGGCGCGAGTTACGCCAGCGGCGCCTGAGCGTCCACGCGGGCCTAGTGGGCCACGGCCTAGGGCGCCATCAGGCGCAGCCTAGGCTGTTCCGCGCGCGCTGGTGTCCCGCCGACGGTCGAGCAGCAGGCCCAGGGCAATCATGACCACGCCCAGAACCAGATGGAGCCAGTTGGCGGCCGTGTTCACCGGCACGAAGTTGGCTGCGCTCTCCTGGTCGATGAACAGGCCGTACAGCCAGATGACCAGATAGATAGCGCCGCCCCAGATGAAGTAGTTCCGGGCAGTCGGAACACTTCGGGCCAAGACGATACCTGCGATGCCATACAACAGATGGACGAAGTTGTGCAGAATCGAGACCTGGAACACACCCAGCAGCATTGCTTCGGACTGATGGCCGGCGAATGCCATTTGGCCATAGTTCGAGGTGACGCCAGGGATGAATCCCAGGATTCCCACCAAAACAAGAATGGCACCAAAAACAAGCGCCGCCGTCTGGATCGGAGCCCTTGCGGTGCTTCGGGCCTGGATGTTGCCTTCTCGTGCCATGGCGATCTTCCCATCTGACGCCTCGGCAGGTGCGTGCCTCGGCGCCGTTCGATATGGACCCTGATCAAATCACTCTACAATAAGCTTGCTTACTAGTTAACCCCCGCGGCCAGGCTTCAGCCGAATTAGGACCGTCTTGGCTCCGGCGGGCGATTCGGCCACGTCCGGCAGCTCATTGCCGGCCAACGGTTCCGGCCCGGCCGGGCGCCTGAAAGGCCAAGCGGCCGCCGGTTGCATGCTTCGGCTCCTAGCCAGACCAGATGCCGCGGTCTACGCTGATGCCACCTCCGATGGAGGACCAGTTGAGGAGGACCCTTGGCAGAACAATCGCCCCGCGGCCGGGCCACCGGCCCGGTCACCGTGATCACCGGAGCCTCCAGCGGAATCGGCAGGGCCACGGCCCGAAGCCTGGCCAAGCGCGGAGCGTCCCTGGTGCTCGCTGCGCGCAGCGCTTCCAGCCTGGACGAAGTGGCAGCTGACTGCGCACGGGTGGGGGCACAGGCGATCGCGGTGCCCACCGACATCACTGATGAGGGCGGCCCCGAGAGGCTAATCCAGGCTGCGCTGGACCGGTTCGGGCGGATCGACGTGTGGATCGGAGCGGCCTCCGTTTATGGCTACGGGACGTTCGAACAAACGCCGGCCGACGTCTTCAGGAAGATGGTCGAGACGAATCTGCTGGGCCAGGCAGCCAGCATCCGGGCCGTGCTGCCGCAATTCCGCCGGCAGCGGCACGGAGTCCTGATCCTCGTCGGCTCGGTCTACTCCAAAATCAGCACCCCCTACGTGTCCGCGTACGTGGCCAGCAAGTCGGGGCTGCTGGGGCTGGCCAACGCGCTGCGGCAGGAGCTGTTGGGCGAGAAGGACATCCACGTGTGCACCGTGCTACCGGCGACCGTGGACACGCCCATCTTCCAGCATGCGGCCAACTACACCGGGCGCAGCGTCCACCCCCTCCCGCCGGTCGTCAGCCCCTACCGGGTGGCCCGGGTCATCACCCGGATGGCCTTCAAGCCCCGTCGCCAGGTGGTGGTCGGCCGGTTCCAGCATGTGTTCATTCCGTTCCAGCGCTGGTTCCCGGGCCTGCACGACCGCGTGTCGGGACCACTCATGGACACCTTGGCGCTTCGGGGCAAAGGCGTAGCACCGTCGGCAGGGACGGTTTTCGCCCCGGATCCGCCGTCGAACAGGGTTAGCGGGAAATGGCGTTCGGGAAGTGCCCGAGTGATGGCCGGAGGACTGGCCGGGCTGGCGGTGGCCGGTTACCGGAGCGCCCGGAAAGCGCCCAAGCAGCGAGCCAACCGACTTCGACCACGGCGTCGAAAAGATAGATCCTGCTGATGCGCCCGGGCACCGCGGTGAACACGTCGACGGCTGCAAAGGTGGCAGCCGAGCCCATGCCGATCCGCCGGGCAGCGGCGACGCCGCCGGCAGTCCGTGCGCCCCTGATCTGTGCGTGCCCCGCCGCCACCATCAGGCCGCCCACGGTCTTGACCAGCCAGGGCTCCGCTTTCGGCCCTGTGACTGCTTCGAAGCTGCGGTAGTGCAGCAGCGGCCACATCCCGAAGGCCGCATTAAAGGCGCCGTGGGCGATGGCCAGACCTGCCGGGCGCATAGGGGATACCTTTCGCCGTCGGGGTGATCCTGGGCAGTGGATCTGGGGCAATTGTGCCGCACGGGACACTGGAAAACCATGCCTGGGCGTCGCAACCCGCCTGCTTCCGGAGCATTGTTCCCAATCAGAGTCGGGACGCCCCAAGGCCGGTCAGTAAGGTTGCTTATTAAATCCCGCGTGCCTAGCGTGGAAGGCATCCGGCCCGCACGTGGGCCAACCCAGACCGATGAGTTGGCAGTATCGACGGCGGGCCCTTCTCGCGGAGGTCACCGCACATGTTCTTCCATAAACAAGAGCTCCAGTACAAGGCCGAACCAAACCAGCCGGACGCCGTCTACGCCAGGAAACTGCAGGAGGTCCTGGGCGGGCAGTACGGTGAAATCACGGTCGCCCTGCAGTACAGCTTCCAGGCCTGGAACATCCACATCCCGGGCAAGTACAAGGACCTGCTTTTCGGCATCGCCGCGGAGGAGTTCGGCCACGTGGAAATGCTGGCCAAGATGATCGCGCAGCTGCTGGAAAAATCCCCGCTGGGCATCACCGACGAAGCGGTCCAGTCGGATCCGACGATCGCCGCCGTCGTGGGCGGGACGGACGTCCAGCACGCCATCGTCGCGGGCGCGGGCGCCCGGCCGGTGGACAGCAACGGAAACCCCTGGTCCGGAAGCTACATCACCGCCAGCGGCAACTTGCTCGCGGATTTCACGTCCAATGCCAACGCCGAGATGCAGGGCCGGCTGCAGGTGGCCCGCCTCTACCACATGACCGACGACCACGGCGTTCGCGACCTGCTTTCCTTCCTCCTCGCCCGGGACACCATGCACCAGAACCAGTGGATCGCCGCGGCTCGCGAACTCCAGGAGGAGGGCTCCGAGACCCTGCCGGTGCCGAGCAACTTCCCGCTGTCGAAAGAGAACCGGGACGTGGCCTACCAGTACCAGAACTTCTCCGACGGCGCCGCAGCGGCGGAAGGCTCCTGGGCCAGCGGACCTTCCCCCGACGGCAAGGGCGAGTTCACCTACCACGACTCGGCCACCACCAGCGCCCCGATGCCCAAGCCGACCCACCCGGACACCCGCTTTTACGGGACCACCGAGGTTCCTAACCTGGTTGAAAAGACGGCCGGAGCAGTACAGGACAAGCTCCGCAAGGAATAGCAAGGCCACGGATCCCCGCGGCCGCTACGCCGCGGGGATCCTCACTCTGCGAAAGGAAAACATGTTCCAGCGCAACGTCGCCGAAAACATCCACCGCGTCGCCCATGCCGATGTGAACCTTTACATCGTCGAGGACGGCGATGGGATCATGCTGGTCGACGCCGGACTGCCGGCGATGTGGAAGATGACCGTGGCAGCCATCCGGGAGCTGGGCCGTTCGCCCCGCGACATCAGTTCCCTGGTGCTGACGCACGCCCATTTCGACCACGTGGGGTTCGCCGCCCGGCTGCAGCACGACCTCGACGTCCCGGTGTACTGCCATCCGGGCGACTACTACATCGCCGCCCACCCGTACCGGTACAAGCACGAGAAAAGCCGCCTGCTCTACCCGGTCAAATATCCCCGGTGCATCCCGATCCTGAGCCGCATGACCGCCGCCGGCGCGCTCATGGTCAAGGGGGTCAAGGACCTGCGGACGCTCGACGACGGTGCAGCCGCAACGCTGCCCGGCTCACCAACAATCGTGCCGACTCCCGGGCATACCGCCGGGCACTGTGCCTTGCACTTCCCGGAGCGCGGAGCCTTGATCACCGGCGACGCACTGGTCACGCTCGATCCTTATACCGGCACCCGCGGCCCGCACATAGTATCTGCCGCGGCCACCGCCGACACCCGGCAAGCGCTGCAGTCGCTCCAGGCCCTGGCACAGACGGATGCACGAATCGCCCTGCCCGGCCACGGGGAGCCGTTCGCGGGCGGCATTGCTTCCGCGGTGCAGCAGGCCATCGAACGCGGACCCTCCTGATGGCCGCAACCGGCCCTGCGCCTGCGGGAGGCGGACAGGAGTCCGTCGTCCACGCGGACGGCGACGACCTGTTTGGCCTGATCGCCGCCTTGACCGAGAGCCGCTGGCAGTCCTCCCAGGGGAAGTTCAGGCCGACAGTTGCCTACCGCGGCCACACCTCCGCCGCCCGGAAGCTTTCCACCGGGCTGGTCCGGCTGCGCGGGGAGTCCGAAACCGCCGTGGAACGGCATATCCTGCGCAACTTCCGCAAGTACGCCCACCGGGACACCTCGCCCGGGGACTCGGACTGGAATTGGCTCAGCGTGGCCCAGCATCATGGCCTGCCGACCCGCCTGCTGGACTGGTCGCATTCGCCCTATGTGGCGTTGCACTTCGCCACCCGGGACACCAGCAGATATGACGAGGACGGCGCCATCTGGTGCGTCGACTATGCGGCGGCCCACCGCACGCTGCCCGAGGAACTGCGCGCCGCCGTCGAGTCATTGGGCGGCGGCCTGTTCACCACCGACGTCCTCTCCCGGGCGGCCTTCACCCTGGATGAGTTCGACCGTTTCACGGACGCGGACGGGCGAAGCGTGCCCTTGTTCTTCGAACCGCCGTCGCTGGACGAGCGGATCGTGAACCAGGCGGCCATCTTTTCCACCATGTCGGATTCATCGGCGGGCCTGGACGAATGGCTGGAGCGCCACCCCGGCATCTACCGCAAGGTCATCATTCCGGCAACGCTCAAGTGGCGCATCCGGGACCACCTCGACCAGGCGAACGTCAATGAACGGGTGCTCTTCCCGGGCCTGGACGGTCTTTCGCTGTGGCTGCGCCGCTACTACGGCCTTCGCGATAAAGGCTAAGCGCCCAGTTCCGCGTGGACGCTGCGGAAGGTCTCGGCCAGCCCGGCAGAGAACAGGACAAATTCGACCACCCGGATCCCGCCGCCGTCGTACTTTAGAACCTCGCCGATGCCGCGCCGGGCGACCGTCTCCGCATCCCAGCCATAGACGCCGGCACCGATCGCCGGGAACGCCAGCGTTTCGGCCCGCAGTTCATCGGCCACGCGGAGGGATTCCCGGAAGCAGCTGGCCAGCGTCTCCGGATCGGTCTGGCCGGCGCGGCGGTTGGGCCCCACGGTATGGATCACCCACTTGGCGGGCAGGAAGTAGCCCTCGGTGGCCGCCGCGTGGCCCGGCGGCAGCCCGTCCGGCAGTTCGGTGGCGCGCAGCCGGCGGCAGGCTTCCAGCAGCTGCGGTCCCGCGGCTGCGTGGATGGCCCCGTCCACTCCCCCGCCGCCCAGCAGGCTGGAGTTTGCGGCGTTCACTATGGCGTCCACCTGGCGCTGGGTGATGTCCCCTTCAAGGATGCGTATTTCCATCTTTTCCAGTCTGCCACCGGGCCTGAATTCCCGATAGATTGGGCGAATGGAGATTCCCGAGGGGCCGCTGCAGTGGGTGTACTACCCCATGACGCTGCTGCTGGTTATTCTCGATGCCGCGATGCCGGCATCTCCGTCGGAAGTGATGGTGATCGGCGGCGGCACCCTGCTGGCCAACGGCGAGCTGATCCTGCCGCTGGTGGTGCTGGCCGCGGTGCTGGGCAGTTGGCTGGGCGACCTCCTGCTCTTCCTGCTCTTCCAGCGGGGCGTCAACGCCTGGCTTAACCGTTACAGCTGGGGCCGGATGATTGACCGGGGCGTGACGATGGCGCTGAGTAAAGCGGGCGAGTCCTCCACCTATGCCGCGGTGGTGGCAGCCCGTTTCATTCCGGGCGGCCGCACGGCGGCGGTGGCGGCCTCCGGACTGGCCGACGTACCGTTCAAGCCGTTCCTGCTCGCGTCGGCCGCCGGCTCGGTGCTGTGGGCCGCATGGATGATCGGGCTGGGCTATGTCGCGGGCAGCGTGTCCGCCTTCCCGTTCTGGGTCAACATCCTGATCGGGACAGGGGTGGGCGTCCTGGTGGCTTCGGTGACCGCGGCGGTCATCGGCCTCCGCCGGCGGACCTACCGGCCTGCCGGGGGCGCTGCCGGGGGCGCTGCCGACACCGTTGTCCCGCGCCCCGCCGCGTCCCCCGCCGCCGATCTGGGAGCAGAGTGAAACCTGCGCCTGTCCTGGAACCCTTGATGAATGCGGCACTGCCTCCGGCCCGGCAGCTCCGTTCCGTGCTGGCCACCGATCTGGCACGCCAGTGTGCGGTGACCGCCGCTTTGGTAATTTGCCTGCTGGCAGGCTTCAGCAGCGTGGGCCTGCTCGGCGGCACTCCGGCCCATGATGCGGCCGGCGGCTCGCTCTACCCCGACGTGACCCTGCTGTCGCTCGATGCCCGGGCAGCCGAGATCTGGTCGCTGATCTACCTGGGCCTCTTTGGCTACACGATCTTCCAGTGGTGGCCGGCAGTGCGCGAGTCCGCGCGGCAGCGCTCCACCGGGTGGCCGGTCGCGGCGGCGATGCTGCTGAACGCGGCCGGCGTCGTGGCCGGGCAGGCCGGACACACGGGGCTGACGCTGATTTTTACCCTGCTGGTGCTGGCATCCCTTGGCCTGGCGGTCTACGGACTGACGCGCCATCCCGCCCGTGAACCGGCGGAAGCCCTCCTGGTGGATGCTCCGATCGGCCTGTTCACCGGCTGGACACTGCTGGCAGCGGCGGTCAACGCCGCGGGCTGGCTGACCGGTCGCGGCGCCGATTTGTTCGGCTGGGGCGCCGAGGCCTGGGCCGTGCTGGCGGTGGCGGCGGTGTCCTTTGCGGCGGCTGTGGCGGCCATGACCGGCCGCGGTCGGATGGCGGTGGTATTGGCAGTCTGCTGGGGCCTGGGCTGGCTGCTCTACGACCGTTTCCTGGGCGATTCGCCGTCCGCGCCCGTGGCCATGGCGGCCGGCTCCGGCCTGTTCTTCGTGCTCGTGTGCGGCATGTCCCGCCGGTTCCAGGTGGGGCATGCCGAGCGCCTCGCGATCCGCCGGGGCCAACCGCTGGACTGACCCGGCGCGGCGGAGGTTTCCGTTAGCGGATCGGGCCCCACTTGCCGCGTGAGCGGCGCAGTACGGCCAGTCCGGTGGTGCTGGCGACTTCTTCAACCGCGTGGCGCATGTTGGCTCCCGCCTGCAAGGCCTGGCGGTTCTCCACGGCGTAAGCGTTGGCGTCCACCGTGAAGCGGACGGTGATCCGCGGGACGCCGGCCACCACATCCAGCTGGTTTGCTTCCACCACGTGGGCGGAACCAACGGCTGCCGTTGCGGCCTCCATCACCGTTTCCGGACGGTGACCCGGCCGCAGTCCGGTGATGTTCAACTGGGCGCGGAAGGACGGCATCCCTCAACTTTAGCTGCGTCCGGGCCTGCCGAACCGGCGGTCAGCGGCACGTCTTCCGTGTGGCGGACAGGCGTCACGGCGAACCCAGTTCGATCAAAAGCACGCCGGCGCCGATGCACACGATTCCGGCCGCCATCAGCTTGGTGAGCGGTTCGTCGAAGAGGAACTTGCCGGCCACCGCCGTCAGGGCAACGCCGCAGGCGGTCCAGATGCCGTAGGCAATTCCGATTCCCAGCCCGTGCCGGAGGGCGAAGGACAGGCAGGTAAAGGCGACGAGGTAGCCGGATACCACGGCCACCAGCCACGCTTTGTGCCCGTCGATGCTGGCCCGCAGCGAGAGGGTCGCGGCTACCTCTACAACGATCGCGATGGCGAGGAAGATCCAGGCCGTCACGTACGCGCCTGCTCTGCCCGGCGCACCGCGGCCCGGTGCCCTCCCCATTGCACGAGCACCACTCCGGCCACGGCGAGCGCCATGCCGGCAACCATCATGGTCGTCAGCGGTTCCTGGTACAGGACTGCCGCCAGGACAGCCGTGAGGGCGACGCCGAGCGCGCCCCAGATCCCGTAGGCGACCCCGACGGGCACTCCCGCGCGCAGGACGGCGGCGAGGAGCGCGAACGACGTTACGTAGCCGACGACCACCACCGCGTACATCGCCGGCGCTTCCAAGGCTGCCTTCAATGACAGGGACGCCACCACCTCACACACAATCGCGCCCGCGAGGAGCAACCAGTTCTTCATCCATCGACCTCCCCCACCAGCACAGCAGGTTCCTCGGGCCATTGCACGCTCGGAGCAAGGATCGGCGGGGGAAATGTGACGCACGCGGTCCGGGTCATGTGGCCAAAAGGCACGGGGAACGGGAATCCTGGAGCCGCCATCTTGACGTACTAATCCGGCAGAACATCAAATAAAGAGAAACCGCTGGAGGCGGGCTGCCGGGAGCAGCCTCTTCAGCAGCCGGTTTCAGCACCAGGGTTCCGCTGTGCGCAGTTCAAGAGGGTCAACTGTGAAAAAGCAATCGATCACCCCTGCATCCCCCGAACAAGAAAGCGCCTCGCCGGACCAGGCGCAGTCCAGCAGTGGCTGGAATGCCGATACCGCGGCCGGGCCGATGGCTTCCGGCGGCGCGGTAACGGTGGTGGAAGGTTCGTCCTTCTGTATCTCCTCGGCCGGCGGCGACATGTATCCCGGCCTGACACAAGGCGCCTTTTACCAGGACACCCGGATTTTGTCCGGCTGGTGCCTGACCGTCAACGCGCTTCCTCTCGAGCCCCTTCTTTCCCGCGTTTTGGAGCCGTACCGTGCGCTCTTCGTCGGGCGGGCCCGCCGCGCGGACGGGCTCGCCGACTCCCAACTGGTGGTGGAACGCGAACGGCTGGTAGGGGCCGGCCTGCGCGAGGACCTTGTGGTGACCAATCACTCGGCCCTGCCGGCGAAGTGCGTCCTGGAGCTGCGGGTGGAGGCCGATTTTGCCGACCTCTTTGACGTGAAAGGCGGGCGGGTGGCGCCTGCGGCGCAGCTGGTCAGGCAGGTCCACGGTGATGAGCTGCAGCTCGAAGCCGTTCGCCGCGGCCGACGGCGCGGCATCCTCGTGCACGGGCGCGGCGCAGCTGTGAACGAGGATGTGCTCCACTTCGAGGCAATCATCCCGGCGCGCGGGAAGTGGTCCACGAGCGTCGTCGTCACCCCGCTGGTGGAACAGGACCGGCCCGCGGAGCCGTTCGCCGCCACCGGCTCGGTCGCCGACCTTGAAGCGGCACGCCGCCACCGGGCCTGGGGGGAATCGACGCCGCAGCTGGACATTGCCAATACCGCCATCGAGGCGGTGCTCCGGCGAAGCCACGAGGATCTCGGTGCGCTGCGGATCTTCGACCCCGCCCATCCGGGACGCGCCGTGGTTGCCGCCGGAGCCCCATGGTTCATGGCGCTCTTCGGCCGGGACTCGCTGCTATCCGCCTACATGGCGCTGCCCGTCGACCCCTCACTGGCACGCGGGACGCTGCAGACGCTCGCCGCGCGGCAGGGTAGCAAAATCAATCCCGACACCGAGGAGGAGCCCGGACGGATTCTCCACGAGGTGCGCCTGGGCGTGGCGGCCGGAGTGGTTCTCGGCGACCACGCCGCGTACTACGGGACGGCGGACGCGACTCCCCTCTTCGTCATCCTGATGTCCGAGCTGAACCGCTGGGGGATGGAGCAGGACATCCTGCAGTCGCTGCTGCCGCACGCGGACCGGGCGCTGGACTGGATCCGGGACTTCGGGGACCGGGACGGTGACGGTTTTGTGGAATACGACCGTGCCGTTCCCCACGGCCTGCTCAACCAGGGATGGAAAGATTCCTGGGACGGCATCAACTTCGCCGACGGCAGGATGGCCGAGCCGCCGATCGCCCTGTGCGAGGTGCAGGGGTATGTGTACAGCGCCTACATTGGCCGCGGTCTGCTGGCCGCAGCGGCCGGTGATCAGGACCTGGCCGCCGAGTGGGGGCGCCGCGCGGAAAGGCTGAAAGAGGAGTTTAACGAGCGCTTTTGGCTCCCCGACCTGGGGTACTACGCCGTTGCACTGGACGGGAAGAAGCGGCCGGTGGACGCCTGCGCTTCCAACATGGGGCACTGTCTGTGGTCAGGGATCGTCGATGACGACAAGGCACCGCAGGTGGCCGCCCGGCTCATGTCCCCCGAGATGTTCACGGGCTGGGGGATCCGGACGCTGGCATCGGACATGGGCGCCTACAACCCGGTCAGCTACCACAACGGCTCCGTGTGGCCCCATGACAGCACCCTGGTCGCCAGCGGGCTGATGCGCTACGGGTTTGTCGAGGAGGCCCGCAAGGTGGCCGGCGGGCTCTTTGATGCGGCCGCCCGCTTCGGCGGACGGCTGCCCGAACTGTTCTGCGGTTTCGACCGGGATGAATACGACGTGCCGGTGCCCTACCCCACGTCCTGTTCTCCGCAGGCCTGGGCCGCCGCCTCGCCGGTCCACCTGATGCGCATGCTCCTGCGCCTGGACCCGTATCTGCCGGCGGACGAGCTGTGGCTCGCTCCTGAGATTCCGGAAGACTTCGGCTCGTTCCGGGCGGACAACCTGCTGCTCGGCAAATCCCGGGTGTCCCTGGCCGCCACAGGGCAAACCTTCACGGTGGAGGGTCTGGCTCCCGGTGTTAGGGTGCGTCACGGCGCGCGGTCGCCGCTGGCGGAGCTGCTGGTGCTCGGCGGCCGGGAGTCCGAAGGGTCGGAAAGCTCCGCAGGCGACAGATGAGCTGCCTTCGTCGCCGGCTCTGGCGGCCGCGCCGCCCGCGGCTGCTGACCGGCCGCCGCTGGGCAGGTCCGCAGGCGTCGCAGATGCTCCTCGCCAACCCGCGCTGCCCTGTCGTACGCTGGACCTCCTCCGGGAGAAAAGGCCAACGATGCGTATCGGGCTGATCGCGCCACCGTGGTTTCCCATTCCGCCATACGGCTACGGCGGTATCGAACAGGTCGTTGACATCCTCGCCCGCGGCTTCGTGGACGCGGGGCACGACGTGCTGCTGGCCGCCGCTGCCGACAGCAAATGCCCCGTTCCCCTGGTGCCCGGCACGGAGCCGTCTGATCCGGACGCCATCGGAACGAGCTGGTCGGAGCTAAACCACGTCATCCGGGCCTATGAGGGGCTTCACGGGGTGGATCTCATCCACGACCACACCCTGGTGGGTCCGTTCTACGGGGACCGGCGGGCCGGGGTCCCGGGGGTCATGACGATCCACACCGGGCTGACCGCGCAGCTCACCGGCATCTACCGCGCCGCCGCACGGCATGTCTCCCTCGTCGCGATCTCCCACCAGCAGGTCGCCGGTACCGGCCTCGACGTGGCCGCCGTCATTCACCACGGCATAGATACCGCCGCGGTGCCGGTGGGCGGGGGCCGGGGCGGCTACGCCTGTTTCCTGGGCCGGATGTGCCGGGACAAGGGCGTCGCCGAGGCCATCAGGATCTCCCGCTTGGCGGGGATGCCGCTGAAAATCGCCGCCAAAATGCGCGAGCCCGAGGAGCTGCGGTATTTCCATGACGTCATCGAACCCATGCTCGGGCCGGATGAGGAGTTCGTCGGCGAAGTCGCCGGCGGCGACAAATACCGGTTGCTGGGTGAGGCGGTGGCCCTCTTAAATCCCCTCCAGTGGGCCGAACCTTTCGGCCTCGTCATGATCGAGGCCCTGGCCGCCGGGACCCCCGTGGTCGCCACACCGCGGGGAGCCGCCCCGGAAATCGTCGAGCCGGGCGCCACCGGGCACCTGGCCGAGGACCATCGGGAGCTGGCGAAGCTGCTGCCCCAAGCGGCCTCGTTGGACCGCCGCGCCTGCCGCGCCGCCGCCGAGGATCGCTTCAGCGCGGCACGCATGACGGCGGACCACCTGGACCTCTACGCCCGACTGCTGGCCGGACAGTCCTAGCGGCGGTGGATGGACTTGTAGCTGACGTAGGCGTTGAGTCCCTCAATTCCGTACTCGGTGCCGAGGCCCGAGTCGTGCCTGCCGCCGAACGGGGCGGAGTGGTTGGAGGCGAAGAAATTGATGCCCACCGAGCCGGTGTCCATCCGGTCGGCCACGGCGAGCGCGGCATCCTGGTCCTGGCCGAACACGAGTCCGCCCAGGCCGAACCCGGTGTTGTTCGCGAGCGTCACAGCTTCGTCCACGTCCGTGTACTGCAACACGGCCAGGGCCGGTCCGAAGACCTCCTCGCGGGCAATGCGCATGTCCGGTGACACGTCGGCGAACACGGTGGGCTCCACAAAGTAACCGCCCTCGAGCCCGCCGCCGAGCCGCGCGGCCCGCCCGCCGGTGGTGGCCCGGGCTCCCTCGGCCCTGGCCGCCTCCAGATGCTCGAGCACCGTCCGGTACTGCGACTCGGTGGCGGACGGGCCGAAATCGGTGGCCGGGTCCAGCGGGTCGCCCTGGACGCCGGCGGCGATGGTCGCCGTCACCATGTCCACCACCTGGTCATAGCGCGAGGCCGGGGCGAGGATGCGGCTGGAGATGTAGCAGGTCTGGCCCGTGTTGCGCATGCTGGAGCGGATCAGCACCTTCGACATCTCGTCCAGGTCGGCGTCCTCGAGCACCACCGCGCTGGACTTGCCGCCGAGTTCCAGCGTGACGGGACGCAGCAGCTCGCCGCAGGCCGCGGCGATCCGGCGTCCCACCGGAGTGGAACCGGTGAAGGCGACCTTGTCCACGCCGGGATGCTTGACCAGGGTGTCGCCGAGCCTGCCGGATCCGGTGACCAGGTTGACCACGCCTGCCGGCACTCCGGCGGCGGCCACGGCGTCGACGATGAGGCGGAAGGACAGCGGCGTGGGCGAGGCCGGTTTCATCACCACGGTGCAGCCGGCCAGCAGCGCCGGCGCCAGCTTGATGACCATGAGGTTGATCGGGAAGTTCCACGGCGCGATCAGCCCGCACACCCCCACCGGATCCCGACGCACCACTGATTCGCCGCCGCCGAGCGGGAACGGGCGCACATCTTCATGTTCCAGATAGTCGGCCAAGGTGGCGAAGTACCGGAAGATTCCCGCAGCGTTGCCGGCGGCACGGGAGGACTCGGACACCGGCGAGCCGTTTTCGCGGGTGTTGGTCAGCGAGAGCTCCTCGGCCCGCTTCTCCACTTCGTCGGCAATCCGCAGCAGATACGCCGCACGTTCGGACGGCGCCAGCGTCGGCCACGGACCGGAGTCGAAGGCCCGCCGCGCCGCGGACACGGCAGCGTCCACGTCTTCGGGGGTGCCGTCCGGCACCGATCCCCAGACCTCGCCGGTGGCCGGGTCGGTCACCGGGTTGCGGCCGGTGCCGCGGGCGGGGACCCACGCGCCGTCGACGAAGACGTCGTCGACGTGCGTGTAGGGCAGGTGCAACGCCGCGCGCGCGGCGACGGCAGGCGGAGCGGACGACGTCGGTGCTCCCCCCGGTGTGGGGGATGTCGTGCCTGGGGTGGTGGTCATCGGATGACTCCTGTCTTCAGCAGCGCCCTGGAACGCTCCAGGTCGGCCGTTCCCATGGCAAGGGCGGCCTCGGTGATCAGTTCCGGAACGATCTCGGCGCCGAGCCGGTCGGTGTAGACGGCCGGCGTCATGCCGAACCAGGACGACGCCACCGCGATGCCGGCGTGGTCGAACCGCCACAGCCGGTCAGAGTCGCGGACCAGTGCGTCCTCCAGCGAGTACGGCACGTGGCGGGTGTCGTGGCCGTCGATGATGTCGCAGACGCGGTCGATGAACTCCTCCGGATACCCGAGGCCGGGCAGCACCCTGCGCGCCACCTTGCAGCCCTCGGCTTCGTGCTCGAACCGGATGGCCGCCTTGCGCCAGTCGCCGGTGAACCCCTCGGAGAGGATCCGTTCCTCGTCCACATGCGCCCAGCCGGTGTCGTGCAGCAGGACGGCTACCCGGACCAGTTCCGCGTCGGCTTGCGGGTAGGCCCGGCATAGCCGCTCGGCGAAGGCCAGCGAAATCGGCAGGTGAATGTCGTTGGCGCGGGTGCGTGTCTCCTGCACCACGGCCTGCCAGATCGGGTCCAGGTCGGCGGCGGCCGCCGGGGTGGTGGAAATGGGCGCGGTGTCGATGTCGCCCGTGGCCGGCAGCGGCCGCACCGGGTAGGCGGCCGCGAAGGCAGCGGCGCGCGGATCGTCGGCGGGGTTGGGTTGGCCGCCGGTCGCCCACGCTGGGGCTTTGCCTTTGGCCTCCGGGGTCTGCGTCTCGGGGGTGCTCATGGGGTGGGTCTCCTTGTCGTGCGGCCGCGCACGGCGGGCGGTCAGGCGTCCGTCGCGATGGTCTTGAGGACGACGGCGGGGTCAGCCGCGGCGTCCGCGGGAATGTTCTGGCTCTTGGCCAGCGCGTTTTTGACCGCCATGAAGTCCAGCGGGGAATTCACGCAGTCGGCGGCGATGATCCGGCCGCCGCGGTAGTAGAGGACGGAGAACTTGCCGCGCTCGTCGTCGCGGCGGACGACGGTCCGGTCGTAGCCCAGCGTCAGGCCGGCGATCTGCAGCTTCAGGTCCGCCTGGTTGGACCAGAACCACGGGATTCCGGCGTAGTCCTCCCGCCGGCCCATCAGGGAGTAGGCGGCGACCTTGGCGTGTTCGATCGCGTTGTTCACGCTTTCCAGCCGGATCCGCTCGCCCTCCGGTGAGCCGGGCAGCGGGTTCGGCATGTTGGCCACGTCGCCCACCGCCACCGTGGTCCCGTCGGAGGCCAGCGCATGCCGATCGACCACAATGCCGTTGTCCACCTCCAGGCCCAGCTGCTCGGCCAGCTCGGTGTTCGGCACGACGCCGATGCCGACCAGCACCAGCTGGGCGGCGACCACGGTGCCGTCTTCGAGTCCGACGCCGCCCACCCGGCCCCCGCCGTCCGCCGGCACCAGTTCCCGGATGCGGGAATTCAACCGGATGTCGAGGCCCCGTGCACGGTGCGCGGTCAGGAAGTAGTCGCTGGTTTCTTCGCCCACGGCCCGGCCGATCAGCCGCGGGCCGTACTCGAGCACGGTGACGTTCTTGCCCATCTTGTGGAGGCTGGAGGCGGCCTCCAGCCCGATGAAGCCGCCGCCGATCACCACCGCGTCCCGCACGTCCTCGAGCTGGGCCTTCAGCGCCAGCGCGTCGTCGGCGTTGCGCAGGTAGACCACCCCGTCCAGCTCGGCCCCGGGGACCTGGAGCTTGCGGGCGCGGGCGCCCACGGTCAGCGCCAGCCGGCGGAACGGGAACTGCGCCCCGGAGACCGCGTGGGCCACCCCGGAGCCGTCCGCTTCCTTCTCGATCCGCTCGATCCGCTCGCCCTTGACCAGGGCCACATTGTGGTCCTCCCAGTACTGGTTGGACCGGAAGATCAGCGACTCGCTCTCCACCGTGCCCTGCAGGAACTCCTTGGACAGGGCCGGGCGCTGGTAGGGCCGGTGGTTTTCCTCGCCCAGCAGCGTGATGTGCTCGGTGAAGCCGAGCGCCCGCAGCGAAACGGCCAGCTGGACTCCCGACTGGCTGGCACCGATGATCAGCAGCCCGGTTTGCACGGCGCCGTCCGCTGCCTCGGCAGGGACCGCCGTCGTCGTCGTGGTGGTGGTGGTTTCCATGATCAGATCTGCGTTTCGGGAGTGGTGACGTAAACGTCCTGGCCCTCGCAGAGCTTGAGCTGGCAGGACAGGCGCGAATTCTCCTGGCGGTCCACGGCCGTTCCGTAGAGCATTTCGTCTTCCATGTCTTCCATCGCCGGAAGCTGGTCCAGGGTGTCCTCGCGGACGAACACGTGGCACGTGGCGCAGGACAGCGAGCCGCCGCATTCGGCGACGATGCCCGGCACGCCGTTGCGCACCGCGGTTTCCATGACCGAGTCGCCGGGGTTGCCTTCGACGTCGCGGACGGCGCCTTCAGCGTCGGTGAAATGTACCGTAGGCATGGTTCTCCTTCGGGTTGCAGTGGTTCAGATGAACTGGCGGCCGCCGTCGACCACCATGGTTTGTCCGGTGATGTAGGAACTGTCCGGCCCGGCCAGGAACAGCGCCGCGCCCACGATGTCCTCGGGCTGGCTGGCGCGCTTGAGCGCGCCGCGGTCCACGCCGTAGTTCTCGGCGTTCTCCATCAGCCCGTAGCTGGCCTCCGTGAGCGTGAAGCCGGGGGCGATCGCGTTGACGGTGATGTTGCGCCGGCCCAGTTCCTTGGCCAGCACCCGGGTCATCGACACCACCCCGCCCTTCGAGGCGACGTAGTGCAGCCACTGCTCCGAGCCGGAGTAGATGGTGGCGGAGGAGAGGTTGATGACGCGGGCGCCGTCGGGCAGGTAGGGGCTGGCGGCGCGGGTCACCAGCCAGGGGCCCTTGAGGTTCACGTTCATCACCAGGTCCCATTCGGCCGGGTCGATCTCCTCGAACGGGGTGCGGGTCACCGTGGCGTAGATGGCGGCGTTGTTGAGGACGACGTCGATGCTCCCCTGCCCGAAGTCGGCGCACCGCCGGGCGAGGGCCTCGGTGGAGGCCACGTCGGTGACGTCGGCCTCGAAGGCCTCGGCCTCCGCGCCGGTTTCGCGGACCAGCGCGGCTGTCTTTTCGGCACCGGCCAGATTGGTGTCGGCCGCTGCCACCCGGTACCCGCGGGACGCGAAGCCCAGGGCGAAGGCGCGGCCCAGACCGCCGGCGGCTCCGGTGATCAGCACGGTCCTGGTGCCGGCCCCCTGGTCGGGGTTCAGGAAGCCGGGGCCGGCCGTGGCGTCGGGGGGAGGCTGTGTCATCGTCACGCTTTCATGTTGGGGGTGTGCCGGGCCGGGACCCTCTTGGGAAACGGGCTGCGCCCGGCCCGGCACTGAATTCGCCTGAGGCTGCTCAGATACCGAGTGCTCAGGTGTGGCTGTGGGCTCCAGGCCCGGCGACGGCCGGTTCGGCGGATTCTTCGGCATCCAGGATCTGCACGGTGCCCTTGGTGCCGTCCACCCGCAGCCGCTGGCCGGTCTTGATGGTGGTGGAGGCCGAACCGGTGCCGGTCACCGCCGGCAGCCCGTACTCGCGGCAGACGATCGCGGCGTGGCTCATCATGCCGCCGATGTCCGTGACGGTGGCCTTGATCTTGCCGAAGATCGGCCCCCAGCTCGGCGCGGTCACCGTGGCCACCAGGATCTCGTCCTGCTGGACCTCGGAAAGCTGGTCCGAATCGTGGACCACCCGTGCGTACCCTTCGACGACGCCCGGGGACGCGGCCATGCCGCGCAGTCCGCCGCCTTCCACCTCTTCGCCTTCGCCCAGCCACTGCTGGACCTGTTCGGTGGTGATGCCCCAGAGCATCCGGGTGAACGGTTCGGTGATCGAGGCCGGCGGGGTGTTCAGCGCCGGTGCCGGACGCGCGGTCTTTAGCGCGTCCACGATCTTGCGGCGGCGCTCGATTTCCTCCGGCCAGTAGGTTGGGCCGATCGGCTCGGCACCCACGCCCCAGCCGGTGACCAGGTCGAAGAGCGCGTCGCGGACTTCGTTCCGGTTCAGGTACAGCAGGTCGTCCGGTTCGGTCCAGAATCCCTCGGCGTGCATCATCCGCGAAAGCTCGCGGATCTTGCGCCAGAAGACGCCCATGGTCCAGTGCTCGATGTAGAAGTTGTGGTTTTCCACGTACGGGTAGGCGGTGGCGGCCAGCTGGCGCTTGGCATCGAAGACCGCCTGCGCGTCGCCTTCCAGCAGTTCGCGGTATTCCTCCACGATCCGTTCCTTCTCCGCCACCAGCTCCTCGACCGGCCGCATGATCTGCTGGCCTTCGTCCAGCCGGCGGATGTAGTCGGCGATGTAGCCCAACGGGATTTCCTGGTATTCGTTCCAGTACTTGTCGTGCCCGTAGAAGCCGTTGCCCACGGTGAAGTTGAACCACGGGTCCTTGGCTTCCTCGTAGCGGGCGATCCAGCGGTCGCCGCCCGCGGAGGCGCGGACCGCGGCCAAGGTGGCATCGACGTCGTCCGTGTTGCCGAAGGCGGACTGCAGGCCCAGCTCCACGGCCAGCACGGCGAGGTGCTTGAGCTCGTCGTCCGGGCGGAAGAGCTCCATGTCCACGCCCTGGACCATGGTGGCGATCGACTGGTCCGGGATGTTCGGAAAGACTTCCTTGCAGAAGTTGAAGAAGTCCAGGTAGGCGATGTAGCCCAGGTTCAGGAATTCGAAGTGGTACTGCCAGTTCTGGTAGGCCAGCTGGATCAGCCGGTCGTAGTTCTCCAGCAGCACCTCGGAGCCGTCCATCGCCTTGCCCGTGGTGATGTCGTCCATCGGGACCATGTCCGGCAGCTTCTTGAAGGAGAGGGTCTCCATCTCGTCGATGGTGCCGCGGACCTTCGCGTGCCACTGCTGGAGCAGTTCCTCCCAGTTCTGGAAGTAGTGGCCCACCCGCTGCTCGAAATGCGGGACGCGCGCGGCGATCTGGTCCTCCGGAACCGGGATCGGGGACATGTACAGGTACCCCAAATGCACGCGGAACTCGATGCCGTTGGCGTTGGGAATCATCAGGTGGCGGGCGTTGTACTGGCCCAGGCACTTGACCGCGAACTCACCGCCGATCGTCTCGAACGGCTTGTAGACGGTCGGCCAGTGCTGGCTGTCGCAGAACCAGAACTTGGCGTCTTCCTGTTCCTTGAGCTTGTCCTGGAACACCAGATAGTACGGGTAGATCTTCTCCCAGCCCTCGGCGCCGGCTGGCACCGGCAGTTCGGAGGGCTTCGGGAAGGACTTCATAGACATGGCGGTCCTTTCGGTGGCGGCTCTGCGTTGAGCCTGCGGTGGGCGGTTCGGTGGAACGGTGGATCCTTGCGGTGGAGCTGTTGGAACCTTGCTACCTTGCGGTGGAACGGTGGAACAGTTCAGGGCAGGAACGGTCAGGCGGAGGGCTTCAGCAGCGAGGCAGTGATGCTGCCCAGGCTGAAGCTTCCGGTGGCGGGGCTTGAGGTCCCGGCTCCGGTGTTCCCGGATCCGACGGGTGCCGCCGTCGTCATGGGAGCGGCGCCGAGGGCCGCGGCGTATCCGCCGCTTCCCGGTACCGCGGACGAAGATGCCGTCGGCTTCTTGGACGAGTGCACGGTTTCCGGCCGGGACTGCAGCAGCAGCAGGTTTTCGCCGTCGGGCAGGTCCCTGTCCAACGCCCACTCGATGTCCTGCGGGCACTTGTAGTGTTTCTCGGCCCGCTTGGCCATCCGCGCCACCGCGAGCAGTTCGTCGTCGTTCAGGCTGCGCCGGGCCCGCCGCTCGGCGTCGACCTCCCGCTCCACCAGGGTGCGCGCGGCGGCATCGGGCACCAGCTCGGCGTGCTTGTCGCCCAGGTGTTCGGCGACCGGGGCCAGGGTGACCTTGTCCAGCACGATGTTGTCCGGCGTGACCTGCCCCGACACCACCATCTCGCCGACGCCGTAGGACGCGTCGATAGTGATCTTGGAGCGGTCGCCGTTGGCCGGGTCCAGGGTCATGGCGACGCCGGAGACCCTGGCGTTGACCATCTTCTGCACCACGACGGCCATCGACAGGCCCTCGTCCGGGATGTTGTTCTTCAGCCGGTAGATGATGGCGCGCGACGTGTAGAGCGACCCCCAGCAGCTGCGGATGTGTTCGCCGACGGCGGCGAAGCCTTCCAGCCAGAGGTAGGTGTCCTGCTGGCCCGCGAAGGAGGCATCGGGCAGGTCCTCGGCGGTGGCGGATGAACGCACCGCCACCGGAACCGGCGCGTCGAAGCGGGACATCAAGGCGTCGTAGGCCTCGACGGTCTGGGCGCGCATGTCGGCCGGAACCGGGCGGGAGCAGATGTCTTCGCGGATTGAGGCGGACACTGCGTCCACTTGGGCGATGTCTTCCGGGTCAAGGCCGGCCAGCAGTTGGTTGATGTGCTCGGTGATCCCGGCTTCCTGCATGAAGCGGTCAAACTGGGCGGTGGTGACGACGAATCCCGGGGGCACCGGCATGCCCGCGGAGGTCATGGTGACCAGCGAGGCGCCCTTGCCGCCGAGGTTCTCGAGCCTGGGCTCGATGCCGCCGTCGAAGAACTGGATGAATTCGTTGCTGCGCATGGGTTCAGGCCTCCCAGCTGACGGGGACGGTTTCGGGGACACGGAAGGAGATGTTCTCGCGGAACTCGATGTCCTCGGGGTTCTCCAGTTTCAGGTTCGGTGCCAGCCGCGCCACCTCTTCCAGCGCGATCTTGGCCTGCAGTTTGGCCAGCATGTTGCCCAGGCAGTAGTGGATGCCGAAGCCGAAGGACAAGTGTTCGCGGGCGTTGCCGCGCGAGATGTCGAACTCCTCGCCGTCTTCGAAGCGGGCGGCATCGCGGTTGGCGGAGCCCATCAGCAGCAGCAGTTCGCCGCCCTCCGGGATTTTGACCCCGCCGACTTCGGTGTCCTTGAGCGCCTTCCGGCGCCATCCGACGATCGAGCCGGAGAAGCGCAGCACCTCGTCGATGGCCGCCGGGATTTTCCGGGGTTCCTCCACCAGTTGCTGCCATTGGTCCGGACGTGCCAGCAGCACGCGCAGGGAGTTGGCGATCAGGGTGGTGGTGGTTTCGTGTCCGGCGAACAGCAGGGAGTAGAGGATCGAGGCGATCTCGTGGTCGCTAATCTCCGCCCCGTCCTGCTGGGCCTTGACCAGGTCGCCGGTCAGGTTGTCGCCGCCTTCCTCGTGGGCGACGCGGACCAGGCGCAGGCATTCCTGCCAGTACTCCACCAGGTTGTGGGCGTGCGGGATCTGCTCCTCGTCGCTGAGGTCGCCCCAGGTCATCGCCGCGCGGGAATCGGACCAGCGCTTGAACGTGTCCACCTGAGACACATCGGCGCCGATCAGCGTCAGGATCGTGACGGTCGGGACCGTGTAGGCCAAGTCCTTCACCAGTTCGCCGCGGCGGTCCGGGCGGGCCAGCATGGCTTCCAACTGGTCCACGACATTCTGCCGAATGAACGGCTCCAGCGCCTTGTAGCGGCGGGGGGTGAAAGCCTTCTGGGCGACTGCCCGGATCCGGGTGTGCTCCGGCGGGCGGCGGGCCGAAAGCCCCGAGTAGGCGGTGAAGCCGCCCTCTTCCATGATCTTGGTGGCCTGCGGGCCGCGCTTGCGCACCGGTGCCTGGGCGTTCTCGCTGGAGAAGGTCTCCCAGTCTTCGAAAACAGCCTTGATGTCGTCATAGCGGGAAACCACGTAGTAGCCGACGCGCTCGTCAAACATGACGGGCTGTTCGTTCCGCAGCTCGGTGTACGCCGGGAACGGGTCCTTCATTTGGAACGGCTCATAGCCATGGTGTCCTGCGGGGGCCTCGGCACCGTGGCCGAACGGACAAGCTGCCGTTTCGGTCGAAGATGACATCTGGAACTCCTTGGGGTTTGCTCCCGCCGGTGGCCGGTGTCGGTCGACGGGTTGATTAGACTCCAGTGTTGCCCACGTCACTCTCCGAAGCCTAAAGGGTTCTTCCACTGAGTGGAAATGAATAGTGCTTAGCATCTCTTGGCTTGCGCGGGGCGCTTAGGCACTTGAGCGTACGGCGTGGTTGCCCGGGCAAGACGCCACCAGGCATACGCCGCTGCGCCTGTGTGTGAGCGCCCGCCAATTAACCCGGGCGGCGGGCTGTGGCGCGCAGGCTTTTGCGCGCAATGTGGCTGCCCAGCAAGACCCCACCGGCCGCCGTAGCGCGTGGTGCGGCTGGCCGGCAATATGCCCGGGCGGCGGGCTGTGGGCCGGGCACTCAGGCCTTGCGCGCGATGTGGCTGCCCAGCAAGGACTCGAGCGGGATATGCGCGGTGGCGCGCTCGATCTGCGTCGAGACGCCGCGCAGTGCCGGCAGGTGCCGCGTCATCGTCGCGGCCTGCGACGTCAGCAACACCAGCCCCAGCCCGGCTCCGACCCGACCGGTGTGGAAGACCGGCACGGCGATGGAGCAAGAGCCGAGCCGGACTTCCTCCAGCGTGGTGGCGTAGCCCTGCTCGCGGATCTGGCCCAGTTCCTCCGCCAGGCGCCCGGGAACAATGTGGGTGTGGGCGGTGGGACGCTCCAGCTGCCGGTTCAAGTAGGCGGTGCGCACCCACTCCTCCTCGTACGCAAGAATGACCTTCCCGACGGCGGTGGCGTGCATCGGCAGCCGGCCGCCGACCCGCGAGGCACGGGGCACGCGCTTGGTGCCGTAGATGCGCTCGATGTACAGCACCTCATGGCCTTCCCGGACCGCCAGTTGTGACGTCTCGCCGGTGAGCGAGAACAGGTCCTGCACGAACGGGCGCGCGGCATCACGCAGTTGCCGGCCGGCATTCTGCGCCAGCTCCCAGAGGCGGATACCCAGTTGGTAGCGGCCGTTGGCGCCGCGGGAGAGGAAGCCCCATTCCGTCAACTCCGAGACCAGCCGGTGCGTGGTGCTCAAGGGCAGGCCGGAACCCTCGGAAATCTGGGTCAGGCTCAGCGCGCTGCGGGATTGTTCGAAAGCTTCAAGGATGGCCAGCACACGGGACGTGACCGTGCGTCCCGGATCTCGGCTACCGCCGGCCATAGCTGCCTCCCACATTCCGCCGGCGGTCTCGTGAAGCCGGGCGTCGTCGTCCGGGCAAAGCCGGGCACCGCCGTCGTCCCGGCAAAGCCGGGCACCGCCGCCGTCCGGGCGAAGCCAGCACCGCCGCCGTCCTCCGGGCAAAGCCGGGCACCGCCGCCGTCCTCCGGGCAAAGCCGGGCACCGCCGTCGTCAGTACCCCGGTGCTTCGCAGCCGGTACCCTCGCGCACCGGCCGAATCCGAGTCTAGCCGTCGGCAAGCAGCGCCCGGCGCTGGGGCCACAATGTCACCGATTCCAGCGCGGACAGCGCGCGCGCCATGGCCTTGGCCTCCTCGGTGAAGAGATGGCCCAGGACGCGCTGGCTGCAGAGCCGGAGGGCCTGGCCGCGGTCCAGCCCGAACCACTCCATCACGGTGTCGACGCCGTGCGGACTGAGCCGCCACGTTTTGTCTGCATCCTTGACGATCGCGTCCTCGATCGAGAGGGACTCCTTGCGCGAGTCGTGCCCGTCGATGATCTCCAGGATGCGCGGAATGAGCTCCGGCTCGTGGCCGGCCTCTTCGAGGATCCCGGCTGCCAGGCGGGCGCCTTCCTTCTCGTGCAGCAACACGAGGTCGGGCCGGCCGCTGCCCGGGGCGATCGCCGAGAGGACCTGGTCCGGAGGCACCTGGGACCAGCCGATGTCGTGCAGCATGATGGCCGGAAGGACGACGCCGGCGTCGGCCTCCGGGTGGGCGGCCAGCATGGCCTGGGCCAGGCCGTAGGCGTAGAGCGTGTGGGCGTCATTGTCGCGGACGGCCAGCAACGGTGCCGCGTGTTGCCAGATCCGGTCCAAGTGCGCGTCCAAGTGCACCACGCCGTCCGGCTCGGCCTCGATGGCGGCGGCGACGTCGTGGCCGAACAGGTTGGCGGCGGGCAGCAGCTTGGTCATGCCCACAGCATGACGAGCAATCGCCGGCCGGGCAACCGCCTGGTTCCGCTGGACGGAAGGTCTGCGCTGGTGCGCTGGTGGGAGCTGGGTGCGCGGGTCGGTCGGTGGGGTGGGCGGGTTGCTTTGCGGGCCGAGGCCGTCGCGGCGAAGCACCGCCCGGCGTAGCCGGAGGGCGCACAGTCCCCGGTGGTGCGGTTTAGAAACGGCACGGCACCAGACTGTCCATATCTAACCGGATGCTTAAGCATCATGCCTAGTCAGACGCGGGTGGGTCGGGTGAAACATGGACAGTTATGGCTAAACTCGGACAGCTGTGCACTAGGGAGTGCGCTCGCCGGGCTCCGCGCGGCCATCCGACCCCCGCGACGCCCCGCGGACGGCCATCCAACCTCCGCAGCCAGCCATCCGACCCCCGCGGACGCCTCGCAGACAGCCATCCAACCCAGTGACGCTCCGCGGACGGCCATCCGACCCCCGCGGACGCCGCCCGACGGCGCAGACAGGCATCTCAGACGCCGCACTCACCACGCACGCGCGCCCGGCCACCAACACCGGCCCGCGCTAGCCGGTGTTCCGCAGACCCGCGGCGATGCCGTTGACGGTGATCAGCATGGCCCGCTGCAAGGCTTCATCCGGCTCCGACGTCCGGATGCGCCGCAGCAGTTCCACCTGCATGTACGAGATCGGGTCCAAATACTGGTCGCGGACGTGCAGCGAGCGCTGCAGCACCGGCTGGTTGTCGAGCAGTTCGTTTTCGCCGGTCAGCTTCCGGATTTCGGCCACGGTCAGCTCGAACTCGGCGCGGATGTCGTCGAACAGGTGCCGCAGCTGCGCAGGCACCAACGTGGAGACGTAGTGCGCCGCGATCTCCAGATCGGTCTTGGCCAGCGTCATCTCCACGTTCGAGATGAAGGACTGGAAGTAGTGCCAGTTGCTGATCATCTCGCGCAGCTGCGGCTGCAGCCCGGCGGCCCGGGCGGCCCGCAGCCCGCTGCCCACGCCGTACCAGCCGGGAACGATCTGCCGCGACTGGGTCCAGCCGAACACCCAGGTGATGGCCCGCAGCTTGCCGAGTCCCGGACCGGCGGCCGTGTCCGCGTCGGCGCGGTCGGCCGGGCGCGAACCGAACTTCACCGTGCTCAGCTGCTCCACCGGCGTCGACGTCCGGAAGTACTCCGGCAGGTCCGGATGCTCCACCAGCAGGCGGTAGCGCTCATAGGCCGCGCCGGAGATCACCTCCATCGCCGCGTGGTACCGGCCGCGTTCGGCCTCCGAGGTCCGCGGCTCCTGGTGCAGCGCGGAGGCCTGCAGCACGGCCGCGAGCGCCAGCTCCAGGTTTTCCCGGGCCAGCTCCGGCAGGGTGTATTTGTCGGAAATGACTTCGCCCTGCTCGGTGAACTTGATCTCGCCGGCCAGCGCACCGTTGGGTTGGGCGAGGATCGCGTCGTAGGTGGGCCCGCCGCCGCGACCGACCGACCCGCCGCGGCCATGGAAGAAGCGCAGCCGCACCCCGTGCCGGGCGGCCACGTCGCGCAACACCAGCTGGGCTTTGTGGATTTCCCACTGGCTGGTCGCCACGCCCGCTTCCATGTTCGAGTCCGAATAGCCGAACATGACCTCCTGCAGGTCGCCGCGCAGCCGCACAATCCGGCGGTACTGCGGGTCCGAGAGCAGGTCGTCCAGGATCCGCCCTCCGCTGCGCAGGGCTTCCACGCTTTCCAGCAGCGGCGCGAACCCGATCAGCGCCTTCGGCTCGGGCCCATCCAGCGCCAGCAGTCCCGCCTCGCGCGCCAACAGGGCGGCGGCCAGCACGTCGTCGGCGCCGCGTGCCCGGGACACAATATAGGTCTCCACCGCATCCGGGCCGTACTGGCGCAGGGCCTCGGCGATCGCGCCGAATACCTCCAGCGTGCGCGCGCGCTTCTTTTTCAACGACGACGGCGGTGCCAGCGGTCCCGGCGAGAGCAGCAGCGAGGAAAGCAGTTGTTGCCGCGGACCGCGCGCCAAGTCGAGGTAGCCTTCCGGCGCCGAAGCAGCAGTGTCTGCCGCAGCGTCAGTGCCGCCCTCGGCTGTCGCCACACCCGCCGGCGCAGCACCCCCGGCCGCCGGCCCCAAGTGCACCACCGCGCCACCACGCGCGGCCCCCAAGGACGCCGCGTTCCCCGCCGCGGCCCCCAAGGCCGCCGTCGCACCCGCCGGCATCCGCGCCGCATCGCGGGCAGCCAGCAGCGCCGCGACCGCCTTGTGGTGCTTTCCCGCGTTGTCCCGGAAGTCCAGGGTGGCCAGGTGAAGTCCGATGGTCGAGACCGCCCGGCGCACCGCGGCCAGCGAACCGTCCGCCACCAGCGACGCGGTGTGGGCGCGCAGGGACTGCTCGATCGGCGCCAGGTCGGCCAGCACCTCCGCCGTCGAGCTGTAGTCCCGCCCGGGCTCGTGCGGGAGCCGGCGCTGGATCCGGGCACTGGTGTTGAGCAGCTTCGCCTTGATGCAGGTCAGTTTCAGCCGGTAGGGCTCGTTCGCGTTCAGCTCGCGCACCCGGGTGTCCAGGCCCGGCAGGTTCTCCAGGTCCCTGGCCACGGAGTCCAGCAGCTCGTCGCTGGCGGCCACGATCGTCGTCGAGTTGGACAGCACCGCGATCAGGCCGTCCACAAAGCCGATGTTGATCCGCACCGCGTGCTGGTTCTGCAGCTGGAAGACCTCATGCGTCACGTCCACGGTGACCAGCGGATTGCCGTCCCGGTCGCCGCCGATCCAGGACCCGAAACGCAGCGGCGCCCCGTCGGCGGGCAGCGTCACGCCATGTTCGGACAGCAGTTCGGCCAGGTCCCCCATCAGCTCCGGCATGGTGTTGTTGAGGATGTTGCCCAGGTAGTAGACGGCGTTGCGCGCCTCATCCACCGGGCTGGGCCGCACGTGCCGCAGCTCGTCCGTCTGCCACATCTGGTCGATGATCTCGGCCAACCGCCGGTCCTGCCGCCGCCGCGCGGTGCTGCCCTCCGCCGTCGTGGTGGACAGCAGGTCGGAGATGGCGCGCAGCTTGTCCAGCACGGTCCGCCGCGACGCCTCGGTGGGATGCGCGGTGAAGACGGGGCGGACGTCCAGCTGGTTGACGGCGAGCTGCAGCGCCTCGGGCCCCGCTTCCTCGGCAATCTGCGCCACGGTGCGCAGCAACTGCCCGTCTTCCTCCGGCCGGGCACGCAATTGGCGCACCCGGTGCACCTGTTCGGCGGCGTTGGCCAGGTGGAAATAGAAGGCAAAAGCCCGCACCAGGTCGGTGGCCTCGCCCACGTCCAGCCCCGCGAGCAGTTCGCGGACCTGGTCGATCACCTCGCGGGCCGTCCACGGCCCGGTGGCCTCGCCCTCGCCGCGGGCCGCTTCCTTGGACTCCTTGGTCAGCAGCCGCACCTGCTCCACCAGGTCCAGCAGCTCCGGCCCATGCTGGCGCGCCAGCGATGCCCCCAGCAGCGTGCTCACCCGGCGCACGTCGGCGCGCAGGCTCGCGTCGAGGTCCCGGTCGCGGGCGGAGTGCGGCATGGGTGCGTCCTTTCGCGTCCTGCGGGCGGCTGCGGCGGGCGTGCCGTTCCCGGGGACTCCAAGCTTCGGCACGGTCCACCTCAAGCGTACGACGGCGGCGCCTCGCCTTTCGCCGAGAGCGTCCGGGAGGCGCCGGTTACCTCGGCGCCGCCCGGGACCCGTCGGTTGCCTCGCCGCCTGCGGGACCGCCCCGCCTAACGGGACCGGATGTTACTGGGGGGGGCGGTGTTCGCCCGCCTACCGGACCGTTCGGTTACTTGGGCGCCATCCGGATCGCGCCGTCCAGCCGGATGGTTTCGCCGTTGAGCATCGAGTTGGCCACGATGTGCGCTGCCAGCTCCGCGTACTCGGCCGGCCGCCCCAGCCGGGACGGGTGCGGCACCTGCTGGCCCAGCGAGTCCTGCGCCTGTTGCGGCAGCCCGGCCATCATCGGCGTCTCGAAAATGCCCGGCGCGATGGTGACCACCCGGATCAGCGAGCGCGCCAGTTCCCGCGCGAGCGGAAGCGTCATGGCCGCCACTCCGCCCTTGGAGGCGGCGTAGGCGGGCTGGCCGATCTGGCCGTCGAAGGCCGCCACGGAGGCGGTGTTGATGATGACGCCGCGCTCGGGCCCGCCCAGTTCGGTTTCCACCGGTTCGGTGGCGGCCATGGCAGCGGCGGCCAGCCGGATCACGTTGAAGGTGCCGACCAGGTTGATCTGTACCACCTTGGTGAACGCTTCCAGCGGCAGCACCCCGTCGCGGCCCAGCACCTTGCCCGGCGTGGCGACGCCGGCGCAGTTCACCACGATCCTCAGCGGTCCCAGCGCCGCGGCCTGGTTTACCGCCGCCTGCACCTGGTCCTCACTGGTCACGTCCGCGGGGGCAAACACGGCCCGGTCTCCGAGCCCCGCGGCGAACTCTTTCCCCTTCGAGCCGGGCAGGTCCATCAGCACCACCGACGCTCCGGCAGCATGCAGCCGGCGGGCCGTCGCGGCCCCCAGCCCCGATGCTCCGCCCGTGATCAACGCTACGGTTCCGGCAACCTCCACTGAATCCTCCTCAGGGTCCTCAACGCTCGTCCCGACCGCCGGCCTCCCGGCGGCACTGCACACCTCAGCCTAGTGTGGCCCGGCGCACAACTCAGTCACCGGCGGGCCCGTCGGCCAGATTCCCGGCCTGCGCCACCCCCGATCCGCCGCTAGGCTGGTCCACATGCCCACCCTGCCCGGCGGCGGAGCCTTCCGCCCGCCCAACTCCGCGTTGGCGGCAGGACGCGCGGACGAGGCCGCCATCGCCGTCGTCCGTCATTTCGGCCAGCGCTTGCTGGGCCTTCCGTTCACCGTGCTTGGCGCGGTCCGCCGGCCCTCCCCCGGCCAGTCCGGGCCATGGCACTACTGGTGGCAGGCCCACTTCCTGGACTGCCTGGTGGATGCCGGGTGGCGGGAACTGCACCGGGACCAGCATTACGACGGCGGCAACGGGCCGAGCGCCGGCCGCCTCGCGGCGCGACTGCTGCGCACGATCCGATGGCGCAACGGTTTCCGCTTCCCCAACTCCTACTACGACGACATGGCCTGGCTGGCCTTGGCCGCGCAACGGCTGGACACGCTGGCCGCCGCAGCGCACAAACCGCGCTTCCGGAACAGGGCCGCCGCGCGCCGCCTGCTGCCCGAGCTGGAATCGGCCCATACCGCGGACCTGGGCGGCGGCCTGTTCTGGAACACCGCCAAGGACTTCAAAAACACACCCGCCACGGCACCGGCGGCCCTCTATCTGGCCCGCGCGGGCGACCGGGAGGAGGCCGCCCGGCTCCTGGACTGGCTGGACGTCACCCTGTATGCGCCCGGGCAGCGGTTATACCTCGACGGCGTCCGGGTCTCGGGCGGGCAGCCGGTCTTGGTGGACGACATCTACACCTACAACCAAGGGCCGGTGCTCGGGGCACTGCTGGAAACGGGCCGGGACACCGATCTGGGGCGGGCCGCCGAACTGGTGCACGGGATCGCGGCCGGTCTGGTCCAAGGGCCTTCGACACTACCGGATGCAGGCCAGGCCACCGCAGACCAGGACGCCGACAGCCCGGCCGCCGCAGGCTCGGCCACCGCAGGCCAGGCCGCCGCAGGCCAGGCCACCGCGGGCCCGCCCGCCGCGTCCTCAGGGAAGGCCGCCGGCTCCGGCGGCCAACTCGTCCTGCGCACGCACGGCGCCGGCGACGGCGGCCTGTTCACCGGGATCCTGGCCCGTTACCTGGCCCTGGCCGCCCGGTCCGAGCGCTTGCCGGACCCGGCGCGCGAACTGGCCGCGCGAATGGTCTTGGACACCGCGCAAGGCTTTTGGGACGGGCGGGCCATCGAAAACCACCGCAACTGGGAGGTGCTGGTCTTCTCCCCCGACCCCGCGGTTCCTGCCGCCGCGGCTCCCGGGCCCGGCGCCGGCGTCGAACTGTCCACCCAACTGCAAGTCTGGATGACCTTGGAGGCTGCCGCCACGCTGGCCGAATGACGGGCGGCCGGCCCACGCGTTCGGCCGGCCGTCAGGACGGTTTCTTCTGCTGCGGATACGGTGCTTCATGCCGGGCCAGCATCTCCACGAAGCCGGCGATCTTGCGCTGCCGGCCGGCATCGGTCTTCAGCTGGGCCAGCCGGTGGATCAGCGCAAAGCGGTTTTGCGACGTGAGCACCTCGAACATCGCCTGCGCTTCCGGGACGGCGGCGATCGCCGCGGCCAGGTCCTCGGGCACCTCGGCCGTGGCCGGACCGGCGTAGGCCTTCTCCCAGCGGCCGTCGGCCTGCGCCGCGGCCACCGCCGCCCGGCCGGCCTCGTGCATCTTGCCGGCCTGCTCCAGCCGCTCGATGTACCCGACGTTCCGCAGTGACCAGATGCTGCGCTTCGTCCGCGGGGTGAAGCGTTGGAAGGAGCTTTCCGCGTCTCGCCGTCGGGCCTGCCCGTCGATCCAGCCAAAACACAGCGCCTCGTCCAGCGCCGCAGCATAATCGAGGGCGGTCACCGTGCCGCCCTTCTTGCTCAGGATCAGCCACACGCCCGCCGACGAGGCGTGGTTTTCCTCCAGCCAGGCCCGCCACGCGGCGGCGTCTGGCACCAGCAACTCCTGAAGCTCAGCAGGCATGCCCTTATGGCAGCACGGCAGCGCCGCGTCGTCCAGTAGTTTTTTGGTATCGCCGCGTGCCGACCCAAAGGAGAACCCAGATGCTGCGCGTCCGCCCCGTCTTGACCACCTCCCGCATCGGTCCGTGGCGGGACTTGCTGACAGCGGCAGGGCTGGCCTGCGTGGCCGAACACGGCGGCGCCCGACCGGAGTTCGACGCGGGGTCGGGGCGGCTGGACCTGCGCCCGGCCGACGCCGGCGACGCCGCCGACGGCCGCGTGGAACTGGGCTTCGAGGTCCGTGATCTCGACGAGTTTGTCCGCCGCACCGTGGCCGACGGCACGCGGGCGGAGATCGAGGAGGGCGCCCACGGCCGGGCCGCGCGGGTCACCGCACCCTCGGGCCTCAGCTTCCTGGCGAAGGCCGCCGCGCCGTCGTCCGGGCACCTTGCCGGGCAAAACCCGCCGGATCCGGCGCTGTCCGTCATGCCCGTCTGGGTGACGCCGGACGAGCGGGGTGCCGCGGCGACCCTCCGCGGGATCGGCGCGCGTCCCCGCTTCGGCGGCGATGCCGGCGACCGGGCGGACTTCGCGGCGAAGAACGGTGGGCTGGTCGCGGTGCAGCACGGCGGGGCGGAGCAGCTGGGGCTGGCTTTTGAGTACGACGACGACCTGCCCGCCTTGCGGGAACGCCTCACCGCGGCCGGTTACGGCTGCTCCTTGGCGGACGAGGCTGGCCGGCACATCCTTCTGGTGGAGCATCCGGACGGCGCGAATCCTGCCGGCGGAGGCTGCCTGCGGTTCAGCGCCCCGCGAAACGACTCGGCCTGAAACCGCCCGCTGCCGCCGACGCATCGGTCGTGATGGGACCGGCGGTTCCGCGGTTCGGGCGGGTCCGGCCGCGGTTGCCCCACAGTGGAATGGACGCGCCGGGGAGGGCGGCCGGCGTGACTGGCGTCGCAGCGGTGCGGTAGAACAAGTACATGAGCGTACGCACTCCCGACCCGTATCCCGGCTGGCTGTCCCACGAGGATCTGCACGAGGCGCGGCAGCGCCTGCCGATGCTCTATGTAGAGGCAGTGCCGGTACGGCTGGACTCGCTGGGGTACGTAACGGAGATCGGCCTGCTGCTGCAGGCGTCGGACGAAGGCGAGATGGTGCGCACGTTCGTCTCCGGACGGGTGATGTACCGCGAGACGGTCCGTGCCGCCCTGGTGCGCCACCTGGAGAAGGACCTGGGGCCGCTGGCCTTACCGCAGCTGCCGGCCAGCCCGGTGCCGTTTACGGTGGCGGAGTACTTCCCGTCGCCGTCCGAAACCGGGCTGACCGATGACCGGCAGCATGCCGTGGCCCTGGCCTACGTCATCCCGGTCACCGGAGAATGCAACCCGCGCCAGGATGCCCTGGAACTGAGCTGGATGACGCCGGAAGATGCGCTGAGCCAGGCGGTCCAGTCCGAATTCATCGGCGGCCGCGGCAACCTGCTGCGCCAGGCGCTGGCGCACGCGGGCTGGTGCCGCTGACCGCCGGTCCTGCCTCGGCGGGGACGGGTTGACCGTCGACGGTGACGGGTTGACCGCCCCCGCTACTTCGGCAGCATCCAGGCGTACATCTGGGCGGCCAGGTCCCGGGACTGCTCCCGGTGCTGGTCCTGGTAGCGCAGCCGCTTCAGCGGGACCGGCCGCTGGCTGCGGCGGTTGGCAAGATCCGTCAGGACCGTGCCCGCGGCCCGCAGCAGAACGGTCAGACGGCTCCTGCTGCGGAACTGCTCGGGATGAACGGGGGCGTGCGTCGGCACTTCGCCTGGGTGGGCCTCCGGGGCAAGAATAATGCTCATGGCTGTATTCAGCTTTCACAAGATGTAGGGCTGCTGTGCGTGAGGTTCTTCGTCGGAAGAACTGACGAGGGACGGTTCCGGAAGGAACTTTTCGATATCTTGGACGCTATCGGCGATCGCGGTCATCTTCGGTCCTCGATCCCGAGCCGGATACCGATTTTTTTGGGCCCGCGGTACCCGATGCCGAAACCAACGCCAGTGCGCAGCATTCCTATTCCCGCGATGGGAAGCGCGTGAGACTCCGCTCACAATCCATCGTTTCATCACGTCGGCATACTGGACACCGGGCCTAGCCTCCCCCCGGAAAGATAACGGATTCATATACTGTTCAGACGATCGCGAGCGTGACTAAGGATTTACCCATGACGGAACAGCAGGCCGAGACATACATCCACCATGTCAAGGCCGAGGCAGTAGCCGCCGGCTCCCGCTTTCTGACCCGTTCCGGCGAGCACTCGGCGCCGGTGGCAAGCACCGCCGTCGTACCCGACGATTTCGGCACGCCGGCGCTGGTGGTGGCCACGCTGGAAGACGGCAGCAAGGTGCGCATCGCCCACGGTTCGCGCATCCGCGTCGCTTCCTCCCGCAGGCCCGCCCCGTTGCCCGGCGCGCTGGCACTGGCTGAACTGGAACTGATTCCGGCCGAGGACGGTACTCCCGAGGCGGTGGTGGTCGAGGTCGCGCGCGCACACGCACGCAACGCCCGGGTCCAAAGGCTGGCCGCCCGCTTGAGCCGTGGCCTCAACACCAAGGCCGGCAGCCACCTGCAGGATGTGCGGGACCTGGCCCATATCTTGTTCGTGGAGCTGGACGACCGGGAACGCGCGCTCACGGTCTGCCGGCTGATCATCGACCAGCCGTTCGACGGGAACTTCGGCCGGTGGAAATGGATCGAGTCGACGCTGGCCATGGCCGCCCACATGCTGCGGGAGTCCGGCGACGAGGATGACCAGCAGGAAGCCCTGCGGTTGGCCGAGGCGCTGCGCACCCCGGACGACTCCGACGAGGACCCCTTCCGCGCGAAGGTCAACGCGGAGGTCCGCCAGCGCCAGCTGAACGAGCCGAACCTCTATGACAAGGAGATCCACCGCGCCATGGCCGCCGCCGACCGCGACCTGGAGCGGGAGTGGCGCGAACTCCGACTGAGCTCGTTGTTGTACCTGCGCGCGCACGGCGGATCCGAGACCCTGGAACCGGTCGAATTGGACCGGCGGATCAGCAACGAACTGGTGGCGATCCGCGCGCTGGACGCCCAGCAGCGGAACTCCTAGGTACGCAGGGCCACACTCTGGCCACCCCTGCGGCCCGCGGGTAAAGTCGGCCGCATGACGGATAGCGGTGTTGAACCGGCGACCGATCCCCTGAGCGTCCACATCAATGCGGACGCCCGCCAAGTCTGGGTCATGCTGCGCGAGCCCAAGTCCATCGCGCAATGGCACGGCTGGGACATGAAAGGCCTGGACGAGGAGATCCGCGAGATCTACTTCACCGGTGCCACCGAATCCGAAGACCACAAACGGCTCACCCTGAGCAACGGCGATGCCTTTATCCTGGACCCGGTGGGCGACGGCGTGCGGCTCACCCTCGAGCGTGGCCGGGAGTCCGGCGAGAAGTCCGACGAATGGTGGGAGGACGTCACCGAAGGCTGGCTGACCTTCCTGCAGCAGCTGCGGTTCGCGCTGGAGCGGCACCCCAACGACTCCCGCCAGACCACCTACCTCGGCGCGGACTCACTGCCGCCCGACGGCCTGCTCGCCAGCCTGGGACTCGACAACCTGCCGGAGCCGGACGAGCCGTACTCCACGACGCTGGCCACCGGCGAGGCTTTGTCCGGCAAGGTGTGGTTCCGGTCGGAACGCCAGCTCGGACTGACCGTGGATTCCTACGCCGACCATGGCGGCGGCCTCCTGATTGTTGCGACGACGCCGCCGCATCCGGAGGGCCGGCCGGAGGGAGGCTGCCAGGTGCTGATCAGCTGCTATGGCTTGGGTGCCCGGCGGCTCGCTGAAATCCGGGATGCCTGGGAGAGCTGGCGCAGCGCCGCGCTGCCCGGCGCCGACCCGCTGGTACCCGGCAACACCGCGGGGCCGGTCGTCGAATAAACCACCTGCCCCCGGCCGGACGGCGGCCGGGCGAACCGCTCATCCCTCGCCGCGGTGCTTGCGCTGGAACCGCCGCCGGTTCTTCATGCGCACGGTGCGCTGGTGCATCAGGTACACCAGGCTCAGCCCGACCAGCGCACCGATCGCGGTCTGCAAGGCCCGGTCCACCATCAGCTCCTGCGGATCCGTGGGGGCAGCGAGCTCGGTCATGATCAGCGCCAACGGCGTGATGAAGATCAGCGCGAGGGCATAGTGGCGCAGCACGAACATCTCGGCCCCGAACTGCAGCACCACCACCATCAGCACCAGGACCCACGGCGCCGGATGCGGGGCCAGCAGCACCCCGGCCACCGCCACGCCCGCAAAGGTGCCCAGGATGCGGTGCACGCCCTTGTTCACCCGCTGGGCCAGGCTGGGGCCGGCGATCGGGGCCACCGCGGCCACCATCGCCCAGTAGTTGTGCCCCAGCCCCACGATGGTGGCGAGGGTCCCGGCCGCCAACACCGCCACGGCATTCGCGGCGGCCTCCACCCCGAATTCCCGCCAGTGTTCGGCCGTCAGCTCCTGTTTCGGCGGCGGCGCCATGGACGTCCGCCAGGACGGCACCAACCGGCTGCTGATCCCGATCAGCATGGCAAGCACCACGCTCACCAGTCCGGTCAGCATGGCCTGCCACAACGGCGCCGTCAGCGGAATCGAGCCGATGGCGGCATAACCGAAGGTGAAGAAGATGACCCCAGCCGGCCGCAGCCGGAAGTAGTTGACAGCCAGGGACCACAGCCCAGCCACCGCGGTCGTGCCGAACACGATCCCCCACGGCCCGGGGTCGGCCCGGGCAGTGAGCGCGCCGAGGAACATGACCAACAGGATCAGGACGCCGAACTGGCTTTGATGCCGCAGCCTGGAGCCGTGTGCTTCGCCGCGGCCGTAGATCCCTGTGAAGGCGCCGAAGGCGGCGAAAACCATCAGGTCAAACCGGCCGAACGCCAGCAGGGCAAGCAGCGGCAGGCCCACGCTTAGACCGCATCGCGTGGCCACGATATGGTCCTGGCGTGCCGGGCCCACCCGGAAGAACTCGCGCACGTGCTGCTTCAGCATTCTGTCCGCCCCTTCGGTTGCCCACTGTATCTACGTTGCAGCAAGGCCTCTTCTCAAGCCTAGGACGCTTGCCCGAAGCAACCGTCATCCTGTGGGAGACCCGACTTGCCGGTGTTGGCCCGGCCACACGGCCGAGGATCCCGGCGCGGACGGCGGCGGAGGCTCGGAGCAGCCATGCCGCCGCCCCCGCACCCAGCACCCCGGCCCCCGCACGCTGGGCCCCGGAGTCCGGCCGCCGCCCGGTAAGGCAAAATGGTGGGGTGCCCCAGTCTGATTTTTCCTTCCGCGTCGGCAGCCGCCTGTCCGACACCTCCAGCCCCTCACCCGCCCAAGTGGAGGACAACGGGGGCGAATTCCAGGGCCGCACCGGAACCATCACCACCCCGCACGGGGAGATCCAGACCCCGGCCTTCATCGCCGTCGGCACCAAAGCCACGGTCAAGGCCGTGCTCCCCGAGTCGATGAAGGAGCTCGGCGCCCAGGCGCTGCTGGCCAACGCGTACCACCTGTACCTGCAGCCCGGGGCGGCGGTGCTCGATGCCGCCGGCGGGCTGGGCAGGTTCATGAACTGGGACGGACCCACCTTCACCGATTCCGGCGGCTTCCAGGTGATGAGCCTGGGCTCCGGGTTCAAGAAGGTCATCAGCATGGACGCGGCCGCGGCCGGCAGCGGCTCCGATGACCGGGTGGCGCCGGGCAAGGAACGCCTGGCCCACGTGGACGACGACGGCGTCTGGTTCAAGTCGCATCTCAACGGCGACAAGCACCGCTTCACGCCGGAAATCTCCATGCAGGTGCAGCACCAGCTGGGGGCCGACATCATGTTCGCCTTCGACGAGCTGACCACGCTGATGAACTCGCGCGGCTACCAGGAGGAGTCGCTGGAACGCACGCGGCGGTGGGCCGAGCGGTGCGTCACCGAGCACGAGCGGCTCACCGAGGAACGCTCCCACCGGCCGTACCAGGCGCTCTTCGGGGTGATTCAGGGCGCCCAGTACGAAGACCTGCGGCGCAAGGCCTGCCGCGACCTCGGAGCAATGAACTTCGACGGCTTCGGCATCGGCGGCGCGCTGGAGAAGGAAAACCTGGGCACGATCGTGCGCTGGTGCACCGAGGAGCTGCCCGAGGACAAGCCCCGGCATCTGCTGGGCATTTCCGAACCCGACGACATCTTCACCGCGATAGAAAACGGTGCTGACACCTTCGACTGTGTCTCCCCCACCCGGGTGGCGCGCAACTCCGCGTTCTACACGCCCGACGGGCGCAAGAACCTGTCCAACCGGCGGTTCAAGTTGGACTTCACTCCCTTGGTGGACGGCTGCGACTGCTACACGTGCGCGAACTACACGCGCGCCTACATCCACCACCTGTACAAGGCCAACGAGATGGTCAGCCACACGCTGATTTCCATCCACAACGAGCGCTTCACCGTGAAGCTGGTCGACGATGCCCGGCTGGCAATCGACAGCGGTTCCTTCTTTGATTTCAAGGCCGAGGTGCTGGGCCGCTACTACGCCTGATCTGCCCGGACGTGCCCGGGACAGGGCCCCGGCAGGCCCGGGGCTGGGACAGGTCCCGGCACGCGGAAGGCCGCCGTCGTTTCCGTGAGAACGACGGCGGCCTTCCGCGTCTGGGCGCGCGCCTGTGTCAGGCAGCCAACGCCACGTCGGCCAGCTCCGTACTCGGAGCCAGGATCCTCAGCCGGCAGTCGGCCTGCCCGGGATCGGCATGGGCGGGCAGTGCTCCGGCCTCCGCGCACTCTTGCAGGCATGCCAGGACTGCCCCGTCCACGGAGGCGTTTTGCAGGTCAATGGTTATCTGGAGTCCCGCGGCCAGCGAGTTCGCCCGCTTGGCCAATGAGTAGACGGCCAAAACGTTCCGCTCGTCGACGCGCCCGCGCACCTCGATGTGCGCGGCTGAACACTCCAAGTCGACCCGGACCGTGACCTTGAGTTTGCCACTCATCGGGCCGCAGCCTTCGGCGCCGTGGAACTTCGGAGTGCGCCGGTGGAGGCCCGGCGCCGACGACGGTCGGCCTTGCCCTCCAGGGCCCATGACTTGTGGAACCGGCTCCGCTGTTCCTGCGGTACCAGCCGGAGGAATACGGGGTGGTTGAACACTTGCTGCCTGGCTTCCTGGCAGAACGGCAGCACCCGGAGCCGGCGGCGGTGCGCTTCAACGAGTGCCCGGCGCACCAAGTCGCCGGCGAGGCCCAGTCCGCGGTGCCAGCGGTCTTCGTCAATCTGGAGGAGCCACATCTCGCCGTCTTGGATCTTGTACTGCAGCGACGCCGCCACTTCCCCGTCCACATAGGCGTCGAAGCGTGATGCGTCGTAGTTGTTGCGTATTACCTGCATGCCTCTCCTCACTTAGCGTCTCCAACCGAAGGTGCGGTCGTGACGCGACCGGCTCCCTGGCTGGGAACCACAGACCCGGCGGTGCCGGCCTGAACGGTAATCATGCTTACGATGTAAGCAAAGCATGCTTATTATCAATCTGCAAAGTGGCGCAGCTAAATTGCTTCACCGCGGAGGGAATGAAGCACGACGCCGGAAGCGCGGCAGCGGCAAGGTGCGGGCCGTGTCCGCGATCAGGTCAGCTGACTGTCCAGGCGCTCAAGGAGCCAATCCAGCGAAGCTTCGAATTCCTGCTTGGCGCGGTCCTGGGACAGCAGGCCCTGCAGTTTCTGCAGCAGCGGATAGTCGGTCAGGTCGGTTTGTCCGGGCGGCGGTGGCGTACCCTCCTCGACCGGCCCTATGTCGGCACCGAGCGCAGCCACCTCCAGCAGCAAGTGGCCAATGAGGAAACTGCTGAAGGCCCGGTAGGCCTCCACGGCCTGTTCGTTGCTGAACCCCGCGCCGGTCATGGCCTTGAGGAACGATTCCACCCACTTCAGGCTGCGCAGGGGCGGCTGCACCCAGGGGGCCTCGGTCGGGCGCGTGGCAATCAGCGGGAACACCTGCGGATGCTGAACGGCAAGCCGGCGCAGCCCGTGGGCAAGCCGCAGCAGGTAGTCCTGCCACCCGTGGCGGGGTTCCACATACACTTCCGGGTCCCTGTACAGCTCGTCGACCACTATCTCCACGATGCCGTCGAGCAGGTGCTCCCGCGACGGGACGTAGCGGTAGAGCGACATGGCCTCGACATCCAGCTCCGCACCGAGGCGCCGCATACTCAGTTGACGGACCCCGTGCTGCTCAATGAACGCTGCGCCAGCCTCCAGGATCCGCTGTCGATCCAGTCGCTGCCTGTCGTGGCCGCCGTGGCCCGCATCAGCCGCCGAAGATTGTTCGGGTTCGACCATTGACCGCTCCCTCCTGCATTCGCGCCCCAGCCTACGCGCCGGGCTTCACTGTGTCCTCCCGGCCGCCGGCCCGAGCCCCTGGGCGGGCCGGATAATTCGGTACCGGAAGTACCTGATTTTCCGCGGTAACCCGCGGTTTTGCCGCCGTTGGCCGAAGTATGAAAAGTTTTGGGCAGGAGACGCCGGAAAATCGGCGGCGGGACTCGATTCCCAAGGCCTTACATTGTAAGCTGGGCCTTCCGGGGCCCCGGACTCCGCATCACCGATGCTGACATGCCCTGCGGGCGGGATTCGTCCCTCGGCAAGATAGGAAGTAGAGCAATGGATGAGCACTTGAAACAGGTCTGGACCGCCTCGGCCGCGGTAGAAACGCTGCAGGGCGAAATGGATCAGGCTGAGACGGTTCTGGACTCTGCCATCGACGAAGCGCTCAAGGCCGGGGCTGCCCCGGAGGAGATCGGCGGAGCAGCGAACTTGTCTCCGACGGAGCTCAGTGAACGCGTCCCGGCGCTCGCCGCCGAGGATCAGCCTGCGGAAGAAGACGGCGCACCCGTGTAGGACGGTTCGCGTTTCTTCACCCGTCCGATGACGGCGGAAGTGACGGGAACGAAGAGGAATTCCACCGCTGTCTTGTAGATGAAGCCGACGGCCACGTAGTTAACGAACGTGGGAACATCGCCGATGCCGATCACCGAGGCGGCGATGGAACAAAAAATCAGCGTGTCCGCGAATTCGCCGACACCGGTCGAACCCATCAGGCGCGCCCACAGCCGGCGTTCACCCCAGCGCTCCTTCATGCGCACCAGCACCCAGGAGTTCAGCGTCTGGCCCACGAGGAAGCCCAAAAGGCTGGCCAGCACGATCAGCGGCACCGGGCCGAGCGCACCTTCCAGAGCCTCTTGTTTCATCTGCCCGAACTCGTCGTCAAAGCCGGGCAGCGCGATGATCACCCAGTAGCACAGCGAGGCGAAGACCGATAGCGCGAAGGTGGTGAGGATGGCTTTCCGCGCCACCTTGAAGCCGTAGACCTCGCTGATCACGTCGCCCAGAATGTACGCCAGCGGGAACAGGAAAAATCCGCCGTCGGTGACGATGGGACCCAGCGCAACGCCCTTGGAAGCGCCGATGTTGGACAGGATCAGGACCACGGCCATGACGGCAAGCATGATGCCGAAGTAGGGGCTGCCGATCGAGGCAAAACGGGCAGGCGCGCGGGATTGCAGTTCAGTCATGGTGGTGTTCACCCTCGTAGTAGTGGTTCGCGCAACGTTTCGCACCTCCCGGTGACTTGGTGAAACGTCCGCTGTATTAGCACTAGTGGTCCGTCTGCCACCCGGACCGCCAACCATTCTCCCATGCGCGCGGGGCTTTTCTGCACGAGCCTGTTCCCCTGGCGCATTCTCCCGCGCCTGCGCCGCCCGGCTGCTCCACGGCCGCCGCCGTCCTATTCTGGCTGTATGAGCGAGGACCCCGAACCCGACGACTTCGAGGACAACAACCCGCGCCACCGGGTGACGTTCGGGTTCGCGGCCTTCGTGGTCGGATTCCTCGTGGCCGTCTCCGTGTTCGCGCTGGGCGCCCTGCTGCTCACCCTGGCCGGTGGTCCGCTGAGTTGGCACCAATTCGCCTCGGCGGCACTCCTGGCGCTGGTCGTCGGGTTGTACGCCGGCGGCGTCGGCCTGGTCATCGGCGCGCCCATCGCCTTCGTGCTGGGCATGTTGCTCCGGCCGGTGGCCAACCAATGGCTGCACGTGCTGGCGTTCTTCGCGGTCATGACGGCGGCTTCGTTCCTGATCCTGGTCTCGCTCTCCAGCGGCGACCCGCTAGGAACGCTGGAACTGGCGGCACTGATCGGGTTGGCCGCGGCGATCGGCCGGTTCAGCGTGTGGCGGATGGTGGACATCCGCTGAGCCGGCGCGAACCCAAGGGCGTCCCCCTGCTCCCCGTCAGCGCCCCGCTGGTTCACCCCGGCGGTGAGCGCCGCCGTCGTTATTAGGAGCCTGAGGGCGTGTCAGTGGAAAATGGGCGCATGTCTGTTTCCACTACCGAAACCAAGCGGCCCGCCATCACGCTGACCATCGCCGGCTCCGAAGCCACCGGAGGCGCGGGAGCTCAGGCGGACCTGAAGACCTTCCAGGCTTTAGGTACCTACGGCATCACCGCCCTGACCTGCATCGTGTCCTTCAATCCCAAGGACAACTGGAACCACCGCTTCGTCCCGGTGGACGCCGGCGTCATCGCCGATCAGTTGGAGGCCATCCAAACCTGTTATGAAGGGTCGCTGAAAACGGTAAAGCTGGGCATGCTCGGCTCGCCCGCGACCATCGACACCGTCGCGGCGGCACTGCAGAACCAGGAATGGGACAACATCGTGCTGGACCCGGTACTCATCTGCAAGGGGCAGGAACCCGGCCACGCGCTCGACACGGACCAGGCACTAAAGGCGCAGGTGCTGCCGCTGGCCACCTTCGTCACCCCGAACCACTTCGAAGCCGAGTCCCTCTCCGGGATCACGATCACCGACGTCGAGGACCTGAAACGGGCCGCCAAAATCATCCACGAGGCCTCTGGCGCCGCGGTGCTGGCCAAGGGCGGGGTGCGCCTGGCCGGCCCGGACGCGGTGGACGTCTTCTACGACGGCGAGACGCTCGAAGTGCTGTCCGCGCCGAAGGTCGGCGAAGTGGCCGTCTCCGGCGCCGGCTGCTCCCTGGCCGCCGCGGTGACGGCCGAACTGGCCAAGGGCGCCACCCCGCTGCAGGCGGCCAAAACGGCGAAGGACTTCGTCACCGAGGGCATCAAGGCCCGGGTTTCCTCCAACGCCCCGTTCGACGCACTCTGGCAGGGCGGCGCCGCGCTGTCCTGACCTGCGCGCCCCGGCGAGCGCCCCGTTTCCGGGCCAGGTGGCCTTCTTAAAAGCCGACGGCGGCGCCCTCCCCGGGAAGCCCGCAAGCCTCCGGTGGGTGGGCACCGCCGTCGTCAGCGGTTGACGGAGTCAGACCGTCTGGACGGCGATCTCCGCGTCCAGGCGGGGCAGCCGCGGGAACCAGGGGTTCTCGCCCGGGGTGCCGACGTTGACCACCATGAAGGTGCGGTGGGAGGTACCGGCGTTGAAGTCCTCGTCGATGCCAGCGGCGTCGAACGCGCCCATCGGGCCGGCGTGCAGGCCCACGGCGCGGATGGCCATGATGAAGTAGCCGGCCTGCAGCCACGCGTTGTTCTTGGCGACCTCTGCACGCATTTCGGCGTTGTCGTCGAACATTGCCTTGCGCTCGGGAGCGTGCGGGAAGAACGTCTCAAAGTGCTCGTGCCAGTCGGCGTCGTAGCTGAGCACTGCGACCATCGGAGCCGTCAGCGTCTTGGCGCGGTTGCCTTCCGCCATGCGGGCGCCCAGCTTTTCGCGGGCCTCGGCGGAGCGGACCCAGGTGATGCGCAGCGGCTGGTTGTTCATCATGGTCGGGCCCATCTTGGCCAGCTCATAGATGGCCGCGAGCTGCTCGTCCGAGACCGGCTCGGTGGAGAAGGTGTTCGCGGTGCGGGCTTCCAGGAACAGCTGGTTCGCGGCCTCGCGGTCCACGGACAGCTCGTTCTCCAGGCTGACGTCAACGGTTTCGACGCTCATGTGACTCCTTAGTTGAGGGATGGGTCTACAGGGTTGAACACCGCCTCTCCACGCCGGAATTTCCTGCCTGCCTGTGAGGTTCGTTACGTCTCCGGCCCCCTGGGCCGCGGCATGGCATGCCGACACGCCTGGATGGTGGCCGCCTGCGGGAGCTCATGCCCCGTTCCGTGCGCCCTTGTTGCATCGGCAAGACCGCAGCCCACCACTAGGGTGGAGCGAAACAGGAAGGCGGCATTCGTTGGTTAAGACCATGCAGGCCATGACCTACTCCCGTTACGGCGGGCCGGAGGTGCTGGAGCAGTCGGAGGTTTCGCGGCCGAAGGTGGCACCGGGTTCGGTGCTCATCCGGGTCAAGGCAGCCAGCGTGAACCCGGTGGACTGGAAGGTGATGTCCGGCGGACTGGACTCGATGCTGGACGTCCACTTCCCGGTGATCCCCGGCTGGGACGTGGCCGGGGTCGTCGAGGAAGTAGGACCGGATACCCCCGAATTCACGCCCGGCGACGAGGTCTATGCCTACGGCCGCCGGGACACCGTAAGCGGCGGCACGTACGCGGAGCTCGTGGCGCTGCCGGTATCCATGGTGGCGCGCAAGCCGGAATCGCTGAGCTGGGAGCAAGCAGCCGGCCTGCCGCTTGCAGGCATGGTGGCGCAACGGACCCTGAACGCCTTGGCCCCCGCAACCGGCGAGACGCTCCTGATCCACAACGGTTCCGGCGGGGTCGGTCGAATTGCCATCCAGCTCGCCGTCGAGCGCGGCCTCCGGGTCATCGCCACCGCCTCGAAGCAACACCACCAACGGCTCCGGGACCTGGGGGCCGAGCCAGTGGAATACGGGGACGGGCTGGTGCACCGCGTGCGCGGGCTCGCCCCGCAGGGCGCGGACGCCGTCGCGGACTTCGTGGGAGGCGTCCTGGAGGACACATTGGCCGTGCTGCGCAACGGCGGACGGCACGCGTCGATCGCCGATCCGACCGCGGCAAAACGCGGCGGCCACTATATCTGGGTACGTCCCGACGGTACCGAGCTCGCGCGGCTGAGCGAACTGGCCGACGCCGGCAAGCTCACCGTGGACATTGCTCGCACGTTTTCGATGGACCAGGCCGCGGACGCGATGCGCTACAGCCAGGAAGGCCATGCCTCCGGCAAGATCGTGCTGACAACGTTCGCGGGACACGCCGGCTAAAGGGCAACGCCGAATAAGGGGTCACGCCGTAGAAGGCGGCGCGGCCACGACACGGACGCCTGGACCCCTCACGACGACGGGCCCGCCTGCAGCGGTTAAGCTGCGGGCGGGCCCGTCGGCGCAGTCGGCGCAGTCAGTCCTTCTGCGACGCCCGGCCCTGCGGCGCCAGCTCGGCCAGCAGTTCCTTGAGCCGCGCGTCCGTCAGGTACGTCATGCCGGTGAGGACGTCGGTGATCCGGCGTCGGTCTTCGGGCCTGAACCGCGTGCTGTCCAGCATGTCGGAGACCCACAGCCCGTCCATCGCCAGCCTGACGATGATCCCGATGATGCCAACGGGCTCGCGCGGGTCAAGATCCTGCCGATCCAGCCGCTGGTTCAGGTAGACCAGCGATTCGGCCAGGTTCGGTTGCCGTATCGCCGTGGACAGCAACGCCGTCTGGTTGCGGTCGTTGTTGGCCTGGGCGTCGGAAAACGCCGCGATGTAGGCGCGCTCCTCGGCGCCCAGCGGCTCCGGATCGGCGTCGGCACGCTCGCCCAGCTCGTGCACCAATTCCATGATGATCGCCTCGACGTCGCGCTCGACCTCGTCGATCGGCGCCCCAGGTTCGAACATGTTGCCCTCCCGTAGTTCCCGGCGGGTTTGCCGCCTTGGCCAGTCTATCCACCGCGGCGCGGCGCTGCCGCCCCTCGGTTTTGTCCGCCGCTCCTGCCCGGCTCCGCCCACATCGTAGTCAACTATTACGACGCCGAAGCCCGTCTTACGTGCCGCGCGTCACCCCGTCACGCGCCGCGGATAGTCTGTACAGGCAACTAATCAACTCCCGCGGGGAAGGAGCAGCGTGGCCACCACCAGCGCCGTCCGGCCGCGGGCCGACGCGGCATGGATCGTCGTCGTTCTCGCCGGCGTTACAGCCGCGATGCACATCTGGAAGCTGCCTTCCGCCATTCCCGTCATCCAGGACGAGCTCGGCATGTCCCTGGTGCAGGCCGGAGTGCTGCTGGGAGTGGTGCAGGTGGCCGGCATGGTCGGCGGCCTGGCGGTATCCCTGCTCGCGGAGATGATCGGCGCGCGCCGCTGCCTGCTCGCCGGCCTCTGGCTGCTCATCATCGGATCGGTCATCGGGGGCTTCGCCGACTCGGCCGCCCTGCTGATGGCCTGCCGGGCCCTCGAAGGCGCGGGCTTCCTGCTGACCACGGTGGTGGCGCCCGGGCTGATCCGGGCGAACACTCCCGGCGTCCGGGTCAACCTGGCGGTCGGCTTCTGGAGCGCGTACCAGGGCTTCGCGACCTTCGCCGGCCTGGTGGCCAGCGCGCTCATCCTGCAGGCCACAAGCTGGCACACGTGGTGGTGGATCATGGCCGCCCTGACGCTCATACCGATCCCGCTGGTGCTGAAGTTCGTGCCGCAGGACCCGGCGCGCGGCCGGTCCGGCCTGCCTGCGGCCACCCGTCGCATCGGCCGCACCGTCCGGTCCGGCAAGCCGTGGATCGCCGGCGTGGTGTTCGCCTGCTACACCGTCCAGTGGATGGCCGTCGTCGGCTTCCTGCCCACCATCTACGAGCAGAACGGGGTCACCGGCATCTGGCCGGGCATCCTGTCCGCGGTGGTGGGCGGCCTCAACGCGTTGGGGGCCATCGGTACCGCTCCCCTGCTGCAGCGCGGCGTCCCTCCGCGTCTGCTGATCATCCCCACCTTCATCCTGATGGGCACGACGACGGTGCTCACCTTCGGCATCGACTGGACCGTGGCGCCGGGCGGCATGGCCATCCAGTTCGCCTGTGTGGCGCTGTTTTCCATGGTGGGCGCGGTGATCCCGTCCACCCTCACCCGCATGGCCGTGGACCTGGCGCCGGCGGACGGGTCGCCCCCGGCCGCCATGGGATTGATGCAGCAGATCTTCAACGTCGGCAACTTCACCGGCCCGGCCATCGTCGCCTGGCTGGCCACGGTCACCGGCGGCTGGCAGTCCACCTGGTGGATGACCTGCACGTTCGCGGCCCTTGGCATCGGCCTGAGCCTGTACTTGAGCGAGAAACGCCTCGGGCTCAGCTTCGCCCACCGGTAAGGTCCGCGGCCGGCGGCCGGGCAGCGGGGTCCGGGCAGCGGGGTCCGGGCAGCGGGGTCCGGGCAGCGGGGTCCGGGCTGCGGGGCCGGGTTACGGGGGCCGGCGTGGACCTCGGGTCCGGGGGCTTCGCTCCCAGGTATCGGACTATCTGCCCATCTTTGGCGACCGGTAAAGCGCGCTGACTAGGCAAAACGCCAGGAGCCGCCGCCTATACGTGGGAGCGAGGAACGCCGGGGGCGCGAATCCCAGCCATTCCCAGCGAAGTCCAGTGGGCCGCCTTCGAACCCCTGCCACCCTTGCCACCCGACGCAGAATTCGCCCTGCGGTGGCGCACCGCCGTCGGACTCTTGCCCTCGCCCCTGCCGAGGAGGAAGCTGGAATCACGGCAAGCGGCCATCCCCTTTTCCACAGGAGTGATCAGTCATGACCGATGCGGCCCAGTCCCCGGACCAGCCCCTGACCAACCGCCAGGGCCACAAGGTCTACGACAACCAGAACACGCGAACCGTCGGCGCCCGCGGCCCGGCGACTCTGGAAAACTACCAGTTCCTGGAGAAGATGAGCCACTTCGACCGCGAGCGCGTGCCCGAACGCGTGGTGCATGCGCGCGGCATCACCGCCTTCGGCTACTTCGAGGCCTACGGCAAGTGGGGGGACGAGCCGATCTCCAAGTTCACCCGCGCCAAGCTGTTCCAGGAAGCGGGCAAGCGCACCGACCTCGCCATCCGCTTTTCCACCGTGGCCGGCGGCCGTGATTCCTCGGAGGTAGCCCGAGACCCGCGCGGGTTTGCCGTGAAGTTCTATACCGAGGACGGCAACTGGGACATGGTGGGCAACAACCTGGGCGTGTTCTTCATCCGCGACGCGCTCAAGTTCCCCGACTTCATCCACTCCCAGAAGCCGGACCCGGTGAACTTCGAGGCGTCGGTGCCGAACCGGGCAATGGACTTCTTCAGCCAGTCCCCCGAATCCATGCACATGGTCATGTTGGTCTTCAGCCCCCGCGGCATCCCTGCGGACTACCGGCACATGCAGGGCTTCGGCGTGAACACCTACAAGTGGGTCAACGCTGCCGGCGAGACGGTGCTGGTGAAGTACCACTGGATGCCCAAGCAGGGCGTGAAGTCGCTGACCGCCGAGGACGCCGCGAACGTGCAGGCGCAGACCCTCGGCTCACACACCAAGGACCTGTACGACGCCATCGAAGCCGGTAATTACCCCGAGTGGGAGCTCGTGGTGCAGATGATGTCCGACGACGAGCATCCCGAACTCGACTTCGACCCGTTGGACGACACCAAGGTCTGGCCCGAGGAACAGTTCCCTCCCCAGCCGGTCGGCCGGATGGTGCTGGACCGCACCGCCCAGAACTTCTTCGCCGAGAGCGAGCAGATTGCGTTCGGCACCGGCGTGCTGGTGGACGGCCTGGACTTCTCCGACGACAAGATGCTGGTGGGCCGCACGTTCTCCTACAGCGACACCCAGCGGCACCGGGTAGGCCCGAACTACCTGCAGCTGCCGGTCAACAGCCCGAAGGTGCCGGTGGCCACCAACCAGCGGGACGGCCAGTTGACCCACTTTGTGGACACCGTGCCGGGCCAGAACCCGCATGTGAACTACGAGCCCACCATCACCGGCGGACTGCAGGAGGCGGAGAAGGATTCCGGCTACCACCACGCCATCGGGCCGGAGATCAGCGGCCGGCTGACCCGGGAACGGATCGAGCGGACCAACGACTATCTGCAGGCCGGCCAGCGGTTCTACCTGCAAGAGGGCTGGGAGCGCGAGGACCTGATCACCAACCTGACCAACGCCTTGTCCCAGTGCGACAGACCCGTTCAGGAACGCATGCTCTGGCACCTCTACATGATCGCGGACGAGCTCGGCGCGGGCGTGGGCGGCGGCATCGGCATCTCGCTGGACGAGGTGAAGGACCTTGGGCCGCTGGCCAGCCAGAACCTCTCCGAAGCGGAGCAGCAGTGGATGGCCAACCTCGGCAAGAACGGGCCGCGGGACGTCTCCGGGCTGACCATGACGCACTGCGTGCCCAACGAACGCGTAAAAGTGGAGCGGTAGCCTTCACCCCGCAACTGCAGCATCAGGCGGCCGTTGACCTGCGGCGATGTTTGAGGCAACTTCCGAATCCCGCACGGATTCCCGGGCGGCCACCACCGCACCGGCCCTCGCCAAGCCGTGGCATCCGCGGTAGCGTCTGTGCATGCGAGTCGCGGTGGTCGGAGCCAGCGGAAACGTCGGTACAGCAGTGCTGCGCCGGCTGCAGAAGGCGCGGGGCGAACGTGCTGACGACGTGGAAATCGTCGGCATTGCGCGGCGCGTGCCCGATGCCACGACGGAACCGTACGACGGCGTCACGTGGGTGTCAGTGGACATCGCCTCCCGTGATGCCCGGGAAAGGCTCACCCAGGCTTTCAAGGGATGCGACGCCGTCGTCCATCTCGCGTGGCTTCTGCAGCCGAACCACGATGAATGGCAGTTGCGCCGGGTGAACGTGGACGGCACCTCGAACGTGCTTGCCGCTGCCACCAGCGCCGGCGTCGGGCAAGTGGTCTGCGCATCGTCGCTCGGCGCGTACAGCCCGGGTCCGAAGCACTCCCGTGTCCGCGAGGATTGGCCGGCCAGAGGCATCGCCAGCTCGCACTACAGCCGGTTCAAGGGCCAGCAGGAAGCGCTGTTGGACCGGTTCGCCGACGACCACCCGGAAATCAAGGTGGCACGGCTGCGGCCCGGCCTGATATTCCAAGCCGAGGCAGGCAGCCAGATCGGCCGCTACTTTGTGGGCCGGTGGATCCCCAAGTTCTTCATCAATCGGCTGCGGCTGCCGCTGTTCCCGTTTCCCGAGGAGTGCATCTTCCAGGCATTGCATGCCAATGACGTGGCGGACGCCTATTGGCGGGTGCTGGACCAGGGCGCGAGGGGCGCCTTCAACGTTGCGGCCGAGCCGGTGGTAACGCCCGGCCTCGTCGCCTCCCTGTTCGGCGCCCGGCGCTGGCTGCCCGTTCCCGTGCCGCTGGTGCGACAGTTGGTCGGCGCCGCGTGGTCCGTCCGGCTGCTGGCCAGCGACCCCGGCTGGGTGGACATGGCCCGCTACGCTCCGGTCATGGACACCAGCCGGGCCAGGGACGAACTCGGCTGGGTGCCGCAGGTGGATTCGTTGTCGGCGATCCGTGAAGTCCTGGCGGGAATGGCCAAGGCCGGAGGGGTTACGGAATCCCCCGCGATGCGCCCGCGCAGCCGCTGGACCCGTGCGAAGCCGAGGACCGGCGCGTAGTGTGGCCCCATGGGCATGCCGCGCGATGAGCGCAATGCCCGGTCTGATCCCACAGGACGACCCGCTCGAGAAGGAGAACCTGATGAATCCGAATGAGAATCCGCGCCCGGAACACCCGGACGACCTGAATGAAGAAGATCCGAGCCAGCCCGCCGGCGCAGGTGGCCTCGACGACGGCGACGACAAGGAAGCCGACGAGGCCCACATCCCGGTCCACGGCGACGAGAAGGTCGCCGACGACTTGGTCAAGAAAGCGTACGGAGAGGACGCACCCAACGCGCCTTTCCCCGGCTGACCTGGCAACGCCCACCAACGGTCTACCTAGCACCGCCCACCAACCGTCTACTGACAGGAGCACGCTGTGAAAGGGAAACTCACATTCGGCACCGGCATCGCCCTCGGATTCGTCCTCGGCTCGAAATCCGGAAGGTCCGCCTACGATTCGCTGAAGGCCAAGGCCCAGGAGTTCTGGCAGAATCCGGCGGTTCAGGAAAAAGTCCACGAAGCCACCGGCATGGTCAAGGAGAAGGCCCCGGGTGTCGCTGACCGTGTCACCGAAGCGGCCAAGAAGGCCGGGTCTGCGGCATCCGCCAAGCTGCCCGGCAACCACGGTTCGGGGAAGGACGGCGGCGGCACCACTGCCACCACCGGCCCGACGACCACCCTCGGCGACACCGTCTCCGATCCGGCGCACAGCGACGAACTCGGGCAGAGCTGGACGGGCGAGGGAGGCGCCATGCCAGGGGGACCCGCCACCAGTAACAGGGACGACGACCTGCGCCCGCCTGGCGTGTGACCTGCTCGGGACTTGGGCAAGCGAGTCCCTCTCCGGGCTTGGCTTGCAGCAACGGCAGAAGGAAGGACTGGCATGACCGAGAACGACAACGGCCAGGTCAAGGGTCCGCGGGACCAGTCGGGAACCGGGGCAGATCCGTCGGCGCCGGACACTCAAGAGGAGACGGTTGATTCCGCCCCCGAGCCCGAGGGCAAGGAGGGCATGAACATCGCGCCCGGACCGGCCGAAGAGAAAGACCGGGAAACCCCGGACGACCGCGGGCTTACGACCGACACCAGCCCGAGCGACTGATCAACCGCGGGCATGGCAGCGGCCGCCGAGATTCCGGCCGCTGCCATGCCCCGTTTCGTTCGTGGATCAATCCGCCTTGACCACGGGCAGGTCGCTCCACTCGGTGGTGTAGCGCGGCGAGGAGAACTCACGTTTCATTGACCACGCCGCCGGGGCGGCCAGCCCGCCCTGACCGAGACCGATCGCGGCTTCGCCGAACTTGGAACGCACGGCGCCCAACAGGTCGCCGATGTTCCGCTGTTCCAAATCGCTGACGAAGGGGTCGAAGGTCTGCTGCCCGGCGGCAGGCTCCAGCCCCGACAACAGCACCCCGGCCCGGACATAGTGGGCGCCGGGCACCAGGCAACCGCGCATCGCAGCCACGGCAGCCTTGGTCAGCTGGATTGGGTCCTGCGTAGGCGTCGACAAGTGGACGCTGGCCGCGGGAAACGCCGCCTCGCCACCGGCGAACCTGCTGGTCCCCGCCGTCACCGTCAGCACCGAGGCACGCAGTCCCTCGGCTGCCATCCGGGCCGCCCCGCGCTGGGCGTAAACCGCCATCACTTGGTCCATCTCCTCGAGCGTGGTCACCGGCGTGGAGAAACTTCGCGAGAACATGATCTGCTGCTTGTCGGCCCGCTCCTCCGTGTGCGGGATGCAGGGCGTCCCGTTCAGTTCCAGCACGGTTCGCTGCAGCACCACGGAGAACTTCTTGCGGATCGCCTGCGGGTCCGCGGCCCTCAGGTCCGCGATCGACTCGATCCCGAGGGCGTTCAGCCGTTTCCCGGTCCGCCCGCCCACGCCCCACAGCCCGGTGACCGGCACCCGCGACTGGATCCATGCGATGTCGGAAGCGGGCATCGAGCCCAGCGAGCACACCCCGGCCATCTGGGGATTCCGCTTGGCAACGTGGTTGGCGAACTTCGCCAACGTCTTGGTCTGGGCCACGCCAACGCTGACCGGCACGCCCACCTGCCGGATCACGGAGGCCCGGATCCGGCCGGCAGTTTCCACCAACTGGTCCTCATCGCCGGGCAGGCCCAGGAAAGACTCGTCGATCGAATAGACCTCCTGCCACGCCCCGAACCGGCCTAGCACTTCCATCACCCGGGCGCTCAGGTCCCCGTACAGCTCGTAGTTGCTGGAGCGCGCGACCAGCCCCCAAGCCTTGGCCCGCGGCGCCACCTGGAACCACGGCGTCCCGGTCTTCAGCCCCAACTGCTTGGCTTCCTCGGAGCGCGCCACCACGCAGCCGTCATTGTTGGAGAGCACGACGACGGGGCGCCCCTCGAGGGATGGATCGAAGACCCGCTCGCAGGAGACGTAGAAATTGTTGACGTCCACCAGCGCGATCCGTTCGCCGGGCCGGGATCCGGGCGGCTGGCCGGAGGTTACGCCGGACGCAGGCGGTTGGCCGGGGGCCGCGGCGCCGGACCCCAATGCGGGGCCGCTAGACATGGTGCAGGCAACGGGTGGCGACGCCCCAGATGCTCAGCTCCGCGAGTTCGCCCACCTCGGTGGGGACACCGCCGTCGTCCGCCTGCAACCGCACGCCGTCCGTGGTGAGATGCAGGCGCCGCACCACCAATTCCCCGTCCAGCACCGCGATCACCACCGAACCGTCGCGCGGGGTCAGCGAGCGGTCCACGATCAGCTCATCGCCGTCGCAGATCCCGGCGGCCGCCATCGAGTTCCCGGCCACCCGCATCACAAAGGTGCTGGTCCGGTCGCGGATCAAGTGCCGGTTCAGATCGATGCCGCCGTGGAAGTAGTCCCGCGCCGGCGACGGGAAACCGCGCGCGTCCTCGGGCGTTCCGGTGCCCGTTTCGGGGCCGGCCGACGCATTCCACGGCTGCTCCAAACCGAACATCCCGGACCCCCGTCTTCGAACAAAGCTTCGAAGACAACACTAGCACCGGCCCTCCGCCGGGCCCATCCCCCGCTGCCCGAACCGCCCGCCCGTTGCATCGCTCACCGGGAACGTCGCACGAGGTGGACGGGGCCACCAGCCCCGCGCAGGTGAGTCGCCTTCGCTCAAGTTTGCGGAACTTCTGGAATAATCATCACTCGAAGGCGTTAACATGAGTCGAAGGCACTCACGTTCACAGGAGGATTATCCATGCCACTGTTCTTCGGACCAGCTTCCGGCAACGGTTCATTCGACGAGTTCCTGGCCCGCTACCTGCAGGGCCAGCGGGCGGCCCAGTCCCGCACCGTTGACCTCACCCGCCTGCTCAGCCGCCGCACCCACGAAGTGCTGGCACAGTCAGCCCGGTTTGCAGCGGGCCTCGGCCACATCGAGGTGGACGCCCTGCACATTTTGCACGTCATGGCCCGCCAGGAGCCGGCCGCCAGCCAGATCAAGCTGGCCGGCGCCGACCCGCAGGCCATCGCGCGCTCCGCCGAGCAGGGTTTGCCGGAAAAGACCGCCCCGACCCGTGAAACGCCGTCGCTGACGCCGTCCGCGCAGCGTGCCCTGCTGGACGCGCACCAGGTGGCCCGCGCGTTCGGCTCCACGTACATCGACCCCGAGCACCTGTTCGGGGCTTTCGTCCTGAACCAGGAAACCCCCGCCGGCCAGCTCCTGGCCGGCGCTGGCGTGACCCCGATGGCGCTGCAGCAGGCGGCGGAGGAAGCTGCGGCGCAGGCCGTCGGCCCCACCACAACCGCCGGGCCGCAAACGGGCGCCAATCCCCAGGCGGAAACGCCCATGCTGGACCAGTTCGGCACCGACCTGACCGCCCAGGCCCGGGAGGACCGGCTGGACCCGGTGATTGGCCGCGCCGACGAGATCGCCCAGACCATCGAGATCCTCGCCCGCCGGACCAAGAACAACCCGGTATTGATTGGCGAGGCCGGCGTGGGCAAGACCGCCATCGCCGAAGGCCTCGCGCAGGCCATCGTGGCCGGCGACGTCCCGGAGCAGCTGCGCGGCAAACGCGTGGTATCGCTGGATCTGCCGGGCATGCTGGCCGGCACCCGCTACCGCGGCGATTTCGAGGAACGCCTGACCAAGACCCTGGACGAGATCAGCGCCGCCGACAGCGAGCTGATCGTGTTCATCGACGAACTGCACACGGTCGTCGGCGCCGGCGGGGGCGGCGAGGGCGGCATGGACGCCGGCAACATCCTCAAGCCCCGGCTGGCACGAGGTGAGCTGCACCTGGTCGGCGCCACCACGCTGGGCGAGTATCGCAAGGTGGAGAAGGACCCCGCCCTGGAGCGCCGCTTCCAGCCGGTCATGGTCGGCGAGCCCTCGGTTGAAGACGCCGTGCAGATCCTGTCCGGGCTGAAGGACCGCTATGAGGAACACCACCAGGTGGCCTACACCGACGAAGCGATCCGCGCCGCCGTCGAGATGTCCTCCCGCTACATTACCGACCGGTTCCTGCCGGACAAGGCGATCGACCTGATCGACCAGGCCGGAGCGCGGCTGAGCCTGCGGCGCGGCCCGCGCGTCGACGTGGAGGCTTTGCGCGGCCGGCTGGCAGAGCTCGAATCGGCCAAGAACGCCGCCGTCGCCGAGGAACGCTACGAGGACGCCTCGAAGCTGCGCGACGAGATCGAAGAGCTGCAGGCCAGGCTGGAAGCCGCCTCAGCCCACCAGCCGGCCTCCGAAACCGCCGAAGACCACGACGGCGGGGCCCGCCCCGGCGTCGCGCCCACCGATGTGGTGGGCGAGGCCGAGATCGCCGAGATCATCTCCCGCGCCACCGGCATTCCGGCCGCCCGGCTGACGGAGGGCGACCGGCAGCGGCTGGCCCGGCTGGAGGAGGACCTGCACGTCCGGGTTATCGGTCAGGACGACGCTGTGACCGCTATCGCCAAGTCGGTGCGGCGCAACCGCACCGGGATGGGGGACGAGGGCAGGCCCGTCGGCAGCTTCTTGTTCCTGGGTCCCACCGGCGTGGGCAAGACCGAGCTGGCGAAGGCACTGGCGGAGTCGCTGTTCGGCGACGAGGACGCCATGGTCCGCTTCGACATGAGTGAATACGGCGAGCGCCACACCGTCTCGCGGCTGGTCGGCGCGCCTCCGGGCTACGTGGGCTACGGCGAGGCCGGCCAGCTGACCGAGCGCGTCCGCCGGCGCCCGTACTCGGTGGTGCTGCTGGACGAGGTGGAGAAGGCCCATCCGGACGTGTTCAACCTGCTGCTGCAGGTCCTCGACGACGGACGCCTCACCGACGGGCAGGGCCGCACCGTGGACTTCCGCAACACCGTGGTGATCATGACCTCCAACCTCGGGTCGGAGTTCCTGGCCAGCAAGGGCGGAGCGCTGGGCTTCACCGCCAACAACGGCGTGAACGGCTTCGGGAGCGCGCAGGATCTGCGCGCCCGGGTGATGGGCCGGCTGCGCGAAACCATGCGGCCGGAGTTCCTGAACCGGATCGACGAGATCGTGCTGTTCCGCAAGCTGGAGCAGGAGCAGCTGCGTTCCATCGTGCGGCTGCAGTTGCGAAAGACCGAGGCCCGGCTGGCGGCCCAAGGCATCGAGCTGGAGGTTGGCGAGGACGCCGTGGCGTGGATCGCCGAGGCCGGCTACGAGCCCGAATACGGCGCCCGGCCGCTGCGCCGAGTGATCCAGCGAGAGCTGGATGACCGGATCGCGGACCTGCTGGTGGCCGAGGCCGTTACCGAAGGCGGGCGGATCCGCGTCGCCTCCGGCGACGATGGGCTGCGGGTCGCAGCGGACAGCATGGCCGCGGCGGCGTAGCTGCGGCGACCGCACGACAGGGGCTGGCCGCGATGGGGCGACGGCGGGGCACTCCACCGGATGGGGTGCCCCGCCACCGCTGCCTCCGGCTCACGCCAGCGACAGTGCGTAGGACAAAACGAACCCTGCGGCCGTGCTCATGGCGACCGCCGGGCCACCGTGTTCGTAGGCCTCGGGCATAAGGGTGTCGGCCAAGGAGGCAATCACCGCCCCGGCCGCGAAGGCCAGCGGCAACGAGATGGATTCCGGGTCGGTGGCGGACAGCGGGCCCGCACCGATGATGACGGCGATGACCAGCAGGACTCCGCAAGCGCTCCAGAGCCCGATGACCGCGAGCGCCGACTTGCCCTGGCTGCGCATGGAAGCGGCTCCCACCAGCGCCTCGGGCAGGTTGGAGACGAAGATCGCAGCGAGCAGGGCCAACCCGCCGGTACCCTCGCCCAAAGCCACACCCATCGCGAGGTTCTCCGGCACGCCGTCGAGCGTGACCGCGGCCAGCAGCGCCAGGCCTGCAGTGCCCCGGGTGGTCTCGGCCGTAGGTGCATGCTCCGCGGCAGCCGCATTGGTATCCAGCTTGGCGCTGCCCTGGTACTCGGCGGCCGGCGTGGAACGGGACGAGGGCTGCGCCCATCGGTCCAGCAGCGCGCTCAGCGCTGTGAACACCGCTGCCCCAACGCCCAGGCCGATCACCGCGCGCCAGATGCCGCCACGCTCGTAGGAGTCTTCAAACAGTTCAAATGCCAACGCCGTAATCAGCGCACCGGCCGCAAACGATAAAAGGATCGCCAGCACACGTTTGGGCAGCTCGAACTTCACACCGATGAACGCGCCCAGCACCAATGCGCTGGAAGCCACGACGCCGAATAGCACCGGCATTCCCATCCCGCCAGTATAGGAAAACGGCAGCAGCCGCGGAACATTGGCGGGGCACCGGCGGCTCTTCGACCCCGGATCCGGATTCCCCGGTGCCAGCCGCTACGGCTTTCCCCGCAACCCCATGGTTCAGGGCGAGGGCGCTTCGGCCCTCTCTGATGATTCTTCGCCGGGCCCGGAGCCGTGCAGGGACGCTGCAAGGCCGCCGATTATGAGGTCGAGGCCGAAATCGAACTCGTCGCTGAATTCGTATCCGGGCTGCAGCACATGCTCCACGGCCAGCTCGCGCAGGTGTGGATAGTCCTGGGCGGTGAACATCTCCACCATTGGCCCGGCGACCTCCGCCAAGCTGTCCGGGCCGTCGAAAGGCAAGGACGCCTCCTGAAGAGCCGTCCCGTAAACGTATGCATCCAGCAGCGCATAGGCGTGGGCTGCCAGCGGCAGCGAGAATCCGGCGGCTCGAAGGGTGCCCAGGGTTGCATCGTGGTGGCGCAGGTTTGCCGGTCCGGGCGTCGTGCGCGATTCCATCAAGGCGATGGCCCACGGATGGCGTCGCAGCACGGCGCGGGCCGAGGCTGCGCGCCGCCTCAACTCAGCCTTCCATTCCCTCCCGGCGACCGGCAGTTCTATCTCTTCGAAGACGGCATCGACAATGCCGTCGAGGATCTCGTCCTTGTTGCGGACGTGGTGGTAGAGCGACATCGGCTTGGCGTCCAGCGCCTGGGCAAGTGAGCGGATCGTGAGGCGGGCCAACCCGCCGCCGTCGGCGATCTCGATTGCGGCGCGGAGCACCCGTTCCCTGCTGAGCGGAACGCGTTCTGCGGGGGCGCTGCCTGGTTTTTTGATCATTGTTCCCGCGACTATAGCATTCCCGTACTTTGTACGGTACCTTCGTACTTTGTACGGCAGTACTTGGGCTCCACGTCATCCACATCCTCGAGAAGGAAGTCCCATGGAACCAGCAGAATCCTCCCCTTCGGCGGCCAACACGGAGCCGCTGCGTGACAGCGTCTCCCCCGCCCCGGCACGACCCACCATGCGCGCAATAGTGCAGACCCGGTACGGAATTACCGACGCCTTGCACCCGGCCGATATCGCCGTACCGGAGGTCGGCGAAAGCCAAGTCCTCATCAAGGTTCGCGCCGCTGGTCTGGACCGCGGCACGTGGCACATGGCCACCGGCCTGCCGTATCCGGTCCGCGCTGTATCCGGGTGGAAGTCCCCCAAGAATCCGGTCCCCGGGCTTGACGTCGCGGGAACGGTAGCGGCCGTAGGCAGTGCCGTCACGAAATTCTCGATCGGGGACGAGGTCTTCGGTTTCGGCAAAGGCTCCTTCGCGGAATTTGCGCTGGCAGCGGAGTCGTTGCTGGCCCCCAAGCCCGCAGAACTCACTTTTGAGCAGGCCGCGGCCCTTCCGGTCTCCGGCGTGACAGCACTGCAGGCGCTGCGGGACATCGGCCGTGTCCAGGCTGGGCACCGGGTACTGATCACCGGAGCCTCCGGCGGCGTCGGCACCTACGCCGTGCAGATAGCCACGGCCCTGGGCGCGACGGTAACCGGCGTGTGCAGCGCCGCCAAGGTGGAGCTAGTGCGAAGCCTCGGCGCCGAGACCGTCATCGACTACGCCCGCGAAGACTTTGCGGCAGGAGGACACCGGTACGACGTGATCGTGGATATAGCCGGGAACCCGTCCCTGTCGCGCGTGCGCCGGGCCCTCGCCCCTGCCGGCACGGCGGTTATTGTCGGCGGCGAACACGGCGACCGGTGGACCGGCGGCCTGTTCAGGCCGCTGGGCGGAATGTTCCTGTCCCTCTTCAACCGGCAGCGTGTTGTCATGTTCATGGCGCGCCAGACCTCCTCCGATCTCGAACGGCTGAGTGAGCTGATCGACTCGGGGCAGCTGAAACCAGTGCTCGACCACACCTATCCGCTGGAGCAGATGCCGGAAGCACTACGCCGCCTGGAGGCGGGCGAGGTGCGGGGCAAGGTGGTCATCACGTTGTAGCCGGAGCGTCAGGGGGCTAACCTGCCAATGCTCCGGGCCGCCGGCTCCGGTTACGGCGAGCTGCACGCTTAGGGGAGCCGACACACAACGCCAAATAGTGGTGCTCGGCGTGGACGGGTCGCAGACTGGGAGCGTCACCAGTTCCGGCAGACCGCGAAGGAGCCACGGCCATGCTCAAGACCCATCTGCGTCTCAAACCTGTCCTCGAGATTCTGGCGGCCGCAGCCGCGACCGGCACCCGGCCGGACGCCAGGGAGGTCATCAGCGAGGCGCTGCGGCGCGTGCCGCCAACCGCGCACGAACAGGAGTTGCTCAGCGGCGGCGTGCCCCGCGGGTTTAAAAACCTGACGACGGCGACCGCCCGGCTGGTGAAAGCCGGCTGGATGGCCAAGGGCCGCGGCGGGTGGGCCATCACCGAGGAGGGACTGCGGGCGGTCACCGCGTTTCCCGACGCGGCAAACCTGGCCACGGCCCTCGCCGCGGGAACCCCGCTGCCGGAACCGTCGCCGCCGGCAGCGGAGCCCACGCTTCCAACCGGGCAGCCTGCGGGAGTCGCCGTAGTTGGCGACTTTGGCGTGCTGCTCGGCGCCGAACGCGATTGGGAGCCGGCCGACGGGGCGGTGCAGATGCTCTTTGATGCCTCCGACGGCCTGTGGAAGCTGGACGCCGAGCTGCCCGCCGGCCGGTATGCCTTCAAGTTCGCGCTGAACGGCTCGTGGGAGGAAAACTACGGGGCGTATGGCCTCCCGGACGGCGCCAACCACGAGTTCGAGCACGACGGCGGCGCGCTCACCATCGCGTACGACCACGCCACTCATGACCTGGCTGCGGCATCCCGGCTGGTCCGCGCCTGACGCCGTCGTAACCCGCGCCTGACCCGTCGCGAGTCGCATGATCCGCGGCCGGTCGCACCGTCGTCGTGCGCCGTCGCCGTGTGCCGTCATGCGCACCGCCATGCGCGCCGTCGTCGTTCAAGCGCTGGCGGCCAGCTCCTCCGCCGCCGGCACCGGGCAGGTCGCCACGGCAACGAGGATCTCTTCGGCTTCCTGCGGCTCAATGCCTTTGGACAGGGCAATCTCCGTGACGAGCGGCTTCTTGGCGTACTGCAGCATGTCCTTCTCGGCGTGGGACATGGTGCCGTTGGCGTGCAGCCGCCGGGTGAGGTCGCGGACCAAGCCGGCGATCACAAAGATGTCGCCGGTGCGGAGCCGTTCCTGGTTGTCCTTGAAGCGCCGGGACCACTGCGGATCCTCCTTCTGGGAGGGGGCGCGCAGCACGTCGAACAGTGCTTCCAGCTGTCCCTCGTCGAAGACTGCCCGCAGGCCGACTTGCTCGGCTTTCTCGACCGGAACGCCGACCGTCAGGTTCGAGTTCTTGACCTCCAGCATGACGTAGCGGCATTCCGCGTCCTGCCGCGAGGCCCGGGTCCTGATGCCTTGGACAATGGCCGGACCGTGGTGTGGGTGAACAAGGGTTTGACCTTCAGCAAAATGCATTCAAGAGTCCTCTGATTCGCACGAGCGCCACACTCGACATCAGTGGACGGAGGGCAGCAGAGGCCCTCGCGCCAGACGGTCGTCCCACCTCCGAACCTGCGGTCCGTAAACCGGGGATTCGGCATCAGTGAGCACGCGGACCGGATCGAGACCATGCGGATGGACCCGCCCCGAATCCGCGAGCTTGGCTGTCTTAATTATCTCACGCGTGCCGCCTATGTACCCGTGGATCCCGGCTGGTGGAGCCCCTCGCGGGGCCTGGGTCGCGCGGGGGGATGGGACGCTGCGGCGCGGGCAGGCGGTCGGGGCTACCCCTTGACTCCCCGGTGGCACGACTGCCACGATGGCAGTCTCACATGGCGCAAAGTTGCGCACCATGCGCAACTTACTTCAGGTCCGGCTGGCGCCAGAACCTCGAAGGAGGAAGCCCACATGTCGGAGATTCTCGATTCTGGCTCCGCCCAGATCAACGGCACCGATTCATCCCGCGTCAATCCCAACCCGGCCGTCACGCTTTACACCCGGCTGCGCAAGTCCCCTTATTTCTGGAAGTCGCGGGAGCACGGCGTCGCGGCGTACAGCGTCTACAACCACACGTACCACCCGCGCCACTACGGCGACCCGGTCAGCGAGTACTGGTCACTCCTGAATGACGTCACCCTGTGGGACGTCGGCGTGGAGCGGCAGCTGCAGATCAGCGGCCCCCAGGCCTTCGACTTCACCAACATGCTCACCCCGCGGGACCTGACCAAGTGCGAGGTGGGCCAGTGCAAGTACGCCTTCATCACCGCGGCCGACGGTGGCATCATCAACGACCCCATCCTGCTGCGCGTCGAGGAAAACAAGTTCTGGCTCTCGCTGGCGGACAGCGACGTGCACCTATGGGCCATGGGCCTGGCGCACGCCGGCGGCTGGGACGTCACCGTGGAGGAAGTGGATGTGGCCCCCGTCCAGATCCAGGGCCCCAAGGCCAAGGGGTTGATGTCCGACCTGTTCGGCCCGCAGATCCTGGACATGCCGTACTACTACATGCAGCACCACACCCTGAACGGCATGGACGTGGTGGTCAGCCGGACCGGCTACACCGGCGAGGTCGGCTACGAGATCTACCTCTACAACGCCACCGAAAATGCCGGCCGCCTCTGGGACACCATTTGGGAAGCGGGCCAGGCGCACGACCTGCGGGTCATCGGGCCCTGCCACATGCGCCGGATTGAGGCGGGCATGCTGGCCTACGGCTGCGACATCACCCTGAAGACCAACCCGCTGGAAGTCGGCTACGACTACAACTGGATGGTGGATCTGGACCAGGAAGCGGACTTCGTGGGCAAGGAAGCTCTCGGCCGCATCCGGGAAAAGGGCATTGACCGGCTGATGGTCGGCGTGGAGATCGGCGGCGAACCGCTGGGCAGCTACAACGACGGCTCCATGATCGAGCCCTTCCCGGTCTCGATCGGCGACGGCTCCCCCGTGGGCGAGGTCACCAGCGCCTGTCACTCCCCGCGTCTGGAACGCAACATCGGCCTGGCCATGGTGCCGATCAACCTCAGCAGCGAAGGCACCACGCTGTCCATTCACACGCCCCAGGGAGTCCGCGAAGGCCAGGTCGTCCAAAAGCCCTTCGTCGACCCCGCCAAGGCCACGCCCAAGGACTGAAACAGTAAAGCCACAACGACGGCGGAGCCCACCTCCCAGAGGCGGGCTCCGCCGTCGTTCGAGGCTACGTCCAGGCGACGGCGCGGACCGGAGCGCCATCTGTTCCGGTCAGCTTGAGCGGGAAGAAGCCGACCCGGCAGCGGGCGGGCAGCGTGGTGGCGTGCCGAATGTTTTCCACGATCAGGCCGTCTGATCCCAGCACCAGCTCATGAACCGGGAGGCTGAACGTCTCGGCAGGCTGCAGGGTGCGATCGGGATTCAGCGTGTCCACGGCCAGCACGCGCATGCCCCGGTGGCTGAGTTCATCCGCTGCCGCCCGGGACAGCACCGGGTGGTCCAGGTAGGCCTCGGTGCCGAAGTGGCGGTCCCACCCGGTAGCCACGACGACGATCGCGGGCACGTTGCCCGGCACCTGGCTGGCCAGCTGGTGCCAGCGGATTTCTTCCCCCGCGGCAAGGCCCGGAACCTGCAAAACCAGGGCTTCACCGACAAGTTCGTCGAGCGGCACCTCGGAGGTGGTCCGGCCGCCTTCGATGCTGTGGCACGGTGCATCGAAGTGGGTGCCGGTGTGGCTGCCCAGCTGCAGTTCGGAGACTTCCACTCCGTTCTCCGTGATGGTCAGCGCACGCGCGATCTTCACCTGCGGGTCCCCGGGGAAGACCTGCATCCCCGAGGAGACGGGATGGGTCAGGTCCACGCACCTCACGGCCCGCTCAGTCTCCCCCGGCGCTGGGCAATTCGGCGCCGGGCACCGCTCCCGGCTGCTCAGCGAGGTGGCCGGCCCGTTCGCCGGCGAAGCGTTCGCGGCTCTTGATGGACAGGGCCAGGTACAGCAGGAAACTGAGCAAGAAGGCAGGGATGGTGGCACCGACCGGGCTGGGCCACAGGTAGGTCAGCACGTAGGAGGCCGCGGCACCGATCACCCATACCGCGATGGCCGCCCAGTTCACCCCGCCCGTGTACCAGTACCTTCCGCCCCCTTCGCTCAGGATGTCGCGGCTGTAGCTCCGGCGCTTGATGATGTAGTAGTCCACGATCATGATCGCGAACACCGGCACGAAGAACGCGCTGATCGTGACCAGGAAGTCGGTGAACTGGTTCAACAGGGCCAACCAGGTGGAACCGGCTATCGAGGTGACGCCGACCACCAGGGCTGTGGGCAGGAACCGGAGCTTCCACCGGGACTGGGCGTTCACGATCGTGGTGACCATCCCGTAGACCACCATCGTGTTGGTGGCCATGACCGACATGAAGATCACAATGGCCAGCGGCGTGCCGAAGGCAGCCACGATGACAGTGGGATCGAACTCGGCGGCCGGCTCGCCGGAGAGAATCACGTAACCAATGGCGGTGGCGCCCAGCGACATGGCCAGAACCGTGGAAACGGTGTAGCCGATGCCGGAGCCAAGGATGCCCGCGCTGCTGGACTTGGCCAGGCGGTTGAAGTCCGCGGACAGAACGGTCCAGGAAATGGCCGTCGCGATCACGATGTCCAGCACCACGAAGCTGGTGTAGCCGAGCGACGCGTCGACGCCGATGCCGCCGAACTCTGCCGGGCCGAACGTGGTGAAGGCGGTGGTGAAGACGTACACCATGATCGCGAGAATGACGACGGCGAGCCACGGCTCTACCTTCGCGATTCCCTCGTGCCCGAGGATGGCAAGGCAGACGACCAGGGTTTGGCACAGCACGGCGAACAGGATGGGGTTTGAGAAGCCGGTCAGCTGCGCCACCACGTAATTGACGGTGACTCCGGCAAGCATGGCCTGCACCCAGCTCCAGCCCATCAGGATGATCACGTTGGCGGCCACCGGCAACAGGCTGCCGCGGGTGCCGAAGGCGCCGCGGGTGATGGCCATGGTGGGCAGGCCGGTCAGGGTACCGATGTTGCCGATCAGCGTCAGCACAACGGCGCCGGCCAGGGTGCCGATGACGATCAGCCAGATGGCGGCGCCGAAGTCGATGCCGGGGATGAACAGCGTGCCGGTCAGCAGGGTGGTGACCACGAAGTTGGCGGCCAGCCAGATCATTCCGATGCGGGGTGTCGACAACGTGCCGCGGATGGGACCGAAGCCGTCCGCATTCTGCTGCAGGTGGGTATCGAGGCGCTGGTAGAGGTTCATGATGGTCCTCGGACGAACGAAATTAAGGTGGCGGGGCCTGGACTTGCTCCGCGGGCGGCATGGGTGAGAGGTGCTCGTGCACCGCGATTAGACCGCCGTCGCCGTAGCGGAAGACGATCGTTTCACGCTCAAGGTACGAGTCCTCGCCGTCTGGCAGGGCAACGGTCGTTGCCACATCGTGCACGAAGACCGCGCCGCCGGGGAAGGCCGTCACGTGCTGGTTCGTGGATCCGCAGGCGAGCACGCGCCACCCCTCGGCGAGCCACCCCGCCCACAGCACCTCGTACCTGTCGCGACTGTCCAGGCGCGCGGGTTCCGTGTGGAAAACGAAGCTGGCATCCGGGGCGAACGCCGCGAAGTAGCGGTCGGTGTCGGTAGCTGCGAAAGCCCCGACAATGCCCGCCGCGGCCTCAAGGACCTGATCATCGGAGGGAGTATGCGGTGCGGCGGCGCCCATGGCGGCCTCCTTGTTGCAGCATGGCCAACTGCGACGGGGAGTTTCCCCGGTGAAACAAGTGTTGCCAAGAGTGAACTCCGACGCAAGGGGCAGCGGACGCTCCCGAAGGGGTCACGGCTCGTGCCGGGCGCCAACGGTGGTGCTTTGGTCGCTGGCGTCAGCGGCTTCGAGTTCATTTTCCCGGGGCGGTCCGGCGACGGGCAGCGCAACAGTGAACACGCTCCCAACGCCGCGCTTACTCTTGCACGTAATCGTGCCGCCATGGCGTTCCACGATGTCCTTGGACAGCGCAAGCCCCAGGCCCAGCCCAGGAATGGAACTGCGGCGCGCCGCGGCGCTGCGGAAAAAACGTGTGAAGACGTTGTTGCTTTCCTCAGCGTCCATGCCCATGCCCCGGTCCGCCACCCTGCACTGCACCACTCCGTCGACTCCGGTGCAGCTGACCGTGACGTCGCCGCCCTGCGGGGAATACTTAATGGCGTTCGAGATCAGATTGTCCAACACCTGCCGGATGCGCGCCGGATCGCAGACCACGTCCATGTTCCGCGGCAAGTGGGCGGACAGCTGGACTCTGCCGGCCGCAGCCCGGGGTTCTGCCGCCGCCACCGCCTGACCGGCAATTTCCCCAAGGTCCGCCAGCACCGGCTGCAGCTCCGACACGCCTGCCGCTGTGCCCAGCAGATCGTTGACCAGTTTAAGCAGTTGGTCCGAATTTCGGATGATGGTTTCCAGCCCTGCAACCATTTTTGGCGGCAAGTCCGGCCCCATGGCCAGCAATTCGGCATACCCCTGGATGGAGGTCAGCGGCGTCCTCAGCTCGTGGGAAACGTTGGACAGGAATTCGTTTTTCGCGTCCATCGCTGCTGCCAGCTCGGTAACGTCGCTGAAAGCCAGGACGGTTCCTTCTCGCCGGCCGCTGTCGTCAACCATTGCTTGGGCGGACGATGAGAGCACGCGCTGCCCGGGCGGCCGGCCCATCCACACGAGGTACTCGGAGAACGATTCGCCCCGCACTGCGCGGGAGATGGGCCGATCCTGGGCTGGGATGACCGTAGTGCCGCCGTCGGTGTAGAGCTCGAGCCGGGACTCCGGCGCGTCCTCGTCGCCATGCGGCAGCACCAGGCGGCGCAGCTCTTCCTGCCGGCGGTTGCGCAGGATCGTATTGCCGTCTTCATCGACCGCGAGGACCCCCACATCCACCGCTCCCACGACGGCGGAGAGGAGCCGTTCACGCCTGCCACTGGCTTCCAGCAGACTGCGCAGCTCGGCGTCCTTGGCCTCGACCACCCGCTGCTGTTCCATCATGCTCGCCGTCATCATGCGCACCGTGATTCCGATGGCCAGCATCATGAACGGGATGAGCAGCGGGTGGATTAACGCTTCGAAAGTGACGGCAGGCTGCTTGAGGAACACTGGAATCCACACCATCGCCAGGGCGGCCAGCGCACCGCCGATCACGCACAGCCGCGGGAATTGACCGGAGGCTGCCAGCCAAATCACGGGGAACGCGGCCAGCAGCCCCACCCCGGTCAGGAGCGACCCGGCGCTTTCGCGCAGCAGGCCGATGGGAATGAAATCCAGCAGCGGAATGATCAGGAAGGACGGGTGGGGCAGCTTCTCCCACGGAACGAGGAAACAGGCCGCCAGCAACACGGCGTTGCACACCATGCTGAGACCCAACAGCGGGTTCGCCAAAAGCGACGGAGAAAAAAGCCAGATGCCGATCCACAGGAACAGCATCGTGGCCGACAGCGGCAACTGGCTCATCACGACCCGCCCGCGCAGTGAGAGGGCGTGGAACTTCACCCGATGCAGGGTCAGCAGGTCGAGGACTTTATCCACGGCGGCGAAACTCCAATGTGTGGTCGCGGACGGGTTTCTGCAGTGATGGATGTGACAAATGGGAGGATTGACGCCTTAATGAAAGCATGTCTGCAGTCCCCAGCAACCGCCGCGCCGTCATAGTCGAGGACAATCCCGACATTCGCAGGCTGTTGATCGAAATTGTAGCCGACCAGGGCTTCACCGTCGCGGAGGCGGAAACCGGGCAGGACGGGCTTGACCTCATCCGAGACGGCGGGGCCGACCTCATCACCTTGGACCTGAATCTGCCGGATCTCGACGGCATCGACGTCTGCAGGCGAATCCGCACGTTTTCGGACGCCTACATTCTGATGGTCACCGCCCGCGTGGACGAGATCGACCGGCTCAAGGGGTTGGAAACCGGCGCCGACGACTACATCAGCAAGCCGTTCAGCCCTCGTGAGCTGCAGGCGAGGATCGCAGCGCTCTTCCGCCGTCCGCGCTCCCAGCCTGCCGACGCGGCTCCAAGCAGCGCCGATCAGGAACGCGCCGCCGAGGTCCAGCGCAGCCTGCTGCCCGGTGAGCCGCTCCGCCTCACTGACTATGAAATGGATGGCCGTTGCCGGCCGACCCGGAATGTGGGCGGTGATTTCTTCGACTGGTGCGCCACGGAAAACGGTTTGCAGGTCACCGTTGCCGACGCGATGGGCAAGGGCATGGGCGCTGCCCTCATCGCGGCCACAGTGCGCGCGGTCTTGCGTTCCTCCAATCGGCATGCGGACCTCAATCGGGCTTTCGAAGCGGCCAGTCAAGCGCTGGAGTGGGACTTGGGGCAGTCATCCTCGTTCGTGACCATCTTCCACGCCCGGCTGGACTCCGACAGCGGAACCGTGGAGTACGTGGACGCCGGCCACGGCCTCGGGCTCCACCTGTACGACGGCGGACTGCGTCGCCTGCCCTCGGGCGGTCCGCCGGTGGGTGCTGTGCCTGGCAGCACGTGGACCGCGGGCACCCTAATGTTGGCCCCCGGGGATTCGCTCCTGGTTCTCAGCGACGGGCTCTTGGACGCCTTCGATTCGGTGGATGCGGCCATGAACGCTGTGGCCGACGTTGCGATGGTGCACGACTCGCCACACGATGTGTGCGAGGCAGTGCTGGACTTGGCGGGCACCGCCGTGGCCGACGACGTCACTGCAGTGATGTTGCGCCGCTGCCCGCCAATCAGCGCCGAAGTTGGGCCATAGTGAAAGCTTTCGCCACGCGGGTTCTGGTCGTCCTGACGGTCATCTTGGGCACCAATTATCTGATGTGGCGCTGGCTGGAATCGCTCAACTGGTCTGCCTGGTGGATTGCCGTCCCCTTGGTTCTGGCCGAAACGTTCAGCTTGATCGACGTCGCCCTCTTCGGCCTGACAGTCTGGCGGGTCCGAGAGCGCAAAGCGCCGCCGCCACCTGCGGACGCCACCGTCGACGTTTTCATCACCACCTACAACGAGCCGCTGGACCTGGTCATGGCTACCGCGCTGGCGGCGCGGGACATCCGTTACCCCCACAGCACCTGGATTCTGGACGACGGCGCCAGGCCGGAGCTCGGCGAACTCGCCGCCAGTCACGGGCTGGGGTACCTGACCCGCACCGGCGACTGGTCGGACAAGCCGCGGCACGCCAAGGCCGGCAACCTAAATAACGCGCTGATGATGACCCAGGGGGAATTCCTCCTCATCCTGGATGCCGACCAGGTCCCCCGGCCCGACATCCTGGACAGGACGCTGGGGTATTTCAACCGGCGCCGGGTCGCCCTCGTCCAGACCCCCCAGTACTTCAGCAACGTTCCGGCCGACGACCCGCTGGGCAGCCAGGCCCCGCTGTTCTACGGGCCCCTTCAGCAAGGCAAAGACGGATGGAACGCAGCATTCTTCTGCGGCTCCAATGCCCTGCTTCGGCGCGAAGCCCTCATGCAGCTGGGCCTGGCCGGTTATGTGACCGAAGTGGACCGCGGCGTCCACCGCGCCTTGACTGGGGCCCGAAGAGCCATCCGGAAGGCCCGCAAGTCACCGGAAGCGGCCGATCCGCTGGTCGCCCGGCTGCTCGACGACGTGGAAGGCGCCACCGATACCGCCCGCATCAGACTCCGCAACGGCGGCTCCCTGAGTGAGATCACTTACGAGCTCCGGAACAAGGTCGACAGCGCGGTGCGGACCCTTGTTGCCGAAAACTTCGCCGCGGTGGAAGCGGATTTGGCCGAGATCGCCGCCATGGACCTCGGGCGCACGTCGGGTACCTCTGAACCGGATGAACTGGACGGGGCGGTCGAGCGAATGTCACGGCGGGACTGGTCCCCGCTAGGGGCGCTGGGATCGGTGCAGGCTGTGCTGGACGCCGTCTCCGTCGAACGCCCCGACGAAGCACAGCCGGTGATGCCGCTGGCCACTATCTCCGTGACAGAGGACATGGCGACCTCGATGCGGTTGCATTCGATGGGCTGGGAAAGCGTCTACCACCACGAGGTCCTCGCGCACGGCCTGGCCCCGGAGGACCTCAAGACCATGCTCACCCAGCGGCTGCGCTGGGCCCAGGGCACCATCCAAGTCATGCTGCGCGAGAACCCGCTGGTCCAGCGGGGGCTGAAACTTGGTCAGCGGCTGATGTACTTTTCCACGATGTGGAGCTACCTCAGCGGGTTCGCCGCCGTGGTCTACTTCGCCGCGCCGATCATCTACCTCACCCTGGGCATCCTCCCCGTCAACAGCCTGAGCACGGACTTCTTCATCCGGTTCATCCCGTTCATGGTGGTCAACCAACTGTTGTTCGCCGTCGTCGGCAAGGGCGTGAGCACCTGGCGCGGGCAGCAGTACAGCCTCGCCCTTTTCCCTACCTGGATCAAGGCATGCACGACGGCGGCCCGCAACGTCTGGCTGGGACGACCCCTCGGATTTGCCGTCACCCCCAAGGCCCGTCAGTCCGAGGGAAGCAGCTGGAACTTGATCATGCCCCAGTTGGTCACCATGGCATTGCTGGCGGTTGCCCTCGTGGCAGGAGCGGCAAGACTGGCCGCCGGACTGAATGAACCCTTGGGCACGCTGGTGAACGTGGCCTGGGTTATCTTTGATTTGCTGATTCTGAGCGTGCTGGTCAAGGCCGTCAGGTACAAAGGGTTCAAGCCCGACGAAAGGAACTTGGATGCAGTTCACCGTTGAGACCACGCCCGCCTATGCCGAAGTCAACGGGAGCGGCCGGCTGAACATGGTCGCAGCACCCCGCCTCCGCGAAGTCGTGGCGGCTGTTGTGGCCGAAGGGAACCACCATGTGGTGGTGAACATGGCCGGCACGGAGTTCATGGACTCCTCAGGTCTCGGGGCCCTGATCGGCTGCCTGAAGATCGCCCGCCAAGCCGGGGGCGACCTCCGCATCGCCAACGTGCAACCACAGGTCAAGATGGTGCTTGAGCTGACCAGCATGCACCGCGTCTTAACCCCGTACGAGAGCGTCGACGCGGCGTTTTCCGATGACTGAGATCCTGGCCCGAAGCTCCCGCCAGGGGTTGGCCACTGCCGAAACCGTCGATGCATTGCATGAAGATTTCGAGGCCCTCTGGGCCAAGGCCGGCTTCGTTCCGGAGATGGACCGCATGGCCTTCTCGACAGCCGTCATCGAGGCCGCCACCAACGTGGTCCAGCACGCCGTCCCTGCTTCCAATGCGCCGCTCCAGCTCGGCGTCGACATCACCATCTGGTCCCGCCGGTTGGAGGCACGCATTTCCGAAATCGGAGCAGCACCATCCAGTCCGGACATCACCGACCCGCAAAGGCAAAGTATCGACGCAGAGTCGGAGTCCGGCCGGGGGCTCAACCTGATCCATGCCCTGGTCAGCACTGTCACCTTCGAGCGCCACGGCGAGGACAACGTCTGGGTTCTCCGCCGCAATGCTTCGGAGGACAGCCCCTAATCGCGCCGGAGTGCTATTGCGTCGTGAGCTCCCCGCTAGCCAGCCGCCGCGCGACTTCGGTCAGCAGCTCCACGCCGCGCAGGGCGTCGTCGTCCCGGGTGTATTCGGCTTCGTTGTGCGAGATGCCCTCGACGCTGGGGACGAAGAGCATGACCGTCGGCACGACATCCTTCATGTTGGTCGAGTCGTGCCCGGCCACGGTCATGATGTCCGTGTGGCTGAACCCGAGCCGCTCGGCGCTGGCGATGCCGAGCGCCACGCCTGCGGGCTGGTAGGACACCAGTCCCCACCGGTGGGTCAACTCGAGGGCGACCGTCGTGCGGGAGGCCGCCTCCGCCTCGGCGATCCTTTTGTCCAGCAACTCCATGGCGCGGGCCAGGACGCCCTCGTCCGGCGACCGCAGGTCCAGGTTCATGACGGCCTGGCGCGCAATGGTCACCGGCGAGTTGGGCAACACATACATCTCGGAGACCGAGGTGTGCAGCTGCCCGGGGGCGAACTCCGCGGCGAGGTCACGGGCGGCGGAGATGACCAGCGCGGCCCCGTAGAGAGCGTCCCGGCGGTCCTCCATCCGGGTGGAGCCGGTATGCGACTGCTCCCCGTCGACCGTGACGCGGTACTTGCTGGCCGCCCACGTACGGTCCACGATTCCGACCTGCGTGCCGGTCTCCTCGAGGCTCCTGCCCTGTTCGATGTGGATTTCGGCGTACCGGGCCACCTCGGCCAGCCGGGGGGCGCCGTCATCGGCAGTGCGGTGGCCGGCGGCAAGGGCCGCGGCGACCGTCGTCCCGGCCGGATCCGTGGTGGCGAGCGCCTGTTCCAGGGGCAGCTTCCCGGTGTAGACGGAGCTGCCCATCATGCTGGGCGCGAAGCGGCTGCCTTCCTCGTTGAACCAGTTGACCACGGCCACGTTGTAGACCGGGTCGATCCCGCCGGCGGCAGCTTCGGCCGCCACGCGGGCCGCGGCGTGTGCACCGGCCAGCACACCGTAGGCACCGTCGTACCGCCCGGCCAATGGCTGGGAGTCCAGGTGCGATCCGAGCAAGACATAGGGAGCACCGGGAACAAGTTCGAGGGTGCCGAACTGGTTTCCGGCGGCGTCTACCTTTTCGGTGAAGCCATGCCGTGCCAGCCACTCGCCGAACCACCGGCGGGTGGCGTGGTCCGCCGGCGTTCCGGCCTGCCGGTCCACGCCGCCGCCGTCGGTCGCGCCGAACCCGGACATGGCGGCGAAGTCGTCAAGAAATTCCTGGCCGGTCGTGCTCATCGGGTTTCCTCCCCGGTCGATGCCATGGCCGCATCCGCGGTTTTCTGGGGCGGGAAGTTCTCCGCGCCGAAGCGGATCTCGCCGCCCACCATGGTGGCGAGCACCTGCGTGGCGCCGATGCGCGATGGCTCGACGGCGGTGGGATCCTGGTCCAGGAAGACGAGGTCGGCCAGCATGCCCGGCACCAGCCGGCCTTTGGTGTCCGCGGTTCCCGTTGCCGCCGCGGAACCAACGGTGTAGGCGGCCAGCGCCTCGGCCGCGGTGATCCGCTCGTCGGGGCCGTAGACCTCGCCGGACGGGGTCAGCCGCTGCACGAACGACTGCATCACGTCGAGCGGCCGGCCGTTGGACACCGGTCGGTCCGAGCTGCCCGGCAGCGTGGCGCCGCGCTGCAGCAGGCCCTTGGCCGGGTAGGACGTGGCCGTCCGTTCCGGGCCAAGCAGCTTGGCCATGCCGTCGCCGAACTCGGTGATGAAGTGCGGCTGAGGGACCAGGACAATACCGGCCGCGGCAATGCGGTCCAACTGCTCCGGCCGGATCACGCCGCCGTGCTCAATCCTGTTGGGCACGGCCTTGCGGCCGTAGGTTTCCTGGGCTTCGGTAATGATGTCGATTGCGTGGTCGATGGCGTGGTCGCCGATCGCGTGCATGGCAATGGACCAGCCGGCCCGGTACGCCTCAAGCGACGATGCGCGCAGCACCTCGGCGTCCATTTGCAGGTAGCCGTGGTTATGGGGACAGCCAACATACTCTTCGGTGACGTAGGCGGTGCTGCCCAGCAGCGATCCGTCGCTGAAGATCTTCACCGGTCCCAGCCGGAGCCAATCGTCCCCCAAACCGGTGCGGATGCCGGCGTCGAGCCCGCGCGAGACCGGGTCTGCCGCGTGCCCGGGCACCTGATGCAAGGCGTCCAGCACCAGCATGGGTTGCATCCGGACGCTCAGCAGCCCCTTGTCGCGCGCGCTCTGGTAGGCGGCGAACTCCCGCGGCGAGTACCCGATCCAGCCGCCGGCGATGCCTGCGTCGGTGACGCTGGTGATGCCCTCGCTCAGATAGTGCGTGGTCGCAAGGTCCAGCGCGCGTTCGATGGTCGCCAGCGGGTAGGGCAGCATGATGTCCTGCACCAGCCGCATGGCGTTCTCTTCCAGCAGCCCGGTGGGCCGGCCCTGGGCATCCGTGACCACGACGCCGCCATCAATCGGCGCGGCAAGGTCGGCACCGTGTTCGGCGATTACCTCGAGTGCGACGCCGTTGACGTTGCAGGCGTGGCCTGAGGAGTGCTTGATCCATACCGGGCGGCCGCCGGAGGCAGCATCGAGCCGGTCACGGTCAGGCTGGGCGCCGCCGTGCAGCAGCGGGCTGTACCCGGAGGCCACCACCCATTCGTCCTCCGCCAGCGTGGATGCGGCGTCAGCGATGACAGCGTAGGCCTCTTCGAGGCTCGCGACGGTCCCCAGGTTCGCTTCCATCAGGCCGAGCCCGAACCATACGCTGTGGGCGTGCACGTCATTGAAGCCGGGCACGATGACCGCACCGGCGGCGTCGACGACCCGCCGGGCGCCGGGGATGGACTGGGGCTCGACGTCGAGGGCCAGCACCTTCCCGTCGTGGATCAGCAGGCTTTCAGCCACCGGTTGTCCGGGGTCCTGGGTGAGAATGCGGGCGTTGCGGATCAGGAGATCGACGAGCATGAGTCCTCTTCGTGCTTTCGCTGCGGCGTGCCCGGAGCGGTAGATGGCGCACCGGAAGGTGCCGGGGGCCGTCTCCATTTCAACACTGGAGCAATGTCACGCTCAATCGACAAAAGACGCCATATTCTTCAGAAGAATTAGGCGATTGCATAAGATAGGTAGATGAGCGAGCCGCGCGTAGAACCCTTCCCCGACAGCGCCAGCCAGCCGCGGAACTTCGATCCCGACCCATCTGCCGAACCCCAGTGGACCGGCCTTATCCGGCGCTTGTGGCAGGAGCGCGATCTACTGGTCCGCGACTTCCTGGAGCGCTTCGCCACCATCTCCTATGACGGAGCACTGGTTCCGGACGAGGACGTCCGCCGGACGGCGGTCGACACGATGGAGATGTTCCTGTTCCAGATGGCCGGCCTGGAGCTGCCCCCCGATCTTCGGTCGCTGCCGAGGGACGTTGCCGCCCGCCGGGCGCGCCAGGGGGTTCCGCTGGAGGCCTTTCTCAGCGCCGTGCGCAATGACTTCAGGGTTTTGTGGAAAGGGCTTGAACGCGTTGCGCGGGGGGATGGCACCGATGTCCTCGTTGCCAACATGGACCGCGTCCTGGACACGGTGGAGAGATACGTCAGCAGCGTCCAGCAGGCTTTTTCGGAGGAGGAAGCCCTGCTGGCCCGCGACAAGCAGCTGCACCGGCAGCGGCTCCTTTCGCGGCTCTTCAATACCGACACGCGAAACACCGGCGAAGTCTCCGACATCGCTGCCGGCCTGGAAGTAGAGAGCTCGGACGTGTTCGAACTGATTGCAGCGACCAAGGAGACCGTGGCGAAGTTGCAGCTGCAGCCCGCTGCCGACGGTCAGACGTTTTCCTACGAACGCGCGGGCGCCCTTTATCTTTTCCGCGTAACCCGTGCGGGACGAACCTGGCAGGACGATCCGCCCGAGTTTCCGGCAGGTTACATGCCCGGCGTGGAAGGCCTGGCCGCGATTCCGCAGGCGGCAGCGGCGGCCCTGGTGCTGGCCGCCAAGCACGGGGCCGAGACGGGGCTGGCCACGATCGCCGGCACCTGGATGTCCATTGCCCGGGACCTCCTGGAGAACGCGCTCCCCGGGTTCTCCCTGCCCGTCACCACGGCACTGGACCACTGCACGCCGCATGAGCGCCAGCGGTTGCTGCAGGTGGCGCAGAGCTACGGCCGCACGGGGTCGATCAAGGAAACGGCGGAGGAACTGTACTGCCATCGGAACACGGTGGTCAACCGGTTGCATTCGCTTCAGGAAGTCATTGGACTGGATATGACGGTTCCGGCGCAGGCTGCGCTGGCACTGGTCGCGCTCGCGGACTACCAAAACGGCCACAAGTTGTGAAAAAGCACAAGTGAGCGTTGTCAAGCCGGTGTGTATTGTCATTGTTCAGGGGAATGGCACTACCTTACAGTCGAGAGGTACTTCACAGCTCTACCTCGGGATGTCCTCCGTTCAGGGCCATAGGAATTACGGGCTGCCGCTGCCTCCTCCAACGGTGCCGGCCCCGCACAGCTTGAAAGGCAACACGTGACGACGCCGCAATCTCTCAACACCCCCGGTGCCCCGCCCAAAGTCTCCGGCAAGGACGCAGGCAAGATCGCCCGGGCCGCCTTCGTCGGGACGGCTCTCGAGTGGTACGACTACTACCTCTTCGGCACGGCCGCAGCTTTGGTGTTCAACCGCCTGTTCTTCACGGAACTGGATCCCACGGCCGCGTTGCTGGCTTCGTTTGCCACCTTCGGTGTCGGCTTCGCCGCCCGTCCGATCGGCGCAATGCTCTTCGGCTACATCGGCGACAAGTACGGCCGCCGGCCCGCCCTGCTGACCACCATCGTCATGATCGGCGTGGCCACCGGCCTGATCGGTTTGCTGCCTGACTTCGGCAGCATCGGCCTGGCGGCCCCGATCCTGCTCGCCGTCCTGCGGCTCGTCCAGGGACTGGCCGTGGGCGGCGAATGGGGTGGCGCGGTCACGATGGCGGTCGAGCATGCCCCGGCCGAGAAGCGCGGCCGTTATGCCGCCTTGGTCCAGATCGGCTCGCCGGTGGCGACCCTGCTGGCCTCCACAGCGTTCACCCTCGTGCTGCTCTTCCCCTCCGACTTCTTTGACGCCTGGGGCTGGCGCATTCCCTTCCTGCTGGCCTTCCCGATGCTCCTGATCGCCCTGTGGATCCGGCTCAAGGTGGAAGAATCACCGATCTTCAAGGATCTCCTGGCCCAGGAAGAGACCTCCAAGGTCCCGGCCTTCGATGTCTTCCGCAATGCCGGCGGCCGCCTGGTGGTTGCCGTGCTCGCCGCCCTGCTGGGCGTGGGCGGCTTCTACATGATCACCACCTTCGTGGTCAGCTACGGCGTCAACACCTTGGGTGTGGACCGCAACGTGATGGTCAACGCCACCTTGATCGCCGCCGTCGCGCAGATCATCGTCACCATTCTGATGGGCCGGCTCGCGGAAAAGATCGGCCCGGGCAAGGTCACCATGTGGGGCGGCATCCTCACCGCCGCCCTGGCCTTCCCGCTGTTCGCCATGATCGACACGAAGTCCCCGCTGCTGATCACCCTGGCCATCACGCTGGGCATTATGCTGATCGCCGTGGCGTACGCGGTCAACGGCGCGCTGCTGACCGAACTGTTCCCGGCGAAACTGCGCTACTCCGGCGTGGCCCTGGGCTACAACATCGCCGGCGCCACCAGCGGCTTCATGCCGATGATCGCCACCGCAATGCTCGGTGTCTCCGGCAACCAGTCCTGGGGCGCGGCCATGATCCTTGCCATCATCGCGCTGCTCACGGCCGTTGGCGGATTCCTCGGCGAGCGGCTGCGCGTCCAGGACAAGCAGATCGTCGCCGACAGCTAAACCCCCATGCCCGCCCCAACCCGGGGCGGGCTCCGGCCTCCGGTGGCACCGCCGTCGGAAGCAAGACTCTCCAACACCTCGCGGGGGAGCCGTCCAGCCGGGCGGCTCCCCCGCGCCATATCAAGGAGCATTCGGATGATCAATGACGAACAGTCCCAACGTATTCTCGATGCCGTCGACGCCGCGTTCGACGCGCAGCTGGCCTTCACCCAGGAACTGGTGAAGCACCCGTCGCTGCGGACCCGGGAGGGCAGCGCCCAGGACCTGCTGCACACCGCGATGGCGGCACGCGGGCTGGAGATGGACCGCTGGCAGCTTGACCCCGACAAGCTCGCGACGCACCAGGGCTTCGGCCCGGTCACCGTCTCCTACGACGACGTAACCAACGTCGTCGGCACCTACCGGCCGGCCGCCGAAACCGGCCGCTCGCTCATCCTGAACGGTCACGTCGACGTGGTGCCGGAAGGGCCGGAAGAGGCGTGGTCGCGCTCCCCCTGGGATGCCCCCATCATCGACGGCTGGATGTACGGCCGCGGCGCCGGAGACATGAAGGCCGGCCTGGCCGCCAACCTCTTCGCGTTCGACGCCGTCAAGGCCGCCGGTCTTGACCCTGCCGGCCGCATCCACTTCCAGTCCGTCGTCGAAGAGGAATGCACCGGCAACGGTTCCCTGTCCGCACTCATGCGCGGTTACCGGGCGGACGCGGTCATCATCCCCGAGCCCGAAGAGGACATGCTGGTCCGGGCCAACGTCGGGGTCCTCTGGTTCAAGGTACGGGTCACCGGCAACCCGACCCATCCGCGCGAGATGGGCACCGGCTTCAACGCCATCGACGCCGCCTACACGGCCATCACCGCCCTGCGCGAGGTCGAGGAGAAGTGGAACGCGGACCGGGGCCGGCACCGCTACTTCGAGGACCTGGAACACCCCATCAACTTCAACTTCGGGCAGATCGTCGGCGGCGATTGGCCCTCCAGCGTGCCCGCATGGTGTGAATTCGATGTGCGGGCGGCCATCTACCCCGGGATTCCGGCGGAGCAAGCCTGGACCGAACTGCAGGAATGCCTCGCCCGGCTGGGCACCGGACCGGCGTCGATCCACGCCGTCGCCACCAAGACCGGATTCTTCTCCGAGGGTTACGTGCTGGAACCCGGCAGCGAAGCCGAGTCCCTGCTGGAGAGCACGCACCAGCAGGTCTTCGGCAAGGAGCTTGGCAGTTTCACCACTCCCGGCTACCTGGACGGCCGCGTCTTCGCGCTCTACGCCGACACGCCCGCACTTGTTTACGGCCCGGTCTCCGAAGCGATCCACGGATTCGACGAGCGCGTCTCCATCGAGTCGGTCCGCCGGATCACCAAGAGCATCGCGCTGTTCATCGCCAACTGGTGCGGCGTGGAAGAGCGGGCCTGACGCCCTGTCGCCGGCACTTGCGCTTTGGCCGGTGCCGGCGGCCGCCTACTGGCCCCGCTTCTAAATGGACACCGTCCGATGCCGGTTGTCCCACCACGTCACCGTGTGGTTGATCAGTGATCCCAGCACCAAGGACACGGCGATGGCGAGCAGCACCGCGAACTCGGTGGACAGCTGCGGCCAAACACCCGACACGGCGCCGACGCCCACCGAGTAGGCGGACCACAGCACACCGGCCAGGGCGGAGTGCGCCAGGAACCGGCGGCCGGGCTGGGGAATCATCGCGGCGGCCACGTTGAGCGTCACCCGCCCCATGGGAACAAACCGGGACGTCAGCACGAGCGGCAGCCCCTTGCGCCCCAGCCCGGTGCGGGCCTTGCGGAAGCCCGACTGCCAGTGTCGCCCGGAGAACAACTTCCGCTCCGCGAGATTGAAGCGGCGCACCAAGAAGAACGTGCCGGCGTCACCCGCTACCGCGCCGGCCAGCATGGCGGCCGCCAACACGTAAGGGTCGAGGTGGTCCGAGTGCACCGAGAGCGATCCCAGCGCGACGAACAGCGTGGTGCTCGGCACCGGAGGAACCAGCGCGGAGACGGTCACGAAGAGCGCACCGGCAGGATAGATCCACCAGTAATCCAGGCTGCGCAGCAGTTCGCCGAGTTCGTCCATCCCTCCATCCTCCCCGATGCACCGTGGCGCTGGTGCAACGGTGCATCCGGCGGCACGGCGTTGACGCCCGTCTAAACTTGGGCCATGAGCAACTTGGAGGCTGCACCGAGGGAAGTTGTCTGCTCACTGGAAGCAGAATCCGCCGACATGGAGGTCCTGACGCCGCGGGACGTGCCGCTGGGCGGCGTCCGGGCCATGAACGTCCGCCGCACCCTGCCGCAGAAACGGCGCAGCCTGATCGGCTCCTGGTGCTTCTTGGACCATTACGGGCCCGACCTGGTGCCCGGTACCGGCGGCATGCAGGTTCCCCGCCACCCGCACACCGGCCTGGCCACGGTCAGCTGGCTGTTCTCCGGAAAAATCGCGCACCGGGATTCCGCCGGGTTTGAAGCCATCGTGCGGCCGGGGGAAGTGAACCTGATGATCGCCGGCCGCGGCATCTCCCATCAGGAATTTTCGACGCCGGACACCACCGTCCTGCACGGCGCGCAGCTCTGGTTCGCCCTTCCCGACTCGACCCGCAACATGCCGCCGACCTTCGAACATTACGCACCGGAACCCGTCGTCGGCGACGGGACCGAGTTGCGCGTCTTCTTCGGTTCGCTGGCCGGCTCCACGTCGCCGGTCAACACTTACACACCTCCGCTGCTCGGCGCCGAAGCGACGCTGCGTGCGGGTTCCCGGCTGGAACTCGACCTGGACCCCGATTTCGAACACGGAATCCTGCTGGATACCGGCGATCTTCGGCTGGACGGGGACGAGGTCCCCGTGGACCACTTGGTCTACCTCGCCCCCGGACGACGGCATCTCGTCCTCGAGGCCGGGGACGGGCCGGTGCGGCTGCTTCTCATCGGCGGCCAGCCTCTGGGCGAGCAGATCATCATGTGGTGGAACTTCGTGGGCAGGAGCCATGAAGAGATCGTGGCGTACCGCGCCGCCTGGCAGGCGGAGATCGACGTCGACCCGGCGCCGCAGCCCGCAGGCGGCACCTATCCGGACGGTGCCCCGTATCCCCGGTTCGGCCCCTTCCCCGACGGGATGCCCGCGCCGCTGCCCGCCCCAACGTTGCCCACCGTCCAGCTGAGACCCCGCGGCTGAGCACTGCCAGGCCGACCACACCCAGGAGGATCCGTGGAATCCGACGCACCCATCACCGTCCGCCTCAATACCGAACGGCGCCGTTACGAACTGGTGGACGGCGGCAAGGTCATCGGCAAGGCCCACTGGCTTCCATCCGAGGGGCCGGCCGGACCCGAACGGATTTTCTTCCACACCACCGTCGACGAGGCGTACGCCGGCCAGGGACTGGCCGGACGCCTGGCCCGCTACTCGCTGGATGACACCGCCGCCGCCGGGGTGTCCGTGGTGACCGTCTGCCCGTATTTCAAGGCCTACGTCGAAAAGCACCCGGAGTACCAGGCCCGGACCACCCCGGTGCGGCCCGAACACGTGCAAGCGGCCGAACGCGTCGCCGGCTAGGGAAACCGCCGGAACTCTCTGCGGTCGCCAACAGTTCTTAACGGGGAGAGATAACCCGTGCACCGGCTTCCACCGGGCAGGCAAGGAGCGCAACCGTGGGAATGTTCGACAAGCTGGTCCAAAAGGGCAAGCAAAAGGCGGTCCAGTACGCCAAGGAGCAGTTGGCCCAACGCACCGGGCAACAGCGCCAGCCGCGGCCCCAGGACTCCGGCCGGGAGCCCGGCTACGGCCAGGACGCGGGCTACGGATACGGCCAGAACCGCGGCTACGGCCAGGACCGTGGTTACGGACAAGATCGCAACTATGGCCAGGACCGTGAGTACGACGGCGGGTACAACTCCGGCGGTCGTGACGGCAGCCAGCGGTATCCGTCCCGGCCGCAGCCCCGTGACGGCAGGCCCGGGCAGACCGCCGGGCGGGACGCCGACCAGGCGGCCATCGCGAAATACAAGTACATGCTGCAGACGGCACCGCCCCAGGACATGGAGCGGGCCCACGCCGAAGCCTTCAACCGGTTGACGCCGCAGCAGCGCGCGATGCTCCGCGACGAGCTCAACAGCCAACTTCCCGCCGCCGAGCGGGCCGCCTCCGACCGGCCCGAGACGCTGGCCAGGACCGCCACCCGCGCCGAGCTGGCGCAGCCGGGCTTCATGGAACGAATCCTCGGCCGGACCGGAACGGGCCGGGGCGGCGGTCGCCTGGCCGCCGGAGCCGCCGGTGCCGCCGGAGGTTTGGGCGCCGGGCTGCTGGCCGGCGTGGCTGCCGGCTTCGTCGGCTCGGCCATCGCCGGTCCCCTGCTGGAAGGGTTCTCCGGTATCGGGGAAGGACTGGCCGGCGCCGCCGAAGGATTCGGCGATACCGTCGCCTCCGCCGGTGAGGGCTTTGCGGAAGATGCAGGCTTCGGCGGCTTCTTTGGTGACGGCGCCGAAGGCCTCGGCGACTGGGAGATTTAGTACCCCGCGCGCCTATCCGATGGGCGGGCCCCCCGGTTAGGACGCGGAGTAGACCACTTCACCGCCGATCACGGTGGTGATGACAGTGGTGCCCCGGATGCGGGCGGGAGCCAGCTCGAAGAGATCGTCGCTCAGGGCGATAAAGTCGGCCAGCATGCCGACCTTGATGGCCCCCTTGTCCGCCTCCTGACCCACGGCGTAGGCGGAGCCGTAGGTGTAGGCCCGCACTGCTTCTTCCACTGTGAGCCGCTCATCCGGGCCGAGGATCCGGCCACTGGCCGTGGTGCGGTTGACCATATCGTGGATGGACGTCATGGGGTTGCCGTCGGAGACCGGCGAGTCCGTGGAACCGGGAAGCACCATGCCGGCGTCCAACAGCGACTTCATCCGGTAGATCAGTGGTGCCAGCTCCGGTTCAACGGCGTCCATCATGCCGTCGCCGAAGTCGGAGATGAATACCCCCTGCGGCACAGCTGTCAGGTTCAGGGCCGCCGCCCGGGCGATTTGATTGTCGGAGGCCAGGGCAAAATGCTCGATGCGGTGCCGCACGTCCGGCCGTGGCGAGCGGCGCTGGGCTTCCTCGACTGCATCTATCACGTGGTCGATCGCGGCGTCGCCGATAGCATGCGTCGCCACGGTCCATCCTGCTTCATGGGCGCCGATGATCATGTCATTCAGCTGTTTGGGTGCGAAGGCCAACACGCCGTGGTTATCCGGCTCCCCGTGGTAGCAGTGGTGCATGGCCGCTGAGCGGCCGATAAAGGAACCGTCGGAAAGGATCTTGACCGGCCCCACCCGCAGGCGGTCATCACCGAGGCCGGTGCGGATGCCCAGGTCCAGCCCCAGCCAGGTGCGGTCGCGGAAACCTTCCAGCTCGTGCAGGGTGGAGCAGTACGGCATGAGCGTGGTCCGGGTTTTCAGCACACCGGCCTCCACAGCCTGCTGGTAGGAGTGGAAGTCCGCCGGGGTGTTGCCCAGCATCGTGTATTCGCCGATGCCGGGCTCGGTCACCGACGTCAGGCCGTACCGGAGGGCCTGTTCACTGGCCAGGCCCAGGTTTCGCTGGACTTCGTCGAGGCCCATCGGCCGGACCAGCCGGTAGACCATCTGCATGGCCGCTTCCTGCAGCAGTCCAACGGCCCGGCCATCGGCGTCACGCAGCACTGCCCCGCCATCCACCTCCGGCACGCCGGTGCGACCCGGATACCCGGCCAGCTCCAATGCCCTCGTATTGGCCACTATCATGTGCCCGGAAACGTGCTCCAGCAGCACCGGCCTTCCGGCGGCTGCCTTGTCCAGAGCGTCTGCCGTGGGATGGCCCTCCAGGAAGTTTTGGTCGTATCCCGAGCCGCGCACCCATGCGCCTTCCGGCAAGGTTGCGGCGTAGCCGGCTACGGCCTCGTAGAGCTCCGCCAAGGAGGATACCTTGCCCGGCCGCAGATCCAGCGCGGCCAGCCTGGCCCCGGTCAGGGAAAGGTGGTAGTGCGCGTCATGGAAACCAGGCAGCACCGGGGCGTTCCCCAGGTTCACGGTCCGATCGGCGGCAATCCCGTCCAGTTCTTCGTCCAGCCCTACAATGCGTCCGTGCAGGACACCGATCCGGCTGGCTGTCGGGCGCTGGGGATCCAGGGTTCGGACGCGGGCATTGGTGAAGATGGCATCGATACGCATGTTGATCCTGTTCGTGAGTGGGTGGAATGTGAGCGGGTGCCTGGAATCGCCGGGCAGGGAACGCAAGCACCGCCGTCGTCATGGGGAACAGAGGCGACGGCGGTGCCCGGTGCCGGCGTCAGACGGTCGGTAACAGCGCTGCCTCTTTGGCGGCCCTGCGGGTGCTCACGCGGTTGAGCCCCAGCACGCCCGCGACCGTAGCCAGCAGCATCACCGCGTAAAAGATCGCAACGCCCCAAGGGCTGCCGTTGGAGTTGTTCAGGATCCACTGGGCAACCAAGGGAGTGGAACCGCCGATCAGTGAGGAGCACAGCTGATAAGCGAGGGAAACCCCGGTATACCGGATGTTTGCCGGGAAGGCAGCAGCGAGGGCGTTCGCCAGCAAGGCGTAGTAGGCGGTGCCGCCCAAGCAGGTCATGTAGAGGGTGATGGCGATCAGCACTGGGTTGGCGGTGTCGATGGCCAGGAAGAACGGGACGGTCATGACCACCGCCAACAGCAGGCCCCAGACCATGACCTTGGTGGCGCCGATCTTCTCCGCAACGAGCGCGGCCAGCGGCTGCCACAGGAACTGCAGGATGGCCATGCCCAGCAGCACATTGAGCATCACCTGGCGGTCAATGCCCAATGACCCGGTCGTCCAGGAGAGCAGGAAGGTGTTGGTGAAGTAGGCCAGCGAGATGCCCATGATCGAGGCGACCAGTCCTACGGCCACCAGGCCGGGGGCGGTCTTGAACACCTGGACGATCGGAGCCTTGACCACCACGGCCGACTTCTTGACCTCCATGAAGTCCTGGGACTCCTCGACCTTCAGCCGGATCACCAGTCCGACAATGACCAGCACCGCCGACAGCAGGAACGGGACCCGCCAGCCCCAGGCGAGGAACTGATCGTCGGGCAGTTGGCCCACCAACATGAACATCAGGGTCGACAGAATGGCGCCGGCGGGCGAGCCCTGCTGCACCCAAGCTCCGGCGATGCCCTTCTTCTTCTCGGAAGCGTTCTCGGTGGCCATCAGGACGGCGCCGCCCCATTCGCCGCCGACCGCGATCCCCTGAAGCGCGCGCAGCAGGATGAGCAGGACCGGGGCCATGACACCGATCTGGGCATAGCCGGGCAACACGCCAATGAGCGTCGTGGCAACGCCCATCATCATCAGCGTGATGACCAGGATGTTCTTGCGGCCCAGCTTGTCACCGAAGTGGCCGAAGATCGCCCCGCCGAGGGGACGCGCCAGGAATCCGACCCAGAAGGTGGCGAAGGAGGCCATCAGCGCTGCTCCCGGCGCCGCCCCGGGATAGAACACGTGGCCGAAGACCAGTGCAGCGGCGGTGCCAAAAATGTAGAAGTCATACCATTCGATGGCGGTGCCCACGAAGGCGCCGACTGTCGAACGCCGTTGACGGGCTGCCTGGGCAGCGGTGGCTGTCTGTGACATGGGGGATCCTTTTCCAGCTGTTCATCGAGACGTCGGAACAAATTCGCCTCCCAGAATGTGGGATGCAACCTATGCGCGTCTAATGACTTTTTGGCAGGGAGGTATAAAATTCGCTTATGTTTGACGCCCGTGCCCTGACTTACTTCCTAGCTGTAGCGGAGACGGGGTCAGTGAGCGCCGCCGCAGAAAAGTGTTTTGTTACGCAGCCGGCAGTCTCCCGGCAAGTCGCTGCCTTGGAACGCCAGTTGGGCATCCGGATTTTCCGTCGGGTAGCCTCCGGTATGGTGTTGACGCCGGGCGGGGAGCGCTTCCTGGAGCTGGCCCAAGACATACTGAACCGGCACCACCGGGCTACGGAGGTCATGAACGCCGTACGTTCGGGCCACCAGGATTTCACCGTCGCCTGCCCCGAGACCACCGGAAATTTCTTTTTGGCGCCATTCGTCGCCTCCGGCGGAGGCATCGCAGACATCGTGCCGGCCGCCCCGGACGAGGTCTACGCCCTGCTGCGGCGCGGCGTAGACATGGCAGTCAATACGTCGGCGCCACCGCCGCAGCTGGCCTCGCGGATGGTCCTGTCCGTGCCCATAACGTGCCAGGCTGTTCCCGACCTGTTTCCGCTCCCTGAGGCCGGTACGGTGGAGCTGCGGGAGGTGGCAGGCTCCCCGCTGCTGTTGCCCGGCGCCGGGAGCGCCGTAACCCGGGCGGTGCAACGCGAGGCCGGCCGTTACGGTATTGAACTGAGCCTTGGCACCCTCACCAGCAACGGAACCTTGGCCCAGGCCCGGGCGGCCGCCGGCTACGGGAGCGCCCTGGTGATCGAACCTCCACAGTACGGCCTGGCCTCAGCCACGCTGGTCAACAACGGCAGGCCGATGATCATCGACCTTCATGCCGCATGGGAGCCGGACCATTACGCCGCCGACCGGCTTGAGGAGATCGCCTTCGAATTGGGCGATTGGATGCCCAGGATATTCAAGGAATCGGCTGTACGCTAACGCCGGCCCTACGCCTCGGTGCCGGCGCCCGCGGTGGAGGCAGCGGCGTCGTCCTCCTCTGCGACCGGCGGGGTGACCAGCAGGGCGGTGCCGGCGTAGGGTCCCAGGTGGAGATAGAAGCTGTGCAGGTCATCCACCGTCCCGATGGTCTCGCCGCTGAATGCGTCGGTCACCTCGGAGCCCAGCTCCAGTGCCTCGGAACGGACGGTACCGGCGATCTCCTGGCCGGAGAAGTTCAGGACCGTGACCTCCTGCCCGCCCGAGACCAGCTGATGGACCATCACCAGCATGCCCCGATGGGAGACATCGGGAACATCGATCAGGGCGCTCTTGGCGATGCCATGCTCTTCCCGGACGGCCAGGATCCGTGCCAGCTGCCGGGCGAACGACGATTCGTCCTCGAGCTGCTCGGGCAGCGTGCCGTACAGCGCCTTGGCCATGGGCATGCCGGAGGTTGACGTCTCGGCGGTCGGATCGAATCCCATCAGGTCGTGGGCGCTGCGGTTGATCCAGCGGGTGTCCCCGCGCGACATCAGCCGGGCCACCCGGCTGCGCTCCAGCGGCAACATCCCGCACAGATCCCAGCCGGAGAGCGCGAAGACCCCCGGCTGCAGCGCGTTGTACATGGCCAGCAGGAGGTGCACCCGGCGGATCTCCGCCGACTGCTCCTCGGTGATCGTGTCCAGGTCGGTGATGCCCAGCACCGCGGTGATCACGCTGGCCGTGGTGCAGGCGATGCCGTTGGCGGTGAAGACCAGGTTGTATGGGGCGGCTTCCCCGGTGATCCCGTCCCGCAGGGTCTGCTGCACCTTGTGGGCCAGCTCCGCGCCGGTGAGTTCCTCGCCGTCGAGCTCGTAGACGTCGTCCTTGTGCTTGGTGGTGAAGTGCACCAGTTCATAGGTCAGCTCGTCGTGGTTCTGCAGCGCGTGCACCAGCGATGCCTGGTCCACACCGATCTCCATGGCCAGGCGCAGCGTCAGCCGGAGGAACTCGGTGTCGGCGGTGACCAGGGCGTGGTGGTACGCCGGACGCGTCACGAAGTCGTAGGACAGGTCCGGACCGGTTTCGGAGGTGGCCTTGATGTCGTCGATGCTGAGGTTCAGCTCCTGGAAGGTGAAGCCGCCGACCTTGCGGACCATGCTGCCGATGATCTGGTTGGCGGCCGCCGAGAGCGGATGCCCCTCGGACCAGCCGGGCGTTTCCTCGGCACTCTTCTCCACGCCCAGGAAGCCGTTGGCGTCCAGGCGGAGCGCCCCGGTCCCCAGGTCGACCAGCGAATGCAGGGCATCCCCCATCACCAGGCGCATGCCGGAGAACGTGGGATCCAGCCAGTTGATCGACGGCTGGCCGGCCTTGAAGTAGTGCAGATACACCCAGCGGTGGGCCTTGCCGTCTATGTCCAGAACCGGCGGGGTGGCGCTCCAGTTGGTTTCCTTCACGCCGGGTTCGTAGAAAATGACCCGCTGGAGTTCGCCGATGATGTAGCCCGCCTGCTGGAGCCGGCGCTCGGTCGCGACGTCGATGTTGACCGCGTCCTCGCCCTCGGGGACATCCGGCAACAGGTCCCAGTCGGACTCCGGGATGTCGATCATGTGGTAGATGCCCGGGTAGTCGCGGAAGTTCATCTCCGCCAGCCGGAAGTCCGCGCCCTTGCCCGTGTGGCCGGGCACAATATCGTCGACGATCGTGCCGCCGTGTTCGGCGGCCACCTCGCACATGCTCCGGAACTCGTCCTCGGTGCCGAACAGCGGATCGATCGCCATGCTGATGCGGTCGAAGTGCCCGTCCACGCTGGGGGTATGGTTCCAGCCGGTCAGGCCGCCGGCCAGCTTCACCGGCCCGATGTGGATGGCCTTGATGCCGATCTGCTGGAAGGCCTCCCAGAGCGCGGCATCGCCCAGCGCCGCCAGGAACGTCTGCCCCGGCCTGGTGATCAGCGACAGCGGGTAGGCCGTGAACCACACCGAGGCCCGCTCCACCGCCGCCCGCGGGTTCGGATACGCGAACGGGTTCTGCCACATGCTGGCCTGCCCGGAGAGCTGGCGGCCCAGCACCTTCGCGTCGCCGAGCATGGACTGGTTGCGCAGCCACTCCACATAGACCTTGTTGCGGGCGTCGGGCTCGAACGGCGGGTGGCCGGGCACAAAATGGCGGCGGCGGGCCCGCGGCCGCAGCGAACGGGGACGAGCCGGGTAGAACTGCTCGTCAAAGCTGATGTCCGGCACCGGGGGTTCGGCGAGGGGCTCGACGGCGGCGCTCCCGCCGTCTGCGCCTGCGACAGCACCGCCGTCGTCGCCCGCGGCAGCACCGTCTGCGCCCGCTACGGCACTCCTGTCCGCGCCCGCGGCAGCACCGCCGTCGTCATAGTTGGTGCGGTCAAGGACGGGCTCGTGCCCCAGAACCGAATCGTTCATGGCGTCATCTCCTTTGTGCTCGACAACTGGAATTTTCCAGACGGGCTCTACCCCCAACATTGCCAGACCGCCGGGGCCACCACTACCCCGCACCACGGTCAGCCGGGCAGTTCCAGCTCTTCCACCCGGCGCTGCAGGTGGCGGCGCTCCACCTCGTTCCGGCAGAGTTCCAGTGCCAGCCTGTAGTGTTCGGCGGCTTCGACATCGCGTCCGCAGCGGCGCAGCATTTCGGCGCGGACTCCCGGCAGCCGGTGGTTTCCGCGCAGTTGGGCGTCCAGCCCGCCCAGCAATTCGAGGCCGGCCAACGGTCCGTCCGCTTCGGCGGCAGCCACCGCCCGGTTGAGCCGGACCACGGGTGAACCGGTGAGGGCGTCAAGCCTGGCGTAGAGGCCGGCGATGCTCGTCCAATCCGTTTCTTCGGCGGTGGCAGCCGAACAGTGCGCGCCGGCGATCAGTGCCTGCAGCCGCAGTTCCTCGGCATACCCGCTGTCCGGCGGCTGGTCGATCAGCAGTCCGAGCGCCTCCGCAATCTCCCGGTGGTGCCACCGGCTGCGGTCCTGGTCCGGCAGCAGCACCAGTTCCCCGTCCCGGATGCGTGCGTCCCGCCGTGCATGCTGCAGCATCAACAGCGCCTTCAGGCAGCGCAGCAGCGGCGTGTGCGGCATCAAGTCGTCCAGCAGTCCCGCCAGGCGCACCGCCTCCCCGGCTTCTTCGACGCGCAGCAGGTCCGCGCCGTCGCCCGGGAGGTAGGCGCTGGTGAAGGCCAGATAAACCGTTCGTGCCGCGTTTTCCAACCGGCCCGGAAGGTCGCCGGCGTCCGGCAGGGCGAATGGTAGGCCGGAGCCGGCGATCTTCTTCTTTCCGCGGGTTATCCGGGCTGCCATGGTGGCGTCGCTGACCAGGAACAGCCGCGCAATCCGCGCCGTCGGCAGGCCCATGACGAACCGCAGGGCCAGCCCGGCCTGCACCTCGGGAACCAGGGCCGGATGCGTGGCCAGGAAGATCATCGGCAAGCGCTCGTCCGGATACTCCACGAAACCGGCGCCGCCGGCGGAACCCGCGTCATCGGCCGCCCGTGGCCGGAGCCGGTCGGCCACGAGCAGCGGCAGTTTCCGGCTGGCCACCTGCTCATGCCGCAGCCCATCCAGCACGGTGCGCTCTGCGCTGCGGTAGAGCCAGGCGGGCGGGTTCTCAGGGGTGCCCTCGGCCGGCCACCGGGCAGCAGCCCGGGCGAACGCCTCGGCAAGCGCATCCTCGACCAGGTCCAGCCGCTGGAAGCGTGAGAAAAGCAGCGCCAGCAGCCGGCCCCATTCGTCCCTGTGGATCTGCTCCAGCCGCTCCATGGCTCAGGCCGAGTCCGGGGCCACCATCGCGCGGACCTCCACCGGGGCGTCACCGGCCAGCAGGCCGCAGATCGACATCAGGTCGTCCAGGTCGTCCGTCTCCACGGTGTAGAAACCGCTCAGCTGTTCCACCGACTCCGCATAGGGCCCGTCCGTGACCACCACCCCGTCCGGGGTCGCCCGCACGGTCTTCGCCGTCCGTGAATGCCGCAGCTCTGCGCCGCCGGTGATCGTGTGCCCGTGTTCCTTCAGCAGGGCGGCGAATTCCCCGTGCCGCGCATAGGCAGCCTCGCGCTGCTCCGGCGTGCTCTGCTCCCAGCTGTCCTCGTTATCCGGCAACAGCACCATGTACTCGGTCATTTCAGCGTTTCCCTTCGCCGGCCGCGCATCCTCTGCGCGGCGCCCGTGTCGACGTGATCGGTTCGACACTATGATGACGCGCGGCCTGCTGCGGTTTCGACAACCCTGCCGCGTCACGTCCCGTGACGGCACACGACGGCGGGCCGCCTGCGAACCTGTCAGCTGGCGCGGACGTTGCGGTTCTCGTCGACGTATTCCGCCGTCACCAGGATCGGCAGGTGGTCGGACTGGCCCCGCGGCAGGGTTTCCACGCTCTGGATGTCCAGGCCAAGCGAGGTGGCGAAATCGAAGTGGCCGCGGAAGAGTTTGTAGCGCGTGTAGGTCCGGCGGTTGCTCAGGGTGAGTTCGTAGCCCGTTTCCTTGAGGTGCTCGATGAGGTTCTTTGTGAAGAAGGGGTAGTTGAAGTCCCCCACCATCAGCGTCATCTGCTCGCCGTTGCCGCCCATGCCCAGCAGCGCTTCGTGGCCGGCCTTGATCTGGTGCCGGCGCAGGGAGTTGGTGGCCGTCAGCGGCGCGGCGTGAAAATCACCCACGACGATTTCGTGTTTGCTCTCGTTGTCCACCATTTTGACTCCGAGCAGCCGCTCGTGGGCCGGCGCCAGCACGTAATCGTGCAGCGACTTCTTGAGTTCGAAGGTGTTGGTATCGAGGGCGGAGAACCTGTTCTCGTCGTAATAGACGGCCAGCCCCAACCTGTTTCCCTTGGTCGAATTAGCCAACCGCAGGTGTCCCAGCGTGTGCGGAAGTTTCTCAGTGTCCGCTTCCTGCAGGCACATGACGTCGACGTCGTAGCGGTCGGTCAGGTCCTCAAGTTCCGCGCTCGCACTGTGTTTCCGCAGGTTGTAGCTGATGGCTCTCAACAAAGAATCACCCTTCCGTCGCGGTCGCTGTAGCCTGCGCCCATACTACAGAGCCAGCCTTGCGGTTACAGACGGCTGCCGCAGGCCGGGGCGGCCAAAAAGGCGGATTCGCCCTGCAATGACGTCCGAAAGCCAGGAGCGGATTTCCTGCGACGGCGGGTGCCGCCCGCGACCACCGTGGGTGTGTCACGGGCCACGGCACTTGTCCCGTCGTGGCCTAACGGGGCGTGCGTCCTCAGGTTCCGCAGAACGTCCGGTAGCTGCCGAAGTCGTCCGGCGCGGCGACGGCGTAGCGCTCCAAACCGGGACGCTCGTCGTAGGGGCGGGTCACCGCGTCCAGCAGGCGGTTCAGCGGGTCCAGGTCTCCGTGCGTGGCGGCGTCGAGGGCCTCCTCGACCAGGTGGTTGCGGGGAATGTAGACGGGGTTGACCCGGTCCATTAAGCCGGCATCCGGTTCGAGTGGAAGCCATCGCGCCACCCAGTCATCGAACCCAGCGGGGTTCGGAAACAGGCGCCGTGCCGCTTCGCTCTGGCCCCGGGCGGCCGCTCCGAGGCTGCGGAAGAACGACGTGTGGTCTACCTTGCCCTCCTGGAGCAGTGCCAGCAGGTCATTCACGAGCGGCGAGGCCGCGGCGGGATCGACTTCGCCGTCCAGTCCGATCTTGGCCTTCGCGCCGGCCAACCAGGCGGCGCTGTACTCGCTCCTGAAGGCGCCGAGCGCTTCCGACGCCAGTGCGCCCGCCTGCTCTTGATCGTCGTGCAAGAGCGGCAGGAGGGCCTCGGCGAGCCGGGCGAGGTTCCACTCGGCCGCAAGCGGCTGGTTGGCATACGCGTAACGTCCGCCGTCGTCGATGGAACTGTAGACGGAGGCCGGGTCGAAGGCGTCCATGAAAGCGCAGGGCCCGTAGTCGATGGTTTCACCCGAGATGGTCATGTTGTCTGTGTTCATGACCCCGTGCACGAATCCTACGAGCATCCACTGCGCCACCAGCGAGGCCTGGGCGCGGATCACGGCCTGGAACAGCGCCAGATAGGGTTGCTCGGCCTCGGCAGCGGCCCGATGGTGACGGGCGATGGCGTGGTCGGCAAGGCGGCGCACAAGGCCCGTGTCACCCGTGGCCCGGGCGTACTGGAAGCTTCCCACGCGCACATGGCTCTCGGCGACCCGCACCAGAACGGCTCCCGGCAATTCGGCGTCGCGGTAAACCGAAAGCCCCGTGGCGACGACGGCAAGGGAACGCGTCGTGGGAATGCCCAGGGCGTGCATTGCCTCGCTGACCACGTATTCGCGGAGCATCGGGCCCACCGCGGCCTGGCCGTCACCGCCCCGGGCGAACGGCGTGGGCCCCGAGCCCTTCAGGTGGACGTCGCGAAGGCGGCCGCCCGCATCGGTAACCTCGCCCAGCAGGAGGGCCCGCCCGTCGCCCAGCCGGGGCGAGTACCAGCCGAACTGGTGCCCGGCGTAGGCCTGCGCCACCGGGGTGGCGCCACCCGGGACCAGGTTGCCCGTCAGCAGAAGCAGACCGTCGGGACTGCGCAGGGCGGCCGGCTCGATTCCCAACTCGATGGCCAGCGGCTCGTTGAGGACCAGCAGCCGCGGGTCGCGGACCTCCTGTGCGCGCCAGGGGACGGCCAACTCCGCAAACTCGCGGGCGAAGCGCCCATCAAAAGCGACGGTTGATTGTGCTGGAGCACTCATCCTCCAAGAATAACTAGGACACCATGGTCGGCGTCACCCCCAACCGGCGGGTGCCCAGAACCCCCAAGGAAAGACCACGATGAGCACGCACATCCACAACATCCTGAACCGGGCCGGAGAAGAGATGGTGTACATCGGACCGGACCACCCCTCGTACGAGCTGCTGGCCGGGCTGGTGGCTTCCGTGCATCAAGCCTGGCAGGAAGGCTATGACCAGGGTCGGGGCGGCGGCGCCGACGAAAACCCGTATCGCGGCTACTGAAGCCTTGGACCGTGGCAGCCGGCAGCAGCAGCCCCGGCCATCCCGCACACGGTGGGCCCACCTCGGGGCGGCACACCAGCCGGAAAATTAGGCGCACAACCCCTAGCACTCCCTCCGCGGATAGGCAAAGCTGAAGGCAGGGGGAAACGGGCGCCCGCCATGCTCATCCGGTTGTTCACCGTGAGCCGGCCGGGGCGCCGACGCTGAAGAACGTCGCTCCTGCAGTTCCGGCATGGGACCGGAACGGTCAAAACACAGAGAGGTGTTGCGAGATGACTGACGTAGCAAGCACTACCGGCGAGACCGGCCAGGTCACTACCGGGCTCTATATCAACGGCGAAGTCCGGGATTCCGGCGAAAAATACGCGGTAGCGGATCCCGGCAAGCCGGATTCAGTGGTCGGCTACGCGGCGGCCGCCACCAAGCAGGACGTGGCAGACGCCGTCGCCGCCGCGAAGTCCGCGTTCCCCGCGTGGGCGGCGATGGGCGCCAAGGAACGCGCCGACAAGCTCGCCGGGGCCATCGAAGGCATCGCCGATCTCCGTGACGAGGATGCCGCGATCCTGTCGCAGGAAAACGGCAAGATCCGGATGGAGGCCTGGGTGGACGCACTGGTCTTCGAGATCCGCTTCCAGCTCGCCCTGGCGCTCGCGGACGAGGTGGACCAGGGCAAGGTCCTGGAACCGGCGCCGGGCATCCCGGTGACCACCTCCGTGGCGTATCAGCCGCTGGGCGTGGTCACGGTGATTGTTCCGTTCAACTGGCCCATCGCCATCCTCGGCGCCTCGCTGCCGCACGCCCTGCTGGCGGGCAACACGGCGATCGTGAAGCCGCCGCCCACCACGCCGCTGGCGATCACCCGGGTAGTGCAGCGCGTGGCAGAGAAACTGCCGCCGGGAGTGCTGAACATTGTCACCGGCCAGGACAGCGAGATGGGCGGCCTGATCCAGAACGACGACGTGGCGAAGGTCTGCTTCACCGGCAGCGTTGGCGGCGGCAAGAAGATGATGGAAATGGCGTCCAAGAGCCTGACCCGGGTCACCCTGGAGCTCGGCGGCAACGACCCGGCGGTGGTCCTCGAAGACGCCGTCCTGGACGACACGCACCTGGACCGGCTGTATGCCGCGGTCTTCGACACCACCGGGCAGATCTGCATGGCCGCCAAACGCATCTACGTGCACCGCTCCCGGCTGGACGAGCTGGTCGCGGGGCTGTCCGAGCGGCTGGAGAAGGCCGTCGTCGGCTACGGCTTGGACGAGGGCACGACCATGGGCCCGCTGCACCAGCCCGCGCAGAAGACCTTCGTCGAAGAACTCATCGCCGAGGCAAAGGCGGCCGGCGCCGACGTCCGGGAATTCGGGGAACTGCCGGCGGACCCGGAGCTGCAGGGCGGCAACTTCCTGCGGCCGGCGCTGGTGGTCGATCCGGACCCCCAGCTGCGCGTGGTCACGCAGGAACAGTTCGGGCCGGTCATCCCGATCCTCCCCTTCGACACCGAAGAGGAAGCGCTGGCCCTGGCCAACGACACCTGGGCCGGCCTCTGCGGCTCGGTGTGGACCGCGGACACGGACAAGGCCAACGCCGTCGGCTCGCAACTGGTCTGCGGCTACGTCTGGGTCAACGACCACGGCGCCACCCGGCTGGACCTGCGCGCGCCGTTCGGCGGCATGAAGCACTCCGGCTTCGGCCGCGAACAGGGCATCGAAGGCGTCCGCGCGTTCCAGGACACCCGCTCCATCGCCCACCTGGATGAAGCGGCGGCGGCCGCCGGCCACTGACAACGATGGCGGCGGGCCGGCTCAGACCGCCTGGGCCGTCCGCCAGCCGCCGCGGTATTCCTTGCGGGCGGTCACGGAGTAGGGCGCGGGGCTGACCACGGCCCGGACTTCCAGCTGCCGGTGCGGTTCCACGGTGGTCTTGCGGGTGCCGCCGTCGGGTTCGCCCCAGACCACGTTCACCTCGGTGCCGATCTCGACGTCGGGGTTTACCGTGGCCAGGGACAGCGCCCGCCGTTCGTTGGCGCTGTAGCCGGTGAACAGGGACAGGCCCACGTTCGTGCCGCCGGCGTCGACGATCGAGTCGTAGTTCGAGGAGCCGTAGTTGGCGTTGGGCAGGTCGAAGTACTTGTAGGGCGTCCCCTCCGTGTCGAACAGCGAGGCGAAGATCTTGGTCATGTCCTCGGCGTTCCAGGCCAGCGTGACCTTCTTCCGCTGCGCCTGGGGGTCGATCTTCTCCAGCGCCTCGCGGCCGATGAAGTCGTGGTCGAACTTGACGAAGGATCCGTAGCCCAGCTCCCACGGGTTCAGGTAGTAGTCCTCGATGTTGCCGGAGACGAAGCTGCCGGCCACGGCGTTCACGGCCTCGTAGCTGTCCGCACCCAGCCATTCCCGGTACGGGCGAAGCTCTTCCCCGGAGTAGATGGCCGGCAGCGGGGACGGAATCCAGCCCGATTCCAACGTATTGGACGAGTAGGCCCGGGCGCCGACGGCCAGCAGGCCGAACTCCCGGCCGGCGTCCAGGATGAACTCGCGGACGCGGTCGTAGGACTCGTACGGCCCCCAGAGCTCCAGTCCCGGAGCCCCGGCCATGCCGTGGCGCAGCGTGCGCACCTGTGCCCCGGCCACCTGCATGTGGTCCATGCTGAAGAATTTCAGCTGCTCCACGGTGCCGCCGTTGAGCTTCTCGATGACCTGCCACGCGTTGGGACCCTGGATCTGGAACCGCCAGTACCTGCGCTGTACCGGCTTGCCCATCGGCCGCGACGGCGACCGCCGGTCCACCTGAAGCTCCACGTCGTACCCGCCGGTCTGCCCGTGGAAGAGCAGCCAGTTGGCCGCGGGGGAACGCCCCACGTAGACGAACTGGTCCTCGGCTTCATGGAAGAGGATGCCGTCGCCGATGACATGCCCGGACGGCGTCGTCGGGACATACTGTTTGGCCCTGTTCACCGGAAAGGTGGCCACCGAATTGATCGCGGTGTCGGAGATCAGCCTCAGCGCATCCGGGCCCTTGATGAACAGGTTGTCCATATGGTGCGACTGGTCGTAAAGGACGGCGGTCTCCCGCCAGGCCCGGACCTCGCTGCGCCAGTTGGTGAATTCGGGTGCCACCACCGGATAGACATAGGCGCCGAGCTGCGAATTGCGCAGCAGCTCCACCGTGTTGCCGGCCTGGTCCAGGACGTCCTGCAGGTTCTGTGCACTCATGATTCCCCTATCCCCGCCGGCCGGGGCCGGCGTCTCTTCCATGCCTCCGTTGGCGGAAGGCATGCTGTTCGATTGCGGGCGGCAGGGGAACCGGCGTTTCTTAGCGGCCGGGGTCCTCGGCTGCCCGCATGATGGCATTGGCGACGCTCTTGAGGTGCTTTTCCATGGCTGCGGCGGCCCGTTCCGGATCCTTGGCGCAGACCGCGTCCACAATCTCCAGGTGTTCGGGCAGCGATACGGCAGGCCGCCCCGGCTGCATGGCCAGCCGGAACTGGAAGCGGACGCTCTGGCCGCGCAGGCGCGCGATCAGTGCCGCCGCCGTTTCGTGCCGGCTCAATTCGACGACCCTGCGGTGCAAGGTCTTGTTGAGGTCCGAATACTTCAGCAGGTCGCCGGCGTCCACGGCCTGGCTCATGGCCTCGCCCAGGGCCTGGAGTTCCTGCACGTCCTCGTCGGTGACCTGTTCGGCGGCCTTGGCCGCACAGATGGCTTCCAGGGCGGCACGGACCTCGGTGATCTCCACCGCTTCCTCCACCGCGACCGCGCGCACCCGGGCGCCGCGGTTCTGGATGCGCTCCACGAGCCCCTCCAGCGTCAGCTCCGCCAGCGCCGCCCGGACCGTGGCCCGGCTGGCATGGTACTCGGCGCAGATATCCGCCTCCACCAACCGCTGGTTGGGCACGAGTTCGCCCCGGTCGATCGCCCTCTTGAGCCCGGCGACGACGGCGGCCGAGTCGGTTGATCGGGGTATGGCAGTCTGGCTGGCGGTGCTCACGGGAGGTTGCTCCATGCTGGATAGTGTGCTGACAAAGTTGTTGCCAATAACCTAGCCCATCGGTTCTCAGTGGGTGTCCGGCACCTCGACGGGCGGCGTGCCGTGGGTATGGAACGTCGAGATGGTCTGCATGCCCCAGGCCTGGCCCTTCTTCCGTTCCGTCTCGGTCCAGACCACCGGCTCCCAATCCGGCGCCAGCAGGAGCCGCGCGCCGGCATTGGCGAACTCGATGCGGTTTCCGCCCGGCTCGTAGACGTAGAGGAAGAACGTCTGGTTGATGGTGTGCTTGTGCGGGCCGGACTCGATGTGGATGCCGTTCTCCAGGAAGATGTCGGCGGCCTTGAGGATGTCTTCACGGGTGTCCGGGGCGAAAGCGATGTGGTGCAGCCGGCCGGAAGCCCCCAGGTTGTCGGCCGAGTAGACCAGGTCATAGGACTTCTGGCCGAACCGGAACCAATGGGCCGCGATGCGTCCGTTGTCCAGCCGGATCAATTCGCTGTCCTTCAGGCCGAGCACTTCGGCGGAGAACTTCGCGTTCTCCTCCACGTTGGCGGCCAGGTAGTTGATGTGGTCGAGCCGGCGGGCGTTGACCCCGTGGCCGGGGAAGCGGGAGGCCTGGTTCTTCAGGGCCGGCTTGTCGTCCGTGGCCCGGTACCACTCGGTCTCGTAGTAGACGGACATCGGGTGGCCATCCGGGTCCGCGAAGTGGAACGACGGTCCGACACCGAATTCCCCGTCCCGCCACTGACCGCCCTGCCCGGACTCCCGGATCGAAGCGACCAGCCGGTCCAGCGCCTCGGGTGAGGCCGCCCGGTGCGCCACCAGCCCGACGCCGGAGGCCTGGCGCGGGGTGAGCTTGATGCTCCAGTTCTCGTAGTCGTCCCACGTGCGCAGGAAGACCGAGTCCCCGGCGCGGCCGATCTCCCGCATGGCCAGCAGGTCGTTGAAGAACCAGTAGCTCTGGTCGAATGTATCCGTGAACAGTTCGATGTTGCCCAGGTGGGCGATATCGCGGTGGTGGGGTGTCATGGTCTTCCTTCACGTGGTTGCGGGGCCACCCGGTCTCGGGGGAAGACGGTGCCGTCGAACAGTTTTCGCGCCGTCCGCAGCACCGTGGAGGAAGTGGTGGTGATGCCGGCGGGGCCTTCGGCCAGTTCCGCGCCGACGTCCAGGTAGCCGGTCGGATGTTCCAGCCGCAGCGGCCTCCCGTCCGCGGGCAGCCGGGCCAGTTCGTGTCCGACGGCGTTCGGCAGCTGGATGCCGGCCGCCACGGTGGTGCCGCCGAGCACGCCGATGGACGTGTGGCAGCGCACCGGCAGGAAGCTGCGGGTGTTGACCGTGCCCCCGTTCCGCGGTGCGGAGAGCAGCACCAGCTTCGGCACGGTCTTGCCGGACACGTCCCCCATGCCCATCAGCTTCGCCGCCTCAAACCGGATTCGGGCCAGCCGGTCCGCCAGGGCGGCGTTGGCTTCCAGCTCGGCCGGGTCCTCGTAGCCGGTGACCCCGAGATCGGCCGCGCGCAGCAGGACCGAGGGCATGCCGTTGTCCACGCAGGTGACGTCGACGCCGTCCGCCACGTCCGTCTCCTGCCCGGTGGGCAGCAGCGCCCCGGTGGAGGAGCCGGCAGTGTCGGCAAAGTCCAGGGTGATCGGGGCGGCGGTACCGGGCACGCCGTCGATGGCCGCGGCCCCGGCGTAGTCCACCCTGCCGCCGGGCGTCGCGAAGGTTGCCGTGGCCATGCTGTCCGAATTCACCATCCGGATGCGCACCGCCGTCGTGCTTCCCTGTGCCGGAAGCAGGCCTCGTTCGACGGCGAAGGGGCCGACGCCGGCGAGGATGTTGCCGCAGTTCTGGCTGTCCGTGACCGTCGCCTCGTCCACGGCAACCTGCAGGAACAGGTAGTCCACGTCGGTCTCTTCACCGGCCGACGGCGAAATGACCGCCACTTTGCTGGTCAGCGGGTGCGCCCCGCCGATCCCGTCGATCTGGCGGGCGTCCGGGCTGCCCATGATCCGCAGCAGCAGGTCGTCGCGCTGGGCAGGATCGGCCGGCAGGTCAGCGGCCAAAAAGTAGGCGCCCTTGGACGTGCCGCCGCGCATCAGCATGCAGCGGACGCCGTCCCCGTGGTCCCCGCCGGCGCCGAAAGGTGCAGCCGCGCCCGTCGGCCGGGCATCGCCGTCGTGATCAGCCGTCATAGTCCTCGGCCGCCACGTACTGAACGCCGAGCTTCTCCAGCAACGGCCGCAAACCGTAGTAGTCCAGCCCCAGCGTCCCCTCCTGGAACCTGGACCGGGTCTTCTCTTCCTTGTCCAGGCGTGCCTGCGAAGCCTCGATCGCTGCCCGTGCTTCCAGCCGCGGCACGCAGACCACGCCGTCGTCGTCGGCCACGATCACGTCGCCGGGCCGGACCGTGACCCGGCCCAGGGTGATGGGGACGTTGACCGCGCCGGCGCTCGCCTTCACCGTGCCTTGGGCGTGGACGGCCGCCGACCAGGCGGGGAAGCCCATTGCCTGCAGTTCGGCCACGTCGCGCACCCCGGTGCTGGTGACCACGCCGCGGACGCCGCGGTACTGCAGGGCGGTGGCGAACAATTCGCCGAACAGGCCGTCGGTGCATTCGGACGTGGTGGTGACCACCAGGATGTCGCCGGGGCGGCACTGCTCAATGGCCGCGTGGATCATCAGGTTGTCGCCTGGCCAGCACAGCACGGTGACGGCGGTGCCGGCCACCCGGCTGCCGGACTGGATCGGCCGGAACTGCGGGCCGGCCAGGCCGGTGCGGCCCATCGCTTCGTGGACCGTGGCGACGCCGAAGCCGGCGAGCGCGTTCGCGTCGGCCAGGTCGGCGCGGGGCGGGTTGGTGACGATGACGTTTTTCATGCCAGCGTGCCGGTCACTTGGGGGTAGTAGCGCATGTAGGCCTCGCCCTTGGTGTCCGTGGTGAGGCCGAGGTTGGGGCCGGCGTTGCGCTTAACCTGCACTCCGCGGCGCGTGGCCAGGTCCGTGTAGTAGTCCCACATGTGCTGCTGCGCCGGCAGGCATTCCATCGCCTTGCGCTTGGCCGGGAAGGCCTCGGTGATATCGAGCAGCACGTTCGGCTTGAAGTCGCTTTGCTCCGGCTGGTGCGGTTCGAAGAAGAACACCGGCGGGGCGCCCAGTGGGTCGCCCGGGGCGTCGTAGCCGATGGCCTGCGCCAGCACCCGGGCGTCCAGCGCCATCCGGGCCGCGGCCGGGTGGTCCCCGTTGTACGGGTCGGCCAGCGGATGGGTCAGCACGACCGTGGGCTTGACCTCGCGGTAGATCTTCACCAGCTCGTCCACCAGTTCCCGCGTGGGCACCAGCGGATAGTCGCCGGCGTCCAGGAACCGGACCTCGGCCCCCAGCGCGGCGGCGGCGTTCTCCGCCTCCTGCCGGCGGATCGCCTTGATTTCTTCAAGCTTCTTTCCTTCGCGCCAGGCCTTGGCGGACTCGCCGCGTTCGCCGTAGGACAGGCACACGACGACGGCGCGCTCGCCCCGCTGTGCAGCGGCCGCAATGGCCCCGCCCGCCCGCCACACAAAATCTCCGGCGTGCGCGCTGACCACCAACAGGGCCGGCTCGGTGTCGCTCAAAAGTCCTCCCGGAGTGGTTGTCCTAGGGGAAGTCAACCACCGGGAACCAGAATCGTCAACAATTCTGGTTCCACTTCCCGCACACACCCAGCATCGGCAAAATCGTCCCCTTTTGGCCTCCGCCTCCGGGGCGCGGGCCTGCTAAGTTATTGGCAACAAATTTGTCGCTGCACCGGCCGACGAATCGAGACGCAATGAGCACCTACCCGCAGAAGCCCCCGGGGGCAGGCGCGCCGTCGGCAGAGGACCAGGGTCGACTGATCGTTCAGGGCACCGACCGGCCGGGCATCGTCGCCAGCGTTTCCACCCTGCTGACCGAGGCCGGCGCCAACATCGTCTCGCTCGATCAGCACTCCACCAATCCGGAAGGCGGCCGGTTTTTTCAACGAACGGTCTTCCATTTGCCCCATCTCACGGCCCGGGTGGAGCAATTGGCGCACAGCCTGGACCAGCAACTGTCCGGCGACCCCGACCTGTCGTGGCGGCTGGTGGAAGTCAGCCGCCAGAAGCGGGTGGCGATCTTCGTTTCCAAGTCCGACCACTGCGTGCTGGACCTGCTCTGGCGGCAGCGGCGGGGCGAGCTGCCGGTGAACATTGCCATGGTCGTCTCCAACCACCCCGACCTCAGCTCCGATGTCCGCCAGTTCGGGATCCCCTACTTCCACGTACCGGTGGACAAGGAGGACAAGGCCGCGGCGGAGCGGCGCCACCTCGAGCTGCTGAAGGGGAACGTCGACCTGGTGGTCTTGGCCCGGTACATGCAAATCATCTCGCCGGGCTTCCTGGAGGAGGTGGGCGTCCCGGTGATCAACATCCACCACTCGTTCCTCCCCGCCTTTATCGGTGCGGCACCCTACCGGAAGGCCAAGGAACGCGGCGTCAAACTCATCGGAGCCACGGCCCACTACGTCACGGAAGACCTGGACGAGGGGCCGATCATCGACCAGGACGTCATCAGGGTCTCGCACAGCGATTCCGCCGAGGACCTCGCACGGCTGGGCGCCGACGTGGAACGCAGCGTCCTGTCCCGAGCGGTGATGGCACACTGCGAGGACCGGGTGCTGCGCGACGGCAACAGCACCATCGTGTTCTAGGAGGCGCCGGCGCAGCCCGGCTCCCGTTGCCGCCTCCGATGGCCCGTGACCATCGACGGCACGGCCGCGCATCCGGGTCAGGAGCGGTAGGCCTTCCGCGCGAAGTCGGAGTACGGCACCGGGGCGACCGTCGCCCGGATCTCCACCTGGCGGTGCGGCTCGACCTGGGGCTTGCGGGTGTTGGGCTCCTCGCCCCAGAGCAAGGTGACTTCCGTGCCCGGCGCGCTGTGCCGCTTGTCGAGGGTGGCCAACGAGAGGAAGGCCTGCTCGTTGGTTGCATAGCCGCAGTCGAAGGACAGGCCGGCGGGCTCTCCGCCTGCCAGCACCTGGTCCACCTGGTAGAACGCGTAGCGGGCCTTCGGCATGTCGAAGTACTTGGCCGGCAGCCCGTCTTCGCCGAGCGACTTGAACACGTTGGCCACGTCGTCGCTGTTCCAGACCAGGGTGACCTTTTCGCGGGCCGGGTTCTCCCGCATCCGCTCCAGGGCCACGCGACCGATGAAGTCATGGTCGAAAGAGACCACGCGGCCGTAGTTCAGGTCCCATGGCGTCAGGTAGTAGTCCTGAATGTCCGGGGAGGCGAAGCTTCCACCGAGCGACCCGGCGGACGCGAGCGGCAGCCACTTCCGGTAGTCGGCAAGCCGGTCCCCGCTGAAGATGGCAGGCACCGGCGTCGGCACCCACCCGGAGCCGAGCGGGGACGTGGAGTAGGCCTTCGCCCCCACTTGGCGCAGCTCGAGCTCTTCGCCCGCGTCGAGGATGGCCTGGTGGACGCGTTCGCCCTCCTCCCACGGGCCGAAGACCTCGAACCCGGCCTGGCCGGCGATCCCGTGCCGGATCGCCCGGACCCGGCAGCCCGCGATCGTGAAGTCGGTCATGTGGAAGAACTTCACGTCGGGAACCGGTCCACCGATGAGTTTCTCCACTAACGGAAGCGCCTGCGGCCCCTGCAGCTCATACCGGTAGATCTTCGGGTTGCCCTTGCGGACCAGGGAGTTGCCATCGCGCTCGGCGGTGGCGTCGTAGCCGCCCTTCTCCAGGTGGAACTGCACCCAGTCCAAGACCATGTGGTGGCCCACCAGGTTGAAGCTGTCCTGGGCCAGGTAGGCCAGGATGGCGTCACCGATCAGGTGGCCGTCCTCGTTGACCGCAACGAACTGCTTCGCGGTGTTCGGCCTGAAGTTCGCGAACTTGTTCACGCCCAGGCCGCTGAGCAGCGTCAGGGCGTCCGGCCCGTTGAGGTACAGGTCGGTCATGTGGTGGGACTGGTCCAGCAAGGCGACCGACTGGTCCCAGGCACGTTGCTCCGACCGCCAGTTGGTGAACTCCGGCTGGATCGGAAAGACGATGGGAAGCGCGGGCAGGTTCCGCAGCAGCTCCACCGGGTTTCCGGTGCGCCGGATGGCATTTTCGAGGTTTTCGGCAGGCATGTTGCTCTCCATTCCGTGATCTGGTTCTGCAGCCGGGCCGCCGGCTCGCGGCGAGGGCGGCGGGCCGCCTGTTTCGTTTAGCCGGTGGTTTCGGTGAACACAGGGATCACCAGGTGCGAGGCGGACTGGCCGCCGGTGTGGATGCGGTGCTCCCCGCGGTTGACTAAGTCCTCGTGGCGGGCGTAGAGGTCGGGCTTGGGATAGCGCATGACGTCGGACCCCTGCACCACCAGGACCAGGGTGTCCCCGGCCTCGAAGCGGGTACCGGAGGGCAGGATCTCGATCTCCAGCCGGACCGGGCCCTCCTGGGGCAGCGGCAGTGCCCGCCGGTGGGCCAGCACCGGCAGGTAGTCGGTGGAGCGGTCCGGATCGAGTTCGCGGTGGGAGGCGCGCTGCCAGCCCACGGCGACGGGGCCGTCGTCGAAAATGGCGTAGTAGGGGAAGCCGACCACCGTGCCGTCCCGGTCCTTCTTGAACAGTGCGACGAAGACGTCCATGTCCTCGGCATCCGGGGCCGACAGGAAAAGCACGGCCTTGGCGTGGCCCACGAGCATGGTTTCCTCGTGGAAGGCCAGGCCAAATTCCGCCCGGTGCGGCCGCAGCCCGCTGGCCAGCGAGTCGTAGCCGGCGGTGCCTTCCGCCGCGGGCGGCTCGTCCGCGAGCGCACGCCCGGCGGCATCCAGGTAGAGGGTGCGGTACCGGGTCTGCGGCGGCGGCCAATGGGCGGCAGCATGGGTGCTCCCCTCGTAGTAGCGGTCCCGCACCTCCAGCCGCACCGGCGGCCAGTCCGCCAGGCCGCCGTCCCGCCCGTGGAGGAAGTGGTCGAAGAAGATCCGCTGCTGCTCCACCATGTCGGGTCGGTAGTACTCGGCCCACTTCTTCCGGCCGTGCACGTAAAGCCATTTCTGCGCGGAGGCGATCCGGCGGAAACCCTCCAGGGTCCCCCGCGTGTGCAGCCCCTGGTCCGACCAGCTGGCGACGACGAACGCCGGGACGGTGACCTTCTCCAGGTCGGCGCTCTTGGACTCCCAGAAGGCGTCGTAGAACGGGTGCGCGGCCGTTTCGGCTTCCAGGTCTTCGATGGGGCCGGTGGCGTACCCCCAGCGTTCCCAGATGTAGGGCCAGAACCATGTTTCCGGGATGCCGCCGTGGCGCGCCACTTCCCGGTAGGTGTCGGTCCAGCCTTCCCAGGGGTTGATCGCGGCAAGGTGCGGCGGGTTCAGCTCCGCCACGCGCCACTGGGACACGGTCAGGTAGGAGACGCCGGACAGCCCGACCTTGCCGTTGCTCCATTCCTGCCCGCCGGCCCACTCGATCAGGTCGTAGAAGTCCCTGGCTTCTTCCGGAGAGCAGTAGGTTGCCGCGCCTTCCGAGTACCAGGTGCCCGGGATGTCGGCCACGACGACGGCGTAGCCGTGCGGCACCCAGTAGGCGGGATCCGGCGCCTCGAAGGTCGTCAGGTCGCTGGTGTAACCGGCCTGCACGCCGCTGGTGGGGCGGACCGCGCCCAGCTGCTCGGTGATGTGCTTTCCGTACGGCGACCAGCTGACCAGCGGAGCGGCGGGCTCAGCGCCGTCAGGCCGGTACACATCCACGCGGATCACCGCGCCGGACGACGCGGCCACTGCGACGTCCCGCTCGATGACCATGCCCGGCAGACGTTCGATCCGCGGCTGTGGCGGACGGCCGCCGCGCTCTTCGGGAGCGTGGCGGTGTCCCCTGAAGAGATACGGGATGGAGCCAGACATCGTGTCTGCCTTTCCGCGGTGCAGCCTTGGCGGCCGCCGAACGCCTGTTGTTTCCCCTGCCTTGCGACGGCGGCCATAACGTTCCCGTAACCGCCTTGACATGAGATAGATCACATCGTTAGCTTCAATGTCAACATTCTTGTTAGCAGCAGCCGGCCAACGGCGCCGGAATTGAGCAGTCTCCCGCCTCCAGGAAGCGTTAAGTCCATGTGGCGTATGGCAGAGAGTGTGCGGCCATGACGGCCAGGCTGACCGTCGAGGATGTTTCTCTGCACTTTGGCGGCATCAAGGTGTTGGATTCAGTTTCGTTCGAGGTGGAACCGTCGACGGTTTTCGGGCTCATTGGCCCCAACGGCGCCGGCAAGACGTCGTTGTTCAACTGCGTCAGCGGGCACTACAAGCCATCGTCGGGGTCCATCGGCATCGACGGCGCGGACGTCCTCTCCCGGGCACCGTCCGCCCTGGCGCGGATGGGGCTGGCCCGCACGTTCCAGCATCCCGCGCTGCAGTTGGACAAGACGGTGCTGGACAACGTTCTCCTCGGCGGCCACTCAAGGTTGTCCGGCGGCGCGCTGTCCTGGGCGCTCCGGCTCCCGCACGCCGTCCGCGGCGAGCGCACGCTCCGGCGGCAGGCGCATGACGTTCTTGCACGGTTGGACCTGGACTGGGCCACCCGCCTGCCGGCCGGCGAGCTGGCCCACGGCTTCCGCAAGCGCGTGGAGTTGTGCCGGGCGCTGCTGAGCCAGCCCAAACTGCTGCTGCTCGATGAGCCAGCCGCCGGGCTTTCCCACGCGGAAGTCGAGGACCTGATCGGCTGGATCAGGAACCTGCGCGCGGAATTCGAGCTGACCATCGTCGTCGTCGAACATCACATGGGCCTGATTTCCGCGGTGACGGACCGCCTGGCGGTGCTCAACCAGGGGCGGAAGCTGGCGGAGGGCACGGCGGCCGAGGTCCGGCAGGACCCGCGGGTGATCGAGGCTTACCTCGGGCAGGGGGCGGCGTAATGGGCCTCCTCGAACTGACCAACGTGCGCGCCTGGTACGGCCGGGCCATGGCGCTGCACGGCATCAACCTGAGCGTGGCCGACGGCGGTGCGACCGGCATCCTGGGTGCCAACGGCGCCGGCAAGACCACGACGTTGCGCACCATCAGCGGGATGGTCAAGACCAGCGGGGACATCACCTTCGAGGGCCGCAGGATCACCGGGATGCGGCCCGACCAGGTGGCCCGGCTGGGCATTGCCCACGTGCCGCAGGACCGCGGCACCCTGGCCAACCTCAGCGTGCAGGACAACCTGCTGGTCGGTGCTTACCGGCGCAAGGACCAACGCGGGGTCGCCGCCGACCGGGACCACTACTTCGATCTCTTCCCGCAGCTCGCGGCGCGGAGCAAGACCCCCGCCGCCGCGCTGTCCGGCGGTGAGCAGCAGATGCTCGCGATCGGCCGCGCCTTCATGTCCGGCCCCAAACTCGTGCTGCTGGACGAGCCGTCCCTGGGGCTGGCGCCCAGCACCGCCAGCCAGGTCTACGCAGCGATCACCAAACTGCGCACCGAAACGGGGTTGTCCATGGTGGTGGTGGAACAGAACGCCGCCCTGGCGTTCTCCATCGTGGACGAGGCCACGGTCCTGGAAACCGGGCACACCGTGCTGTCCGGACCGCGCGAAGAGCTCATGGGCATGGACGCCATCCGCAAAGCGTACCTGGGAGGGTGAGCCGTGGATTCGCTGTTCCTGCAGCTCATCATCGACGGCCTGGGCAACGGGGCCATCTACGCCGCCCTGGCGCTGGCCATCGTCCTGGTGAACCGGGCCACCGGGCTGATCAACTTTGCGCAGGGCGCCATGGCGGTGTTCTCCACCTTCCTGGCCTGGACCCTGTGGCAGGCTGGCGTCCCGCCGGCGCTGGCCATTCCGCTGGCCATTCTGGTCTCCGCGCCGCTGGGCGCCGGGGTGGAGCGCCTGATCATGCGGCGCTTCGAGCGCGGACTGCCCGACACGGCCATCATCGTCACGGTCGCCCTGCTGGTGCTGTTCACCGGGCTGGCCGGCCTGTTCTGGGGCTACAACTCCCAGCAGTTCCCCTCGCTCTTCCCGCTGGGCACCTTCCAGGTCGCCGGGGCCTTCATCAGCTATCAGTCGCTGGGCAACATCGTCGTGCTGCTGCTGGTGGTGCTGGTGCTGCAGCTGCTGTTCAAGAAGACCAAGCTCGGCCTGGCCCTGCGGGCGGTGGCGGACAACCCGGAGTCCAGCGCCCTCTCGGGCATCCCGGTGGGCCGGCTGCTCATGGTGGGCTGGGCCCTGGCCGCGGTGCTGGGCGCCATCGCCGGCGTGCTGATCGCGCCGAAGGTCTTCCTGTCCCCGCACATGCTGGACCAGGTGCTGGTCTACGCCCTGGCCGCCGCCATCCTGGGTGGCCTGAACAGCCCGCTGGGCGCGGTGGTCGCCGCCGGCCTGATCGGCGTGGTGGAGAACCTCGCCGGCGCCTACATCGGCTTCATCGGCGACGACCTGAAGATCGCCGTGCCGCTGGTCGCCATGTTCATCGTGCTGCTGGTCAGGCCCCAGGGCCTCTTCGGACAGAAAGAGGTGGTGCGGGTATGAGGCGCCAGGTGTTCGCCTCGCGCTGGTTCCGGATCGCGGCCACCGTCGTCGTGCTGGTGGTGGCGGTCCTGGCACCGCTGCAGCTCATTCCGTACGTGAACTACCAGCTGACCGTGGTGGCCGCCTTTGCCGTCGCGATCCTGGGGCTCAACCTCGTGACCGGTTACGCCGGGCAGATCTCGCTGGGCCAGAGCGCGTTCGTGGGGCTGGGCGCCTACGTCACCGCGTACGGCGTCACCGAGGGCTGGCCGGTGCTGCTGACCTTCGTCCTCGCCGCCCTGATCCCCGCCGTCGTCGGTTTCCTGGTCGCCCTTCCCGCGGTCCGGCTGCGCGGCGTGTCACTGGCCATGGTCACCATCTCGCTGCCGATCATCGCGGACCGGCTGGCGAAGCGGCTGGACGATTTCACCGGCGGCTCCGTCGGCATCACCGTGCAGTGGATGAACGCCCCGGACTGGACCGGCCTGGCCGACGACCAGTGGCGGTACTACGTAGTGCTCGGCATCGCCGCCGTGCTCTTCCTGCTGGCGGCCAACCTGACCCGTGGCCGGATCGGACGGGCCTTCGCCATCGTGCGCGAGAACGAGGCCGTGGCCACCGCGATGGGCGTCTCCAACTACCGGTACAAAGTTCTCGCGTTCACCGTCGCGTCCCTGTACGGCGGGGTCGCGGGCTTCCTCTACCTGGCCGCCGTGCAGTACATGTCCCCCGCCACCCTCAGCTTCGTGGTTTCCATCAACATGCTGGCGGCCATGATCATCGGCGGGTCGGCCAGCATCGTCGGATCCCTGCTCGGCGGGCTTTTCTTCGTTTTCATTCCGGTCCTGGCCGGGCAAATCGACCCCTCCCACACGCCGATCATCTACGGCGCCGCCCTGCTGGTCATCCTGTTCCTGGCCCCCGGCGGGCTGGTGACCCTGCCGGCGCTGCTGCGGCGGATGCGCCGCAAACGCACCGAGCCGGAGGCCGGAACCAAGGCTCCGGACACCGGCCCGGAAGTCCATACCCCGACCACCACAGCGATGTGAGCCGGCAGGGGGCCGGCTTTTCCACCCAGCACAAGGCCCACAAGGCTAAGGAGAAAACAATGCGAACACGGCAGATCGGACGCGGCGCCAAGGGTGCCGTGGCCGCCGCGGCAGCCCTCGCCATCGCGCTCAGCGGATGCGGCCGGGGCGACGGCGGCAACTCGCCCGAGGGCAGCCCGGGCGCCACCGAAGGCGGCGGCGCAGCCCAACAGGGCATCACCGACACCAGCATCCTGCTCGGCAGCACCACCTCGCTCAGCGGTGTGGCCGGAGCGCCGGGCAGCTGCCTGGTCGCGGGCATGGAGGCCTACTTCGGCGCGGCCAATGCCGACGGCGGCGTGGAATTCGGTGACGGCAAGACCCGCAAGGTGGAGCTCAAGGCGTACGACGACGCCTACGATCCCGGCCGCGCCGTGGCGAACTTCCGGCAGATGATCGCCGAGGGCGTCTTCGCCAACGTCAACGGCCTGGGCACCCGGACCAACCTGGCCGTCATGCCAGTGGCCACCGAGGAAGAGTTCCCGCAGGTGTTCGTGGCCTCCGGAGACTCGGTGTTCAGCGAAGACCCCGAGGCCAACCCGTGGACCATCGGCTGGATGCCCACCTACTACGCCGAAGGCAACTCCTTCGGCAAGTTCCTGGTGGATTCCGGCGACGCCGTCACCGTCGCCGTGCTGGAACAGAACGACGACGCCGGCAACGAGTTTGTCGCCGGGCTCGAGGACGCCATCGAAGGCTCGGAGGTGGAGATCGTCCAGCGGGCCACGTTCGAGCCGGGCGACCCGACCGTGGACGCGCAGATGGCCCAGCTGGCGGACAGCGAGGCCGACGTCTTCTTCTCGGCCAACACGGTGCCGGCGCTGACGGCGTCGTCGATGGTCCGCGCCCAGGACCTTGGCTGGACCCCGTCCATTTTCCTGGCAGCCGTCGCCGCCAACGAGCGGGACGTCCTGGAACCGGGCAATGCCAGCGCCTTCCCGAACGTGTACAGCACCGGCTTCACCAAGCAACCCACGCAGACCGACGACGAGGAAGTGAAGCAGTTCCTGGCCGACATCGAGGAGTACGCCCCGGATACCGCCGACCAGATCATCCCGCATTGCCTCTGGGGCTACGCCACCGCGGCCACCCTCGAGGAGGCGTTCAAGAACATGGCCGAGCCGACCCACGAGGCCCTGATGGAAGCGGTCCGCAACGTCAAGGGCTTTGAGCCGCCGCTGCTGCTCGACGGGCTGAGCGTGGACACCACCACCAACATGGCCCCGATCTCCGAGGTACAGGTCCAGGAGCACACGGGCGAGGGATACGTGCCGGCGGAGTCCTACACGCCGTAACGCAAGTCCATGCGCCGGGACAGATCGGCGGTTTCCCGCGGTAGGGCCGTCCGCTGAACAGGACACGCCACCGGCAGGGCGGCGTTTCCCGTTCAACAGTGGCGCGGCGTAGATGCGATATGCATAAATTCGGTTTGCCTAACCAAACCAGTTTGGATAGGCTTGTGGTGTCCCGCCCGACGTGGAAGAACCTGGCATCGAACGTATTTCGGTATGCACCCAACACGTTCTTGGACGAACGCTTAATTTTGTCAAAAGGAGTATTGATTGGCGGTTAACTTCTCTCAGAATCAGTTTGGACCCCTTCGTGAAGCACTGAGGCGCACACGGTCGGAGAAGCGGTTCAGAACGCCCTTCGAAGCCGCGTTCCTGGCGCAACTGGCGCCAAGTGATGCACCAGGCTCAGTATTTGGACAGTTCAAGGGGCAAAGCGCCGAGGAAGTTGGTTCAGAATTTGACGCTGCCGGGCTGACACACCTCTGTGGTTTCTTGCGGCAGCCTCGGGCAAGGACTGCGTCGCACTAAGCAGTGCTTTTGCCGACAGATGAATCACCCGGGCAGCCAAGCCCGCTGGGACGTGCGACCGCTTGGCCCTGCCTGCCTGAGCGCCACCGGCAAACGCAGTGATGTGCCCGGCACCCCCAAGGTGTGAACCGTCCCGCCGAGCAGTCGACAGAGCACTGCGGGTACGGAGCGTGACTCCCTTCTGTGGCCAGACCGAGTCAGGAGAGGATGCTTATGAACGGAACGGATGCGGTGGCTACTTCCATCCCCGAGGACCCCGTGGGGCAGCTGAACTACGCGATGCAACTGGTCGGCCAAACGCTCGTGGGAACCCTCATCGCGGTCGCTATAGTCCACCTCTTGAGTGCACTCCTCGTGCTGACAGTCGCCGGAAGGGGGCGACCCTTCATCCGGATTGGCCTCACAGCCGCGGCATTACTGATCCCTGTACTGGGCCCTGTGGCGGCAGTGATGGTCCTGTGGGACAGGATCGGCGGCAGCCCTCACCTGCGCTGACCGCAATATATCCGAAACGCTAAGAGCGTCTAGGCCGGAAAATTCGTTGCCGCCGCAGTCGGCCCCGGGTAGGCTCGCGCTTGTTTCCACCCACCCCGCGGAACAGGAGCCAGCCATGCCCAAGCCCACCATCGCCCCCGGTGCACCCTGCTGGGTGGACCTGATGACCTCCGATCCGGAGAGAGCCAAGCAGTTCTATACGGAGCTTTTCGGCTGGACCTATGAGACCGGCGATCAGGAGACGGACGGCGGCTACACCATGGCCTTTAAGGACGGCAAAACCGTTGCGGGCATCATGCAGAGCCAGGAGGCCGGCAACCCGGATACGTGGAGCACCTACCTGCGGGTGGACGACATCGACGCCATCACCCGCATCGCCGCGGCCCACGGCGGCCAGGTATACATGGAGCCGATGGATGTCCCGGAGCAGGGCAAGATGGGCATGATCGCCGATCCGGGAGGGGCCGCCGTCGGCCTCTGGGAGTTCGCCGGCCATACCGGCTACCAACTGGCCGCCGAGCCTGGCTCCCCCGCCTGGCACGAACTCTTCACCCGCGACTACCCCGCCACCGTGAAGTTCTACCAGGACGTGTTCGGCTGGGACACCGACGTCATGAGCGACACCGACGAATTCCGCTACACCACCCTCGGCTCCGGCGACACAGCGGCGGCCGGCATCATGGACGCCGGCGCCTGGCTGCCCGAGGGCGTCCCCGCGCACTGGCGCATCTACTTCGCGGTCGAGGACACCGACGCGGTCGTCGACAAGGCCACGGCCCTGGGCGGGAGCGTGGTCCAACCCGCCGAAGACACGCCCTTCGGCCGCGTCGCCACCCTGACCGACCCGACCGGCGCCATGTTCCTCGTTGTCCAGGCGCTGCCGCAACAGTAGCCCTTTCGCGTGGTTCTGCCCCTCAGCCCAGGCGCGGGGTCCGGGGCGGCTCCGTGCGGCGGGCGCCGGTCGCCTCGAAGGCGGCCGCCACGGCCAGCAGGGCGTTGTCGTCGTAGGCCCGCCCCGCAAAGGTGAGTCCCACGGGCATGCCGATGTCCGCCGTCGTGCCCATGGGCACGGTGACGGTGGGAATGCCCAGGTGGCGCGGGACGAGGTTCCCGTTGGCCACCCAGACGCCGTTGCGCCAGCCGAGGTCCGCCGAAACCTGGTTGACGTCCATGTCCGCGGGGCCGATGTCCGCCACCGCCGGGAAGACGACGGCGTCCAGCGCGTGCTGGTCCAGCCAGGCTTCCAGGTCCACCCGGCGGGTTTCCTCGAGTCCCCGCAGCCCCTCCTCCAAATGCGGGATGTCGGTGAACGAGGCAACGCCGTGTTCCCGCACGTGCGCCGGATAGGCGGCGATGTCGTCGAAATCGTCGTAGGGGTCCGGCAGGGCTCCGGGCGGGTGCGGAAAAATCTTCGACCCGTCCACATCGGCCAGGGTCCGAAGCGCCGGGTCCCCGTTGGCCTCGAGGAAGTCATCCCATGCCCACGCGGAGAGATCCATGATCTCCCGCCGCAGGTACTCCGGGCTGACCAGGCCGCGGGTGCTGATTTTCGCGGCACCGGGCCGGTCGCCCTCGTAGTTGGAGACGACCGGGAAATTTACGGGAACCACCTCGGCCCCCGCGGCCTCGAGGTCCCGGCGGGCAGCTTCCCACAGCTCGATGATGGAGGCCCGGGTCTCGATCCGCTGCCCGGTGGCACCGCCGATGCCGGGGTCTTCGCCGGTGCCGGCCTCGGGGTCGGCGTTGATGTACATCCGGGGCACGCCGAACCGTTTGCCCTGCAGCGCGTCCCGTGCCTGCTGCAGTCCGCGGGGCGCCAGGGCCGGGTAGGAGGCGGGCCGGACCGATGAGGCGGCGGGGATGGGCACCCAGGGCTGCAGGCGCCAGAAGTCGCCGCGGGTTTCGGGGTCGTCCGCCACGATCACGTCCAGCACTTCCAGCAGGTCGGCCATGGTCCGGGTGTGCGGCACCACCACGTCCATGGTGGGAACCAGCGGCCAGTTTCCCCGCACCGAGATGAAGCCGCGCGACGGGGTGTAGGCGCACAACGCGTTGTTCGACGCGGGCGCCCTGCCGCTGGACCAGGTCTCCTCGGCGAGGCCGAAGGCGGCGAAACTTGCCGCCGTCGCGGTTCCGGATCCGTTGGATGAACCGGAGCCGAAGGCGGCCGTCAGGAAGTCGGGGTTGTAGGGGCTTTCGGCACGTCCGTAGAGACCCCGTTGCATGCCCCCGTTGGCCATCGGCGGCATGTTGGTGAGCCCCAGGAGCACTGCCCCTGCCGCGCGCAGCCTTTCGATGGCGAACGCGTCACGCCGGGCCACCAGGTGCTCGAAGGCGGGCGAACCTGCGGCGGCGGTGAGGCCTTCGGCCAGATAGCTGTCCTTCGCCGTGTAGGGAATTCCGTCCAGCGGTCCGAGGGTTTCTCCGCGGGAACGCCGCCGGTCGGAAGCGCAGGCGTCCGCGAGTGCCGCGGGATTCATGACGACGACGGCGTTCAACCGGATGCCGCCGTGGTCGTAGGCGGCGATGCGTTCCAGGTAGGCGTGCGTGAGTTCCTCACTGGTCGCCTGCCCCGTTTGCAGCGCCTCGCGCAGCTGCGCAATCGAGGCCTCCACCACGTCGAACCGGCTCATACTGCCGCCTTCGCGCCGGGCTTGGGTTGCTGCTGCGTGATGCAGTGGATTCCGCCGCCGCGGGCCAGGATCGGCCGCGCGTCCACCGTGACCACGCGGCGGCCGGGATAGGCTTCGGCGAGGATTTCGGCCGCCAGCGCATCCGCGCGTTCCTCGCCGTAACCGCAGGCAATCACGCCGCCGTTGACCACCAGGTGGTTGACGTAGCTCCAGTCGACGAATCCCTCCTCGTCCTTCAGGGTGTCCGGGGCTGGCAGCTCAACGATGTCGAACGGCTTTCCTGCCGCGTCGACTTGGGTCTCGAAGAAGGACCGCAGGGACCGGCTGACGTCGAAGTCGGGGTGTGCCGGGTTGTTTTGCATATGCAGCAGGATCCGTCCGGGCGAGGGCAGCGTGGCCACCATGTCTATGTGCCCGCGCGTGCCCAGGTCCTCGTAGTCACGGGTCAGTCCCCGCGGTACCCACACGGTATGCGTGGTGCCAATGGTGCGGGCCAGTTCCGCCTCAACCCGTCCCTTGTCCGCATACGGATTCCGATCCGGATCGAGCTGCACGGTTTCGGTCACCAGCACCGTCCCCTCGCCGTCAACCTGGATGGCGCCGCCTTCGTTCACCAGCAGGGAGGTGACGAGTTCGGCGTGGGCCTGCGCGGCGACAAAGCTTCCGATGCCGCGACTCTTCTCCCACCCGGCCCAGGCCGGCGCGCCCCAGCCGTTGAAGGTCCAGTCCACCGCTCCGAGCACGTCCGGCCGTTCGTCGTCGACCACGAAGGTCGGGCCGATGTCCCGCATCCAGAACTCATCCAGCGGCGCCTCGAGCCGTTCGATGCCGCTGTCCAGCATGCGGCCGGCGCGCTCCCGCTCCGTCGGGTCGACCACCATGGCAACCGGCTCGAACTCCGCGACGGCGTGCGCCACGGCGACCCAGGCGCCGTACGCTTCCTCGGCCGACGCCGCATCCGCGCCCAGCGTCAGGCCGGCCCGGGGAAAGGACATCCAGGTGCGCTCATGGGGATCGGTTTCCGCCGGCATTCTCCAAGCCACAGAGGCCTCCGTCTCGTCAGGAACAGGAAGGGACGTCCGCCCGCCTTGTTGATCGCATGATCAATAATGCAGCGAAAGCTACTCTAGACTGTTCTGTGATGTCAAGCACACCCAAACGGACCCCGCGCAAGGCGCCCGCCGAGCGTGCCGCGGAAATCGCCGAAGCCGCCCGGGCCATCGGGCTCGAGCAGGGCCTTTCCGCGATCACCCTGCGCAACGTGGCGGGCAGGGCCGGGGTAGCCCCGGGCCTGGTGGCGCACTACCACCCCACCATCGACGTCCTGGTGGCCGGAGCCTTCACCTCCATCGTGGCCGCGGAAATCGATGAGGTGCAGGCCATGGTGGCAGGGATGCCCGCGCCGCGGCAGGGCCTGGGCCTGCTGCTCGACACGCTCCTGGACGACCGCCGGCTCGATGTCACGGCGGTGTGGGTGGAAGCGTGGTCCTTGGGCCGCCGCAACGAGGCGCTGGCAGTCAGCGTGCGCGCCCAGATGGATGCGTGGCAGGCGGTGATCCGGGAGCTGCTCGAGGCGGGCGTCGCCGCCGGCGAGTTCACCACGCCGGACGCGGAAACAGTGGCCTGGCAGGTTCTGGGCATGATCGACGGGCTGAATGCCCAGGGCCTGGTGCGGTGGAACGGGGTCAGCGACCGGAACACCCACCTCGCCCGCGCCGTGGAAGTGATGGTCGGAGCGGCGCCGTCGTCGTTGTTGCCCCACCCGGCGCCCGGCGCGGACAAGTGACGCGCGGGTGCCAACGTGCGGGACGACGGCGGCACCCGGCTTCTGCTCTTTGCGTCGGAAGGCTTGGGGAAGGTTTCTACGCCATGGCTGCGTCGGGCACCAACCCGTGGTTGGGGAGAGTCTGATTACGCGTCAACCTGGGCATGGTCGCGGACCACTTCGATCCAGCGGTCTGTGACGAGCGACCATTGTTCACGGAGCGCGGGTTCGGCTTTCACAAACCGCTCAATTATTTCCGATTCCGGGTTGATACCCAGATCGGCCAGGATGTCCCCGCTCTCCAGACTCCATTGACTCGCCGTGCGTGCGACTGCTTCGAGGTGGAATTGCACACCCCAGGCATTCCGACCGACCCGGAACGCTTGGTTGCGGCATCCGTCGCTTGAGCACAAGGAGACAGATCCCGCCGGAAGCATGACCACCTCAAGCCAGTGCCATTGGAGCGCTTGCAGCGGCCCGTCGAAGCCGTAAAGGAGCGGGTCTGCGGCCCCCTCGGGAGTCAGTTGCATCTCCACAAGCCCAATCTCCGGCCCAGCGGCGATCGCATCAACACGCCCCCCGGCCACATGAGCGAGCAACTGTGCTCCGAGGCAGATCCCCAAGAGCGGGACCTCCCTCACCAAGGCGTCGTTAACCAGGGTGCGAACCCCAGGCAGCCACGGGGCGGTCTCGTCGTCGACGGGCCCGGGAGTACCACCGAGCACTACGATCCCGTCCCAGCCGGCGCTGGAAATGGGCACTGAATTCGTAGTTTCAGGCCCCACGACGGTCGTTTCCACCTCAGCCCGAGCAAGTCGTTCTCCCACCAGCGCTGCGTCGGCGCTGCGTTCGTGTTCGACGATGAGGATTTTGAGCTTGCCGCCTTCGGCGGCTTCCGGCATTTCAGAGCCTCCCTGCTGCGATAATTTTCTTGAGGAATTCCTGAGTCCTGGATTCCGCTGGATTGCCGAAGATTTGCTCGGGCGGCCCAACCTCCAAGACCTGCCCCTCATGGAGAAATGCCACCCGGCTTGAGACTTCCCGGGCGAATGACATCTCATGGGTGGCCATGAGGATAGTCAGCCCATCGTTGGCCAGATCCCGGACGATGTTCAGCACCTCGGCGACAAGCTCCGGATCAAGGGCGGAGGTAATCTCGTCCAGCAGCAGCACGTCCGGGTTCATTGCCAGCGCCCGCACGATGGCCACGCGCTGCTGCTGGCCACCTGAGAGCTGATCCGGAAAGGCCTTGGCCTTGTGATCCAAACCCACCCGTGCCAGCAGTTCATGTGCCTGGTTTTCCGCTTCCGCTCTCGGCATTCCCAAAACCCGGATCGGGGCGAGAGTTATATTGTCCAAGGCCGTCATGTGGGGGAATAAGTTGAAGCTCTGGAAGACGATGCCCACCCTGCGCCTCAAGGCATTGACGTCGATGCCTTCCCCGGACACCACGTCATTGTCCAAGGAAATTTCCCCGCCTTGGATTGTTTCCAACGCGTTTACGCAGCGCAGCAGGGTCGACTTCCCGCAACCCGAGGCGCCGATGAGGCAAACAACCTCGTGCTTGTCGATGTGAAGGTCGATACCACGCAAGACAACGTTGTCTCCGTACGCCTTAACCACACTGTTCATTTCAAGAAAGGGCATGATTATCCTTGCAGCCTTTGTTTTTTTTCGTCCCGTTCCAATAGCCGGTCAACAAACCGGGTTTGCGGAATAGTGATCAGGATGAAAAGAATCGCCACGACGGTGACCGAGGACAGGTTGAAGTAATTGCTCGCGTACGTTTTAGCTTGCGTGAATGCGTCCACCGTTCCGATGATCGTGACGAGTGCGGTATCTTTCTGCAGCCCGATGAAATCGTTGAGCAGCGGCGGCGACACGCGCCGGAACGCTTGCGGGACGACCACGAAACGCAGGGTTTTGCCGTAGCTGAGACCGAGCGACCGGGCGGCCGAAACCTGCGACCAATGAATGCTCGAAATGCCAGCCCGATAGACTTCCGCCACGTACGCACTGTAGGTCAAGGTCAGCGCAAAGATGGCCGCCCACATGGGACTCATATCGCTGAGCAACGGCACATTGGCCAGCGGCAGACCGAACCCGATGAGGTAAATGACGATGATCGACGGGATCGCACGGAACACGTCCACGTACATCATCGCGAGCCAGCGGATGGGCCTGCCGGCCTGGCCGGGCGCCATCCTCGCGATGGCAATGACCAGACCGAAAATCAGGACGAACAGCTCAGCCGTCACAGCAATAATGATGTTGTTGGTAAAGGCCCTGGCCACGTCGCCCAGGCTCTGTGCCATGAAGGAGATATCGAAGAAGGTGGACTGGACTGCATGATCGTTCGCCAGAAGGAACAACACGAAGACGCTGACGATGCTGACCGGCATAGACGAACCGAGCGTGATCCAGCCGCAGTTGGCTCCCCGGAACCGTAAGCGCCGTCCCTCCACCAGATCGCCGGCCCCCAGCGCCGCCGAGCCAGCCCTGGCGAAACGGTGCCCGCGCACGAGCGGGATTCCTGTCGCAAGGGCCAACGCTACGAGTACGGCCCCGACGCCGGTCAGGATGATGGTCCAGAGCCCTTCTGTCGCAGCCGCGTTCAACATAGCCGCGGTGTACGCGGTCAGGCCGAGCGCCAGAAAGAAGATGACGGTGGCGGCCAGCAAGACTGCACTGGTCGCATCGGCAGGCTTGGCCTCAGTCCCCTTTCCTGTCCTTGACGCGGAAGTTATGGGCGGGAAAACACCCGTCATTTGATGTCGTCCCAGATTGGGATCGTGGCCGGGTCCACTCCGTAGGCGTCGGCAAGGTAGGTAGAGCCCAGCTTGTCGAGGGTGCCGTCCTCGCGGAGCTCAGCAAGTATCTCATTGACTGTGGCGACGTTTGTTGATCCCTTGGGCATCATCACTCCGTACGACTCGTCTGTCGGGATCTGGCCAGCCACCTTTAACGCGCCACCGGAATTCGCCGCCGCTCCCAGCACAATGCTGAGGTCCTGAATACCCGCATCGATCCTGCCTGCTGCGACGGCTGCCTGCTGTTCGGGGTCTCCGGGGAAAACAGCCACTTCAGTCTTAGGCTTGATCACATTCGCGACCAGCATCTGGCCCACAGTCCCCTGCTTAACTCCGATCATGGAGTCGGCAAGGCTCTGCTCGTTGACGGAAGAGTCCTTCTTGACCAGCACGCCGGCTGTGGACTGGAAATAAGGTTCGGAAAATTCCATGACCTGCTTGCGCTCGTCGGTGATCGTGATCTGATTCAGCGTCATATCGAAGTCACCCGCCTTTCCTGCCACGAGACCGTCAAACGAAGTGTTCTGCAGGACGATATTCTCGACTCCAGCCCTGTGCGCGATGTTGGCAAGCAAACAGAAATCAAAGCCGCTTGCAATGCTCTCGACGGTGTCGCCGTTGTACCAGCCCGGCGACGGGAGGTCCGCCTTAACCGTGATGGTCCCCTCCTTTATCAGGTCAAGCTCGTGTGTGCCTGCTGGGCCGGACACAGCGCAGTCGCCGTAGGAAGCCGGATTCCCGTCAGCGGCAGCATCCTCGGAATCAGCACCGGCGCCCCCTGCAGAGCTTCCGCAAGCCGCCAAGACGAACGCCAGTGCCACAGCACCGGAGGTTGCCACCATGTCAGTCAGTCGCATATCGAGTCCTTTCGCGCCGTGCCTAAATCGATTTAGGCCATCGCTTAGAATTGTAGGTGCACATGCATGGAAAGTGTCAACTACGTCACACAAGAGAGAGATCTGGATCGCATGAACGGCAGGGCGGGCACCGGCGCTGCGGCACCGCGCGTTCGCATCAAGGACGTTGCTGTTGCTGCCGGGGTTTCGACGGCGACGGTCTCGAACGTCTACAACAAGAAGGGTGAGGTGGCGCGGACAACGCGTGCAAAGGTCCTGGCGGCCGGCAAAAGCCTCGGGTACCAGCCGAACCCATCGGGCCGAGCGCTGCGGATGGGCCGGACCCGGGTCTTAGGTGTCCTCGTGAGCTACCGGAACTCCCCTGTGTGGCGCTACACGTACCTGCCCTATTATCGGGGCATTATCTCCGACGCCGCCATTGAGGCAATGGACCATGGCTACTCCGTGGTCGCAGCGTCACCGAAGGCAGACGATCTCGCCGATTCCTTCCCGCTCGTCGACGGGGTAATCGTAGTCGACCCCTTGGACAACGACCCTATAGTTGCCTTCTGCGCCGAACGCGGTATTCCGCTGGTCGCCGACGGTGGCTTCGTCGAGGGCCTCCGAGGCGACCTGCAGATGGCGGTCTTGGACAACGTGCATCGTTCTGTGCATGACATCCTCGACCTCACCGCCCGGCAAAGCCAAGCCATGATCGGGCGTGCACCCTCCCACATGGCACTCTTCACCGGATCCATCATTGACCGCTACACGGCAGAAACAGAAACGGCATTTTCCTCCTGGTGCGATTCACATGGAATCGAGGCGCAAATTGCGGCTCTCGGGCCTAACGGAGATGCGGGGCAAACGGCCCATCGGCTACTGTCCAACAACCGGCCGGATGCGGTCTATTGCCTCAACGAAAGTTACTCCGGGGCCATCATCACAGCGGCAGCAGTGCTGGGAGTGAAAATCCCCGGGGATGTAGTCGTCTCCTCCGCGGCGACCTCCGAGCAAACCATTCACGACCCGAGGGTCAACTACATTGAATCTGCAGACCCCGAGGGTCCCGGACGAAGTGCCGTCCGCCTTCTCGTCAATTTCCTGGAAAAGGGAGTCCGGGAAGATGCCCATCGCGCATTCCGGCTGCGGCCCGCGGAACAATGGACCATGCCGCCGCACAGCTAGGCCCGCATCAGGGGCAATGGCTCATACGACGGGCGCACTATTATAAGGATTCCCCCGCGATCCGACGGGAAGCCCCGTCTCCCGGCCGTGACCAGGCGGCGCCGTCGTCGCTGCTGCCGCGCCTTGGCAGGTGAGCCGCCGCCGTCGTTCTGTTGGGGTTACTTGCTCTGGTTGATGCGGATCATGTTGCCCGAGGGGTCCCGGACGGCGCAGTCGCGCGGCCCCCACGGCTGGTCCATGGGCTCCTGCAGGACCTCCGCCCCGATCGACACCAGCCGTTCGAAGGCGGCGTCCAGGTCATCCGTGCGGAACACGAGCATGGGCAGTACGCCCTTAACCAGCAGCTCCTGCAGCTGGTCGCCGTCGGCCTGCGAGCGCCCGGCGTGGGGTGCGGACAACACCAGCTCCAGTTCGGGTTGGTCGGGGCTGCCCATGGTGATCCAGTGGAAGCCGTCGTTGGCGACGTCGTTGCGGACCTCGAGCTCTAGGCCGTCCCGGTAGAACGGGATCGATTCCGCGGGATCGTTCACGGTGATGTTGCAGTACTGAAGTGAAATAGTCATGCGGCCAAGCTACGCCCGGGCCGGCGCGGCCGCTTCTTCGATCCTGCTCGATCTCGGGTCCACGGGTCGGGTGAGCAGCTTCGCGATGCACGGCGGCAAGGCCTCCGCCGCCGGATGCTCCCGGGCCCGATAGGCGCTGGGGGTTTCGCCCACCAGTTGGGTGAACCGCGTGCTGAACGATCCCAGCGACGTACAGCCCACCTGCATGCACGCGTCCGTGACGCTCGCGCCGGCGCGCAGCAGCGCCATTGCTCGTTCGATCCGGCGGGTCATCAGGTAGTTGTACGGCGTCTCCCCGTAGGTGGCCTTGAAGCGACGCGAAAAATGCGCCGGCGACATCAGCGCCTTCGCCGCCATCACCGGCACATCGAGCGGCCGGGCAAATTCCCGGTCGATCAGGTCCCGCGCCCGGCGCAGATGCGCCAGATTGGCCAGCTCCTCAGGAGTCACACGTCGAGGTTAGCCCCTGTCTGCATCGGCGGGTAGCCGTGCCGCGACGGCAGGCAGCCGGCGCGGGCTTTCCGGCCCCCGGAGGGCAGCCATCGCGGGCAGTTGGACGTCGCTGCCGCAATTTCGGATCGGTACACCCGAATCCGACCCTGGACTCTGGCGCAATCCCGGGAACCACGGCTAGCGTCTCGTTACCGGCAGTTCTCTCGAGCTGTCGATCCCGCCAGCTCAGCCGCATTACCCGGCTGCGCTGGCGCATGAATCGCTCAACCTTTGGAGGACATGCAGTGACGCACCAGCCCAAGAGCAGCACCAACCACGGTTCGACCAAACCCCGGCGCTACCGCAGCCTGGCCGCGGCGGGGGCCCTCGCCGTCGTTATTCCCTTCAGTGCAGCCACCCCGGTCCTTGCCGATGCCAACTTTCCTTCTACCGAGGGCAAGACCAATACCGCCAGCATCCTGACCTACGACGACCTCGTAAAGGAACTGCGGAAGCTGGACAAGAACAGCCGCTTCGGCGTGGACGCCTTCACGCTCGAAGAAGCGGGCACGCAGGTCAACAAGTCCGAGCAGGGCCGGGACCTCTGGGTGGCCACCGTCGGCACCGGCGCCGAGCATGTGTGGATCCAGGGCCGCATCCACGGCAACGAACCCTACGGCACCGAGTCGATCCTGTCGCTGCTGAAGGACCTGGGCACCAACGGTTCGGCGGACTATCAGCTGCTCCGCGAGAAGTTCACCTTCCACTTCATCCCGATGTACAACCCGGACGGATCAGAGGCCAACATCCGCCACACCGTTCTCTGGGACCAGGCAGCCGATCTGCCGGAGTTCGGCGCCAATGGGCGGGAACAGCGGATCGACCTGAACCGGGACTGGACGCCCACCGGATTCGTGGCCAACGAGTCGCTGGCCTTCTACGAGTACTGGACCGACGTGAAGCCGGCCTACGGTATCGACATCCACCACCAGGGCCTGAAGAAGGAATGGGGCACCGGCGACGATGTCACGCTGTCGTTGGGCATCTCGCTCGCCCCGGGCGGCCCGACCCTGCCGGGGATCAAAGACGGCGCCTACGACGAACTGACCCGCCAGATGCACGTCCACGTCTACGACGAACTCTCCAAGTACGGATTCATCAACATGGACCGCTACCAGGTGGGCAACGGCCTGGAGATCGACATCAAGGGCGGCGTGGTCTCGGCGATGATGCTGGGCCTGGACTATCAGGGCCTGAACCCGGAGGGCCACTCCAACCCGGTGGTCTTCTTCGAGACTTCCGGCAACACGTCGGACGGCAGCCTAGGCCAGAAGGCAAGGGGCAAGAGCGTCAAGCAGAATCTGCTCGCCATGAAGGAACTGCTCCTCGGCCTGGCCACCGGCGAAGTCCAGCAGGAGGACGCCGACCGCTGGGAGGAGATCCCACATCAGCCGGTCACCGGCTACAACACCGACTACGCCGGGACCATCCCGGTCCCGTAGCCGGCCTCGCCAGCAGTGGCGCGGTGCTTTGCAGCGCTGCGCCACTGCGCCAACAACGACGGCGGTGCGAGCGCACCAGCGGGCCGCAGTCCCGACCAGAGGCGGGCGCCGCCGTCGCGCCTTGCACCCATCGCATAGTGTCCACGGTTTGCGCCACGCTGATCTCGTGGCACAACCCCGGGACGACGAACCGCCCGCACACGGCGCGGGCACCGAAGACTCGGCGGAACGTTCCGAACCGCTGGAACGCAATTCCGCCAGGTTGGCCCGGGAGTCCAGCGAGTTTGACCGCGGCATCGGCTTTTACCACGGAATCTACGGATTCGCCATCACGCTGCTGATCACCAACCTGGACGCTTCTTCGCCGGAGGCATGGCAAGACCTCCGGTCGCTGGCGGGCTCCGGCCTCGTGCATCAGCTTGCCGGTTTCGTCCTGAGCTTCGTGGTGATCGCCGTGTTCTGGCGGACGAACCTCCGCCTGATACAACGGCTCTCGGCTCTTGATTCCGCAACGACGACGGCGAACCTGGTGGCTGCCTCATTCGTCATCCTGATTCCGTTCACCACGCAGGGCATCAGCGACCCCGAGACGTCGTCCTTGGAACTGTCGACTGTGCTGTACGCGGCCAACCTTGGGTTGGCGGCCTTGGCCCAGCTCGCCATGTTCGAGATCGCCCGCCGGAACCGCCTCGAGATCGAGCCGATGCACCGCAGGCAACATCGGGCGTTCGTGCTCGATTCCCTCGTCCCGCCGCTGGTCTTCGCGATTTCGATTCCGGTGGCCTTCGCCGCAGGCGGGACAGCAGGAAAGCTCACCTGGGCCTCGCTCATCGTCCTGGGGCCGCTTTCGGGCAGGCTCGCCGCGCGGGGAAGCCGGCGGCCAACGGCTGAGACACGGCGGAAGGAGCGCCGGTGACCAAGAATTCCTCCACGGACAAGCGGAACTCGCCGAACCTCGGCCCGTGAACCTGAGGCGGGAGGGCTTTAAAGGTGAAGGGACGGACGAGCTTGTGCCCGTCCGTCCCTCCCCGCTTCTTCGCTGTGGCGAATCCGGCCGGCTACGCCTCCACGATGATGACCGTGACCACGGGCTTGCGCCGCAGCGCGCGGTCGGACCAGCGGATCAGGGCCTGGGCGATCGCCTTCTCGGCGTCCGGGCCGGTCTTGTCGCCGCGCAGTTGCATCAGCGTCTTCTCCACGATGCCGGTGGCCTTCTCCAGCTGCTCGACCGCCGGGGCGAAGCCGACCGGGAAGAACTCCGGCTCTTCCTCAAGCCGCCCGGTGTCCGGGTTGACGATCAGCAGCGCGGTGACGGCGCCATCTTCGGCCAGCCGCAGCCGGTCCTGCAAGGAGGCTTCGGTGGCCGCCCCGGCCACCATGTTCTCCACATAGACGTAGTCGGCGGCGATCTGCCCGGAGACCCGTGCCACGCCGTCCTTGAGGTCCACCACTATGCCATCTTCGCCGATCAGCGCCCGCTTCGGGTCCACGCCGGTGCGGACGGCCAGTTCGGCGTTGGCCTTCAGGTGCCGGTGCTCGCCGTGCACGGGCAGCACGTTCTTCGGGCGGACCAGGTTGTAGCAGTAGACCAGCTCGCCGGCCGAGGCGTGGCCGGAGACGTGGACCTTGGCGTTGCCCTTGTGCACCACGTTGGCGCCGCGCTTGGTCAGGTCGTTGATCAACCGGTAGATGGAAGATTCGTTGCCCGGCACCAGCGAGGAAGCCAGCAGCACGGTGTCGCCTTCGGTCAGGTCGATCATGTGGTCGCCGCCGGCCATGCGGGCCAGCGCCGCCATCGGCTCGCCCTGCGAGCCGGTGCAGATCAGCACGGCCTTGGTGGGCGGCAGCTTCTCCAGTTCCTTGAAGTCCACCAGCACACCGCGCGGGATGTTCAGGTAGCCGAGCTCGCGCGCCGTCGTCATGTTGCGCACCATGGACCGGCCTACGAAGGCGACCTTGCGACCGTACTTGTGTGCCACGTCGATGACCTGCTGGATGCGGTGCACGTGGCTGGCGAAACTGGAGACGATCACGCGGCGCGGGGCGGTGCGCATGACCGTATCAATCGCCGGCACCAGATCGGCCTCGGCAGCGAGGAAACCCGGAACTTCGGCGTTGGTGGAATCCGGCAGGAACAGGTCCACGCCCTCGTCGCCCAGCCGCGCGAAACCGGCCAGGTCGGTGATCCGGCGGTCCAGCGGGAACTGGTCCATCTTGAAGTCGCCGGTTGCCAGCACCAGCCCGGCGCCGGTACGGATGGCCACGGCCAGTCCGTCCGGGATGGAGTGGTTGACGGCCAGGAATTCCAGGTCGAACGGACCGAACTTCTTCCGGTCGCCTTCCTTGACCTGCACCATCTTGGCGTTCAGGCGGTGTTCCTGCAGCTTGGTCTTCACGAAGGCCAGCGTCAGCTTCGCGGAGATCACGGGAATGTCGGCGCGTTCCTTCAGCAGGTACGGCACGCCACCAATGTGGTCCTCGTGCCCGTGGGTGAGGACAATGCCGACGACGTCGTTGAGGCGTTCGCGGATGTAGGAGAAGTCGGGCAGGATCAGGTCCACGCCCGGGTGCTGCTCCTCGGGGAACAAGACGCCGCAGTCCACGATCAGCAGCTTCCCGCCGAACTCGAACACCGTCATGTTCCGGCCAATCTCGCCCAGTCCGCCCAAGGGGACTATGCGCAAGGCGTCCTTGGCGAGTTTCGGAGGAGTTTGCAACGGCTTGGTGTTCATGTAATCCGATCTGTGGTGCGGTGTGTTGCCGGGCGTCAACGCCCGAAGCCGGAGTTGCCGGCACTGAAGTCTTGGGTGGCCGAGGCGCCCAGGGCGCTTCGACGGCGTTCCGCGCAGCGGGTGCGGGCGGAAAGCATACTTGTCCCGACTTTACCACCGGGCAGAAGGAATGCCGCCCCGGTTCATGCCTGCCAGGAATAATGACGGCACCGGCAGCCTCCAAGCCGGCGGAGGCACCGATCGCTTCGGCTAGGGTGGCTGGGGAGATTTCCCGTTGCCGCCCTACGACCCGAAGGAGCCAGCCACGGTCCGCGCATTCGCCTCCCGGCCGGCGTTGCCGTGGGTGATCCTGGGCATTGTCGTTCTGGCTTTGAGCCTGCGCGCACCGATCATCGCGCCGACCGCCGTCGTCGGGGACATCCGTGCCGACACCGGCCTGTCGGCCGCGGGGGCGGGCCTGCTCACGGGACTGCCGGTGCTGCTCTTCGCCCTGGCCACTCCCCTGGCGACGCAAACGATCCGGCGCTGGGGCCCGGAAGCTACCGTGGTGCTGTGCCTGGGCGGCGTCCTGGCCGGCACCGTCATCCGATCCCTGGGCCCGGTGTCAGTGGTGCTCGCAGGCACGGCAATCATCGGTGCGGCACTCACGCTCGGCAACATCGTGGTTCCCGTGCTGATCCGCCGCGATGTGCCGTGGAATCGGGTTTCCGCTGTCACGGGCGTATACACGGCCACGATGAACGTCGGGTCCATGGCAACCCTGCTGGGCACCGCACCGCTCGCCGCGCTCGTCGGATGGCGGTGGGCACTGGCGGCCTGGGGTGTGTTGGCCGTCCTCGGCCTCGCCTATTGGCTGCCGGCGGCGCGGCGGCGGCGCGCCGCTTTTGCACCCGGGCCGAACGGCACGTCCGATGAGCCGCCCGCCGACAACGCCGCAGCCAGCCCCGCTGGCGCCGATGGCTCCGGGGCGGTGGCGGTACCGCGCCCGAAGACCGGTGGGCGCGGCGACCGGTGGGTCGTCTGGCTGCTGACCCTGGCTTTCTGTGGCCAGTCTGCCGCCTACTACGGAACGACCACCTGGCTGCCCCTGCTGCTGTCCGAGGTCCGCGGCCTGTCCATTGCCGCCTCCGGAGCCACCGCCTCGCTCTTCCAGATTGCCGCGATTGTCGGCGCCTTTGGGGTGCCGCTCCTGGCAGCACGAACCCGGCTCTGGGTGCCGACGGCTGGCATCGCCATCTTGTGGATGTCACTCCCCATCGGCCTGCTCTTGGCACCCGACGCCTACATTCTCTGGTCGATTACGGGCGGCATCGCCCAAGGCGGTGGATTTACGGCCATCTTCTCCGTCATCCCGCGGGTCGCCAGCAACGACCAGGAGGCCGCCTCCGCCTCCGCCCGGATCCAGACGGGCGGATACCTTGCCGCCACCTGCGCCCCGCCGGTGGCCGGATGGCTGAACACGGTCACCGGCGGCTGGACCGCTCCCCTGTTCCTCGTCCTCGCGTGTACGGTGGCGTTCGCCGCGGGCGGGCTGCTGGCCGTGCGGGCGTCCGAGCCGCAGTAAACGCCGCGGGATTTATTTGCGACGGAAGCACCGGCAGATGCCGCACCCTATGGTCGATCTCCTTTGATGAATCGTATAATTACGTGGTCGTTCGGCGAGGCCGAATCGGGGTAATTGGGGGAAGCAGATGCAGCACCGGGCAGAGGGACTGGCAAGGGACTCGTCCCCCGGCGCGAGAACCCCGCCAAGACAACCGGACGTCAGGCGCTCACCTAGCGGGCGAATTCCTCAATGGGCCTTGGACGAGGCACTCGGGACCCAATCCCCGCCCTGGCCTGACGAAGGCCTCGCCGCGGGCAGGACGCGGCCACAAGCAAAGACACGGCACCGAGCAACATGGCGCCGCACTTCCTCGCAGCGCCGCACCTCCTCCCAGCGGCGCACCTCCCCGCACCGCGCCGGCCGCCTGTCGACCGGGCTCGCCATCGCCTTCGTCATCGCTCTGTGCTTGGCCCCGGGTGTGTTCAGCCGGCACGTCATGCCGGCGGTTGCCCCCTATCTTCCCGGTGCGGAGATTCCACCCCGCGGCGTCGAAGCCGCCGACAGTCCCCTGGGCCAACCGCCAGCCGTCGAGGAGTCGGACGCCTACGAGTTGTACGCGCCACCGCCGGGGTCCTCGCAGCCCTTCCTCGCCTATGACCCCTGCCGCCCCATCCACTACGTGGTCCGCCCGGACAATGCACCGCCGGGTTCCGACACGATCATCCACGAAGCCATCGCCGAGGTCTCCGCGGCCAGCGGACTGCAGTTCCTTTACGACGGACATACCGACGAGGCATTCGCCGAGGAAGGCCGCGAACGCTTCCAACCGGACCGCTATGGCAAGCGGTGGGCGCCGGTGCTGATCACCTGGTCGGATCCCAGCGAAGTGTCCCGACTCGCCGGCGATATCGCCGGACTTGGTGGCAGCTCCTCGGTCGGCGCACGGGGAACGCCGCACGTGCTCGTCGCGGGCCAGATCACCTTGGATGCGCCGGCGCTCCGGAACGTCCTCACGTATCCCGACGGGCGGGAGCATGTGCGCGCGGTCATCATCCACGAGCTCGGCCACGTGCTGGGGTTGGCGCACGTGGATGATCCGGAGCAATTGATGTTTGCCGGAGCAAACGGCGTGACGTCATTGGCCGACGGCGACCGGGCCGGCCTGGCGCTGCTGGGCACCGGACCGTGCGTGCCGGAAGTATAGGCCCAACGGCATAATCAGGACTGCCGGTTAATCCGGGGAGCTGGGACAACGACGACCGGCCTACGCAGGCAAGGAGGCCGCCCGCATGCAGGAGAAGCTGTGGAGCAGGAACTTCGTGCTGGCGATCGGCGCCAACCTGTTCATCTACATCGTGTTCTACCTGCTGATGACGTCCATGGCGCTCTACGCGGCCCAGCAGTTCCTGGCATCCGACACCGCGGCCGGTTTCACGTCCAGCGCATTCATCGTGGGGGCGCTCGTCTCGCGGTTCTTTGCCGGGCCGCTGATCGACAACGCGGGCCGGCGGCGGATGCTGCTGGTCAGTTTGGCCGCCTTCGTCGTGGCTTCCCTCTTGTATATTCCGGCGGACTCCCTGACGTCGTTGTTGGTGCTGCGGTTGGCCCACGGCGTGGCTTTCGGCCTCGCCAACACTGCCGTCACGGCCGGTGCACAGGCGCTGATTCCGCCTGTCCGCCGCAGTGAAGGCACCGGCTACTTTGCCGTTTCCACCACGCTGGCAACCGCCTTGGGACCGCTGCTGGCGGTGGTACTGGTTGTTGACGGCAGTTACGAGGGCGCGTTCTTCTTTTGTGCGGCCTGTTCCGTCGCGGCTTTGCTGGTGACCCTGATCCTGGAACTGCCCGAAGCGCCGGCGGAGCCGGCCGCCGTCGTCAAGCAGCGCGGGCCGGGCGGCGACCCGGAAAAGAAACGCCGGACGCCCGCAGCCTTGCTGGGAAAGGTATTCGCGCCGGAGGTCCTGCCCATCACCACGGTCCTGCTGGTGAGCGGGCTGGCCTTTTCCGGCCTGCTCTCGTTCCTGACCTCGTATGCGGACGCGGCCGGTACGCCGGATGCGGCGGCGCTGTTCTTTATGGTGTTTGCCGCCGCAGTGCTGGTGTCGCGGCTGAGCATCGGAAGGGTTCAAGACCGCCGCGGCGACAACGTGGTGCTGTATCCCGCGCTGGCGCTGTTCGCCGCCGGCCTGGCGCTGCTGGCGCTCGGACCGGCCATCTGGATAGTCGTCGTCTCCGCGGTGCTGAGCGGCCTCGGGTTCGGGACCCTGCTGCCCGGGACGCAGGCCATTACCGTCCGGTTGGTTTCGGAGCGGAGGTTCGGCACTGCCCTGGCCACCTATTACCTGATGCTCGACATCGGCACCGGCTTCGGCCCGGTGCTGCTGGGCCTGCTGGTGCCGCTGACCGGCTTCGACGGCATGTACGGCTGGCTTGGCCTGCTCATGCTCGCCTGCGTCCTGCTGTACTACCTGGTGCACGGCCGGGCGGCCAGCCGGGCGGCCGCCTGACCCGGAGCTCGGCGCCTACCGTCGTGCCGGCAATTACCTCACAGTCTTATGCCTTTTTGATCGGCCGTAACGCGCCTACCGTAGTGAGTGGAGCCGCTCAACCGGGGCGGCCCCAGGATGGAAGGAAGTGCCATGACCGTGACTTCACACGTCAGCGAATGCGCAGTAACCAACTGTTCCTTCAACGATCACAGCGAATGCAATGCCGCCGCAATCACCGTGGCGGGCGGCGAGAACCACGCCGAATGCGCCACGTTCATCGATACCGGTGTGCACGGCGGGCTTCCCAAGGTGCTGGCCAGCGTCGGCGCCTGCCAGCGGAGCGAGTGCACCCACAACGACCACCTCATGTGCCAGGCGCCGGAAGTGCACGTGGGTCCCGGCGCGGACAACGCGGACTGCCTCACGTACGAACACCGGTAACGAGGGCCTCGCGCGGGTTTCGTAATAACCCAGGCCGCGCTCCCATCGGCCCCTCGCCTGCGGAACCACCTGCCGCGCCGGCATGCCACGGCCATGGCCCGTGCCCGCGCACTCGTCGTCGGCCGCCCGGAGCCCGCCGCCCTGATCCGACCATGCCCCGGGCCTACCCTTTGGCGCGACGCGGTCGCCGACATCACACCCATTTCCGGAATGCAACCGGTTTTTATGCGTTTGCATAGATGTGGGCACCTGTACGAGCGCCCACTCCATTCAGGAAGAGGGAAAGTATCATGCAGAGATTCTCTGGCAAGTCGATCATCATCACTGGCGCAGGTCCGGGCCTGGGCCGGTCGGCAGCACTGCAGATCGCCAAGGAACAGGGCAACCTGACCCTGGTCGACCTCAACGAGGCCGGCCTGAAGGATGCGGTCGAGGAAATCCGCCAGGTCGCTCCGGACGCCGACGTCCTGACCGTCACCGCGAACGTGGCAGACGAGTCCGCCGTCGAGAATTACGTGGCCCAAGCCGTCGAGCGCTTCGGCAGGATCGACGGCTTCTTCAACAATGCCGGCATCGAAGGCAAACAGAATCCCACCGAGGACTTCGGTTCCGACGAATTCTCCAAGGTCGTGTCCATCAACCTCAACGGCGTATTCTACGGCCTCAAGCACGTCCTGAAGGTCATGAAGGAACAGGGCTCCGGCGCCGTCGTGAACACCGCATCCGTCGGCGGCATCCGTGGCGTCGGCAACCAGTCCGGCTACGCAGCCTCCAAGCACGGCGTGGTCGGCCTGACCCGCAACTCCGGCATCGAATACGGCCAGTACGGTATACAGGTCAACGCCATCGCGCCCGGCGCCATCATGACCCCGATGGTCGAAGGCTCGCTCAAGCAGATGGACCCGGAGAACTGGGAAGAGGTCGGCAGGGGCTTCGTCGAGCCCAACCCGATGAAGCGCTTCGGCAAGCCCGAAGAGGTCGGCCAGCTGGTCGCCTTCCTGCTGTCCGGCGACGCCGGCTTCATCAACGCCGCCGTCATCCCGATCGACGGCGGCCAGTCCTACAAGTACTGATCCATAGCTTCTGGTTCTGATCGGCACCTCATTCGAGGGCGATCCCCCGGAAGGAGGACGACGGCGGCGCCCGAGCACCGCCGTCGTCCTTTCGTTTAAGGATCTCCAACCGCAGTTCGGGATCCGGGCAGACGCGCGATCCCACGCCGCCCGGCCCCTTCCGTTACCCGGGTTACTTGTTAGCTGCGTCATGTTTGCCGTACAGTATCTGCAACCGAACGGTTATTCAGTTATAGAACCCGGTGTTCAAATACAGAACAACGGCGACGGCCGCAGATGGCAACAGAAGTGAGGACACCCGTGCAGTTCCACCACCACGGTTACGTATCCGGAGACCCGCGCGTCAAGCCGGCAGCCGGCGTAGGCATCGACCGCCCCGAAGAGCTTCCCGACGAGGTCGATGTGCTCATCGTGGGCTCCGGTCCCGCGGGCATGCTCGCGGCCGCTCAGCTGGCCCAGTTCCCGAATATCACCACGCGGCTGGTGGAGCGCCGGGACGGGCGGCTGGTCCTCGGCCAGGCCGACGGCATCCAGGCCCGCAGCGTGGAGACCTTCCAGGCCTTCGGCTTCGCCGAGCGCATCACCGCCGAGGCCTTCTGGCTCACCGAGATGAACTTCTGGCGCCCGGGCACCGAGAACCCCAAGCACATCGTCCGCGGCGGTCGCGCCGTCGACGACGAGATGGGCATCAGCGAGTTCCCGCACCTGATCGTCAACCAGGCCCGCGTGCTGGACTACTTCGCCGAGGTCGCGGCCAACTCGCCCACCCGACTGACGCCGGATTACGGCTGGGCATTCAAGACCCTCGAGGTCACCGACGAGGGCGACTATCCGGTGAAGGTGACGCTGATCCGCAGCGCCGGCCCGGATGAAGGCACCGAGCGCGTCGTCCACGCCAAGTACGTGGTCGGTTGCGACGGCGCACGCAGCAAGGTCCGCGCCTCGATCGGCAGCACCCTTGCCGGCGACAGCGCCAACCACGCGTGGGGCGTCATGGACGTGCTGGCTCAGACCGACTTCCCGGACATCCGCACCAAGTGCGCCATCCAGTCGCACGACGGCGGCTCCATCCTGCTGATCCCGCGCGAGGGCGGCTACCTGTTCCGCATGTACGTGGACCTCGGCGTAGTGCCCGACGACGACAACGGCAAGATCCGCCAGACCTCGATCGAGCAGATCATCGCCAAGGCCAACGAGATCATGACCCCGTACACGGTCGACGTGCGCAGCGTCGCCTGGCACAGCGTGTACGAGGTGGGCCACCGCCTCACGGACCGGTTCGACGACCTGCTGCCCGAGGACGTCGGCACCCGCACGCCGCGCGTCTTCATCACCGGCGACGCCTGCCACACGCACAGCGCCAAGGCCGGCCAGGGCATGAACGTCTCCATGCAGGACGGTTTCAACATCGCCTGGAAGCTGGGCCACGTGCTGGAGGGCCGCAGCCCGGAGAGCCTGCTCTCCACCTACTCCGCGGAGCGCCAGGTCGTGGCCAAGGACCTGATCGACTTCGACAAGGAGTGGTCGACGATGATGGCCAAGAAGCCCGAGGAGTTCTCCGATCCCACGGAACTCGAAGACTTCTACGTCCGCACCGCGGAATTCCCGGCCGGCTTCATGACCGAGTACGCCCAGTCGATCCTGACCGGCGCGCGCAGCCACCAGGACCTGGCCACCGGCTTCCCCGTCGGCAAGCGGTTCAAGTCGGCCAAGGTCTCCCGCGTCTGCGACACGAACCCGCTGCATCTGGGTCACTTGGCCGAGGCCGACGGGCGCTGGCGCATCTACGTCTTCGCCGACCAGGCGAAGGCCGGCGAATCCACGGCTGTTGCGAACCTGGCCGAGTGGCTGGTGACTGCACCGGATTCCCCGCTCGCCGCCACGCCGGAGGGCGCCGACCTCGACGCCTGGTTCGATGTGAAGGTGGTCTACCAGCAGCATCACGAAGAGGTGGACATTAACGCCGTGCCCGCCGTGTTCAAGCCCGAGGTGGGCCCGTTCCAGCTGACCAACCTCGAGAAGGTCTTCGGTACCGCCAAGGACGAGGACATCTTCGACGTCCGCGGCATCTCCCGCGACGGCGCCATCGTGGTGGTCCGGCCGGACCAGTACGTGGCGAACGTGCTGCCGCTATCGGCGACTGCGGAACTCGCCGGGTTCTTCGCGCCCCTGCTAAAGGCCCGCGAGCCGCAGCACTGACTCAGCCTAAAATGGAAGAACGACGACGGCGCGAAAGTGCCGTCGTCGTTCTTTTCTTAAGGACAGACCACCACCATTGGTCCCGCGCTGCCCACTCCCTGGCGCGGGCATGAGGAGATGGATATGAAACGGCCCGTTATCGCCGCGGCGGCGCTTGCCCTGATGCTGACCGCCTGTGCGCCGGCCCCCGAAACTACCCCCGCAGGGGAGGCCACGGACGCCGGGTTCCTCGCCGGCTACGGACTTGAGGGCATGGACGCGGTTGGCATCATCGACCACCTCGACCGGCTGGACACTGACGAACGGCCCACCGACTTGATGGCATCTGTCCGGCAGGGCGATTTACTCCTCACAGACGGCGGCCACAACGAGCTGACGCTGGAGCTGCCGGAGGACAGTTCGTACATCTCGGTCGCCCCGCATCTCAGCCAGACCCACGACTGCTTTTACCACAGCCTGACGACCTGCCTTGGCGAGCTGGGCAACGAGGACATGAGCGTCAAGATCATCGACGACACCACCGGGGAGACGCTGGTGGATGAGCGGATTGAAACCTTCAGCAACGGGTTTGCAGGGTTCTGGGTTCCCGGCGACATTCACGGCACCATCGAAGTGAGTTACGACGGGCACTCCGGCTCGGCGGATTTTTCGACGACCGACGGCAGCGCCACCTGCATCACGGATCTCCGGCTGACTTAAGGACGCCGGGACCTGCCGTCGCGCCGGGGGTCTTGGGCTACGCCTGCCTGCTGACCCCGAGGAGTTCGCCGATCCGTCGGAGCTCGAGGACTTCTACGTAGGGACCGCTGAGTTCCCGGCCGGCTTCAGGACCGAGTACGCCCAGTCGATCCTGACCGGCGCGCGCAGCCACCAGGACCTGGCCACCGGGTTCACGGTCGGCAAGCGCTTCAAGTCCGCCCACGTCTCCCGTGTCTGCGACACCACCGGCTTCTGCCCGTTACATCGGAGTGACGTAGGCTCCCGCGATTCCGCCGTCAACCAAAAACTGGCTAGCCGTGATGAAGGAAGAGTCATCCGAGGCCAGGAACGCCACGGCGGCAGCCAGCTCTTCGGGTTCCGCGAAGCGGCCCAGTGGCACGTGAATCAACCGGCGGGCTGCGCGCTCCGGGTCCTTGGCGAAGAGCTCTTTGAGTAGCGGGGTATTCACCGGCCCAGGACACAACGCGTTCACACGAATGCCTTGCCGGGCGAATTCAACACCAAGTTCCCGGCTCATGGACAGTACCCCGCCCTTGGACGCGGAGTAGGAGATCTGCGATGTGGCGGCACCCATGACCGCGACAAAGGATGCCGTGTTGATGATCGAGCCTCTGCCCTGCTCTTGCATGTACGGTATGACCTGCTTGCAGCAGTAGTAGACGGAGGTGAGGTTCACTTCCTGCACCTTGCGCCACGCCTCGATGCCGGTATCCAGAATCGAAGCGTCATCGGCCGGGGAAATTCCCGCGTTGTTGAAGGCGATGTCCACACTTCCGTGGGCCTCCTTAGTGGTCTTGAAGACGTTGATGACATCGGCCTCGTTCGTCACGTCGGTGCGCACGAACATGCCACCGACGGACTCAGCCGCTGCCGTCCCCACCTCCTCAGAGCAGATGTCGGCGATGACCACACTTGCACCTTCATGGGCAAGTCGTTTGGCAGCCGCCAAGCCAATGCCTGAAGCTCCTCCGGTAATGACGGCGCTGCGGCCCTGCAGCCGGTTGCTGACAAGCCCGTTGTAGGGGGCCGTGTTCGTTTCAGACATGGGATGCTCCTTGAATTGTTCCGCGCATTCAATAAGTCCTCGTGATCTTTTGCGCGGGTAGCGCACTTACGTAACGGCGGGGCACTATCGGGTGGATATGAAGACGTTCTTCACTTCAGTGAAGGCGTCCAAGGCGTCCGGCCCTAGTTCCCGGCCCAGGCCTGATTGCTTGAAGCCGCCGAACGGCGTCGAGTAACGGACCGAGGAATGGGAATTAACCGAGAGGTTTCCCGCTTCCACGCCACGCGAGACTCGCAGTGCCCGGCCCACATTCGAGGTCCAGATCGATCCCGACAGGCCGAATTCGGAATCGTTGGCAATCCGCATCGCATCCGCCTCATCGTCGAAGGGCACGACGGCGACCACCGGTCCGAAGATCTCCTCACGCAGGGAACGTGCCTCGGGGTCGGTGGGCGTGAGCACAGTGGGCGGGAACCAAAAGCCGCCGCCCTGCGGCGCCGATCCCTGGAAGGCGACCTCGGCGCCGGCCAAGCCTTCGCCGTCGTACACGAAGGATGCCACGGTATCCCGCTGTCCGGCGGAGATTAGCGGTCCCATGTCTGTGGTCTCATCCGCGGGATCCCCAACCCGGAAAGCTTTCACTGCAGGTTCGAGCAGCCCGAGGAACTTCTCGTAGACATTGCGCTGGATCAGGATGCGTGACCGCGCACAGCAGTCCTGCCCCGCGTTGTCGAACACCCCGCCCGGCGCACTGGCGGCTGCCTCTTCCAGATCGGCGTCGGCAAAGACGATGTTGGCGCTCTTGCCGCCGAGCTCAAGGGTGACCCGCTTGACCTGCTCCGCGCATCCCGCCATGATACCCTTCCCGACTCGGGTGGATCCGGTGAAGACGACCTTGCGGACCGCAGAATGCGTGACGAACCGCTCGCCGACAACCGATCCCTTGCCCGGGATCACCGTGAAGACGCCTTCGGGTATCCCCGCTTCGAGCGCCAGTTCGCCCAGCCGGATGGCCGTCAACGGGGTGAGTTCGGCGGGCTTGAGGACCACTGTGTTTCCGGCCGCCAAGGCGGGCGCGAATCCCCAGCCAGCGATCGGCATGGGAAAGTTCCACGGAACAATGACGCCCACGACGCCCAGCGGCTCGTGCAACGTGATGTTGAGTCCCCCACCCACGGGGATTTGCTGGCCGAGGTGCCGTTCGGGCGCCGCGGCGTAGTACGTCAGGACATCGCGCACGTTGCCTGCCTCCCAGCGCGCGTTCCCGATCGTGTGCCCCGCGTTCGCGACCTCAAGGCGGGCGAGGTTCTCCAGATCCGCGTCCACGGCAGCGGCGAACCGGCGCAGCAGCAGCGCGCGGTCGGCCGGGGCCACGGCGCGCCAGGTCTTGAACGCGGCGGCAGCCCGTTCGATCGCCTCATCGGTCTCTTCAACATCGGCAAGCGAAACCTCGCGGATCCCCTGGCCCGTTGCCGGGTTCAGGACGGTGACGGTGCCCATGCGTGGTTCTCCTGTCGTTTTCTCTGGTAGGCGACGGCTGCTGTGATGAATCCGGCAAACAACCGGGCATCGGCGGGGTTTTCCTCGGGGTGGAACTGCACGCCCAGGGCCCAGCCCGGTACCTGCGTGCACTCGACGGCCTCGATGGTCCCGTCCGGAGCCCAGGCGGTGGCTTTCAACCCCTCGCCCAGCCGGTCCACCGACTGGTGGTGGTAACACGGGGAGGTGGCGGATTCCCCGAGCAGTTCCGCGATGAGCGATTCAGGGGCGGTGGCGAATTCCACTGTGCCGAATTCGCCCGGTGAGGGCTGGTAGCGCGATTCGGGCAGCAGATCGGGAACGTGCTGGTAAAGGGTTCCGCCGAGGGCGACATTGAGGATCTGGGCGCCGCGGCAGATCGCGAACAGCGGAAGTCCCGCGTCCAGTGCCGTTCGCGTCAGCCGGATGTCGTGGTCGTCGCGTTCGGGCTGGAATGCGGTGCTGGGGTGCGGTTCGGCCCCGTAGTTAGCGGGGTCGACGTCCACCCCGCCAATCACGATCAGGCCATCCAACACCTCCAGGACTGATTCATCGGTGCCCATGGGCGGCAAGAGCAGCGGCGTGCCCCCTGCGGCGACGACGCCTGTCACGTACTTGCCCGGAACAATGGCGGCAGGACTCGACCAGACACCCCAGGACGCCTCTTGCCAATAGGTGGTCAGGCCGATTCTTGGCCTGACCTGCACAGGGCGTCCCATCAGTGGCGTTCGAATCCGCGGCGGACTTCCCAGTCCGTGACGGCCGCGTTGTACTGATCGATTTCCACTTCGGCGTAGTGCGTGTAGTGTTCCACGACCTCCTGCCCGAAGACTTTGGCGGCTATCGCGGAGTTCGCGAACAGTTCACACGCCTCCGCCATCGTGTGCGGAACGTGTTCCGCATCCGAATCGTACGCGTTGCCTGCCATCATGGGCGGAAGCTCCAGCTGGTGCTCGATCCCGTAGAGTCCGCCCGCCAGCATGGCGGACAGTGCGAGGTACGGGTTGGCATCCGCCCCGGGGAGCCGGTTTTCCATCCGGGCCGATGGCCCCTCTCCGACGAGGCGTACCGAACAGCTGCGGTTGTCCAGCCCCCAGGCGACGGCGGTTGGTGCGAAGGAGCCCTTGGCGAATCGCTTGTAGGAGTTGATGTTGGGCGCGTAGAACAGGGTGAATTCGCGCATGGTCGCGAGCACGCCTGCAATGAAGTGGTCGTAGAGCGCGCTACGCTCGCCGCGGTCCGCGTCCCAAAAGGCGAGATCGCCGTCGAGGCCGCGCAGGGACATGTGGATGTGGCAGGACGACCCGTCGCGTTCATTGGGTTTGGCCATAAAGGTCACGGCCTGGCCGCGCTGGGCCGCCATCTGCTTTGCGGAAAGCTTATAGAAGGTGTGGTTGTCCGCGGTGGTGAGGACGTCGTCGTAGCGGAACGCGATCTCGTGCTGGCCGAAGTTGCATTCGCCCTTGGCCGATTCAACAGTCATCCCGGCCTCGAACATGATGTTGCGGATGTCGCGCAGCAGGGGCTCCACACGCATGGAGCCGAGAATGGAGTAGTCCACGTTGTACAGGTTCGCAGGCGTCAAATTCAGGTAATGCCCGTTCTGGGCGTCCTCGTAGCTGGTGTTGAAGATCATGAACTCGAGCTCGGTGCCCGCCACGGCCTTGAAGCCGAGCCCTGCCGCCTTTTCCTGCTGCGAACGCAGAATGCTGCGCGGGGAAACAGCCACGCGCTCTCCGGTGGTGTAGTTGAGGTCGGCCTGGATCATCGCGGTTTTTTCCAGGTAGGGAACTCGGCGGATCGTATCCAAATCCAGGTCGAACTCCATGTCGCCGTAGCCCTTGTCCCAGCTGGTCATGGCGTAGCCGCCCACAGTGCTCATTTCGGTGTCAACGGCCAGTAGGTAGTTGCAGGCTTCGGATCCGTCCTCAAGCGCGGAGTCCAAGAAGAACCCGCCGTGGATGACCTTGCCCTGCAGCCGTCCCTGCATGTCCGTGAATGAGACGATGACGCTGTCGATCTCCCCGGTCTTGATAGTTTCCCGTAGCTGCTCGACGGTGAGCATCCTGTCACTGCGCGGATGTGGAGTCATAATTTTTCTTTCCTCGGTGGATTCGGAGGTCAGGATAGGTCTCACTTGAGGGCCTTCTCGGAGTTCTCCAGCATGGCGAACTCCTCTTCGGGGGCGCTCGCGACAAGCCGGTGACGGCTATAGAACCAGAAGTAGGCGATGGCGACGAGGAAGACTCCGGCGGTGACGCCAGCGGCGACGGCATCCAGTACGAAAGTGGCGATTAGTGCAACGACGGCAAGGACGAGGGCAATGCCGGTGGTCACAATGCCGCCCGGGGTCCGGTAGCCGCGGGGCAGGTCGGGTTCCTTGATGCGCAGCATGATGTGGCTCAAGTTCAGCAACACGTAGGAGAGTGTCGCGCCGAAGACTGCGATATTGATCAGCAGTCCGCCATTACCCGTGACGGCGGCCAGGACGAACCCGATGCTGCCCGGGACCAGGAGGGCCACCCAGGGAGTGTGTCGATTTGAGGTGACGGAGAGGAAACGCGGGAGGTAGCCCGCCCGTGAAAGGGCGAAGAGTTGCCGCGAGTAGGCGTAGACGATCGAGAAGAAGCTCGCGACGAGTCCGGCCAGTCCGGCGTAGTTCACGATGTCTGCGACTAGTGCGTTCTCCCCGTAAGCGCCTCGTAGCGCTTCGGGAAGCGGCGACTCTGAAGTGCTCATAACGCTCGCGCCAGCCGTTCCTGGAACCAAGATGAGCATCGCTGCACCGGAGGCCACGAGGAACATCACCGCAAAAATAATGCCGCGCGGCATGTCCTTTTTTGGGTCCGCCGTTTCCTCGGCGGCCAGTGGAACCCCTTCTACGGCAAGGAAGAACCAGATGCCGAACACCAGCGCCGCGAGAACGCCAGGGATTCCGAAGGGCAGGAATGCGCTTGATCCAGCCGAACCGTCGGGGACGATGTCAAAAAGCTTCGCAACATGGAAGTGCGGGATGAGTGCTATGACGGTGATGACCAGCGCCACGATGGCAATAGCCGTAATGCCGAACATGAGCTTCAGTGCCTCGCCCACACCCCACATATGGATGCCGATGAAGACGAGGTACGTGACGAGGTAAACCGGCCACGAGTTGGTCAGCCCGAAGAGCCCCAGCGCCTCTATATAGCCGCCGATGAAGGTCGCTATCGCGGCGGGGGCCACGGCGTATTCAATCAGCACCGCCATACCGGTGGCGAAGCCCCCAAGGGGCCCTAGGGCGCGGCGGGCGAAGCCATAGCCCGCTCCAGCGGTCGGGAGCGTCGACGACATTTCGGCCAGCCCGAACACCATGCAGGTATACATCAGGCCCATGAGCATAAAGGCAATGAGGAGACCTCCCCAACCACCGACAGCTAGGCCAAGATTCCAGCCGGAGAAGTCCCCGGAGATGACATACGCGATGCCAAGTCCGGCAAGGAGCACCCAGCCGGCCGCCCCGGGCTTCAGTTGACGATGTTTGAGGTAGTCCTTGTCAACCACGCCGTAATCGATGTGGGATTTTCGTGCCATGGGATCGCCTCGCTGATCTGTGAAGGATGTAGCTAGGAAGGCCGGAATCTTCAATGGGTTGATTTTAGTCCATTAACATCTTCCACTGTGATTGAGAGCACTCCGCTACGTCAATAGCCAAAAAGGAAATCTTTGATCAAGGGTTACTTTCCGACCCAATGGAGCATTGGGTCCCAACGTGGCATGCTGGTGCAATGGACATGGCCGCCAGGCGTGAGGCGCAGGCCCCCGCCACTTACCAACTGCTGGGCAGGGCTCGAAACGGCAACGCTTTCGAGGAGACCGTCGAACATCTGTTGCGCGGCTTCAGAAATGGGATCTTCCCTCCCGGAGGGCGGCTTCCGCCAGAACGAGAACTGGCCGAGGCACTGGGGGTCTCGCGTGCAACACTGCGCGATGCTCTAGCAGAGCTGCAAAGGGCCGGGTACCTCACCATCCAGCGCGGCCGATATGGCGGCGCCGTGGTCGCCACCGAATTGCCCACGACCGAAACGACTCTGAGCAAAGAGGACCAGGACATGGTCGAGGATGTCCTTACGTTTCGAGCCGTGGTAGAACCGGCCGCGGCAGCCCTTGCGGCGGCGGCGACCCTGACCGCGACACAACGCACAAGGTTGCTGGATGCCTTGCGCGCCGTCAGTACGGCGGATCCGGGGCAGTACCGCCCGCTAGATGCACGACTGCACATCACCATCGCTGGACTTTCTCCATCACCGCGGCTCACCGCGTCGGTGGCAGAGGCCCGCGCGGCAACGAGCGATCTGCTGGATAGGATTCCGTTCCTGACGCCGAACATAGAGCATTCGGATATTCAACACCAGGCCATCATCGACGCGATTCTTGCTGGCAATCCGACGCGCGCGCACGATCTCATGACCGAGCACTTGGAGGGAACGGCCTCGCTCCTCCGCGGCTTCCTGTCAGGGGAGGACATCGGCGGTGGAGCATAGCGCGACGACACTTTGGTTACGGCTCGTGGTGGGCGTCCGGCCATAGTCCGGAGCCCGGTCCACCAACCCGTAGCATTGCAGCGCTCGGCTCGGGCGCTTCGTCAGCCGCAGCAAGCTGTATCGCCGCAGTTGTTCTAAGGTCGACCGTCCCCGAGTCGCCCCGATTGAACCCGGCCCGCGGCAGCTGCCCGTACTGAATCAAAATCCTATGAAAAGTAGACTTAGGGGCCGTCTTTTGGGGAACTTTCGGCAAAGCTTCGCTGCTGGCGCTGTGGAGGTATTCATGGTCGACAAATCTCCCGACGCACGGCGTCTAAAATTAGGCAAGGTCATCAAGGAAAAGCGCAGCGACAAGGAGGCCAAGAGAGCCGACGCCGCAGCGACCGATCCCCTGGCCAGCATCAAGAAACGCTATGCGCATTCCGTCGCTTGACCCTCGGGTCGCTACCCAAGACTCGCTGAAAGCGGCAGCGATCCGGTGCAGGCTTTCGCGACGGCATCGCTGCCGTGCCTTCAGGCGTTCGGCTGCCTGCTCACCATTTCGTTGATCCAGATGGGCGCGAACGGGGACGTGCAGTTCGGGGGCGTCGGGTAGTCCTTGAGTACCCCGAGGCGTTCGCCGATGTCGATCGCGCGGGCGCGGTGCTCGGCGTGCTCGATCCCGATCTGGGCGAGGGTGTGGTTCATGGCCCATTGCAGGCGGTCCGGTGCGTCCTTCAACTCCGCCTCGACGGTGTCCAGCAGTCCCGCGAGGTCCAGTCCCTCGGGCTTCTTCGCCACCCGCTCGGTGGTCAGCGCCCACCCGGCGCTGGCGACTACAGGGTCCGCGTCGCCGGTCCAGGCCACACGGAGCTCCTCGGCGTGCGGGCTCTTCTTGACCACGTAGTTCACCAGCCAATCGTGCACCTTGGGGGCGCGCGCCTCGCGCAGCATGGCGTCCAGGTCGTCGCGTCCGAAATCCTTCGGCCGGCAGATCAACAGGGCCAGCAGCCGTGCGGCCGTGTTGCCCGTGGCCCACAGTCCGCGCGCCAAATCCTGCTGGGTCTTCAACCGCTTGGCGACAGCGCGCAGCTTGCTGAGGTTCACGCCGTGGTCGTCACCGCGCTTCTCATTCGCCTCGCGCACCTTCGGGTCCTCAAGGGCAGCCAACTCGGCCATCACCTCGGCCACCGCCGTCTCGGACAATCAACCCTCCCGGTTAGTCGTGTCTGAGTTCCAGCGTACTGGCGTCTTTTAGGAGGGCGTAACCTCCGTTCACTGCCTCACCGCTGCTGCCGCTTAGCGAACAGTCTTGACCGATCTGCCCGGCCGGCCGGGCAGGGCCGACAGGACGTGCGCGTAGGGCGTCATGACCAGAAAGGCTCCGGCGCGCGCTGCAAGCAGTCCCGGAATTCCGAGGACCAGCGGGGCTTGGCCGGTGTATGCCTGGAAAACGCTCGCCGGCGCCGCCCATCAGACCAAGGGGCCTGATGCACCAGCCAGCCGAGCAGCGGCAACATCTGAACGGAGTGCAGAGCGATGCCGTGCAGACCCTGAACCATGCCGGAACGCCGATGATTTCTTCCACGGAGTCGCCCGCCCGATGCCAGAAGAGAGTTCACTTTGACGTCATTCCGAGTCTTTCATTCTCGTATTTCCCTGCAATTTCGGACCTCCATTCTCGTTAGGACCGGCTTCGCGGCTGCTCCTGCTCGACCGCCTACCCCTGCGGCAACGTTCCCTGCCGTTCCTGACTGCGAGAAAGGCCCCCCCATGTTTCCCCACGCCCACGGCCGCCGCCTTGCCGGCACCGCCGCCGTTCTGACCCTCGGTACCCTCGCCCTCGCCGCCTGCGGAAGCGCGGAGTCTTCCGCCGACGCCGCAGAGGACAACACCCTGGTTTTTGCGATGCCGCCCGGCACCGACGATCCCGACATTCTGTCCGAAGCCACACTGATCCAGGACTTCATTAAGGAGGCCACCGGGCGTGAAGTGAGCCGGGAGATGCCGGCCGATTACCTCGGCGTGGTCGAAGCCGTTCGCCAGGGGCACGTGGACGTTGCTGTGATGAGCCCGTTCTCCACCGCCCTGGCGGTTAAGAACGGGTCGGTTGATCCATTGGTCGTCTGGACCAAGGATGCGGACAAGCCGGCTTCCAACTGTTACTCAAAGCCGGGCAGCGGAATCGAGTCCATCGACGACGTTGCCGGAAAATCCGTGGCGTTCGTCGATCCTGGCTCCACCACTGGATACTTCATGCCCAAGTCACTGCTGGCCGACAACGGCTTGGTGGACGGCGAAGACTACGAATCCACCTTCGCCGGCGGACATGACTCCGCCCTGCTCGCGATGGTCAACGGCTCAGTAGACGTCGCCTGTTCCTCCATCGCCGACATGATTATCGAATCCGGCGCATTGAAAGAGAGCGACCTGCAGCTGATCGGGGAAACCGACCCGATCCCGGTCGGCATCGGCGTAGTCGTCAGCCACGACCTAGACCCCGAGATCCGCCAGCAGCTGCTCGACGACCTCCCGGAAAAGATGACCAATAACCCAGAGATCGCCACTCTCGGCGGCACCTCGGAGTACGTCACCGATCCGGGCATCGCGCCTTACGAGCCATTGCTCAAGGTCGCCGAAAACGTGGGCGTGGACCTCGAGGACATGCGGTGACCATCGGGTTGCCTGCAGGAGGAGGTACGACGGCGGCGCGGACCCACCTCGCGCCTCCTGCGGACGACGCGCTCAGCCTGCCTGCCCCGGTGCTGGTGGCCAAAGACCTCACTGTTACCTACCCGAACGGCTTTACCGCGTTGCAGCAGTTCACGCTGGACGTGCGTCCGGGCGAGGTGGTGGCGTTGCTGGGCCATTCCGGTTCCGGCAAGTCCACGTTCATGAAGGCGGCAACCGGAATAGCGCCCGCCACCGCGGCACAGTTGACCATCGACGGCCGGGACGTGCTTACAGCAGCTGGAGCGGATTTGCGCCGGGTGCGCGCCACGGCCGGCTACGTGTTCCAGCACTTCAACCTGGTGCCGCAGCTGAGCGCGCTGACCAATGTACTGACCGGCGGCCTTCACGCAGCTGGTCCGATTAACCGGCTGGGCATGTTCTCCCGGCACCAGCGCGAACACGCGCTGGTGTTGCTGGACCGCGTGGGTCTTGCAGATAACGCACGGCAGCGGGCCGACAGTCTCTCCGGCGGCCAGCAGCAGCGGGTGGCGATCGCCCGGGCCTTGATGCAGAACCCCAAGATCATTCTGGCCGATGAGCCGGTGGCGTCGCTGGACCCGCGGCTGGCTGGCTCCGTGCTGGGCCTGATGCGCCGGATCGCCCGTGAAGACGGCATCCCGGTGGTGGTCAGCCTGCACGTAGTGGACCTGGCCCGACGCTATGCGGACCGGTTTGTTGCCCTCCACGACGGCCAAGTGGCCCATTCCGGCAGTGCTGCCTCGCTGACGCCGGACATGGTCGACAACATTTACGGACAGGACGGTGAATACGGTGAAGACGACTGACAAAAGAGCTGAAAACCCCTCCGCCGTCCCGGTGGGACAGGCCGCGCTGGATGAGAAGGACCGGCTGCGGCTCTCCCGTCCCTTCCAAGCCCCCGGCGCATCGGGGATCGTTTCGCTCATCGTGGTGGCCGCGGCGGTCTGGTGGTCCATGGCCGGTTCGGGCTTCAGCCTGCAACGGCTCGCCGAAGGCCTGCCCAAGATGGGCGACTACCTTGTCCGAATGTGGCCGCCGACCTTCGACAAGATGGACGTGGTGCTGTCCCTCCTGGCCGAGACCCTGCAGATGGCCATCGTCGGCACCCTGCTTGGAGCGCTGTTGTCCCTGGTGGTGGCGTTCGGGGCAGCCTCAAACATCGCCCCGGCATGGTTGTACGCGGTCACGCGCGGGGTGCTCAACGTGCTCCGCTCCATCCCCGAACTGATCTTCGCCCTGATGTTCGTCTCCGCAGTGGGACTTGGCCCGTTCGCCGGAATCCTGGCGATCATCCTGGGATCCATCGGCTCTATCGGCAAGATGTATGCCGAGTCAATGGAGTCAGTCCCCGAGGCCCCGCTGAGCGCACTGCGAGCCACCGGCGCATCCCGCGGGCAGGTCATTCGCTATGGCGTGCTGCCGCAGGCATCACCCTTGCTGGTCAGCTACACCCTGCTGCTGTTCGAAGGCAACGTCCGCGGCGCCACAGTCCTCGGCCTGGTCGGGGCGGGCGGCATCGGACTAGAACTAACCAACGCCATGCGGCTGTACGACTACGGCCACATGTTCGCCATCATCATTTCCATTGTGGTGCTGGTGACCATCATCGACCGCGTTAGCGCACTCATCAGAAAGAAGCTCGCCTAATGTCCGCTATCCTGACCGGCTCCCCGCTGGCCAACCTCCGCGACTTCGGCGGACTGCCCGTTGCCGGTGGTCAGGTCCGCCCGAACCTTCTGTGGCGTGCCGACGACATTTGCGTTGCGCCGGCCGATCAACTGGCCGAACTGGCCGCGGCTGGACTGCGCGCCGTCGTCGACCTCCGCTCCCCCTCCGAACTGGACCGCACCGGACGCGGCCCCGCGGCGGACCATGGCATCGTCCACCACCACCTACCCTTGACGGAGGACGCAACGGACCCGCAGGCGTTGGCCGAGCTATTTGCAGCCATCCGCACCCCTTCCGACGTGGGTGCCTGGTACGCCGCGCTCTTCCGCCGCCAAGCACCGCGGCTCGTGGAAGCGCTCGGCGTGATTGCCGGGACCGATGGGGGTGTGCTCTTCCATTGCGCCGCCGGCAAGGACCGCACCGGGGTGCTGGCCGCGGTCCTCCTGTCGGTGCTCGGCGCGTCTCAGGAGACAATCGTCGCCGACTACGCCGCCACTCAGGCCAATCTCGAGGCCGTGCTGGCCCGGCTGGCGGCGATGCGCAGCGCCGTGACGGACGGCGGGACGTTCGGCAGCTTCGCTGGCCACCCCATGTTAGGCGCTGAAGCCGGAAGCATGGCGGGCATGCTGGCGGAGCTGGAGAACGACGGAGGCCCGGTAGCCATCCTGCGGAGCGCAGGGTATGACGACGGGCTCGGCACGCGGTTGCAGGAGCGTCTAGTTGAGCGCTGAAGTTGTGAACGCTAGGCCGGCCAGAACCATCGGACGCCCAAGGGACGACACGATCGAGGATAAGGTGCTGCGCGCCGCTGTCGAGCTCTTGCGCGAAAAGCCGACCGGCGAGGACTTCACGCTGGCCGAACTGGTGGAACGCAGCGGAACCAGTCGGGCCGCGATCTACCGCCGCTGGGAGAACCGGCGTGCCGTGGTCGTCGCGGCCCTCGACGCAGATCGCCGGCCGCTCGCCGTCGTTGAACGGGATAGCGTGCTGGAAACGATGCTCGCGTCCTACGAGCAGACCATGCTCGAGGTCGAAGCAACGGAAGACGGCAGGAGGCTCATTAACCAGCGACTGGTCCTCGGCCTGCAGGACCCTGCTCTACAGGAAGCCTATTGGCAAGGCCACGTCCGCCGACGCCGGGCATCATCGCTGGCCATCCTCGAACATGGCAAGGGCAGTGGCGAAATCCGCGCCGATGCCGACCTCGAAATCGCTCTGGACTTAATCAACGGCGCGGCGTACTACCAAAGCGTGGTCCGCGGCGATGCAGGCAGCGCAGAAAGCCGGGAACGCGTCCGGAACGCGATCCGCATGGTGTTCGACGGGATCTCGGCACTATAACGTGCGGGACGTCGCCACCGAAGCATCCGCTTGAGGCGGAATGGCGTATGGTCAGGGGTACGGAGCAAATTTGTGCTCCCGTTGCAGCGCAGCATTCTTGCTGGCGCTGAGGAGGCACTCATGGCCGACAAATCTCCCCGACAGACCGCATCGAAGAAATCGGGCAAGTCCATCAAGGAAAAGCGCAGCGACAAGAAGGCCAAGGCCGCAGGCGCCGCAGCCTCCGAGACCTTGACCTCCATCAAGAAGCGCTGAGGCTTTTGACTCTGCTGTCGCTCGGAGTCCTTGCAACGACGCGCAAGCCCGATGAGCGCAGGCTGGCCCTCCACCCTGCGCACATCGAGCGCCTCGACGCCGACCTTCGCGAGCGGATCATCCTCGAGCAGGGCTACGGCGAGCGCTTCGGCGTTTCCGACGCGCACCTGGAACAACTGGTGGGGCGGATCGCGCCGCGCCAGGAGCTCATCGAAGCAGCGGACGTGGTGGTGCTGCCTAAGCCGCAGCCGGAAGACCTTGCCGAACTCCGTGACGGCCAGATCCTCTGGGGCTGGCCGCACTGCGTGCAGGACCGTGCCATCACCCAGCTGGCCATCGACAAGCGGCTGACGCTCATCGCCTTCGAAGCCATGAACCACTGGGCCGCCGACGGCAGATTCGCCCTCCACGTCTTCCATAAGAACAACGAGATGGCCGGCTACTGCTCGGTGCTGCACGCGCTGGAACTGGCAGGATCCACCGGCGACTACGGCCGCCCGCTCACCGCCGTCGTCATTGGTTTCGGCGCCACCGCCCGCGGCGCGGTCACCGCGCTGAACGCGCAAGGCATCCACGACGTCCAGGTCCTGACCAACCGCGCGGCGGCCGCCGTCGGCTCCCCGATCCACTCCGCACGGATCACCCAGTTCGACCAGGACGCCACCGCCCCGCATCTCAGCCACGTCATCACCGACGACGACGGCCGGGTGCCGCTGGCTCCGTTCCTCGCGGAGCGGGACATCGTGGTCAATTGCACGCTGCAGGACCCCAACAACCCGCTGATCTACCTCGACGAAGCGGACCTGGACGGCTTTCGCCCGGGCAGCCTGATCGTCGATGTCTCCTGCGACGAAGGCATGGGCTTCAGCTGGGCGAAGATGACGACCTTCGCCGAACCCACCTTCGAGGTCGGCAACCACGTGAGCTACTACGCCGTGGACCACACACCGTCGTACCTGTGGAATTCCGCGACCTGGGAGATCAGCACGGCCCTGATCCCGTTCCTGCGCACCGTGATGAGCGGACCCGACAGCTGGCTCGGGGACGACACCATCAGCCGGGCCATCGAAATCCGCGAGGGCGTCATCGCCAACCCGGCGGTTCTCGCGTTCCAGAACCGCTCGGACGAGTACCCGCACCTGCCTGCTTAACGACGACGACGGGTCGCGGACCGGCGTCCGCGTCGCCCGGGCGGCACGTTTCGCCGGAATAAGTTGATCCTTCAATCGATTGCACCAAGCAGAGGCCAAGCCTTTAAAAGACACCACGCCAACGTAAGGACAGCATGAAGATCGGAATTATCGGAGCCACGGGCAACGCCGGACGCGCCCTCTTCCACGAGTCGGCCAAACGCGGCCACCAGGCTACAGCCATCGTCCGGAGCGCCGCCAAGGCCGCGGAGGTCCTGGGCGCGGACGCCTCGGTGCTGGAACGCGACGCCTTCTCCCTCGGCGCCGAAGACCTCGCAGCCTTCGACGTCGTCGTCAATGCCTTCGGCACGGCTCCCCACGAGGCCTACCGGCACGTTGACCTCGCCCGCTCGCTGGTCGAGCTCGCCGGGGAAACCACTCCCCGCCTGGTCTTCATCCTGGGCGCCGGCAGCCTGACCACCGGCGACGACGACCACCTGTTCGTCGAGGACATCCGCAACATCCCCGGCGCCGAGGCGTGGATCTCCATCCCGGAGAACCAGCTGAAGGAACTGGAATACCTGCGCGGTGTCACGGACGTCGACTGGGTCGGGGTGTCCCCCTCGGCGCTGTTCACGCCCGGCGACGCCACCACCCCGGTGCTGGGTACAGACCGGCTCCTCTATGCCGGCGACGGCGAATCACACACCACCACCGGCACGATGGCCGTGGCCATCCTGGACGAGATCGAAAAGCCTGCGCACCGGCAGACCCGCTTCACGGTCAGCGACAGCTAAACCTCCCCAGCCACAACACGACGGCCGCCGCCGCTGGTCCGGCCCGGGCATCCTGTCCGGTCGCAGGCAGCGCGGCGGCCGTCGTTCGCCGTCTCGACCGGCCCTCGTCCACGCGCCCCCGCCCGCTGGAAGATCAGCGCCGGTGCCCGCGGCCGGCCCTGCGGGTACCGGCCCGGACCGGTGCTTTCTTCTGCATGGCCAGCAGCTTCGCCAGCGCGTAGCGGTTGACGGTTCCCGCCTTCTGCCCCTGCAGCAGCCAGTGGCCGATGCCGTCGACGCCGGCCTGCACCCCCGTGATGGGGATGCCGGTGGGAGAAATCTGGTGCCCGGGCGTGAACGTGATCGGCCCCGGCGCGTTCGGATGGGCGATGACGTGGCAGGCTACCTCGGCCGCAACCCCAGCCGTGCGCGGGTCGGTCTGCACAACGTCCATGTGAATGGTCCGCCGCCTGAACCCGCGCGGATGGACGGAGGCCAGCGTCTCCCGGTCGATCCACTGGTATTGCCCGGGTTTCCAGAACTTGGAGTCGATATAAACCACCCGGTCCCCAATGATGACGGCGTGGTCGATGTCCGCCACGTGGCTGCCCAGGAACCGCAGCCCGTGGAAGATCCGGGTCCCGGGGATGGCCAGCAGGGTCTCCAGTGCCTGCGCCGTCCACCGCTCGCCTTCCGCGCCCTTGGCGATGTCCTCGCGCCGGAACCGGGACCAACCGCCCGACAGGGCCGCGCCGCCCGCGCCGAAGACCAGTTGCCGGGCAACCTTTTTCGGCGCCGCAACGCCCCAGTGCCTGCCAATCGCGCCAAGGCTCAGGAAACAGGCTGCCGCCAGGACGACGGCGACCGGCAGCTGAGGGGGAGCGTCGCCGGCGACGGCCATCGGCATCGTACCGACGATGCCGAGCACCAGCCCGAAGCAACTCCACAGCAGGATCAGAACAACCAGGACGCGAAGGCCGTTGTAGCCGCGGCCGATGCGCTCCGCGGGCGCGGGCTGGTTCCGCCACGACAGCTGGCCCGGATTGAATTCCATGAACGGCGAATAGAAAGTTTCGGGCGCCATCGGCCGCCGGGCGGCCCCCACCTGTTCGGGACGTTCCATGCTTACCCCCGTTCACGTATCAGCAACGAGCCCCCAGTATGTCCCCACGCCGCGCCGTGAGCCATAGGTTCCGGGCGCTGAAGCTGTCGCGAGTGCCAAATCGATAAACCATGGGTAGTCGTCCCCATTCAGTTCCGCGTTGCCGCGTGGGACAGTGTGAGGGAAACGGTTAAGCAGGAGGGCGGCGGGATGGGCAGCTGGCGGATCAATCCGAGGCAGCTCCACATGGTTCTGGTGGACGTAGCCGCGGACGGCCAGTCGCTGGACAAGGCGGCAGGTGACACGGCGGCGGCAGGCGACGAGGCGGCGTCGTTGTTCGGCAGCGCCACGGACGTGGCCGACGCGTTCGCTGGGTTCTGGTCGTCGCGGCGGGACGTGGGCCACAGGATTGCCGGCCTCGTGTACAACAAGTCCCGGGTGGTGGCCGAAACCGCCGAGCTGTTCGTCGAGGCGGACGGACGGATGTCCGGCGATGCCGCCGCTTTCGCCGAGTCCCTGAACGCCGGCCACTCGGCCGTCCTTACTTCGCGCGGCTTCGGGCCGGTGCCGCAGCCGTGACCGTGCGGCTGGGCAGCGTCCCGGAGATCAAAGTCCCCTGGGACCGGCTCGGCGATGCGGTCCAGGAGATGTCCCTGCGCGCCGCGTCCGCGGCGAACTACCTGGCCGATGCCGGCGCTGCGTGGGCCGGGCTGAGCGTTGCCTATCAGCAACCGGACACCGAGCTGGAGGTCTATTCCGCACTGAACGAGCTGGAGGGTCCCTCGCAGGAATGGACTGCGGCGTTGGCCGCGGCCCGGGAAGCCGTCACGGCCTTCGTCTCCTCGGGCCGGGCGCTGCAGGCGGAGGCCGAAGAACTCGCGGCGGCACGCCCCGGTCTGGCCAGGGAGCTGAGCGGCACCGGCTCACAGGAGGGGGCCGAGGCGGACCACGCGGAGCAGAGGGCGGAGGCCTTCAACGGCCGCGTCCGCTCCCTCCGGGCCGACTGGCAGGCGCTGACCACGGAAACCGCAGCGGCTCTGCGGGCCATCAGCGGCGGGACCGTCGACGCGCTGCCGCCCACCCCGCTGCTGGCCGCTGCCGCCGCCGCTCCGTCCTCCCCGCCGTGGGCCCACTTCACCAGCGGGCTCGACGAGCGGTTCGGTCCGCTGTCGCCGCAGTCATACCTGCCATCCCTGGCCGGCCTCACCGACGCGGAACTGCGGGCCTGGGCCGCCGCAAACCCCGAGGGCGCCGCCCTGCTGGCCGCCAACAAACTCCCCGCGTGGCGGATGCCCGGCTCGGCCGAGGCCGTCATGGCGGAGGCGATGGCCGGCGACGCCGCACTGACCGAGGGCGGGATCGCAGGAATCCGCGAGGCCTGGCTCACCTTGGCGCCGTCCGAGCAGGAACGGCTGCTGTTGCTCTACCCGGCAGTGTTCGGGGCCCTGAACGGCACCCCCTTCGCCGACCGGATCCGCGCCAACACCGTCACCGCCGCCGGCTACCGCGAAACAGTGGCGACCCGGCAGGCACAGCTGGGGCCACAGCCCGAGCTCAACGACTACCTCGTGGCCGCGGGGAATCAGCCGGGCCACCCGCGGATGGTCTACCAGCAGGCCTATCGGCAGTACACCGCCGACCTCGAAACCTGGCAGGCCGAACACGACCGGCTGGCAACGCTGAAAACGGGACTGGACTACGCCGTCGGCCATCACTCCCAGGTGGTCCTGGTCAGCCTGGAGGGCGACGGCAGGATCGTCACCATGAACGGCACTCTGACGCCGGACACCAGGACCGTGGCCGCCCTGGTCCCGGGCACCGGCGCCGACCTTGGCCAGCTGGAGGCCTACTCGCGCCGGCTTGACGCCGTGAACGGCGAACCGCTCACCGGCACGGTCTCCTTCTACTGGCAGGGAACCGACCTGCCGGATGAGGTCCCCGACAACATCACCACCTCGTTCAACGAGCAGGGCGGGCCCCTGCTGGCCGCCTTCGACCACGCCCTCGACCTGGAGACCCGGTCCGACGCCCGCACTACGTACATCGGCTACAGCGCCGGTGGCTCGCTGCTGGGCACCGCCGAACGCGAGGGCCTGGATTCCACCAACATCGTCTACGTCGCGCCGGCCGGCACCGGGCACAACGTGGGCAGCCCCGCGGACACCGCCAACCCCGATGCCCACCGCTACTGGTTGCAGACCCGCGACGACCCCATCAGCGCGGCCCAGATCCTCGGCGGCGGCTACCACGGAGCCTCGTTCTGGCGCGGCGGCAGCCCCACGGCCATGGACCCGGTCCGGCTCGAGACCGGCTTCCTCAAGCCCGAGGACCCCGGTTCGCTGATGAACGGGCACACCGACTACTTCTGGCCCGGCTCCACCTCGGCCACCAACATCCAGGGCGTCGTCGAAGGCACGAGCGTCAGCCCGTTCGTCGAAAATCGGATTCAGCAGACCTACTCCCCCTACGGCCCGCTGATCACCAGCCCGCTCGAGCAGAATCCCGAGGACTACGCATATGGCAACCTTGAAACCGTGACGGTCGAAAGTCTGGAGAAATGAACATGCGGGCTCACTCCCCCCGGCACCGCCCGGCTCGCCCGCGCGGCGAAGAACGACGGCGGCGCCCCGGCTTCGCCGCCGCCCTCACCGCGATTGCCGCCCTTTCCGCCGTCATTTTAGGAGGCTGCGCCATGACGCAGGAGAACCAGCCGCAGCAGATACAACCGACCTCGCAGGACTACGGACGCCAGCTCGAGCAACTGCTCCCCCAGGCCATCGCGGAGGCGTCCACCGCCGCCGACCTAAAGGTTAACCTGCTGCGAGAACAGACCTGCCTGCGCCCCGAGGACGAACAACCGCAGACCCAGACCGCCTGGATCGCCCGGGCCACCGGCAAGGTCGCCGACGCCGACCAGGCCAACGCCGCCCTCGACGCCGCGGCCGGCTACCTGACCGCGCATGGCTGGGAGCAAATGAACGAGGCCACGGCCGAAACCGGCGACGTCCGCACGCTCTACTTCCGGAACGGCGACCTCGGCGCCACCGCCGCCCACCACGTTGCCGGCGGCGTTGGGGCCGTCGTCCTCTCCTTCACCAGCCCCTGCCTGGAGCACCCCGAAGACCACCGCATGGTCCGCTCCGAACAAGACCCGGAGTTCGGGATGAACAGCCAGTACTACGACGACGGCGCCTGAGACCTGAGGAAGAACACGCCGGCAGGTGCGGCCTCCGGCGCGCCTGATTAACCTGAGGGCCCGCAGATTACCTCACGGGCGTCCATTCAGCAGAGGCAGAGGCGGCAGAAGCGGGATGTCCCATTGGCCTATTCCGCTTCCTGGCTCAGCTGCTTACCGGCGCGGTCAGGCTCCTGCGGTGACCGCAGACGAAGCGCGGTACGCGGTCAGCCCGCCGTCGACCCGGATATCAGATCCGTTCACCCAGGCCGCGTCACTGGAGAGCAGGAAGGCCACTACACCCGCGATGTCCTCGGGCTCGCCAAACCTGCCCAGAAGTTTGGCCGCCCCCTCGACTTTGTCCCGCCCGTGGTCGTTCTTGAAGTCCTCCAAAATAGGCGTCTGCACCGGACCCGGGCTGACCGAGTTCACCCGGATGCGGCGCGGCAATAGCTCCGCCGAGAGCTGCTCGGTGAGAAAACGAACGCACTGTTTGGAAAAGAGGTAGGACTCCCCGGTGGCGTGTGGGTCGTCCGCGACGGCTTCAAGGGCAGCCTCGGTGTCCACGGCAAGGGCGAAACGTGCACAGGAGTCGACCAAGCTGCGCCATTGGAAGGCCACTGACGAGGCCAAGTTAACGACGCTCGCGCCCTCGACCAGGGCGGGCGCCAAGCCGCGTGTCAGCTCACGGAGCCCATAGACATTAACTCCAAGGACCGTGCGCCATGGTGCTGTCCCCGGAACGCCGGCGATATTGGCCAAGCCCTGCACTCCTTCGGGCGCGGATGCTGCCACCTGTGCGGCGGCTTCGCGGGCACCTTCAGGCGTCGAGAGGTCCGCTTGAATGAAACTTCCTTTGAACGACGCCGGCACGGCCCTGTCAATGCCAATGATCGTGGCACCCTGCTCGCTCAATAGCCTTGCGGTGGCCGCACCGATTCCGGAGGCGACTCCTGTGACAGCGATCGGCAGATTGGTGGTCATGTCATCCCACTCCTTCACCCCACAGGGGCGCGTCGGCTAGTTCTCTCTTCGCTCCTATCGTGCATCCCTTCGCGAGGCGGCCCACACCTTCTTTCCACCCAATGGAACAGCGGGATACACGATATTCCGCCGCACGGGATGCTATGAGGAAGCACGCCCGATCCGGAAGGACCACCATGCCGCACGCCGTCTACGACGTCCTCGATCCCGCGACCCTGGAAGTCGTTGGCCAAGCCCCGGAGCATTCCGAGGAGGACGTCCGCCAGGCCATAGGAGCGGCACAGTCCGCCGCCGCGGGCTGGGCCACTGACCGCGACGCCCGGCGCGCAGCACTCCGGCGCATCGCCGAGCTGATCCGCGCGGACGCAGACCGCCTGGGACGCATCCTGTCCTTGGAACAGGGCAAGGTGCTGGCAGAAGCAGTGGGAGAATTCCGCGTCGCGGCAAGCCTCTTCGACTACTACGCCGACTTGCAGTGGGACGAGGTGGAGCCGCTGCCACCGCGCGCCGACCGCTCCCTGGAAGTCCATTACCGGCCGGTCGGGCTGGTCGGGACGATCACGCCGTGGAACTTCCCGATCTCACTGCTCTGCGTGAAACTTGCCCCGGCTCTGCTCGCTGGCTGCACCGTCATCTCCAAACCGTCGGCCAGCACTCCCCTTTCGACCTTGGCCCTCGCGGAGGTCCTTAACACGGTCCTTCCGGCTGGCGTGCTGCAGGTGCGCACGAGCAGCCGGCGCACGGTCAACGTGGCGCTCAGCTCCCTGCCGGGCGTCCGGAAAATCTCCTTTACGGGCTCCACCGACGTGGGAACCTCCGTCGCAGCGCAGGCGGCGGCCACGGTCAAGCGCGTGACCCTGGAACTGGGCGGCAACGATCCGGCCATCGTCCTCGACGACGCCGACGCGGAGACCACGGCCCGCGGCATCGTCGGCAGCGCCTTCCGCAACGCCGGCCAGGTCTGCATGGCAGTGAAGCGCGTGTACGTGCCGCGCAGTCGCGCCAGTGAGTTCACCGAGGCAATCGTCGCTGTGGCCTCGGAACATGTGCTGGGACGCGGAGTTGCCGAAGGTACGACGATGGGCCCCATGCACAACGCTTCACAACTGCAGACCGTCAACGGTCTGGTGGAGGAAGCCGTTGCCTCCGGCGCGCGGATCGCCGCCGGCGGCTCCCGGGGCTGCGACCTCCCCGGCTACTTCCTGTCGCCCACGGTTGTCATTGACGCTGAACCCGGTATGCGCCTCGTGGATGAGGAGCAGTTCGGCAGCGCCCTTCCAATAGTGGCCTATGACGACCTGGACGCCACGGTGGACTCGGCCAACGCCGGGGAGTTCGGCCTGGGTGCCTCGGTCTGGTCACCGGACACGGCCCGCGCCCACGGAATAGCCTCCCGGCTTGAAGCAGGCACGGTCTGGATCAATCAACACACCGTCGTCGAACCGGATGCACCGTTCGGCGGCTGGAAGGCCTCTGGAGTGGGCCGGGAACGAGGCCGCTGGGGCCTCGACGAGTATCTGGAGACGCGCACCCTCAACATGCGTCCCCACGCCTAGCCATGCTGCACACGACGAAGGAAAGTCCATGACACCCATTCCCACCACCGAACTCGTTACGCTGGGTACCGCGGCCGGACCCGCTATCCGCGGCCCGGAAAACGGTATCGCCAGCGCCGTCGTCGTCGGGGATTCTTTTTACATGGTGGACTTTGGCCTGGGCTGTGTCCGGGCAGCTCATCAGGCGGGGCTACGCGGCCGTGACTTCGTTGCAGGCTTCGTAACCCATCTGCATTCCGACCATGTTGTGGAACTTCCCGGCTTCCTTCTCTGGAACTGGGGAGAGCCCGTGGAGGGTTTTACCCGCGAGGTCGGAATATACGGGCCGGGCCGGGACACCACGCATCCCGACGGCCACCGCTTGGCGGGCACCAGCGAATTGGTGAACCATACGCTCGAGGCGTTCTCCTACGATGTCAACATCCGCGAGACGGATGAGGCACGTCCGGATTTGAAGCGCCTGGTCAAGGCCACCGAAATCCAGACTCCGGCATACGACTCGGTCGAAGCCGGGGCGCCGTTTCCTGTATACGAAGACAACCTGGTCCGGGTCACCGCGGTCCTCGTGGACCATCCTCCGGTGAGGCCGGCGCTCGCGTTTCGCTTCGACACCGCAGCAGGTTCCGTCACGTTCTCAGGCGACACCGCAGAGTGTGCCGCACTGAGCCGCCTGGCCGAGGGTACGGACATCCTGGTGCATGAAGCCGTGAATCTTGAGTTTTTTGCCCGGCGGGGATTCGATCCGGCTTTCCTCAATCATCAAAGCGTGTCGCACACTTCCCCCGAGGGCGCCGGCCGCATCGCCGCCCAGTCGGGAGCCAAACGCCTGGTGCTGTCACACTTGGCGGGGGTCGCGAGCACCGAGGAATGGGGACAACGCGCGCGCAGCACCTTCGCCGGGCCTGTGGACGTCGCCCTCAGCGGCGATCGTTTCACCCTCGCGCCCGCCTTGGCGGAGGCCGCGAACTAATCCCAACTAACCCCGCCGTGCGGTGTCAGGGCCAGCCCTTCGGGGCTGGCCCTTGCGCTGTCGGGCATGGCTGCAGGTGCGAAAAGGCAGCGCCGCCGCCCCTCGGGGCGGCGGCGCTGTCCGGCATCAGTAAGGAGGAGCCTTGCTGGGTCAGGCTGGCTGGGCGATGTCCAGCCCCAGACGGCGTCGGTCACGCTGCTGGTTGATGAAAACGGCTCCGAGGATGCCCGCGGCGGCCAGCATTCCGCCTGTTAGGAGGAAGGCGTCGGCATAACCGGCAGGGGCGCTCGCCGCCCGTCCGATAATGAAACCGACGACGGCGGGGGCCAAGAGGCCACCGGCTGTCAGCACCGCGTTCGTCACCTGGAGCACTGCGCCACGCTGCCCGACGGTCGTAGTCTCGGATGCGACAAGATATGTCAGGGCAAACAGGGCAGGAGCGGTACCGAATCCGAAGGTGAAGCAAAGGACCGCGAGCCAGGCGACCGGAGCCAATGTTCCCAAGACGACCATGCTCCCGGCAAAGGCCGCGGCGCAACCGAGGACAACCCCTCGCGAACGCCTCGTCGGAATACCTCTGGCGGCCAGTTTTTGGGGTAGCACACCCAGCCCGATCGTTGCGATCGTGCCCCAGAGCGCCGGCAGGGTAATGAGCGAACCGGCCTCCTGCGTGCTGGCACCATGCACTGTTTCGAAGTATGCCGGCAGCCATGTTGTGGCCACCGTAAATGTCCAGTACCCGAGGAAGGAGCACAACACCGCGAGCAGCCAGGTCGGCGTCGCGAAGGAGCGACGATAGGAAACCTTGGTGTCGGCGGCAGCCGCGGCCGCAGCCGCAGCCGCAGCCGAGGCATCTTCGCCGGCCCCTTGGTCGTTGCCGTCCATCTCCCGCTCGGCCTGGGCCGAGACATACGGGCCTTCCTTGCCCACAAAGATCCACGCGACGGCCCAGACCACGCCAATGAAGGCCAAGAAGACGAAGGTGGCTTTCCAACCGAACTCGGCGGCGATCCATGCCAGGACCGGTGCGAAGGCCACAATGCCCAGGGTGACCCCTGAGGACGTGACGGCGGCTGGCGCTGCACTGCGCGCCGCGGGAAACCACTTATAGGTGGCGTGCATCGAAATCGGCGCCAACGGCCCCTCGCCCAGTCCCAGCAGCAGACGGCTGAACCACAAGGCGGGCAACGAGGCGAAAACGAAGATTGGCACTTGGGCCACTGACCAGGTCAGGCACAGGACCAGCAGAATCCACTTGGACTTGACCCGGTTGGCGATCGGCGCGGCGACGAGCTGCGCCACGCCGAACAGCATAAAGACGGCGCTGCCGAGCAGGCCGAACTGCTCCGTTGTCAAATTGAGGTCCGTCATCAGCGGCACCGCAACGATGCCGAGAATCGCCTTGTCCGCCCAACTGATCATCATCAGCACCAGCAGCATGCCGGTTATGCTCCAACCGTACGCGTTGCGTTTCCGTGGGCTCCAGCGGGCCGGGTCCCGGTGGTCTGCGACGGCTGCGTCGGACGACGCGGAGGTATCGATAGCCATGGTGGCTCCTTCTGGGGAGGACGGTTCGCGTCGGCCGCTGGCAAGTGGCCGCGACGGCGTCCGGAGGCGGGAAGTGGCGGGGGGCCTGGCTCTGGGCAGCGGCGGGGAGCTCCGCTGTTGGGAGTGGCGGGGCTCCTCGCAGGGGCGAACTGCCGGAACCGTGCGGACGCGGCAGACGCCGTCAGGCAGAGTCAGGCTGCGGTGATGCTCACGGGCAGGGACTCGAAGCCACGGAGCACGTTGTGCACGATGGGCACCGGTGCGCCTGCCGGCTCGATCGTGGCGATCCGCTGGAGCAGTTCCTGCAGGACGATCTCCATCTCAAGCCGGGCAATCGGCTGGCCGACGCACTGATGCAGGCCCATGCCGAAAGCGACGTGTCCGGACGAGCTGCGTTCGAAACTGAACGAATCGGCGTCGTCCCCCCACTTGCGCGGATCCCGGTTGGCTGCCCCGATGAAGACCAGGACCTTGGAACCGGCCGGGATGCGTACACCGCCCAAGGTGGTGTCCACGGTGACGGTGCGGTGGAACTTTTGGAACGGTGATTCCAGCCGCAGCGCCTCGTCGATGGCGAACTTGGCCATGGTGGGGTTCTCGCGCAGCTTGGCCCACACGTCTGGGCTGCGGGACAGTACGGACAGGGTATTGCCGATGCCGAACACCGTCGTGTCTACCCCGGCGGACAACAGCGCGCGCACCAGCAGCGTTGCTTGCTGTTCCGTGATCAGCCCTTCGCCGACCTTGTCCCAGATGCGGGCGCCGAAACCGACATCGTCGAGGGATTCCCGGGCGCAGCTCTTCATCACGGCGGCCGCGTGCTCGTCACCGTGGGCAAATGCCTGCTGGAAGATGTAGTTCTCCGGTCCGAACGCGTTGAACACCATGTTGCCGTAAGGCAGCAGGTGCTCACGGCCTTCGTCCGGAATGCCGACGGCGTCGGGGAAAACTCGCAGCGGATATTTTTCAGCGAGATCCTTCACGATATCGAACCCCGGGCGCCGGGCCAGGTCGGCGGCCAGCTCCTCTGCCGGGGGCGTAAAGGGAGCGCGCAGCGCCCGCACGGTGCCGGGATTGATGACGCCGGTCAGCGCCCGGCGCATCACGGTGTGGATCGGCGGGTCCGACTCGAGGATGCTCGGCGGCCGCCACCCCTCGTCCTTGCGAATGTCCCGGGGACCGAGGCCACCGGAGGAGCAGTACGTCTCAAAATCAGTGAGGACCTCGTACACTTCCTCGTAGCCGGCGACCGCGTAGCTTCCGGCGGATTCAAGCCAGGTAACGGCCCCGGCATCGCGCAGGCGGGTAAGGAACGGGTACGGGTCCGTGATGACTGCCGGGCTGAATGGATCCTCAGCAATGACTGCGGGTTCGTGCGATGTGATGGTCATGATTTGCTCCTGGAACGGTCAGAGGTCGAGGACGAGCCGGTTACAGCCGGCAGCTGCACGGGAGACGCAAACCAGCATGATCTCGCCGGCATCCTTGTCTTCCTGGGTGAGGACGGCATCGCGGTGCTCCGGCTCGCCGGAGACGATCCGCGTTTCGCAGGTTCCGCATAACCCCGCGCGGCAACTCGACAGCACCCGGGCCCCGACCTGCTCCACTGCCTCCAGGATCGTCTGGTTGGCCGCCACTGTGACGGTACCGCCAGTGCGGGCGAGCTCGACGTCGAACGGCTCGGCGTTGGCACCGGCGCCGAGGGAATCCGCGACAAACCGCTCGGTGTGCAGGGCACCCGGCGGCCAGCCCATGCAGAAGTCTTCGACCGCGTTGAGCATCCCTCCGGGGCCGCAGGCGTAGACGAGCATGTGGGCCCGCGGCATTCCCAGGATTTTCTGCAGGTCCATCCGGCCGTCAGTGTCCTCGGCCACGATGCGCACGCGCTCCTCGCCGTATTGAGCGACCAAGCGGTCGGCGAAGGCCATGGTGTCCCGGCTGCGCCCTCCGTAGTAGAGCACCCATGCCCGGCCAGCAGTCTCCGCTGCCTCGATCATCGGGATGATGGGTGTGATGCCAATGCCGCCCGCGAGAAACAAGTACTTGCGTGAATCTGCCAACGGAAAATTGTTGCGCGGGGCCGAGATGGCCAATGGCGCCCCGGCGGCAAGTTTTTCATGCACATGCTGTGAGCCGCCCCTTGAGTCCGGTACGCGGAGCACTCCGATGCGCAAGGTGTTGAGGTCGTTGGGCGTCGAGCACAACGAATACTGCCGAATCAGCCCCTCCTCCAGAAACACGTCAATGTGAGCTCCGGGTTCCCAGGGGGAGAAGGGCTGGCCGTCGGTGCGGCGAAGCACCAGGGAGGCAACACCGTCGGCAACGTGTTCCACGGCCTCGATGGTGGTGTCAATGATCGCTGGAGCCATCACTGGGGCAGTGGTTGTCATGCTGTACCGCTCCTAGATATTGGGTAATTCGCGCCTGCCCCGCAGTGCGGGTGAGGCAGTGATCACCATGCTAGGTGCGCGGCGCCACAGTCCCCTGCGCCCTTTCCGGCCAATGGAAAACGGTACGGCAGTCGGAGGCAGCAAGCTCCCGTCAGTACCCGCTGCCGACAGCAAGCCGGCGGGCGATGCTCCGTGCGGCAATCCGAAGCACCGGAACCACGGATCCAACGGACGGCGGTCCTCCCTGGGCGACTACACCCAGGGCCGCGGTGCACGTGCCGTTGGGCGTCAGGACCGGCACGGCCACGGCAAAGTTGTCCAAGCCGGCTTCTTCGTTCGTGGTCGCGAAGCCGCGGGAGCGAACCCGTTCCACCTCGGTTTTCAGCGCCATCGGATCAGTGATGGTGTGTGCGGTCTGGGCCTCCATCCGCCGTCCGGGTATCTCCCGAACGTGCTCGGGTCCGAAGGCCAGAAAGACCTTGCCCGCGGCGCTGGCATGCAGCGGCATGCGCGCCCCGACCCTGCGGAACGGCAGACCCGCCCTGGTTCCTGAGATCCGTTCCAAGAGCAGCGCCTCTTCGCCGTCGAGAATGAAGAGATTGACCACGTTCTGGGTGACGAACAGGACGTCCTGCATATAGGGGGCAGCCAATTCGGTAATGTTCTGCCGCACCGGCGCCAGGAGGCCCAGCCTCCAGATCCGGTGTCCGACTACGTACGCGCTGCCGACGCGTTCCAAAGCCCCCCAGGCCACCAGCTCGTTCGCCAAGCGGTGCGCGGTGGCCACGGGCAGGCCAGCGCGCCGGGCCATTTCACTGAGCGAATGCCGGCTGTTTTCGGGGTCGAAGGTTGCCAACAGCGACAAGGCCTTGGCTGTCACCGTATTCTGCGGCTCCGGCGCTTCGGCGTCCATCGGCTTCGGCCGGCGTGGGTATGGATTGGCCAAGAAACCTCCTCCGGCGGCGTCCCGGCGATCGCATGTTTTCGAACAGAACCCGGCCGGACGCACGTGCACGCCCGGCCGAGAGGTTCCGAATCTACTTCAGGATCGAGCCCTCGACGTCCACGTCGGTGGTCAGGAAGCCGTTTTCCTTCATCTTAGCCGCCAGGACTTTCATGCCTTCGATGTTGAAGTCCGTCTCGTACGCGGGCAAATTGACGCTTTCCGCCGTGGATTCTGCCATGCCGCCGTGCTCTACCAGAGCGGCACGGAGTACCGATGCGTCCTGGGAGATTAGGTCGTTTGCCTTCGCCACCGCGTCCCGGAAGCCAGCCATGGCCCCGGCATTCTCGGCGGCGAATTGCTTCGACGCGAAGTACAGTGTGTGGGTTGTTCCAGCGGGGTAAACATCCGTGTAGAGCGGGGAGATGCTCTTGGCCCCTGCCTCAAGGCTCTGTGACATGAAGGGCTCCACCGGAAGGATCGCATCCACCCTCTTCTGCTCCAGTGCGGCCAGCATGTCGGTGAACGGCATGGCAACGAACTTCACAGCGTCCACATCGCCACCGTCGGCAGCGATGCGGGCAGCCGCGGCGACGTGAGGCAAGGAGCTCAGCGCATTCACCGCGACCGTCTTGCCCTCGAGGTCGCTCGGAGACGTGATCGCACTGTCGGCAGCCACCATAAACGCTCCGGTGTCTTCGCCCGCCACCGACGTCGTGTTGCCGGCGTTGGCGACGGCGGTAACGGGAATGTTCTTCTCGATAGCGGTAAGGAAGGGCGGCGTAGCGGCAGTTCCGATGTTCAACTGTCCGTTGAGAACTGAAGGAACGATCGAGGCAGCATTCGACATGGATTCAATGGTGACATCCAGTCCTGCCTCATCGAAGAACCCCTGGTCTTCCGCGACGTAGACCGGGAAGAATTCGGCTACCGGAATCAGCCCGACCTTGATCTCGGTGGCAGTAGCTCCCCCGGCGGCGGCAGTGGAATCGCCGGCCGGTGCCGAACCGCCGCAGCCAGTTAGGAAAAGCGACAGTGCTGCTGCGGCGGATGCCGCAGCGAAGGATGTCTTGGTTACTCGCATGGGAATGTAATCCTCTCAGGACGTGATGTTGGGTCGGCGTTTCCGTTAGGCGTCGGCGCGGTTGCGCACGGCGTTGGACTTTGCAGCCTGTATTTGTTCGAACACGAAGGAGCGAAGCTCGGCGAAGCGCGGTTCCCGCTTTGTCTTTACCTGGTGACGGGGGCGCGGCAAGTCGACAGAGATGTTGTGGCTGACACTCGTCGGAGCTCCGGACAGGATGATGACGCGGTCCGCGAGATAGACGGCCTCGTCGATATCGTGCGTGACAAACAGGACTGTCGTGTTGTACTTGGCACGGATCTCCAGGACCAGGTCCTCCAGGTCGATCCGCGTCTGGGCGTCAACTGCCGCGAACGGTTCGTCCATCAGCAGCACGTCCGGCTGGTAGGCGAGCCCGCGCGCGATGGCTGCACGTTGCTGCATGCCGCCGGACATCTGCCATGGGTACAAGTGGCCCTTGCCTGCCAGTCCCACACTTTCGAGTGCCTCCTCGATGCGGGCATCCCGTTCCCCTTTAGGGAACTTGTTGCGCAGCGGCAAGGCAATGTTGCGGCGAACGGTCATCCACGGCAGCAGGCTTCGGCTGTAGTCCTGGAAAACGACGGCGAGCTTGGCCGGCGGTTCAACGACTTCCTCGCCTTCGAAGACTGTGCTGCCGGCGGTGGGCTTGAGGAGGCCGGCGATGCACTTGAGCAGCGTTGTTTTGCCGGAACCGGATGGGCCGACAACGCAGACGAATTCACCGCGGCGGACCTCGAAATTGACCCCGTCGAGGATGGGAACGGCTGAGTTGCCCGTTCCGTAGGATTTACGCAGGTCGCGGAGTTCGACGACGGCCTGCTCCGGCTGGCGCCCGAGCTCAACCGATGCTTCGGTGGTTGATTCTTGCATTTTCATTCTCCTCCTGCGGCACGGCGCATGCCGTGCTGCCAGCTCAGAACGCGTTTCTCGACGGCGAGAAAAACGAGGGTGGACAGGTAGCCGATAACACCCAAAACCAGGGTGCCCGCCCACGTTTCGGCCACGGCAAAGGTCTGTTGTGAATTGAGCACGTAGTAGCCCACTCCGCTGACGGCCGCGACCATCTCGCTGACGACGATGAGGATGATCGAAAGCTGCAGCGTGGTGCGCAACCCGGCGAAGATCTGCGGGGCAGCGTTGGGAAGCACCACGGACAGCAGCCGCTGTGTGAAAGTAAGGCGGTAGCTGCGCGCCATGTCCGCCACCTGGCCGTCCAGGCTGCGGACGCCGTCTGCCGTGTTGAGCACGGTGGGCCAGATGGCGCCCATGACGATGATGGCGACGTTCATGGTCCCGGTGATGCCGAAGAACAGCAGTCCAATCGGCAGCAGAACAGGTGGCGGAAGCGATCGAAGGAACTGGACGACGGGCTCGGCGGCTTCCCGTGCCGCTGGTGACAGGCCCAACCAGGTGCCGAGCGCAATACCGCCCAGCGCCGAAATCAGAAATCCCAGGCCGAACTTTCCCAGCGACGGCAGCAGATCGGTGGTAACGCGGCTGCCCAGCCAGTCATGGGCGAAGGTTTCAATGATGGTGGCCAACGGCGGGAAATAGATGTTCTGGCTGCCAGCAGAAGTGAACCACCACGCGACAACGAGCAGGACGGGGAGCCACAGTCGCAGAGCAGCGGTGCGCAGGACTGGAAGTGTGCGGTTCATCGCTCGGCATCCTTTCGCTGGGAGGGGTGCCAGAAGAGCAGAGGACGTTCTGCCGCGGCGAAGGCGAAATTAATGAGCAAACCGAGTAGTCCAGTGGTCAGGATGAGGGCATACATGGCGGGTAGGTTTCCGGAGGACTGAGCGATCATGATGTCGCGGCCGAGGCCGGCCGCGCCGCCGATCAACTCAGTCACGACCGAGACCACGACGGCGATGGAAGCGGAAACGCGCAGCCCGGTGGCCGCGAAGGGCAGCAGGCTCGGAACCACTATCCGGCTGGTGGTCAGCCAGGCCTTCAGCCGGTAACTGCGGGCCATGTCCAGGGCGACGTGATCGACCTGTCCGATGCCGTAAACCATTTGGGTCAGGAACGGCCACAACGCACCGAAGCATATGAGCGTGAGCTTCATCGTCTCTGACGGCCCCCAGAGCAGCAGTCCCAGCGGGATCATCGCGACCGGCGGTATGGGCTTCAGGAACTCGATCACGAGCCAGGTGGATTCGCGGGCGAAACGGCTCAGTCCAATGGCCAAGGCCAGCGGTACCGCAATGAGGACTACTATTCCCAATCCGCCGAGGGCGCTGGCCAAGGTGTGGCCCACCGCTGTCCAGAAGGCGGGTGCGGCGGCGAGCGCCGGCCAGGCGGCCAGCACGTCGCTGGCTGGAGGCAGCGAAGCTGCCGGCATCAGTCCGGTGCGCGAAGCCACCTCCCAGATGAGGAGGAGGGCGGCAACGGTGGCGGCGCCGCGCCACGGCAGTCGGCGGGAAGTGCCCCGCCTGAGTAAGCGCGGCCGCCCAGCGACCGGTTCCGGTCCACCGACCGCCCGGCCTTTCGCCGGATGCCGCGTGGAAGCGTCGGCAACAGAGAATGTCACGGCGTGTCCTTAAGGATTAAAGAGAGGAGCCCAAGAGTTCCAGAGACTTGCAGATCCAAGTGTGATTCGTCACTCACTCATTCGTCTATTATTTTTTAGGCCGGGGTGCCATATATTCCATATATGGAACTGCGCCAGCTTGAGTACTTCCTTCGGGTCGCCACCGAAGGGTCTATTTCCCGCGCCGCGGAGTCGCTCCACATGACCCAGCCGCCCCTGTCCATTTCAATCGCCAAACTGGAGGCAGACCTAGGCCGCCCCCTGCTGGCCCGCGAGTCCAGAGGGGTCCGGCTGACGGAAGCTGGCTCTCATTTCGCGGAGGAGGCCGAGCGGATCCTTCAGGATCTGTACCAACTGCGGGATGACATGCGCAACGGCGTCATCGGCACGAGTGGCCGATTGTCCATCGCTTCAGTCCCCACCATTACGTGGTTCCTTCTTCCGCGGCTGCTCCGGAAATTCGTCTCAGACTCCCCCACTACCGACATCACCGTGGCAGATCCACCCCCCGCCAAAGTTCTCGAGATGGTGCTGTCCAACGAGGCGGACGTCGGCCTGATCGCAACACTCAGCTGCGAGCAATTACAAGATTCCTATCGCTCTTCGCTGCACGTTCTTCACGCCGGAGATCTTCCGATGCTGCTGGCCTTGCCGCCATCGTTCTCGGATGCGCCACAGCGGCTTAGTCTGGCCGAACTGCATGGCCAGACCTGGATCATGCCGCGCAGGTCGCTCCGGATCCGCGGATTGCCGGAGCTCTTCGATACGCTGTGGGACCGGCTGGGCCTCACCCCGCCGCAGACGCGGAGGGTGGCAACGCTTCAGACGGCCATTCCCTTGGTGGCATCCGGCCTGGGCGTTTCCCTCGTACCTGATTCCGTGCGCGGCATGGGGACGACGCCGGTCGTCCTCCGGGAGCTGGCAGACGATATTCCGCCGTTGCAGGCCGCCGCCCTCTGGTCCAGCGAGCGCCAGCCCAGCCACGTTGTTGACTTACTCGTGAGTATCCTGCGCGAGGGAGGACTCGGCACCAGCAGCTGACCCCGGTTTCAAACACCGCGGGCCGCCCTCGCGCCTTCCATTGGACGGAAATCCTCCACTGGGCGCGCGCCGCCTGCGGCAAACTGGTGGTCAGACCATCCCAAGGAGCTTTATCTTGCCGCAGCCGCCCCCACGCACCGGCCACGCGCAGGCGTCCGGGCTGGCTGTGGGTGGGCTTGTCCGCACCGAAGGCAACATCGGGTGGATCGTCGTCGTTCTCGCCGGCATTGCGGCTGCGACCCACATTTGGAAGCTGCCGAATGCCCTGGCGGCCATCCAAGCCGAACTTGGCATCTCGCTGGTCCTCGCCGGCCTTCTCGTGGGGATCATCCAGGTGGCAAGCATGCTCGGGGGCCTTCTGGTCGCTTGGTCGGGTGAAGTCTTCGGGCTCCGTCGCCTGCTGATCCTCGGCCTCCTGCTTCTGGCCGGCGGTTCCCTGCTCGGCGCGGCGGCACCCAGCGCCGCGGTTCTCATGGTTTCGCGGACCGTGGAAGGCGTCGGGTTTCTGCTTTGCACAGTGTTGGCACCTCCTCTGATCCAGCGGAGTTGCGCTCCGGAACGCATGAATATCGCCATGGCGAGCTGGGGTGCCTTCCAGGGCACGGCTGCGTTGCTCGGCTTTTCCACCGCTGCACTGGCACTGCAAGCCATGGACTGGCGCGCGTGGTGGATTGTCATGGCGGCCCTTGCTCTGGCCCCGGTAATCCCGGTGCTTCGCTGGGTTCCACGGGACCCACGTGCCGTTATGACAGGGGGCAGCATTGCCGAATCGGGTCGACGCATCCGCGCCACCTTGCGCCACCAAGCACCGTGGACTGCCGGCGCCGTCTTCGCTTGCTACACCGTCCAATGGATGGCGGTCATGGGGTTCCTCCCGTCGGTCTACAGCGCAGCCGGACTCGACAGGCCTTGGCCTGGCCTGCTGTCCGCGGCCGTGGGAGGCGTCAACGCCATCGGCGCGCTGGCATCGGGGCTGCTTTTGCAACGCGGCTACCGCCCAAGAGCCCTGCTGATGGTTACGTTCGGCACCATGGCGGTCACCTCGGTGGCGATCTTTGCCGTGCCATGGCCGGCAGGATCCCCCGGCCTCGCGGGGCAATTCACCTTCGCCATGATCTTCTCGCTGGTCGGCGGCATGGCGCCTGCCATCCTGACCCGCGTCGCTGTGGGGCTCGCACCGCCCGATGGGTCTGTTCCCGCCGTCATCGGTTTGATGCAGCAAATCTTCAACGTCGGAAATTTCGCCGGTCCGCCGCTCATGGCGTGGATAGCAACAATATCCGGAGGGTGGCATTCGACGTGGTGGATGACGTGCGCTTTCGGCCTGCTGGGGGCCATGTTGACCTGGCAATTGACGCGTGCCGCAGGCCAACGTCGGGGACGTGGCATCAACGTCTCAGTAGCTCGCGAAGGCTTGTTGGAAAAGTGAACGTGTCGCATGGCGCGGCCGTCCCGGCTAACCCCATTACCGCCCCACCAAGCGGTCCGCTCTGAACAGGACCCCGAGTATGGGATGTCCAGCCAGCATGTACGACGACGGCGCCTAAGAAGGCCTGAAGAGTAGGGCGGAGACTCGACAGGATGGCCGCACGCGAACTGACCGCGAACAGGCGTGCGGCACCTGCCTGTGGCGCGCCCGAACTTCCCTTACCCTCCCGTAAACAGAACACGCGGGGAGATAGGCGTGAGTCTCCCCACTTAACCGGGTAACCTTCCTCACTTAATCCATGTGCTATACGCGCGCAGGCCGCCTAATTCCTGCTCTTGCTAGCGTCGAGAGTTGCCCTCACCCGGCGAAGACAACAGCGAGACCGCCACCAGCACTCCTACGATGCGAGGTACGAGACCGATATGAGTACGCCGCCCGAAACCGGCGAGCCCACGCTCGACGACGAACACAGTAAGCGCTCGGCGCCCGGATCCGCTCCGCCGGAGCCTCCCCCCGGCACCGACGCCGCACCCGAGCCGCGGACACGGGTCAACTGGACCGTCTTCATCGGCTCCGCGGCAGGTGTCCTCGGCATCGCGCTGTGGGCCATCCTCGACCGGGAGTCGGCAGACGCGGTGATCGGAACCGCCGTGGCATGGGTGGGCGAGACCTTCGGCTGGTGGTACTCGCTGATCGTCGTTGCGGTCCTGGCCTTCGTCCTCTTCGTAGCCGTCTCCCGGGTGGGCAAGACCCGGCTGGGGCCGGACCATTCGCGCCCGACCTTCAACATCTTCACGTGGACCGCGATGCTCTTCGCCGCGGGCATCGGCATCGACCTGATGTTCTTCTCGGTCGCGGAGCCGGTCACCCAGTACCTGGCACCGCCCACGGGCGACGGCTCCACCGTCGAGGCCGCCCGGCAGGCCGTGGTCTGGACCCTGTTCCACTACGGCATCCTCGGCTGGGGTCTCTACGCCCTGATGGGGCTGGCACTGGGCTACTTCGCCTTCCGGCACAACCTGCCGCTGAGCATCCGCTCGGCGCTCTACCCGATCCTGGGCAAGCGCATCCACGGACCGGTGGGACACGCCGTCGATATTGCCGCCATGCTCGGCACCATCTTCGGCATTGCCACCAGCCTGGGCATCGGCGTCGCCCAACTCAACTACGGCCTGAGCTTCCAGTTCGGCATCCCGGAGAACACGGTGGTGCAGATCGCCCTCATCGCCGTCGCGGTGCTGATGGCGACCATCTCGGTGCTCACCGGGATTGAGAAGGGCATCCGCCGGCTGTCCGAACTCAACGTCGTCCTGGCGATCTCGCTGATGGTCTTCATCCTGATCACCGGCTCCACCCGGTTCCTGCTGGACGGGATCGTGACCAACATCGGCGACACGCTCTCCCGCTTCCCGTCGATGGCCCTGGACACCTTCGCCTACGACCGGCCGGACGACTGGCTGAACGGCTGGACGCTGTTCTTCTGGGCCTGGTGGATCGCCTGGGCGCCCTTCGTGGGCCTGTTCCTGGCGCGCATCTCGCGGGGACGCACGCTGCGCGAATTCGTCATCGGCGTGCTGGTGGTGCCGTTCGCGTTCATCCTGCTGTGGATCTCGATCTTCGGCAACAGCGCCCTCGAGATCGTGATGAGCGGCAACACCGCCTTCGGCGAGGTGGCCATGAGCCAGCCGGAGCGCGCCTTCTACGGTCTGCTGGAGCAGTACCCAATGGCCCCGCTCAGCGCCGCGATCGCCACCTTCACCGGGCTGCTGTTCTACGTCACCAGCGCCGATTCGGGTGCCCTGGTGATGAGCAACTTCACCTCGTACCTCAAGGACGCCGATTCCGACGGCCCCAAGTGGCTGCGCGTCTTCTGGTCCGTCGCCACCGGGCTGCTGACCCTGGCGATGCTGCTCGTGGGCGGGGTGCCCACGCTGCAGAGCGCCACCGTCATCATGGGCCTGCCGTTCTCGGTGGTGCTGGTCTTCATCATGCTGGGCCTGTACAAGGCGCTGCGGCTGGAGACCGCCCTCGCGGACAGCTACCAGGCCGGCCTGCACGCCGTGCTGAACTCCCGCACCAACGTGCCGCACGGGGCGGACGGCCGCCGCGGCTGGCGCCAACGCCTTGCCCGGGCCATGAACTACCCGGGCCGCCGGCAGGCCCAGCGCTTCGTGTCCGAGGTTGCCGTTCCCGCGCTGTCCGACGTCCGCGCCGACCTCGCCGCCCGCGGGCTGGAAGCCACGCTGAAGACCAGCACCGTGGAGGCCTTCGGGATCGACACCGCCGACCTCTGCGTGGAGCTCGACGGCGAACGCACCTTTAAGTACCAGATCTATCCCGTGCAGAACGATGTCCCGTCCTACGCGCGCTCCTCCGCCGCCGGCGGCAAGTACTACCGGATCGAGGTGTTCTCGCTCGAGGGCAGCCACGGCTACGACCTCATGGGCTACAGCAAGGACGAGGTCATCGCGGACGTGCTGGACCACTACGAGGTGCACCTCGAGTTCCTGCACCAGCACCGCGCCACCCTGCCCTACAGCACCGCCGCGGAAAACGTTCCGCCCAAGGCGGACTGGGAAACCGACTACGACACCGTCGACGAACCCGTCGCCGCACTTCCGAAGGAGACACCATGACCACAACCGCCTCCACCTTGTTCATCAACGGCGCCTGGGAGGCGGCCGCCTCCGGCGCCACCCGCGAGATCCGCAACCCGGCCGACGGCCAGGTCGTCGCCACCGTGTCCGAGGCCGGCCGGGCCGACACTGAGCGGGCCATCGCCGCGGCCCGCGCCGCCTTCGACTCCGGAGTCTGGGCGGCCGTCCCGGCGCCCGAGCGCGGCGACTTCCTGCTCAAGGTGGCCGCCGGGCTGCGCGAACGCCGCGAGGACTTCGCCCGCGCCGAGTCGCTGGACACCGGCAAGCGGATCATCGAAAGCCGCATCGACATGGACGACATCGCCGCCTGCTTCGAGTACTTCGGCAAGATCGCCTCGCAGCAGGCCGGCCGCGTGGTCGACGCCGGGGACCCCGCCGTCGTCAGTCGGATCGTCCACGAGCCGGTGGGCGTCTGCGGCATGATCACGCCCTGGAACTACCCGCTGCTGCAGGCCGCGTGGAAGATCGCGCCCGCGCTGGCCGCCGGCTGCACCTTCGTGCTCAAGCCCGCCGAGCTCACCCCGTCCACGGCCATCCTGACCATGGAACTGCTCAAGGACCTGGGCCTCCCGGACGGCGTCGCGAACCTGGTCACCGGCCCCGGCGCTGAGGCGGGCGCACCGCTCTCCGAGCACCCCGACGTCGACCTGGTCTCCTTCACCGGCGGCCTGGTGACCGGCAAGGTGGTCGCGGCGGCCGCCGCCGGCACCGTGAAGAAGGTGGCCCTGGAACTCGGCGGCAAGAACCCGAACGTGGTGTTCGCCGACGCGGACTTCGACGCCGCCGTCGACAACGCGCTGAACGCAGCCTTCGTCCACTCCGGGCAGGTCTGCTCCGCCGGCGCGCGCCTGCTGGTCGAGGAGTCGATCGCGGAGCGCTTCGTGGACGAGCTTGTCCGCCGCGCCGAGGGCATCCGCCTGGGCGGCCCGTTCGACGAGGCCGCCGAAACCGGGCCGCTGATTTCGGCCGCACACCGGGAGAAAGTGGACGCCTACGTGAAGCGCGGCGTGGAGGAGGGCGCGCGGCTGCGCTGCGGTGGCGCCGCCCCCGAGGGCTCCGAGTACGACGACGGCTTCTACTACCTGCCCACCGTCCTGGACCGCGTGGAACGGGGGATGTCCGTCGTCGTGGACGAAGCCTTCGGCCCGGTGGTCACCGTAGAGACGTTCCGCGACGAGGACGAGGCCGTGGCCACCGCCAACGACACGATCTACGGCCTGGCCGGAGCCGTCTGGACCCAGGACGCCGGCAAGGCCCAGCGCGTGGCCGGCCGGCTGCGCCACGGCACCATCTGGATCAACGACTTCCACCCCTACCTCCCGCAGGCCGAATGGGGCGGCTTCGGCCAGTCCGGCGTCGGCCGCGAACTCGGCCCCACCGGTTTGGCCGAGTACCAGGAAGCCAAGCACATCTACCAGAACACCAGCCCGCAGGTGACCGGCTGGTTTGCTGACCACGGCAAGGAGAACTGATGCACATCGACATCGTCGAGAACCTCATCGATCGGGAATTCGACTACATCGTCGTCGGCGGGGGATCCGCCGGCGCCGCCGTCGCCGCCCGCCTGAGCGAAGACCCCGCGGTGTCCGTGGCCTTGGTCGAGGCCGGCCCTGACGACCGCGGCGTGCCCGAGGTCCTGCAGCTGGACCGCTGGATGGAGCTGCTCGAATCCGGCTACGACTGGGACTACCCGATCGAGCCGCAGGAGAACGGCAACTCCTTCATGCGCCACTCCCGGGCGAAGGTCATGGGCGGCTGCTCCAGCCACAACTCCTGCATCGCCTTCTGGGCCCCGCGCGAGGACCTGGACGAGTGGGAGTCCAAGCACGGCGTCACCGGCTGGAATGCCGAGGACGCCTACCCGCTGTACAAGCGGCTGGAGACCAACGAGGACGCCGGCCCGGATGCCCCGCACCACGGCGACTCCGGCCCCGTGCACGTCATGAACGTGCCGCCGGTCGACCCGACCGGCGTCGCGCTGCTGGATGCATGTGAACAGGCCGGCATCCCGCGGGCCAAGTTCAACGACGGCACCACCGTGGTCAACGGCGCGAACTTTTTCCAGATCAACAGCCGGGCCGACGGCACCCGCTCCTCCAGCTCGGTGTCCTACATCCACCCCATCATCGAGCGCGAAAACTTCACCCTGCTGACCGGCCTGCGGGCCCGCCAGCTGGTGTTTGACGCGGAGAAGCGCTGCACCGGCGTGGACATCGTGGACTCGGCGTTCGGCCGGACGCACCGGCTCTCCGTGCGGCGCGAGGTCGTGCTGTCCACCGGCGCCATCGATTCGCCGAAGCTGCTGATGCTCTCCGGCATCGGCCCGGCCGCACACCTCGCCGAGCACGGCATCGAGGTCCTGGTCGACTCCCCCGGCGTCGGCGAACACCTGCAGGACCATCCCGAGGGCGTGGTCCAGTTCGAGGCGAAGCAGCCGATGGTTGAGACCTCCACCCAGTGGTGGGAGATCGGCATCTTCACGCCCACCGAGGAGGGCCTGGACCGGCCGGACCTGATGATGCACTACGGTTCGGTGCCGTTCGACATGAACACCCTGCGGCACGGCTACCCCACCACGGAGAACGGCTTCAGCCTCACCCCGAACGTCACGCACGCCCGCTCGCGCGGCACCGTCCGGCTGCGCAGCCGCGACTTCCGCGACAAGCCCATGGTCGATCCCCGGTACTTCACCGACCCCGAGGGCCACGACATGCGCGTGATGGTCGCCGGCATCCGCAAGGCCCGCGAGATTGCCGCGCAGCCGGCGATGGCCGAGTGGGCCGGCCGGGAACTCTCGCCGGGCATCGAGGCGCAGACGGACGAAGAGCTGCAGGACTACATCCGCAAGACGCACAACACCGTCTACCACCCGGTCGGCACCGTGCGCATGGGCCCCGACGACGACGCCATGTCGCCGCTGGACTCCGAGCTGCGGGTCAAGGGCGTCACCGGCCTGCGCGTCGCCGACGCGTCCGTCATGCCCGAGCACGTGACGGTCAACCCGAACCTGACCGTGATGATGATCGGCGAACGTTGCGCCGACCTCATCCGCGGCAGCCGGGCTGCGGAAACAACGACGGCGACAGCCGGCTCCGGCGCGGCGCACGCCTGATCTGTGGTTCAGCGAGGGTGGCGGAAGCAAACACTGCTTCCGCACCCACTGGTTGCGACAGCTGTCCCAGCTTCTACCACTGAGGATCATGCTCGTGCTCGACAGCACAAGGCCTTTTGATTGCTCTTGCTACCCTGTGAGGCGAGAGAAATTCGAGTCGATTACCGTTGTTGTCCCATAGGTAGAACCGGCGCATACCCGGGAAGTTGTCATCCCACTCGGGGGTATGCCCATGAGCTTCTATTCGCCGGGCCAGTGCATCGATGTCCTTCACGAGGATTCCGGGATGCGCCTTCCGCTGAGGACGGAAATTCTCCTCTATTCCTAGATGAATCTCTAAGTTATCGGAGCGCACCCACAGCCCGCCGCGGGCAGCCAGTATCGGTGGCTTTTGCACCTCCGTGAGCCCGAGGACTTCGACGTAAAACTTTCGGCAATCATCCTCACCGCCCGGCGGCAGTGCGAGCTGAATGTGGTGTAACCCGAAACCGAAGTCAGTGGCTTGAGGTTTTGCCTCGTATGGTTCGGTGACCATGCCCCCTCTTTCCCGCAGTACGCGTCGTCCCTGTGAACTTACCGCGGTCGGAGTAACCATCCATCAGGAACACCAGAATTTCTCCGGTATGAACAACGGACCGCAGCAGGTTCACTTCAAGAACTTGGACATGCGCCGGTCGGCCAGCAGCTTCCCGCCCGTCTGGCAGCTGGGACAGTACTGCAGCGAGGAATCGGCGAAGGACACTTCCCGAACCGTGTCCCCGCACACCGGGCAGGGCTCGCCGGTTCGGGCGTGCACGCGCATGGCCTTGCGCTTGGAGTCCTTCAGCTGGCTGGCCGGTCGGCCGGAGGCGTGGGCAATCGCCGACTCGAGCACCTGGTGCATCGCCCAAAACAGGCGCTCCACGTCCTCGGCGTCCAGCTTCGAGGCGTTGGCGAACGGGGAGAGCTTCGCCGCGTGCAGGATCTCGTCGCTGTAGGCATTCCCGATGCCCGCGATCGCCGACTGGTCCCGCAGCAGGCCCTTGATCTGTCCCGAGTGGGAGGCGAGCATCTCCGCGAAAGCCGCGTGGTCGACGTCGAGCGCGTCGGGTCCGAGCCGGGCGATGCCCGGCACGTCCATCGGGTCCTTGACCACGTAGGCTGCCAGGGATTTCTTGGTGCCGGCTTCGGTCAGGTCGAATCCGGGCTGGCCGGCGCCGTCGGCAGCGGCGAACCGCACCCGCAGCGCAATGGGGCCCTTGCCCGGCCTCAGGGGTTCGGGCTTCAAGGCATCCGACCAGCGGAGCCACCCGGCCTTGGCCAGATGCATCACCAGGTGCGTCTGTCCGGCGGTGATGACGATGAACTTTCCGCGGCGCGAAACCGCGGACACCGGCTCTACTGCCATCGTCTCCGGCGGCACGTCCGCCGTTTTTAAGACGGAGAAGGAGAGCACCTCCACCTTGGCCACCTGGGCCGGCGGGGCGTCGGGCGGGATGAGCTTCAGCCGCAGGAAGTCGACGAGTCCCTGCACTTCCGGCATCTCGGGCATGCACACACCCTAGTCCGGCGCAGCCTCACGAGCTAAGAACGGTCGTCCGAAATCGGGAGCGGCGGCCCCAATAATTCGGTCTGGTTTTCCAAAGAAGCCATGAGGCGGCGCAGCGTCCGTGCCAGATGGGGCTTTTCATCGTCCACACTCGCGATCAGCCCTCGTTCGAAGGCGTAATGCTGTGGCAGGTATTCATCCAACCGCTTCAAACCGTCCTCGGTCAGTTGGACGGCGACCGACCGGCGGTCGGAGGCTGAGGGAACCCTCTGTACCCACCCGTCGGCGGCCAGTCGTTTCAAGCGTCCTGAGATACCGGCTGATGACACCAGCATTTCGCGCTCCAGCTGTCTCGGGGTGCGGGAATATGGGCTGCCGGCGCGGCGCAACGTCCGCAGCAGTTCAAAATCGCCCAGGTTGTCGATTCCCTGCACGGTCCGCAGTTGGCGCGCTTGCGCCTCGTCCAGCAGCCGGCCTAGGCGGTGGATGCGGGCCAAGATGTCGCCGGGGCCCACGTCTAGATCCGGCCAGGCCCGCGCCCACTCTTCGGCGGCCTGATCGACTGCGTCCGCCTCCACCTCGTTTTTCCTCATGAGGAAAGTATGCCATCGTTATGGATAGCTCGCGAGCGAGCTATCCATAAAGGAAGACAGGGGAAGCATGAATTCGATCGCGAGCTACACGGACAACCCGCAATCGGCACCCGCCCACGTGGCGACACGGTCGAAAGGCCGGCTGGTGGTGGACTGGATGACGTCCACGGACCATAAAAAGATCGGCTACTTGTATCTGATCTCGTCCTTCATCTTCTTCTGCATCGGCGGCGTCATGGCCTTGGTGATCCGTGCCGAGCTGTTCGAACCGGGGATGCAGATCCTGCAGACCAAGGAACAGTACAACCAGCTGTTCACCATGCATGGGACCATCATGATGTTCATGGTGGGCACGCCGCTCTTTGTCGGCTTTGCCAATGCCATGGTGCCGCTTCAGATCGGGGCGCCGGACGTGGCCTTCCCGCGGCTAAATGCGCTGGCTTTCTGGTTTTTCCTCTTTGGGAGCCTGATCGCGGTAGCCGGATTCGTCACGCCCCAAGGGGCAGCCTCGTTCGGCTGGTTCGCCTATGCCCCGTTGTCCAACACGACGTTTTCGCCGGGCGTCGGCGGGGATCTCTGGGTCTTCGGCCTCCTGCTGCAGGGCTTCGGTACCATCTTGGCCGCCGTGAACCTGATCACGACGATCCTCTGCATGCGGGCACCGGGCATGACCATGTGGCGCATGCCGATCTTCACGTGGAACGCGCTCATCACTTCGATGCTTGTACTGATGGCTTTCCCGCCGCTCGCGTCCGCCCTCGCAGCACTCGGCTCGGACCGGCGCTTCGGATCGCACATCTTCAATCCCGAAAACGGCGGCGCCCTCCTGTGGCAGCACTTGTTTTGGTTCTTCGGCCACCCCGAGGTCTACATTCTGGCCCTGCCGTTCTTCGGAATCTTCTCGGAAATCTTCCCGGTATTCAGCCGCAAACCGATCTTCGGCTACAAGGGACTCGTGTATGCAACCATCGCCATTGCCGCCCTCTCGGTGACGGTCTGGGCGCACCACATGTACGCCACCGGCTCCGTGCTGCTGCCGTTCTTCGCGTTCATGACCATGCTGATCGCGGTGCCCACCGGCGTGAAGTTCTTCAACTGGATCGGCACCATGTGGCGCGGCTCGATTACCTTCGAGACACCGATGCTGTGGAGCCTGGGCTTCCTGGGCACGTTTCTCTTCGGTGGCCTGACCGGGGTGATCCTGGCCTCGCCGCCGCTGGATTTCCATGTCACCGACACCTACTTTGTGGTGGCGCACTTCCACTATGTGGTGTTCGGGTCCGTGGTCTTCGGCATGTTCGCCGGCTTCTACTTCTGGTGGCCCAAGTGGACCGGCAAGATGCTCAACGAGCGTCTGGGCAAGGTCCACTTTTGGATGCTGTTCCTGGGCTTCCACGGCACCTTCCTGGTCCAGCACTGGCTGGGCGTGACGGGAATGCCGCGCCGCTACGCCGACTACCTGCCCGAGGACGGGTTTACCGCCATGAACCAGTTCTCCTCGGTGTCGTCGCTCCTGCTCGGCGCTTCAATGATTCCGTTTCTGTGGAACGTCTACTCAACATGGCGTAAGGGCAAGAAAGTCAGCGTGGACGACCCCTGGGGCTTCGGCAGCTCGCTTGAATGGGCTACGTCATGTCCGCCGCCGCGGCACAACTTCACTTCGCTGCCTCGAATCCGCTCCGAACGGCCCGCCCTGGACCTGCACCACCCCGAACTCGCCCTGCGCCCAGACCGGGAAAAGGTTGCAACATAGCTTGCCATTCGCCTGCATGGCGTCGCGTCCTCCCGAGCGCTGCCGGGAGGACGCGACGCCCGGTATAGGTGAGGCAAGAATCCGCCAGACGTCGAACGGCAGCCCTAGTCGGCGAGCTCAACGACCTCGAACTCGAGCAGCTCCGACCCACTGGCCACTGGGGTCTTCGAGCCGTGATCGCGGGGCGCACGGTTGTCGCGCCAGTTCTCGAAGTCCTCACGCGTGGCCCACTGGGTGTACACGAAGTAGCGGTCTTCGCCCGCGACGGGACGCAGCAGTTGGAAGCCCTCGAACCCCGGAGCGGAGTCGACGGCGTGCTTGCGTGCGGCGAAGCGCGCCTCCAATTCGGTGCCCGAGCCTTCGGGGACCTTGAGCGCGTTGATGACGACGATGGACACGATGCTGCTCCTTTCGGGTCCGAACCGCCCGGACCATCACGCGTCCACGCTATCGCGTCAGGGCCTTTTTGTTGCCGCGCATGCGTACGTTACCGCTACGACCGACCAAGGCGGGCTTTCAGGAAGCCCGGAAACCGCTCGTTGGATTTAGTGATTCGCTGCACATAGGCTGCGTCCAAGGGCATGACGCCGGGCCGGCGCGGCCGGTCACCAGGACTGACCGCTTGGTTCGCGAAGTTTGAGGAGCAGACGAGTGACGGGCAAGCAGAAGACGGTTCTCGAGGCGACGCTGGAGATGTTCCGCGCACACGGGATGACCACGATTTTCGGCAATCCCGGGTCGAACGAGCTTCCGTTCCTCGCCGGCCTGGGCGGGGACTTCGACTTCGTCCTCGGATTGCACGAGCAGGTGGTCGTCGGGATGGCGGAGGGCTATGCCCGGGCCACGGGCAGGCCGGCGCTGGTGAACCTGCATGCCGCCTCCGGCTCGGGCAACGCCATGGGCGCCCTGACCAACGCCCACTACGGGCACATCCCGATGGTCATCCTCGCCGGCCAGCAGGTCCGCCGCACCGTCGGACAGGAGGTGATGCTCGCCAGCGCCGACGCCTCGGCCCTGCCGGCGCCGCTGGTCAAGTACTCGCACGAGCCGCTGGCCGCCGCCGACGTGCCACGCACCCTGTCTCAGGCCGTGTTCGAAACCTGCACCCAGCCCCGCGGACCGGTCTACGTCTCGGTCCCCCTCGATGACTGGGCCGAGCCCGCCCTCGACGACGACGCCCTGCTCACCGACCGCTCGGTCGCCACCGCCGGCGGCCTCACCGAGGACCTGGCCCGGGAACTGATCGCCGCGATCGACGGCGCCAAGAACCCGGCCCTGGTCGTCGGCCCGCAGGTGGACGCGGCCGCCGTCGAAGACCCGGGCGTGTTCGATGCCGTGGTGGCTCTGGCGGAGAAGGCCGACGCCTCCGTCTACGTCGCCCCCTCCCCCTCCCGGGGCCCGTTCCCAACCACCCACCCGAACTTCGAGGGCGTCATTGTCCCGGGCATCCAGTCGGTGCGCGACCGGCTCGCCGGCCACGACGTCGTGCTCGTCCTCGGCGCCGCCCTCTTCCGGTACCACCGCTGGGAACCCAGCAACTATCTCGAAGAAGGAACCCGCGTCATCCACCTCACCCAGGACCCGCGCGAGGCCACGCGGGCGCCATTCGGCCGGTCCGTCGTCGCCGACGTGGCAGGGGCGACCAAGACCCTGGCCCGGGGCGTGAAGGACCGCGGCCGGCGGCGCGGCGAACCGGGCACCCGGGAGCTGCCGGCGGCCAAGACCTCCCCGGACGGCATGACCGGCACCGAAATCCTCGAAGTCCTCAACACCCACGTCAACGACACCGTCGCCTACGTCAACGAGACCACCACGCTGGACCTGGACTACCTCGAGCGCATCGCGATCGACCGGCCAGGCATGTACCACTTCCCGGCGTCGGGCGGGCTGGGGTTCGGCCTGCCCGCGGCCGTGGGCATGTCCCTGGGCGCCCCGGAGAAGACCATCGTCGCGACCGTGGGCGACGGCTCCGCGAACTACGGCATCACCGCCCTCTACACCGCGGCCCGGCGGCAGACGCGGACCGTGTTCGTCATCGTCAACAACTCCGGCTACGGCGCCCTCGCCGGCTTCGCCCAACGCATGGGCGTGCCCGACGTCCCCGGACTCAAGCTCGGCGGCATCGATTTCGTCTCCATCGCCGAGGGCTACGGCGTCCCCGCCGAACTCGCCACCACCCGCGAAGAATTCGAAGCCGCCTACCAAAAGGCGCTTGCCGCCAACGGCCCGATCCTCATCGACGCACAGGTGGCCACCGGCTGACCCGCCGTCGGCCTGGCTACCGCACACCGCCTACTTGAGCTCGATCTCGACGAACACAAAGTCGTCGTTGGACTCGTTGACGACGTTGTGTTCGCTTCCCGCCTTGCGCGTGTAGGAAACGCCGGCGGTCAACTGGCTGGCCGACGCCCCCTCGCTGGTCTCCAGGGTCAGGGTACCGGTGCTCATGGGGACCACGACATAGTCCACGGGATGCACATGCCAACCGGTTTCCGCGCCCGGAGGAAAACGCCACTCCGTGACCGTCACCCGGTCGTTGTCGATCTGAACGGTGGCCACCGCGGGCGGGCGCCCACCCGTCTGTTGGTCCACGAAACCAGTCTGCACGTCGCGTTGCATGTTTCTCCTTCGGTCAGGAAATGGCTGTTCGTGGCCACCCTATCCGGCGCCTCGCCCACCCTGCAGCAGCCCTCCACGCCGGCGCCCCTCCCCTGGTCAAAACAGGGTAGGCCGGCCTCTACCGAAGGGGGTTTTGAGCTTCTACCATTTTCTCTACTGCTCCATTGCGGGGAAGGAGGGGTGTGGGATCCATCGTCAGGAAATGCTCCCCAACGCCCCGCCCGAAGGCTGCGCGCGGATGCATCCGTCGCTTGGATTTCCCGCATAACGCATCATGTGGCCCTTTCGACGAAACAGGTTTCAACAGGTCGATTTCGACGAGCTGATGGCGTCTGCCCGTCGTCCGAAGAAGAAGCTCCGGCGTCGGCGCCTCGACTTGTGGCTGGTGAGCGTTGCCGTGGCGGCCCTAGGGGCCGGGGCGATCGTCGCACCCGCGGCGGTGGGCGTGTCCGCCGTCGGCAATTCCGTCCTGGACATGTGGCAAGACCTGCCGACCGATCTGCCGGTGGAGCGACCGCTGCCACAGCACACCGTCCTGCTGGACAAGGACGGCAAGGAATTCGCCCGACTCTACAGCGAGAACCGGATCGATGTTGAGCTGGACCAGGTGTCGGAGGCCTTTAAGGAGACCCTGATCAACACGGAGGATGCCCGCTTCTACGAGCACCGCGGAGTCGATCCCCTCGGCATCACCCGCGCGCTGATCAACAACGTCACCAGCCAAGACGTCCAGGGAGCTTCCACCATTACCCAGCAGTTGGTCCAGAACATCCTGGTCAACCATGCCCGCAATGAAGAGGAAGACAAGGTCGCCGTCGGCGATACCTATAATGCCAAGCTCCGCGAGATGAAGTATGCCGTCGCCCTGGAAAAGCAGCTGCCCAAGGACGAGATCCTCACGCGCTACCTGAACGCGGTCTATTTCGGCAACCGGGCCTACGGCGTGGAGGCCGCCGCCCGTGTTTACTTCAGCACGACGGCGGCGAAGCTCGACCACGCGCAATCCGCCCTGTTGGTCGGCCTGCTCAAGGCGCCTGTCACCTACGACCCGTTCACCCAGCCGGACGCGGCCAGCGCGCGGCGGAACACCGTGCTCCAGGTGCTGGAAAAGGAGGGAGTCCTGTCAGCCCGCGAGGCACAGACCGTCCGCGAGGCCCCTCTTGGCGTAAAGCGCGGCTCGGTGCCGTCCAGCTGCGGCGGGTCCAAGTATCCGTTCTACTGCGAGGTGGTCCGCGAAGAAATCCTGGGCAACCCGGCCTTCGGCAAGACAGCCGACGCCCGGCAGGAGCGCTTCTACCTGGGCGGCCTGACACTGACAACGGCGCTGGACCGGAAGGCCGCCGACGCGGCCCAGAAGGCAGTCAAGCGGGCGCTCGGCAACGACAACCGCGCGGCCCTGGGAACCGCGATCGTCCGGCCGGGCAAGGGGCACGTGGTCGCCATCGCGCAGAACCGTGCCTGGGGCGAGGGTGACGGCAAGACCCAGGTTGTCTACGCCAAGCACGCCTTCCAGGTCGGTTCGGCCATGAAGCCAATCGTGCTCGCCGCCGCACTTGAGCAGGGCATCCCAACCTCCCAAAAGTTCAAGGCGGACGGCCCCTACCGCTCAAAGAAACTGGACAATCCGAAGGGCGGCTACATCAACTACGACAACGAGGACTACGGAGTCATCAATGCGTACCAGGCGATCCGTGCCTCGGTGAACGTCTACTTCATCAAGCTCGTCGAACGCGTCGGGGTCGTCAAGGCCGCCGAAATGGCCAACACGCTGGGCATCACCTCCATCGACCCCAAGAAGCTTGGCGGCAGGGAAGGTTCCATTGCCCTGGGCGCCTACGAAGTCAACCCGCTGGAAATGGCCAACGCCTACGCCGCCTTCATGGGCGACGGCACGGTGTGCCGCCCCGTCACGGTCATCAAGGCAGTCCGCACCGGCACCGACGAAGAGCTGCCGGTCCCCGATCCCGGCTGCCACCGCGCCATCGATCCGAAAGTCGCTGACACCGTCGCGGACGCACTCAAAGAACCCTTCAACCCGAGGGGTACCCTGGGACCGCGCCTGGAGCTCGACGGCAACCGGGAGGCCGGCGCGAAAACCGGAACCACCAACGACTTCGCGGCCAACTGGATCGTCGGCGGCACTCCCCAGCTCACCGCCGCCGTCTGGCTCGGCGATCCCCGCGGCGGCGCAGAATACCCGCTCACCCGCCTCACGGCCTACGGCAACACCTACACCGACCTGACCGGCTCGGAAGTCGCCGCCCCGGTCTGGAAGGAAACCATGGACGGCGCGCTCAAGGGCGAAAAGAAAGTCCCGCTGCCCGAAGCCCACCGCTCGATGACCAAGTAGACGCCGACCAGGGCTGGTATCAGCACTGTTGGACGATGGTCACGGCGTTAAGGCACGACTTCCAACGGGAATTGTTGTTCATCCATCCACGTCAGGACCCTGTCCCAGTGTCCGGCCTGCGGATCGATGAGCTGGACGTGGTCCATGCCGGACTGAACGCATAGTTCGATGTGTACACCGTGTGTCCGGGCCTGCCGGACGAAGTCGCGGGTGTGATCCAGAGGCACGCGTACGTCAGCATCGCCATGCACCGCCAAGGTGGGGATGGAGCGCGGCCGCTGCCGCACCGGCGATGCATCACGGTACAAATCGTGGCGGCCAGCGCCGTAGTATTCGACGACGGCACCTTCCGCCAGGTTCTCTTCGTATGTTCGTGCCACGTCTGTCACGGGCGCCAGCACAACCAGCGCGTCAACTGGCGCGCGGGTCAGCAGGACCAATTGCCCGCCCACCGAATGGCCGATGGCAACCCGCGGTCCGGGCAGTTCCTGCGCCCACGCACTATCGGTGACCGCACGGATTGCCGCGTCAACGTCCTCGTGCGGTTCGGGCCACTCGCTCTCTGCCGCTCCGCGCCGGTATTCGATGTTCGCCACCGCCCACCCACGGGAAGTCAGGTCGGCCGCCATTGGCTCCATCAGCGAGGCGTCGAACTGGGCACGCCAATAGCCGCCGTGCACCAGCAAAGCTAAACCGACAGGTGTAGCATGGCCGGCTGGATTCCAGCAAACGACGTGCTGGGAGGCGTCCGGCCCGTAGTAGATCGTCTGGATTTTTTCAGCGAGTGTGCTCACTTAACCTTCCCTTTCGCCCTGCTCGCACTGGTGGATAAAAGATGCGGATGACGGTTGGCCCGGGCCGTTGCCCGGGCCAACCGTCATCAGTCACCAGGGACCTTAGCCTGCCAGTGCGGGCTGAGCCGGACGCAATGGCTTCCAGCGTAGATGCGAGTTGTCCTCTGACTCGTTGACCTCCCGCATCAGGGAGAGTCGCGGGCGGACCGCATCCGTGCGCGCGCTCGGCGGTTTGCGGCGTCCAGCCCGGAACTGTGGAATCCACGCAACGCCGTCGCCCCGGTAGTTTTGCTCCGCAGCTGCGTGCAGCGTCCAGTGCGGGTCATACAGGTGTGTCCGTCCCAGAGCGATCAGGTCGGCGCGTCCGGCCAGCAGGATCGAGTTCGCGTCGTCGTAGGTGGAAATCGCCCCCACCGCGATAACAGCGATGCCCGCGGGGACTGCGACTTCCTGACGGATTCGGTCCGCGTACGGCGTCTGGTAGCTGCGACCATACTGAGGCTTCTCCCCCTTGGCGATCTGGCCGGTGGATACATCGATTCCATCGGCGCCGTGGGCCGCAAACGCCTTGGCGATCTGAACAGCTTCATCCAGCGTATTGCCGCCGTCGATCCAGTCTGTCGCGGAGATGCGCACAGTCAGCGGTTTCTCCGCCGGCCACGCAGCCCGCACCGCGTCGAAGACCTCCAGCGGGAAGCCCAGCCGGTTGTCCACACTGCCGCCGTACTCGTCCGTTCGGTGGTTGGCCACCGGAGACAGGAATGAGGAGAGGAGGTAGCCATGCGCCGCGTGTACTTCCAGGAGGTCGAATCCGGCCTCGTCTGCCCGCTGTGTGGCGGCGACAAAGTCTGCCACGACCTTATCCATCTGGGCACGATCCATTTCCCGGGGAACCTGATTGTCCGGTCCGTAGGGCAGCGGCGATGGGCCGATGACCTCCCAGTTGCCCGATTCCAGCGGCTGATCGATGCCTTCCCACATCAGCTTCGTTGACGCTTTGCGGCCGGCGTGGCCGATCTGGGCGCCGATCTTGGCGTCGGAATGCCCGTGGACGAACTCGGTGATGTCTTTCCATGCGTCGCGCTGTTCGTCCGTGTAGAGCCCGGTGTCGCCCGGGGTAATACGGCCTTCTGCCGAGACGCAAACCATCTCCGTCATGACGAGGCCGGCGCCGCCCATGGCCTTACTGCCCAGGTGCACCTTGTGGAAGTCCGCCGGCATCCCATCGATGGCGGAGTACATGTCCATGGGCGAGACCACGATGCGGTTCTTCAGCTCCAGGCCGCCGATGCGGTACGGCTGGAACATAGCCGGCGCGACCGATTCCAGACCCTGCGAGCTGGCGAAGTGTTCCTCCACCTTCAGTGCGAATTCGGGGTCCCGCAACCGCAGGTTGTCCTGCGTGATGCGCCGACTGCGGGTGAGCAGGTTGAAGGTGAACTGGACCGGGTCCTGCCCGGTGTATTGGCCCACGCGTTCGAACCACTCGAGTGACGCCTGCGCGGCGCGTTGGGTAGATTCCACCACTGGCCGCCGCTCGGTTTCATAGGCTTCCAGCGCCGTCTCCAGATCCTGGTGTTCGTGGAGGCATGCCGCCAGGGCCAAGGCATCTTCCATGGCCAGTTTTGTGCCGGAGCCGATGGAGAAGTGTGCGGTGTGCGCAGCGTCGCCGAGCAGCACCACGTTGCTGTGCCGCCAACTGCTGTTGCGGACGGTGGTGAAGTTCAGCCACTTGGAATTGTTGGCCAGTACCTGATGGCCCTCGAGCTCGTCAGCGAATATCTCCCGAATCTTCGCGATCGCTTTCTCATCGGAGACGCCGGGGGCAAATACCTCGTTCTCGGTTTCATCGAAGCCGGCAGCGCGCCAGACGTCCTCGGGCATTTCCACGATGAACGTGGAGCCCTGATCGGAGAACGGGTAGCCGTGGATCTGCATGACCCCGTGCTCGGTCTCTTTGATAAAGAACTTGAAGGCTTCGAAGACCAGATCGGTACCCAACCACATGAATTTGTTCGGCCGCGGGTCCAGATTGGGGCCGAACGATTCGGCGTACTTCGAGCGGATCTGGGAGTTTACCCCGTCTGCTGCCAGCACCAGATCATAGCCGGCTTCGAGTTCCTCCACCGGGGGTGCCAGGGTTGAGAAGCGCAGGTCCACACCGAGTTCCGCACAACGGTGCTGCAGCAGTTCGAGCAGTTCTTTACGGCTCATGGCAGCGAAACCTTGGCCGCCCACGGCGATGGTTTCGCCCTGGTAGTGAATGTCGATGTCGGACCAGCGGGCGAATCGGCGGCTCATATACTCGGCCACCACCGGATCCGCGTTGCCGATCCCGCCCAGGGTTTCGTCCGAAAAAACCACGCCGAAACCGAAGGTGTCATTAGCCGCGTTGCGCTCCCAGACAGTCACCTCGTGCGCCGGGTCCAACTGCTTCATCAGGGCTGCGAAGTACAGGCCGCCGGGGCCGCCTCCCACAATTGCGATTTTCATGTCTGTTGTCCTTCCGGTCTGGTCTAAGCCGGGCTGCCGGCCAGGTCTGCCCCTTGGCCAGCCTGCTCGCGGAGTTTGAAGTGCTGAAGTTTTCCGCTGGGGTTGCGCGGCAGCTCGGTCACGAACCTGATGTCCCGCGGGTATTTGTAAGGCGCGATGGTTGCCTTGACGAAGTCCTGGATGTCCTTGCGTGTGGCGTCGTCGCCGACCGCACCGTCGCGCAGCACCACGAAGGCGCAGACCACGCTGCCGCGTTCCGGATCCGGCCGACCGATCACGGCGTTCTCCACCACGTCCGGATGCTGGTCGATCGCCGCTTCCACCTCGGGGGCCCCGATGTTGTAGCCGGACGAGACAATCATGTTGTCCGACCGGGCTTGGTAGACGAAGTAGCCTTCCTCGTCGCGCAGAAACGTGTCGCCGGTTATGTTCCATCCGTTCTGCACGTAGTTTGCCTGCCGCGGGTCGTCCAGATAGCGGCAACCGGTCGGGCCGATGACGGCCAGCTTCCCGGGCTGGTTGACCGGGGCTTCGTTGCCATCGTCGTCCAACACCTTGGCACGAAAACCCGGGATCGCAATCCCCGTGGCGCCGGGGCGGATGTCGTCTCCGGCGGCGGAAATGAACACATGCAGCATTTCGGTGGAACCGATCCCGTTAACCAGGGATAGCCCGGTGGCCTCATGGACCGCCTCCCACGTCTCCCTTGGCAGATGCTCTCCTGCCGACACCGCAATGCGCAGCCCACGGAGGAGGTCCGCCCGACCTTCCTTCAGGATGGCGCGGTACGCCGTGGGGGCCGTGAAAAGCACCGTAGCGCCGGCATTGGCCGCCTGTTCCGCCAACTGCACCGGGGTGGCACGTTCGGTCAGGAGCGCGGAAGCACCAAACCGCAGCGGGAAGACCACCAATCCGCCGAGCCCGAAGGTAAACGCCAGAGGCGGAGATCCCGCGAACACATCGTCGGCGGTGGGTTGCAAGATGTACCGGGCGAACGTATCCGCGTTAGCCAGGATGTCGCGGTGGAAGTGCATGGTGATCTTGGGTGTGCCGGTGGTACCCGAGGTCGGCCCAAGCAGGGCAATGTCGTCCGCCGCTGTGGCAACGTCGTCGAATTCGCCGCTCTTAGCAGCACACCGGACTATGAGGTCATCGGGGTCGTCCGCCCCATAGGTCATGACGGCGATGCCTTCCCCCACCGCCTCAGCAAGTCCATCAGCAAAGCGAGCATCAGTGATCGCAGCCGAGGGACGCGTCAACTGGCAGATGGTGGCAACTTCACTGGCGCGCAGCACCGGCATCGTGGTGACGACGACGGCACCGGCCTTGAGCACGCCCAACCAGGCGGCCACCAGCCACGGGTTATTGGGGCCGCGCAGCAGGACACGGTTACCCGGCACCACGCCGAAATCCTCGGTGAGCACCTGCGCCACCTGGTTGGCCCGCTGCTGCAGTTGGCCGTAGCTCCAGGTCTGGCCGTCCGGAGTATGCAGGGCGGGGCGCTCGCCCCCGAAGGCGGCTACGGCCTCATCGATGAGCGCCGTGGCAGCGTTGAGTCGGTCCGGATACTGCAGTTCGGGAAGGGTGAATTCCAGGATTGGCCACTGCTCGGCGGGAGGCAGGTGGTCGCGCGTGAACGAGTCCACATGAGCTGACGGGGAAAGCTCCATGGCGTTCCTTTCGGAGAGAAGAATGGGCGGGGAGACGGAAGAGCGGGCTAGTCGGGCAATGTGGAGGCACGTGGATGACCACATGCCTCCGCCAGGCTCAGCGCCCTGCGCGGATCATGCCTTCTTGCGCAACCGTGGCCAGCAGGCGGCCGTCGCGGTCGAAGAACCTGCCGGTGGCCAGCCCGCGGTTGCGCTGACCGGAAACCGCTTCCTGGGCGTACAGCACCCAGTCGTCCAGGCGACCGTCGCGGTGGAACCACATGGAGTGGTCGAGGCTGGCGGTCACGAGTCCGGGTTGGGCCCAGTACTGGCCTTGCGTCCGCAGGATCGGCTCCAGGATGGTGTAGTCGCAGACGTAGGCCAGCGCGGTGCGGTGCAGGTCCTGAGTGGCACGCTCGTCGACTTGATCAGGCAGTTGCCCAAATGCCTTCACCCACACAGCTTGCTGCGGCACCTGTTCGCCCTCGATCTCCACATACACTGGGCCGGGCACGTGCCGCATGTCGAAACTGCGTCCCCGCGACCAGTAGGCAGCGGCGTCGCCTTCGACGCCTGCCAGCACTTCGGCGGCACTCCGCAGCGAATCCGGGTCTACGCAAGCCGGCATGTCCGGCTGGAATTCCGGACCGTCCTCGGGCACTTGGAAGGAACCCATCGCGGCGAACACGGTCTTGCCGTCCTGCCAGCCCCGCACGCTGCGGGTGGAGTAGCCGCGACCGTCCCGCAGCTTCTCCACTTCGTAGCGGACCACGGCCCCGATATCCACCGGGCGCATGAAGTAGCTGTGCATCGAATGCAGCTGCCGGTCCTCGCCCACCGAACGCATCATGGCCGCTGCGGCTTGGGCCACCATATCGCCGCCGTAGGCCTTCGGCCACGGCACGTACTGGGTGGTCGCCTCGTAGGCCTCGTCGTGGACTTGAGGTTTAACGGCGGTCAGTTCGACGGCGCGCAGGAAGGTCTCGGCCGTCGGCGCCAGGCTTCCCTCAACGGTTACGGTGTCGGTATTCATGCCCGGCGGTATCCTTCCAACGTCTCGTCCGGAACGTCGTCCAGGTTGACCACAATGTTCTCGGGCGTGCGGGCCGTAAGCCAGACCAGCTCTTCTGTGACGGACATGTTCGCTTCCACGTGCGGCATGAACGGCGGCACGAAGACCCAGTCGCCGGCCGTCATGTCCACAAACTCGGAGTAGTCCTCGCCGAAGTAGATCCGGCCGTGGCCGCGCAGCACGTAGCCACCGGTTTCGGCTTCGCCGTGGTGGTGGGGCAGCGAGCGGTAGCCGGGAACGTTCGAAACCTGTCCGAACCAGATCTTGGTGGCCGGCGTGTGCTGGATCGAGACGCCGGAGACGCGGACGCAATCGCCGGACTGGGCGGTGTTGGTGTCCTCGCTGCCGGATTTGGTGACGACCGGGACCACTTTCCCGTCCGCGCCGGCATACACCGAGTTGTCGCCCTCGGTGCGGTATTCGGTAGCTGCTTCAGTCATGTCGCTCCTCTGTCATAGGGGTGGGGTTGGGAAAGGCGCCTCAGCCGCGGGCGGCCGGCTCCGCCGTTGTTGTTCCGGAAAGGGCCGGTGCCGGTTCCCGCAGGCCTTCCGCGGGCTGGATGCGGATCAGGTTCGTCAGGCGGCCGATGCCGTCGATCTCGGTGGTGAGCACATCGCCGTCGGCCAGGAAGCGCGGCGGAACCATGCCCATGCCCACTCCCCCGGGTGTGCCCGTCAGGACCACGTCTCCCGGGCGCAGCGTGGTGAACTGCGAAATGTAGGACAGCAGCCTGGCCGGACCGAACACCAGAGTGCGGGTGTGGCCGTGCTGTACCAGCTCGCCGTTTACGTAGCCGCGGACCTCCACGCCTGTTCCGTCGAATTCGTCGGCGGTGACCAGCACCGGTCCCAGCGGCGTGCTCGCGTCGAAAGCCTTGCCTTGGAACCACTGCAGGGTCCGGCGCTGCCAGTCCCGCATCGAGACGTCGTTGGCCACGGTGTAGCCGGCGATGGCGGCGGCGGCCTGGTCTTCGTCGGCTCCGGTCAGGGTGGCCCCCACGACCACGGCCAGCTCGGCTTCCCAATCCACGTTCTCACTGCCGACCACGCTGAGTTGGTCCTCCGGACCGGCCAAGGTGTCCGCGAATTTGGCGAACAGCGTCGGATACTCGGGCAGCTCACGCCCCATCTCCTGGATGTGGTCGCCGTAGTTCAGGCCGCAGCAGATCACCTTGCCCGGCCGCGGCACTACCGGCGCCAGGTCGCCGACCCGGGACCGGACGACGGCGGCGCTCGCGGCGGTGCGCACCGCCTCCTCGGCCTGGGCGCGCCAGCCCGGCATCGCCAGCAAGGCTCCCACATCGGACGCCGGCAATGGCACATAGGCGCCGGCCGTCGTTTGGACGGCAGCCGTGGTGCTGCCTGGTCCGGTGCGCAAGGTGGCCAGTTTCATGCGGTCTCTCCTTCGTATTTCGATGTGTCGACTTTTTTACGGCCGTCACATATGCTCAACGTACACGATCAGAACGATCCGCACCAGAGTTTTTTCCAAAAACCGAAGAAACCGATCTACCAACGCCAGGAGAGAACACATGAGCAATCAGTCAGCCGTTGGCAACCGCACCATCAACCCTGCGTCGCTACCCAAGCCGTCCGGCTACGCACACGGGATTTTGGCCGGAAACACGGTCTTCCTGGGCGGCCAGACCGCCCTGGACAAGGACATGAACATCGTCCCGGGCGGGATTGTCGAGCAGTTCCGCCAAGCATTTTCCAACGTGCTGGCCACGCTGGAGGAAGCAGGCGGGCGCCCCGAAGACCTGGTCAGCGTGACCATCTACCTCACCGACGTAGACGACTACCTGGCCAACGGCCGGGAAATTGGGCGGCTCTGGCGGGAAATGGCCGGCACTGAATATCCGGCGATGGCCGGCATCGGCGTCTCCCGGTTGTGGCAGAAGGAAGCGCTGATCGAAATCCAAGGCACCGCGGTGATCCCGGAGCGCTGAGTAAAAACGCAGAGCCACGCTGTGTGGGAGGGCGGAATTTTCCGCCCTCCCACATGTTTTCAGCCGTGGCCGACCACACCCCCGGCAGCGCCGGCGGTCAATGCCCCTTGAATGCCTCGGCAAGCCACCAGGCACCGCCGTCGGAGGCGATCCGCGCATCTATCACCAGCGGCTCCGCCCGAGGGCCCTCAAGCCACGCCGAAACCGCTGCCACATCGTCCAAGCCGGTAACGGTTATCGCCTCGGCCCCGTAGCCCCTGGCTATCGCGGCGATGTCCACGAGCGGAAACCGGACCACCTCAAGATCCTCGTCGTCTACGTCGAAGTGATGGACTTCGGCCCCATAAGCGGAGTCGTTGTAGACGATGACCACCAGCGGAATCCGCTCCCGCACTGCTGTCTCCAGGTCGGCGATCGCCATCAGGAAGCCGCCGTCCCCGGTGCCCAGGACCGGCAGGCGGTCCGGGCGGGCTGTGGCGGCCCCGATGGCAGTCGCGAGCCCGAGGCCAATGGATTGGAACGCCTGGGTGAAGCAGAATCCGAATTCGTCCGGCACAGACAGGTAACTGCTGGGGTAACCCATGAAGTTTCCGGAGTCGATGGACACCAGCCGGTCAGCCGGGAGGATCTTGTCCAGCTCCCGGCTGATGACCCGGGGGTCGATGGCCTCATCAGTGGACAGGTCTTCTATCGCCACGGAGTTCCAGCGGGCATGGGCGGAGATCTGCGCGGCCATCTCCTGGGTACGCAGTCCGGCGGCCCGGTAGCCCTCGGCCTGCAGCACTTCCAGTACGGCCTGGGCCGTCTCGGCGCTGTCACCTAGTACGCCCAGTTCGATCGGCCGGTTGGCGCCGAGAGCCGAATCCTCCACATCGACCTGGGCCACCAGCGTATTCGCCCCAATCAAGGACCCGTGCCGCATGGTCCACATGTTCAGTGCGCAGCCCCAGCCGACTATCAAGTCCGCGCTGCCAATGGTTTCCGCGGTGAAGGGGGAGGAAAATCCTCCGGATATTCCGAGATTAAAGGGATCTCCGGCGAAGAGCCCATGTGCCACCGCGGAGGTTGCCACCAGCGCCCCGGAGGCTGCGGCAAGTGCCGAAATCTGCGGACCGGCTCCACGGGCGCCGCGTCCGGCGACAAAGACGGGACGCTGAGCGCCGCGAATCAATTCGGCCAACAGGGAGACCGATGCGACGTCCGGACGGACGGCCTGCGGCAAGGGGAGAGGTTTAACATCGGGCAGGTCGGCAGACACAGCCGCCGCCTGGATATCCGTGGGCAGCGACAGCACCACCGTCCGGCGTTCGTTGACAGCGGTACGGAAGGCGCGGACGGTGTCCGCTACGGCGCTCTCCGGCGAATGGATGCGTTCGGCGACGGCACCGACGCTTCGTGCCAAGGCATCTTGGTCGATCTTGAAGTTGGAACGGATGGCCGAGGCCGCCGTATCCGCTGTCAGCACGATCATCGGAGTGCGGCTCTTAGCGGCTTCCCCGATTCCGGTGACGGCATTGGTCAGCCCGCAGCCTTGGTGGGTAGAAGCAATGCCCACCCTTCCAGACATCCGCCCGTACGCGTCGGCCATGGTCGCTGCGCCAGCTTCATGCCGGGCGGCGGTGAACGGGACGCCGTAGCGGCGCAACGCCGTGGTCGCAGTGAAGTTGCCGCTGCCCACTACCCCAAAAACGTGGCCCGCCCCCAGACGTGCCAGGGTGTAGCCGACGAGCTCTGCGACGTTGACGGGTGGACGGGCGTCTGCTTGCGGGCGTGCCTGTCGGCGGTTGTTGGTCGTAACGGTCAAGACGTATCCCTCCATAGACGGGGCCAGGCCAGCTCGGCGATGGTCCCGCAGTAACCATGAAATGACGGAAATGCCTCGGCTCCGGCTCGGCTTCGAGGCATTTCCGCGCTCAGCAGTACGGCTAGCGGACGCTCGCGTCGGCAGTTTCGCCGCCTGGCTCCGTCGACGACAACGCTGGTGAAATGCGTTTCGGAATCAGCGCAACTGCTACCGCTGCGATAACGGCGACTCCGGCGAAAATGATGAAGTTCCACTCGAAAGGCAGTGCGGCGCTTCCGATCCATCCACCAATCAAGGGGCCCGAGATGGCTCCGATGCGAGCGAAGCTCAACGCCCAACCCGTGGCGGTAGCCCGCATATTTGCGGGATAGTAGTCGGCAATGTAGCCGGTCAGCACCAGCGAGGTAGAGATGGAGCCGATACCGGCGAACGCGACAAACAGGAGATTGACCACCATGTTCCCGGGGAATATCAGCAGAAGAATGCCCAAACCCCCGAGGAGGTAGAAGACCACCAGAATGAGCTTCTGACCGTACCTGTCTGCAGCCTTGCCCAAGGCCAGCCCTCCCGCAGCGGAGGCGAGGCTGAACACCAGCAGGAAGGTCAGAGAGGAACCGAGATCGTAGCCGGCGGATTTCATGATGGAAGGCAGCCAGGTGTTCAGACCGTAGACCAAAACCATGCCGCAGAAGAGGGAAATCCAGAAGAATACTGTCGAGCGCAAGTACCGGGAAGAGAACATCGTCGTAATGGTCCGCCACCAGGGGTCGGCCTTGCCTTCTTCGACTGGCTTCGTTGGCACGGTCGGAACATAGGGAGCTATCCCCAATCGGCCGGCCAGAAGCTCAGCCTGCCGCCGCTTGCCGCTGGCCTCCAGATAGTCCAGCGACTCCGGCAGCAGCTTGGCGATAATCGGCAAGAGTAGAACCGGGACGGCGCCGATTGCGACCACCCAGCGCCAACCGGCCACCGGGAGCAAGAAGAGCGCCATGAGCGCCGCGGCAACGATGCCCAGCGAGTAGCCGGAGTACATGAGTCCGTAATTGTACGAACGCTTTTTCGGAGCCGAATACTCGATAGTCAGCGCGGCGGCCACGGGAATGACGCCGCCCATGCCAAGGCCGCCGATGAGTCGGAAAAGACCGAAGATTTCCGGCGTCGGAGCGACCGCGGCACCTGCTTGTGTCAGGGTGAAGATGACCATTGAGACCAACAGCATCTTTTTGCGGCCGTACATATCGCTAAGGGTGCCGATAAACAGGGCACCGATGAGCATTCCGACCAGGGCGTAGGCTCCGAGTCCGCCGAGCTCCAACGGCGTAAGGTCCCAGGCACGGTACTCCGCGAGCGCCGGCAGGACCGCACCAAGGACGCCGACATCGTAGCCTTCGGCCAGGATGGCCAGCCAGCAGCAAAAAAGCACCGTCTTCGTTGCCTTGGGCGGCACTCTGAAGGCGGGTGGGGACGTAGTTTCCATTCGGGTCTCAATTCATCATTCGGGACGAAGTGGGCGAGTGCTCTACGGGACGGGCAGGACTGCCGTTATGCGGTTCTTCTGCGCCGCCCACGACATATGCTGACATTTTTACGAGCGTCATACTGGCACAACATAACACAGGCCTGTGACAAGCGTCACCAGGTTTCGGCAAATAAATCTTTGAGGACGAGAAGACATCACGCCGGTCTCGGCTTGCAACCGGTCGGCGGGGCCGGCAGAAGCCTCAGCCGCACAGCGTCCCAGCGTTCTGCGGCGATTGCCGTCCGGATTCAGGCCGCTGCGTCGTCAGCGACCAGCGACTGGGCATGGGCCTCGGCCAGAGGGCCGATCAAGCGATGAACTCCGAAAAATGTTTGCCGCGCGTTCGGGCCGCGCCAACCTTCAGGCAGATATTTCAGCGGCAGCCCGGGATCCCGATACGGCAGTCGCCGCCACAACGTCAGCATGGGCACGTAGTACCGGAAAGCGTCCCGTTTGGTTTCGGCATCCGCCGCGGCCAGCGCCAGAGCGGCGTCGTCACCGACGCGCTCCGTCCACGCTGCCAGCGATCCGCCGTAGTAGTCCAGGAATTCATCGATTTGAGCCGCCAACGCGTCGAGGTCCCACCACTGCGCCACCTTGGCTCGCATATCCGGCCCTTCCGAGTACTCACCCGTGAAGAATTCCACGTACTCGGCCAAACCGCGGTCTTCGAGCCGCCGCCGGGCGCTCTCCCGGACCGCGGCCGGAGCGATCCAAACCCCCGCCGACATGGACCCGAAACCCAGCCGAGCCAGTTCGGCGCGGAGTTGGTGCCGGCGATCGCGCATCGACTCCGGCACCGAGAAAATCGCCAGCACCCATCGACCTTCCGGCTCCCCGCGGTGTGGCGCGAAAATGCGCTCATCGCCTTCCTGCACTATCTCCAGCGAGCGCGGCGACAGCTCGTATCGCGCCGCTCCACCGCTGCGAACGCTGTTGAGCACACCCTTGGCCTTCATGCGCGAGACCGCCGAACGCACCCCCGGGGCGTCGTGCCCCAGGTCGCCAAGCATATCGATCAGCACCGACACGGGCAGCGCGGATCCGCCTCGCCGCCCGTACAAGCCGTAGATGGTGAGGATCAACTGCTGGTGCTGCAGTTGGGGCGCTGGAATCTCCATCATGCCTTCAGGATTCCCGCACCAGCCGACTGCTTGCCGGCACCGCAGATGGCGGCGCGCATGTGGTCGGGCCACGGCTGCGCGCCGCCGCTCTCGGCCGGTACGTAAACAGTAGTGAAGGTTCCGTGGGCCGCCAGACCGCCCGGCGACTTCCCGTGCGGCTGGCCGTGGACCTCGAACGCGAACGTCAGGGATGTCCGGCCCAACTGCTGCACGGACAACCGGGCGGTCACCCGCTGGCCGAACCACAGCTTGGCCCGGTAGTTGATCACCTGCTGCACGCGCGGGGCGCTGGGGAAGTAATCGGGCAACTGCAGCCGGCGGAACAGTTCGGCCTCAGCAGCCTCCACCCACCGCATGATCACGGAATTGTGCTGGTGGCCGGCCGCGTCGGTATCGACCCACTCAACGGTCCGTTCGATGCTGACCTCCGGCAGGCCGCCGTCATTCCGCTCCATGGTTCTCCCTTCGCTGCAGACCACATCCATCCTATGGCGCAACGGTGACGGAGCGCCCTGCCTGGTCGATAGACGACGGCGGCCTTCCGCCGTTCAGCCGTTGAACACGAACCGCTGCTGCAGCCGATTTGCCGTGCGGTCCGGGTTGAGCATGATCACGCTCAGGATCCCGACCGCGACGAGGTAGATGCCGATCATCCAGAATGCCGAGTTCATCCCCGCGGCCAGCCGAGCGGCCATCTCGCCGGTATCGGCTGCACCCCTGGGGCCTATGACATAGCCGGCACGGTCCATCAGCCAGCCGACCATCGCCGGAGCGATCACGCCGCCGAGCGAGGCCAAACCGGTCAAGGTGGCCATCACGGCGCCACGCTGCTTGGCACAGACGCTGAAGGCCAGGGCCGTCGGAGCCAGCGGAAAGACCAGCGCCAGACCCGCGCCAAGCGTCACAAAGACCACCGCTGCCGGGCCGCCAACCTGCGGCAGCACCAGGAAACACACACCCGAACACAGCAGCGATGCCCCGAACAGCGCCCCGAGTGCCCAGCGGACGGTCACACCGCGCTGCATGAGGAACCGGGACGTGTAGCCGAGCACCAGCAGCGCCAGCGCGCCGAGGACCCAGGGGAATGTGGAGACGAGCCCGATCATCTCGGGAGAAAGCTCGACCACCGAAGCAAGGTATTTGGGCGACCACGTGGTCAGGAACCCCTGCGCCCAGAAGCAACCCGCTCCCGCCAAGACAGCAGCAACGAACATACGAGTGCCGAGCACACGTCGGATCGGGACTATCTTGAGCAGGTCCGAACGGTCAGCGATACTTGCGGTCGCGGGAGCGGGCGCTGTTCGCTCCTCTGCCGCCGCCGCAGCAACAACAACTGGCTCCTCGCCGCCCGGCTTGCCAGACTCCGATTTGGCAGTGTGGCTATAAGGGCCTTCGCGCCCTATGAACAGCCAGGCAAGCGACCAGAGTAATCCCACGATTCCCAGAAACCCGAACGCCCAGCGCCAGCCCAGATCCGGATGCGCGATGATCCAGGCCAGCATCGGCGCTGCAATGATGGGCCCCAGCGTGGAACCAATGGCGACCAAGCTACTGGGCAGCCCCCGCTCCTTGGCGGGGAACCAGCCGTGGACGTGCTGCAGGCTGATGGGAGTGGCCGGGCCTTCTGCGGCGCCCAGGATAATCCGGGTTACCAGCAGGACGGCCGCGCCGCCGCCGAAGAGCATCGGGAACTGCAGCACCGCCCAGGAAATACCCATGGCCAGCAGGATCCAACGCGTCGGCACCTTGCCGGCCAGGAAGCCCACGGCCACGGCAGCTGCCGCGAAGAGAAAGAAGAAGGCGCTCCCAATAAAGCCGAACTCACCGGCGCTCAGGTTGAGCTCCTGCATCACGGGCGCTGCAACCAAACCGAGCACGGCCTTGTCCGCGAAGTTGATGATCTGAAAAACCACCAGCGCTCCCGTGACCAGCCAGGCTCGCCGATTCATTCGTCCATGCCGGACCGCGGCCCGGAGGGTATGCGGCGGGATCAGCTCCTCTTGCCCGGTCGCCTGCCGGGCCTGCTGCGCGCTCATGCCCCCACCTCTACGGTCTCGGCTGCGGCAACAGCCTCCGCTGCCCCAGCCTCGGGCGGTGCACCAATCGGAAACTGCGGCGGCAGAACGAAGACGTCGTTATCCTCGGCCACGTCTACCGATCCATCGAAGTCGGCGGCAGCGGCATCGCGCATTTTCTGCGTGTCGGCTGCGCCGGGCGTGTTCGGCACAACGTGGTGCAACACCAGCCGCCCCACACCTGCACGTGCGGCAACTTTGCCCACCTCGGTGTATGGGGTGTGCGATTCACGCAGGTGAATTTCTATGCCGTTGCGGGTCGGCCCGTCCGGGAAGGTCGCGAGGATGGCTTCCAGATCCATCACCTCGTGCAGCAGCAGCTCTGCACCCTGCGCCAGCCGGATGCAGTTCTCCGAATAGGCTGTATCGCCGGATATCACCACCGACCCGTACGCCGAGTCGAAACGGTAGGCGAAGGCCGGGAAGCACAGCCGGTGGTCCACCAGAATGGCGCTGACGGCAACTTTGTCGTCCCGGTAGATCTCGAAGGGCTCCATCTCGGGATGCCGGTTGTGGACAGGGTCTGCAGCCGCCGATGCTGGTATCTCAATATCTGCGGCAACCACCCAGTCGTTTGGGTCGGCGCGCCCTTCATCGGTCATCCGGATGCAGATATCAGACGCGAAAACCTTGTCCAGCAGCGCGCCCACCATCTCGCGGGTACCTGTCATGCTGCGGTTGCCGAACCGGGCGCTGATCTGCCCGGCATGCTCGTCATCGAGAGCCGGCACGCGCTCCGGACGGCCCGGACCCAGAATCTGGATCTGCCGACTAAAGGACTCCCCGGGGACCTGCCAACCCGTAACCAGGAACGAGCCCAGGTCGTACACGTGATCGGAGTGGTGGTGGGTCAGGAAAATTCCCCGCAGTTCGCCCCAAGTGGAACTGGATCGATAGTTGCGGATGCTACCCATTCCACAGTCCACCACATAGACAGCGTCGTCTACGCGGATGGCGGTGCTGGTTCCGGCGCGACTGCTGGAGACGATCGGACCGCCTCCAGTTCCGAGCGTATGAACGCTCATTCCGTGCGGTGTTGTAGCCATGTGTGCCCTCTTTCCTTCGGTAGGTGGGCGGGAAATGAGCCGCCCGAGAGAATGATGTGGCGGCGGCGTGGCGCGCTCCGGTTATGCGGCCCCCGAAGCGTGACACACATCATATGGAGCTATTTTTGCGATCGCAATACCTATTGCATATTCATCCTCAGCCTGCCATGCTGACTGCACAGTTCGTTCAACGAAAGGAGCCGCCATGCAGGCGCAACAGGATCAGGAAATCGTTCTGGGAGACCTGCCCAAGGGCATCACTCTGGCCAGCGAGGCCATGGGTAACAAAACCTGGAACGTCCTCGGCCACACCTACTTGGCCAAGTCGGAAAGTGCCACCAGCTTTGCGTGGCTGTCGTTGGATCCCACCGGAACCGGCGTGCCGCCGCACGTCCACCCCACCCAGGACGAGCACATCTACGTGATGGAAGGCGTCTATACGCTGTACCTCGACGGCGAGTGGACCACCGCGGGCCCTGGCGACACCGTCCGCATGCCCCGGGATCTGCCGCACGCTTACTACAACAAGGGAGAGACCCCGGGCAAGGCTCTCTTCTGGGTCAGCCCGTCAGGCCGGCTGGCCCAGCTGTTCGACCAACTGCACAACCTCAGCGATCCGGAAGAAGTTGTCCGCCGATCGGCGTTGCACGACGTAAACTTCCTGCCCGAGGGCAGCGTTCCCGGCGCGTAAACTCCCGCTCCGGAGCGGCCGGGAAAGTCCTGAACAAACGACGCCGGTGCCCTGCTCCCGCAGCAAGGGCACCGGCGCCGGTGCTAATCGGGCACAGCGGAAACCGTGCCAGCTCAGCGAAATGCCCCTGCCGCCAGCTTCCGTGCGTGGTCGGCGGCCGGAGCACGAAGGATGCGGTCCAGGGTTAGGAAGACTTGTTTGGCTTGCGGTGCTTTCCAGCCTTCGGGCATGTATTCAAAGGGCAAGTTCGGGTCTCGGTAAGGGAACCGTCGCCACTGAGTGAGCATTGGCACGTACAGGCTGAAAGCCTCGCGCGGAAGCGGCTTTTCACCTTTTGAACTCCGCCGCTGCCACTCGTCAGCCACCGGCGAGTAACAAGTCAAGAAATCCTGATACTGACGCTCGAGCAGGGCGAGGTCCCACCACTGTTGCACCTGCTCGCGGACATTGCCGTCTTTAAGGTAGCTTCCAGCAAAGTACTCCGTGTAGCGGTCCAGACCGCGGTCAGCAAGCCGGCGCATAGCCTGCTCCATCACAGTAGCCGGCGCGACCGCCACGCCTGCCGCCACGAACCCGAAGCCCAGGCTGGTCAATTCCGCGCGCAGTTCGTACCGGCGGTTTCGCTCGGCCTCCGGCACGGAAAACACCACCAAGGCCCAGGGGTCTTCCGGCCGTGAACGCTCCGGTGCGAAGATCCGCTGGTCATCGGAATGGAAAATATCCAGAACGCTTTCGGAGAGTGCGTATTCGGACACTCCGTCGGTCCGCCGACCGGACAGCACGCCCTTTGACTTCAACCGGGAAATCGTCGACCTCGCTGCTTGGCCGTCCACGCCCAGGTCCGCCAACATGGCCACCAACACAGAGACCGGCAACCACCCTCCAGCGCCTCCCGCGTAAAGACCGTAGAGCGTGACCAGCAATTGCTGCAGCTGCGGGCGCTGCGTCCGTGGCGCCATGGCGGGAATTGGGTCCTCCTCGTGAATGCGCACCCCTCATATTCCGTGCGTCTCCCATCCTAAGTCGCTGGCCCTTTCGGCTGCGCCCGGCGACAGCGGCGGTTTGATAGCTGATCATCCCTCTGGCACTTGTTTTCAGTGGCGGCCAGGAATCATGGCGGCTGATTGTCTATATGGGCGCGGGCATGATTCTCATTGCCGCAGACCGACGGCGATCATGCCGGCCTTCTTCCCGGAGCAGTTCCCGGCCCGCGTTCGGACCATCGGCATTGGCCTGCCTTACTCTGTTGCCGCAGCGCTAACCGGCGGAACCGCGGCGTACCTGCAGACTTGGCTCTACTCGGAGGGTATGCCGCGGGCCTTCGATATCTATTTGATCCTGCTCTGTGCCCTGGTGCTGGTCGCGGCGATCGCATCTCCGGAGACCAAAGGCAAGGATCTAGCCAGAGACGATGAGGCTCATCGCTCACGTGAGGTCGCGGCTTGTTAGAACACCTGCCGGTGGCCCACCCGCGACGGCGCCCGGCCTGCTGATGCAGACCGGGCGCCAAGGGCGAGAAGAAAGTCCTGCTGCCCGAAGCCCATCGCTCGATGACCAGAGTGAACACCGCCAGGCCCGCTGCCTGTGCATCTCCGTCGTGCACAGTCAGTGCTCCCTTGGCCGCGAGGCTATCCTGCCGAGCCGATCGCGCAGCTCCGGAAAACCAACCGACACCGTCACCCATAGTGCTTGCTCATCGACTCGGTCAAAGTGATGCACGAAGCAGCCCCTGTTCCTGGCTGCCTGCCGCCAGATCGGGTCAGTGAAGGTCTCGGGTTCCGCGGTAACGAGCCTCTTGCACAGGTCTCCGACACGGTTGCACAAAGCCTCAAAGGCCAGACGAGGCGCTGAATCGGAGTCGAACGCTTCTCGGCCCCGGTTCACGAGCTCGGCCGCCAGATCCAGGTTGACCGCCAGGTCTGCCAGCCATCGTTGCGTGCGATCGGGAAGGTCTGTCACAGTGGCACAGCTTCGGCCAAGATCGTCGCGTCGCGGCGGGGATCGAGCACACGGCGGGAGATGACATCCACCGGGCGGGCGACCAGCTGCTCCATATCCTCGGCGAACTGCGCCAAATCGAACAGACTCGCGGCATCCTGCGGATCGACCACTAGATCCAGGTCGCTGTCCGGCTTTTCTTCCCCGCGGGCGGCCGACCCGAAGACAGCGACAGCCTCAATTCGGTTGAGTGTGGCCAGACGGGAAATCAACCGGCGCCGCTGCCTGAGGAGTTCGAGCAACGGCATCGATTCGCCGCCCCGGCCGGCGTCCATGCTGCGGTAGAGGCGGATCGGCACAATCGCGGCATCAGCTTTTCGATGGGATCCAACGAGTACGTTGCGCGCACCCGGGACGGTTCGGAAGTGCCGCAACGTTGCCGGCAAGGCTGCGCGAGCCTCAGCTACGGTCAGGACGTCAGCGTCCGGCTGAACATTCAGTTGGTCTGCAGCAGCCTTCAGCTCATTCCGCATAAGGCCAGCCTAGTTTCGGCAGTGGAAGATGAACATAAATCTGTACATCCTTCAAGTCGCAGAGCACTGTCGAGAACGTGTCGGAGAGGCTCCAGCCGCCGAAGCTGGGCAATATCGCGTCCTGCTCATCCACGAACTCGCCCCTCGGACCCTAAAGCAGGACTCGGATCACCGCGTCCGATGCATCTGCAGCCCCTCGAGCAGCGTATTGATGCCGAAGAGGAACGCTTCGCCGTTAGTGTCGGAATCAGGGCCCGGTTCCAGCAGGCCGGATCGGGCAAGCTCGGCCCGGGTCTGCTCCTCCGCCACCGCGCCGAGGATGTAGTGCGTCAGGCTCTTCGCCCCCCAGCGCGCGTGCAGCTCGCTCAGTCCACTCTCAGCCAAGAGCGCGGTCATCCCATTCAGCGGGGTGAGGGACTCCGGCGCCAGCGCCTGCGCGAGGGAAACGACGTCCGAGCCGTCGCGCACGGCAAGGAGCGCCGCGCGCAGATCCTGCGCGGACCGCCGCACGGCACCCTCCGGGTCGCCGCCGGCGTCGCCCACTTCTACGGGCTCCAGAATTCGCTCGGCCAACACCACCAGCAGTTCCTGCTTGTTCTTAATATGCCAATACAGCGCTCCGGGCTGCACGCCGAGATCGCGCGCAAGCCTGCGCATCGAGAGATCGGCCAGACCGTACGAGCGCAAAATTTCCAAGGCCGTATCGACAATCTTCTGGCGCGTCAGGGCCACGTCGGCCTCCGTCCTCTCCGTCTCCAGCCGATGTCACGTTATCGCGTCCATCATGCACCATCCTTGACAACCACTCCTGCCCCACCCACTATTGAACGGTGTTCAATTCCTTCCAAGATCTGGCCGACCGGCAGCTGGCCGGCGGCACCCTCACGCGCGACGATGCGCGTGCCATCCTCGCTTCCGACGACTCACAGCTGCTGCAGCTGACTGCGGCGGCAGCGACGCTGAGGCGGGCCCACTTCGGCAACACCGTCAAGGTGAACTACCTGGTGAACCTCAAGTCGGGCCTCTGCCCGGAGGACTGCACCTACTGCTCGCAGCGCCTAGGGTCGGCCGCCGAAATCCTCAAGTACACCTGGCTCAAACCGGAAGAGGCCGCCGAACAGGCCGCCAGCGGCATCCGCGCCGGCGCCTCCCGGGTCTGCCTCGTGGCCAGCGGCAAGGGCCCCACGGACCGGGACGTGGATCGAGTGGCCAACATGGTCGCCGGACTCAAGGACGAGCATCCGCAGGTGGAGGTCTGCGCCTGCCTGGGCATCCTCAAGGACGGGCAGGCAGACAAGCTCAAGGCCGCCGGAGTGGACGCCTACAACCACAACCTGAACACCAGCGAATCCAACTACGCCGACATCTGCACCACCCACGAATACGCAGACCGCGTTCGCACCGTCAACCATGCCAAGGACGCCGGCCTCTCCCCCTGCTCCGGCCTGATCGTGGGAATGGGCGAGAGCAACGAAGAGCTGATCGACGCGGTCTTCGCCCTGCGAGAGCTGGGGACCGACTCGATCCCGGTTAACTTCCTGATGCCCTTCGAGGGCACCCCCCTGGAGGGCACCTGGCTGCTCACCCCTGCACACTGCCTGCGGATCCTGGCGCTGGTGCGCTTCGCCTGCCCTCCCACCGAACTGCGGATGGCCGGCGGCCGCGAGATGCACCTGCGCTCGCTGCAGCCGCTGGCCCTGCACGTGGCCAACTCGCTCTTCCTCGGCGACTACCTGACCAGCGAGGGCCAGGCCGCGAAGGCGGACCTGGAGATGATTGCCGACGCCGGCTTCACTGTTCTGGCTCCCGCCGGCCCGGTGCCCGCTGCGGCCGCTGACGACGACGGCGCACCGACAGAGATTTCCATCCGGCGCCGTGGCGCGGGGACGGAGCTTGCCCCCAATGCCTGAGGCAGCGCTGTCCGGCGCTGCGCTGCTTGCGCGTGACCGCGGCCTGCTCTGGCACCCGTACGCCCCGCTGGACGGCCCCACGCCTTACGCGGTTGCCGCCGCGGACGGTGTGCGGCTGCAGTTGGAAGCCGCGGACGGGGCGCGGTTCGAGGCGGTCGATGCCATGAGCTCTTGGTGGTCCGCCATCCACGGCTACCGGCATCCGGCCCTCGACGACGCAGTACGCCGCCAAGTGAAGCGGTTCAGCCACGTGATGTTCGGCGGCCTCACGCACGAGCCTGCCGTCCGGCTGGCCGAGCAACTGGCGGAGCTGGCCCCAGATCCGCTGCGGCACGTGTTCTTCGCGGACTCCGGTTCAGTCTCGGTGGAGGTCGCGCTGAAGCTGGCCATCCAGTACCAGGCCGCAGCCGGGCGGCAGGGCCGGCACTCGTTCCTGGCCCTGCGTGGCGGCTACCACGGGGACACCTTCGGTGCGATGAGCGTGTGCGATCCGGTGGACGGCATGCACTCGGCCTTCCCATCCCTGCCGGTCCAGCATTTCCTGCCCCGGCCGCCGGCCGCGCGGCTGGACGGCGGCGGCAGCCTGGTCTCCGACGGCGCAGCGGTTGCCGCCTGGACCGCGGCATTGGAGGCCGCCGTCGCCCGGCACGGGCACGAGCTGGCCGGGATCATTGTGGAACCAGTGCTGCAGGGCGCCGGCGGAATGCACGCCTACTCGCCCGAATGCCTGCAGGCCCTGCGCCGGGTGGCCGACGCGCACGGGCTACTGCTCGTCTTCGACGAAATCGCTACCGGCTTCGGCCGCACCGGCAAGCTCTTCGCCGGCGAATGGGCAGGGGTGGTCCCGGACGTCATGTGCGTGGGCAAGGCCCTCACCGGCGGCTACCTGACCCTGGCCGCGGTGCTGTGCTCCACGACGGTCGCGGACGTCATCACCGCCTCCGAATTCCGGGCCCTCCTGCACGGGCCGACCTTTATGGCCAACCCGCTGGCATGCGCGGCGGCCTTGGCCTCGCTTCAGCTGCTGGAAAGCGCCGGTTGGCAGGAGCAGGTGCGAGGCGTCGAAGCTGGCCTGCGCGCGTCCCTGGCCTCGGCATCCGGCCTCGGGTCCGTCCGGGACGTGCGGGTGCTCGGCGCCGTCGGCGTCGTCGAACTCCACGACGCGGTGGACGTCCCGGCCTTGACCCGCGCGGCCCTGGCGCACGGGGTCTGGGTGCGCCCGTTCCGCAACCTCGTCTACACCATGCCGCCATATATCTGCACGCCGGCTGACGTGGCGGCGATCGGCGCCGGCATTAGTGCCGCCGTTAAAGAGGTGCATGGCTGATGGGCTCCATGCAGGACTGGCTCGCCGCCCAGGCCCGAGTGCGCGCCCGGCGCGGCATCATCCGGCACACGGTGCCGCGGACCGGCACCGTGCTCGACCTGGCCTCCAACGATTATCTGGGCCTGGCCGCGGACCCCCGGCTGCAGGCCGCCGCCGTCGCCGCCGTCGAACGTTACGGCACCGGCGCCCGCGCTTCCCGCGTGGTCACCGGCACGCACGCTGTGCACGAGGAGCTCGAGGCCGAGTTGTGCGCGCTCACCGGCCGCCCCGCGGCGCTGGCCTTCTCCAGCGGCTACGCCGCGAACCTGGGCATCCTCACCGCTCTCGGCGGCCCCGGAACCCTGCTTCTGACCGACGCGCACATCCACGCCTCGCTGATCGACGCCGCCCGGCTCTCCCGCTCCCCTGTCGAGGTTCTCCCGCACGGCGACCTGGATGCCTTGGAGCAGCGGCTGGCCTCGCGCAGCCAGCCGCGCGCCGTCGTCGTGATCGAATCGATCTACTCGGTGCTCGGGGACGCCGCCGACGTGTCCGCCGTTGCGCAACTGTGCGCCGGCCACGACGCGCTGCTGGTGGTGGACGAGGCGCACGGGATTGGCGTTGCCGGCCACGGCCGGGGCGCCGTCTACGCCGCGGGGCTGGCCGGAGCGGAGCATGTGGCGGTTACTGCCACGCTGTCCAAGGCCCTGGGCAGCCAGGGCGGGGCGGTACTCGGCTCCCTCGCTCTGCGCGAGCATCTGGTCAATACGGCGCGGAGCTTCATTTTCGACACCGGGCTGGCCCCGGCCGCGGCCGCTGCTGCCGCGCAGGCCTGCCGCATCATTGCCGACGAGCCGGAGCGCGTGGCCGCCGTCGGCCGCAACGCGGCGCTGATCGCCGCCGGTTTGGGCATCGAGCAGGCTGATGGCGCGGTGCAGTCCGTGCCCGCCGGCTCACCGCGGTGCGCCGCGGAACTGGCCGCCAGGCTGGAGGACGCCGGCGTGCTGGTCGGCTGCTTCCGTCCGCCGAGTGTGCCGGACGGGATCTCGCGGCTGAGGCTGACCGCCCGCGCGGACCTGGCCCCGGAGCAGTTGCGGAACGTCACCGACCTTATTAATACGCTGCTATCCCACATGGAGGTGCCCGCGTGAGCCAGGGCCCGAGCTATCACGTGATCAGCGACCCCGAGCAGGTCCGCCAGGTGCTGCGCCGGGTGGATGATTTCCTGCCCAGCAACGCCTTGACCTCGGTGGTGCCGCTGAGCCCGGCGGCACTGCGGATCCTGAGCCGCAGCCGGTTCGCCCTGCCGCCGGTGCTGGCCTCGGCCACCGGGGAGCTGCACCGGACGGTGCGTTCGGTGGTAGCAGGGTTCTTCACCCCCGCCAAGGTCGCCGTCATCGGCCCGCGGGTGCGCGAACTAACGCGCAAACATGCCGAAGCCGCCGCCGCGGAGATCGCGCACGGCCCGGTGGACCTTGCCCGGGCTGTTGGCGCCCACATCCCGCCGGTGATCATGCAGGAACTGACCGGCTTCCAACTGCCGGACCTGGAAGTGCTCAAGGGCTGGAGCCGGGATTCACTGGAACTTTTCTGGGGCTGGCCGGATCCGCAGCGTCAGGTGGAACTCGCCGAAACCGCCGCCGAGTTTTACACCTGGCTGCGGGCCGAGGTCATCGCCAGCCACGGGCGCGACAACCTCTTCGGCGCACTGCACGCGGCCGGGCTCCGGACCGCCGAGGTCTGCTCGCTGGGCTACTTCCTGCTCATCGCCGGGCAGGAAACCACCGCGCTGCTGATCGGCACAGCCTTGTACCGGGCGCTGCAGGATCCGGCTTGCTGGCAATCGCTGGCCTCCGGCGGCACTGGATCAACGCTGGTGCGCAGGGTGCTGGCCGAGGAACCATCCGTGCACACCTGGCGCCGGGCCGTCCCGCGCGACACCGTCCTGGACGGCACGGCGCTGCCCGCCGGATCCGAAATCCTGCTGGAACTGGCCGGCCACCACCCGCCCGATGCTGGCCCCACGGCCTACTCGCTGGCCTTCGGCTACGGGCTGCACCGCTGTCTGGGGGCGAGGCTGGCCGAACTCGAAACCGTCCTGGCCCTGGAGGAAACAGCCCGCGCCCTGCCTGATATACGGCTGATTGGGCCGGAACCTGACTGGCTGCGGCTGTTGTCCTTCCAGGCGCCCCTGTCCGTCACGGTGGAAGCCGCGTCACCGGAAAGGAGCAACCGGTGAGGCACCCTGACGCGGGCCTGCCCGCCCTGCCCCGGATCCTTTTCGTGACCGGCACGGATACCGGCGTGGGCAAAACGATGACGACGGCGGCGCTTGCGGCGGCGTTGTCTGCCGGTTCCCGCGCGGCTTCCGCGCGCAGCGGCCGCCCCTCGGTCGCGGTCTATAAACCCGTCCAAACGGGCGTTCTGGAGGAGGATGCCGGGGACATCGAGGAAGTCCGCCGGCTGGCCGGGATCGACCACGTCTTAGAAGGTGCCCGGCTCCGGTTACCGATGGCGCCGGTCGCCGCAGCCGCCCGGGAGGGCGCTTCCCTCCCCAGACGTGTGCAGCACACCGAGACCATCCGGGGGCTAGCCGAGGATTTCGATCACGTGCTGGTGGAGGGGGCCGGCGGACTGCTCGTCGAACTCGAACCGGGTTTTTGCCTCGCGGATCTGGCTGCTGGCTTCATCGACGGGACATCGACGGCCGGCGCCCGCGACAGCCAGCGAACGGCGGGCATCGTCGTCGTGTGCCGCAGCGGGCTCGGGACCTTGAACCACACCCTGCTTACCCTCGAGGCACTTCAGCGCCGATCAATTCCCGTCGCGGGGCTAGTGATCGGCGCCTGGCCGCAGGAGCCCACCGACATTGAGTTGGACAACCAACGGTACCTGAGCGATCTTCCCGTTCCGTTCCTAGGGAAGGTCCCTGCGGGAGCCTCGGCCCTGCATCCGCAAGAATTCCGCGCCCTGGCTTCCGGATGGTTCGGCGGATCGGACTTGGCCTAAACATCTCCACCCGGCAGTGCGCCGTCGCGGCGGAGTGCTCGGCGTTGCGGTCCAGCACGGCCAGCACATGCTCGGCCAGTTCCAGCGTGGGGCAGCGTCAGGAGTACTGGATCTGCGCCACCCGCGCCGGCAGGTTGTCCGCCGTCGACCGCGCGGAGCTTAGGATCGCGTCCGAGCCGCTTCAGGCATCGAAGCTGCAGCCCAGACGTACAACTGCGAGTTCCGTTGCTCAAGTAGTCCCCGGTGCTGCAGGTTCGGAGCGATAAGCTCGCGCGTCAGACAGTTATTTGGGCCGGGCGGCGAGGGCTTCGGCGAGCGCGCTGGCAGAGGCTTTGCTGCTGTCGATGCGCCAGTCGGTCTCCTTGTTGTAGTGGAACCAGACCAGGGCTGTGATGTCGGGCTGCTGGGACAGGTAGTAGACAAGGTCCTTGTTCCACGCTGCCTTGGAGCCGCCCTCTTCTGCGGAGGCTGTTTCGGCGATGAGGATGGGCTTCCCCGGGGCCAGTGACCGGAGCTGTCCGAGACCGTCGGCGAAAAGCGCCCACGGCGGGGTCCACGTGCTCCACGCTGCGGAGGTTCCCCAGTTGTACCCGTCGAGGGCAACCGCGTCCACGTAGCCCGCGCCGGGGTAAAGCCCGTCCATGAGCGTTGATCCGGCATAGGGGACATTCGGGTTCCACACCCACGTGATGTTCTGGGCACCGGTGGAAGAGACGACGTCGTGAACGTGCCTCCAAGCGGCGGCGTAGTCCCCGGCCGTGTTGCCGTTGATACCTTCGGACCAGGGGTACCAGTTGCCGTTCATCTCATGGCCGAAGCGCAGCATCACGGGGTGGCCCCACTTAGCCAGAGCCGTGCCCCACTCGCGCAGATAGGGGTCGAAGTCCCCGGCGGTGATCCGGTCCAGTGAGTAGGCGGGCTGTTCGGTGCCGCCGCCCCAGGTCCATGGCTCCCAGGTGAGTAAGGTGACCGCACCGCGGATGCGGACCGCTTCCAGTTCTGCGATGGGCGGGGCTTGGTTGAAGTCCTTGTAGGAGAGGATGATCGATGGAGCTTCGCCGACCAGGGCAGCGGCTGTGTCAATTTCGGCGGAGGCCAACGGTCCGCCCGGCGTTCCCAGGCCGAAGCGAAGCGGCGCCTTGCTGATCGATGGCGCGGTGGGGGCGGGAGACTGCTGGGGCTGCGCCGGTTCCTCCTGCGTCACTGAGGGGCTGCTGTAGGTGAGCGTGAAGGGAGCCGATGCGCGGGTGGCCCCGGCTTTAGCCTCGATGAGGACAGTTGCCTGCTCGGCCGCAGGTATCACCAACGCCGTTTGGAAGTATCCGGAGGCACTGGTGACGAACTTGACCGGTTCAGTTCCGCCGGTGACAGTTCCGGAAGACTTCTTGGGGAAACCCGTTCCGGTGACCGTTACCGAAGTTCCTGCCGGCCCCGACGAGGAGCTAAGCGTTATCGCGGCCGTGGCTGCCTGCGCCGGGGCAATCCCGCCTGACATCAGCGCGAGTGCGACCAGGATTGGAACCATCAAAACGTTTAACGTCAGACGCATGGGAGGACTCTCTAGTGGGAGAAGGCGAGACAGGGAAGAGCAGTGGCGGAAATATCAACGGCACGTGCGGCGCAACACTATCCGAACCAATCGAGGCGGATCAAATGCACCGCGAGGTACATAAGTCGGCACCATTCCCGCCCCCGGAATGCAGCGCCCACGGTCGTCTTATTCCCGCCGGAGCGCGACGACGGTGATGTCGTCGTCGTGTCCCTTCACGCCGGCGAAGGCAACGGCCCGGTCAACCAGCTCATCCGGTGGCAAGGCGACGATTCCGGCGGCAACCGCCTGCTCGACCGTTTCTTCCAAGGTCGCAAAGAAATCGAGGAAACCGTCTGACACCACCACCAAGGTCTCCCCAGGTTCCAGGACCGTGCTGTGGACCTCCCACCGCTGGCTGGGCACCGCCCCCAGGGGAGGACCGGAACGGTGCAGCCGGCGGTATCCGCCGCCGCTGAAGACGAAGGCCAACCCGTGGCCAGCGTCCACGTAGTCAATGGCTCCGCTCGACGGTTCGAGGCGGGCCGAAAAGACAGTGCCGAAAGAGCCCGTGTCGGAAAGCAACTGTTCCGAGGCGGCCGCCGCCCGGTGGATCGCCCGACCCTGGTCGCTGAACTGTGCGGCACCAACCAGGGTTGCCCGAAGCGACGCGGCGATGAGGGCAGCTGGGATACCCTTGCCCATCACGTCAGCCACGTGAAGCTGAAGCTTTCCGTCCGGCAGGCTGTGCCAGGTAAAGAAGTCGCCGCCTAGGGCGCGGGACGGCACACACCGGCCGGCCAGCTGGTATCCGGGAAGGTCCGGGACGGTATGCGGCATGAGTACGCGCTGCACCTCGGCCGCGTGGTCCAGCTCCCGCTGCAGCTCCAGCTCCTGCTCGACCCAGCGCCCCATCTCTGCAAGCACCTCGGCTTCTTTGTCGCTGAGGAGCCGCGGCTTTGTATCCAGGATGCACAGGGATCCGACAGGTTCCCCGCCCGTCGCCCTCAGCGGCTGCCCTGCGTAGAAGCGAATATTGGGATCCGAGGCAACGGAGCGGTAGTCGCTGAAGCGCTCATCGACCGACGCGTCGGGCACTACAAGGACGTCCCCTTTTTGGATGGTATACCAGCACATCGCTTCCTCGAGCGGCGTGTTTTCCAGTCCGGGCAAGCCGGCCTCCGCTTTGGTCCATTGCCGGTCTATGTCGATGAAGTTCATGGCTACCATCGGCACATCAAAGACAGCCCGTGCTGCACGGACAATCCGGTCAAAACGCTCCTCACGAGGGGTATCGAGAATGTTCAGGGCCTGGAGAGCGTCGGCGCGGGCGGCGTCGGTCACGGGGATTGAGCTTGTCGGCATGCCCCACATCCTAGTCATGGCACCCTGCCCTTTTAGAGTCAGCTACCTCTTTAATCCCTGCGTCTGCCCCACCAGCTGTCACACATCGTGCAAAGGCACGGGAATAGCCGTGCCAGCGCCGCTGGCAACAGAGCCGGGGCGGAAGAGTCGCATAAATCATCACGACGGCGATGCCCGCCTTCGTTTTGCACGGCCACGTCGGGCACGGCTTGTCCCAGTAAAAGCGCAGCTTTTGGAAAGCAGCGACAGTCTTTCGGCAGATTAGCCGCAAGGTTGGCTTTTGCGTCGAGTCCGCTCGTTACTTTCGAAAGGTGGCTGGCGCTGGGCCAGCTATCTCATCCGAATACGGAGTAAGAATGACTGCAATTCGCAAGATCGCCGCTGGCTTCCTCGCCGCCGGCCTCCTGGTTGGTGGAAGTGCCACCGCCGCATCCGCCGCTGACCTTGTGCCCGTTACCACCGCGCCAGTTGTCACTGAGTCAGCCCCCCTCACCAAGGCCGACGTCGCAGCAGCAAAGGCTGCCTTCAAGGACGCGCAAATCGGGGCCCAGACAGCTGAGAAGCAGGCCCGTGCCGCCGCTGCCGCCGAGCTGAAGTCGCTGTCCAAGAAGGCGAAGCTGGCCAAGGGCAAGGCTGTGAAGGCTGCGCAACTGGAGGTCAAGAACCTGCGTGCAGCCCAGGCCGCTGCGCTGAAGAAACTCCGCGCCGAGAACCGAGTGTTCGTCGGCGAGGCCCGCGCCGCCTACCAAACCATCGCTGCCGCCTACGAGGCGCAGCTGGTTGCCGCGCAGCCGGTTGTCGAAGCACCCGTCGTTGAAGAGCCGGTTGTCGAAACCCCCGTTGCTGAGCAGCCAGCCGCCTAACGTCGCATCGCGCAAGCTCCAGGAATGCGAACGGCGCCCGGCCCTGCTGATGCAGGCCGGGCGCCGTTGCGTGTTCAGCGTGCCTGGGGTTACCCGGCAGCCGGCGCGAGGGACGGGGCAGCCGCGGCGATCGGGGTCTCCGGCTGCCGGCCCTGCAGGCAGGCGATGATGTTCCGGGCCGGCAGCGCCACGTATTCACGCAGCGAGACGTTGCTGCGATACGCCGCGTGGGGCGTGACGATCGCCGACGGGTGGACCACCAGCGGGTGGTCAGCCGGGGCCGGTTCCTCCGCTAGGACGTCCAGCATGGCCCCGGCGATGTGGCCGGAGTCCAGAGCGGCGCAAAGAGCCTGTTCGTCGACGAGCGCGCCGCGGGACACGTTCACCACATAGCTGCCCGCCGGCAGGACGGCGAGGTTCTCGGTGTCAAGCAGGTTCCGGGTCTCCTCCGTCAGCGGGGTGTGCAGGCTGACTACGTTCGACGCCGCCAGCACCTCGGCGAGCTCGCCCCGGCGCACATCGGCCGGCCAGGCCTCGTCGGGGACGAACGGGTCGTAGGCGATGACGGACCCGAAGACCGGGGCCGCCAGGCCACCCAGGTACTGGGCAATGCGCCCGAACCCGACCAGCCCCAGGGTCAGCTCGCTGATCCGCGGGGGCACCGGGATCCCCTCCCCCGTCCAGTCCCCGCGCCGGGTGGCCGCCTGGGAGCGCGGGAGCTCGCGGATGAGCGAGAGCATGCCCGCGAAGGCGTGCGTGGCCACGTCGCGGGTGGCCACCGAGGGCACGTTGCAGACCGTGATGTTCCGGGCGGCCGCCGCCTCCAGGTCGACCATGTCGAAGCCCGCGGACATGGTTGCCACAACCTTCAGGTTCGGCATGGCGGCGATCATCTCGGCGTCCAGGCTGGCGTAGCCGAGGATGATCCCCTCGCACCCCGCCGCGGCGTCGAGAATGACGCCGCGGTCCCGGGTGTTGAGGTAGCTCGCCTCGATGCCGGCCTCGGCCAGCAACTCCAGGGCAACGGAGTAGTCGAGGTCCTCGGCGTCGGTAATAATGACCCGCGGGCTTCCCGTCATGCCTGGCCATCCTGCGCGAACAGCTGCGCGGGGACGTGGATCAGCTGGACCCCGCCGTCGGCCAGCGCCTGGCGGATGGCCGGGGCCAGCTCGGCGGCGTCGTGGATCCGCCTGCCGGTGCCGCCAAAGGCGGTGGCCAGGGCGGCCCAGTCCGGCTGCACGAGCTCCACGCCGACTGGCTCGATGCCGCGGTCCAGTTCGTTCTGGCGAATCTCGCCGTAGCCGCCGTTGTCGGCGCACACCACCACCAGGTCCAGGCGCTGTTCGACGGCGGTGACGAGTTCCTGCACCGCGAACATCAGCGCGCCGTCGCCCACCACGCAAACCACGGGGCGGTCGGGCGCGCCGATGCGGGCGCCGATGGAAGCCGGCAGCCCGTACCCGAGCGTGGCGTAGGCCGGGGTGTAGAGCAGCGAATGCGGCCGGTCTTGCGGCACGAAGCTGGCCGTTCCCAGGTAGGTGGCCTGCGAGGAGTCGCCGCCGATGATGGTCGACGCCGGCACGGCGGCCGCCACCTGTTCGGCGAGAGCCGCGAACTCCGGGGACAGCTCACGGGCGGCGTCACGCAGCACGGGGCGCAGCCGCGCCGCGCGGTCGGCGCCGCTCTCCGCCCGCGGCGGGACACCGCCGTCGTTGTTTTCCTGCAGGGCGGTGAGCAGCTGGGGCACGACGGCGGCGCTGTCACCCACCAGCGGAACGTCGGCGGCGATGTTCTTGGCCATCTGGCCGGCCAGGATGTCCACCCGGATCACCGTGCCGCTCGGCTGCAGCTCGTTGAACCACAGTTCGGCCTCGCCCACCTTGGAGCCGATGACCAGCAGGACGTCGGCCTCCTCGCAGAGCTGCTGCGCGGCGGGAAGCCGGATGTCCGAGCCCAGCGAGAGCGGATGCGATTCGGGGATGGCACCCTTGCCGTTGAGCGTGGTCACCACGGGGGCGTCCAGCGCTTCGGCCAGCTGCAGCAGGTGCCGGCCGGCGCGCAGCGAACCGCCGCCGGCCAGCAGCACCGGCCGGCGCGACTCGGCCAGCAGTTGGGCGGCGTGCCGGATGGCCTGCTCGGACGCGCCGGCCGGCTCCCGCCGGGGCGCAGCCTGCAGCAGCTCCGCCGGAGCGTCGCTCGGTCCCTCGAGCACGTTGAGCGGTACCTCGATGTGCACCGGCCGCGGGCGCCCGTAACGGAAGAGTTCGAAGGCGTCGTGGATGGCTTGGACCGCCTCCGTGGCGGAGGTGACCCGGCGCGACCACTCGACGATCGCGCCGACGGCGGCCGTGGCGTCCTTCGTCTCGTGCAACGAGCCGATGTCCGCGAACTCTTCGCCCTCGGGCACGCCCGGCGAGAGGATGATCAGCGGCCGGGACTCGCAGTAGGCGGTGCCCGCGGCGGAGAGCGCATTGAGCAGGCCGGGCCCCGACGTCGTAATGACGACGCCGGGCAGTCCGGTCTGCTGTGCCCAGCCGTCGGCGGCGTAGCCCGCACCCTGTTCGTGCCGCGTGGTCACCGGGCGGATGCCCAGCGGCACCAGGTGGCGGTAGAACTCCAGGTTGTGCGTGCCGGGGATGCCGAAGATGGTGTCGATGCCGTAGTTCCGCAGGGCCGTCATGATGGCCAGGCCGGTGTTATCGGCGACGACCCCCTCGGGCAGCGTGACGGTGGGGGTGGCCGCCGGGTTCTGCTCAGACATGCTGGACCTCTTCGTTGAGTCGTGCCGGACGGTCGGCCGTGAAGCGCTGGATGCCGTCCACCCAGGTTTCCAGGACTTGGATGCCGGAGATCTCGGCGGCGTCCACGGCCAGCGGGTCGCCGGCGAGGACCACGAAGTCGGCCCGCTTGCCCGCCGTCAGCGAGCCGAGGTCATCCTCGCGGCCAAGCGCATAGGCCGCGTTGATGGTGTGGGCCGCCAGCGCCTGGCGCGCCGTGATGAGCAGCGAGTCCCCACCCAGCCGCACGCCGGAGCGGGTGATGCGGTTGGTTGCGGCCTGGATGGCTTCCAGCGGCCGGGGCTCGGCCACGGGGGCGTCGGAGCTGATGGTCACCCGCACGCCGGCCGCCGCGAATTCGCCCAGCGGGTTGAAGCGCTCGCCCGGGGTGCCGACCGCTTCCTTCACGCCCTCGCCCCAGTTGTAGTAGTGCTGCGGCTGGTTCACCGGGTGGATGCCGGCGGCGGCCATCCGGTCGATCTGCTCCAGCGTGGGCAGCCCGCAGTGTTCGATCCGGTGCCGGGCATCGGTGTCGGGGCGTTCGGCCTGCGCGGCCTCGATGGCGGAGATGACCATCTCCAGCGCCGTCGGGGACTGCGCGTGCGTGGCGGTCTGCAGGCCCAGCCGGTGCGCCTTGGAGATCAGCGCGGCATAGTCGGCCGGGTCGTGGTAGAGCTGGCCGGTGCGGCAGGGGTCGCCGACGTAGCCGTCCGGGAAGTACGCGGTCCAGCCGCCCAGGGTGCCGTCGGCGTAGAACTTGAAGCCGGCGAAGCTGAGCCGCGCGTTGCCGAACTGGCCGTGCAGGCCCATCTCGGCGGCCTCATCCAGCAGGTGCGAGAGCAGGTACATGCTGACCCGGACCTTGAGCTGGTTTTCCTCGGCCATGCGCAGGTACATGTCGAACTCGCGCCGGGACACCTGGGCGTCGCCGATGGTGGTGACGCCGCCGGCCAGGAAGTTCTCCTGGGCGATCTGCAGCTGGCGCAGGTGCTCCTCGGGGGCGTCGGCCAGGTGGAAGTTCGGGCCGTGGTGGCCGATCTTCACGCCCTCGAGCCCGGTGAGGATGTTGCAGGCCGCGTCGGAGAGTTCGCCGGTCAGCTCACCGGAGGCGTCGCGGAAGAATTCCCCGCCGGCCGGGTTGGGGGTGTCCTTGGTGACGCCGTGTAGTTCGAACGTGTAGGAGTTCACGACGCCGCCGTGCCCGGAGGCGTTCATCAGGTAGACCTCGCGGTCGGTAGCGACCTCGTCGAGCTCCTGCCGGGTGGGGTGGCGGCCCTCCACCAGGTTGGTGTGCTCGTAGCCGAAGCCGCGCACGGGCAGCCCGTTGGGGGTCTCGGCCGCCCGTTCCTTCAGCAGCGCGACGATCTCGGGGATGCTGCCGGCGCGTTCCGGCCCGCAGTCCACCCAGGTCTTCAGCTGCCCGTACATCAGCGGGTGCGCGTGCGCGTCGATGAAGCCCGGCACGATGGTGGCCCCGCCGGCGTTGCGTTCCTTCGGGTCCGGCAGGCCGAGGTTGACGGCGGCGGCGCGGCACTGTGCCTCGGTGCCCACGGCGAGCAGGCGGCCGTCGTGCACGAGCATGGCCTCCGCCGTCGGGCGCTCTTCATCCATGGTGTGGATGGTGGCGGCCGTGATCAGCTGTGGGATGAAGCTGGTCGCGGGGGCGTCGAATGTCTTGAGTTTCCTCACCGGAAGGCCTCCAGGTTGGTGTTGCTGTTGTTCGTGTGTGCTGCGTCGGCGCCTTCGGCTAAGTCGGCGTCGTCGTATTCGTCCTCGTCGCGGTGCTGGGGGGCGATCGCCAGGCAGACGATGCTCAGCACGCCCATGGCGCCGAACATGATCAGGACGGGCCAGATGCTGCCGGTGCTGCTGTACAGGAAGGTCGCGGTCAGCGGCGAGAGGGCCGCCCAGATGGCGTTGGCCATTCCGTAGGCCAGCGAGATGCTGGTGTAGCGGGCCTGTGCCCGGAACAGCTGGGAGAGGATGGTCGCGGTCGGCGCGTAGGTGGCGGTCATGACCAGGCGCATCGCGGCGAAGGCCAGGAAGATCAGCCATTCGGGCCCGGTGGACATCAGCAGGAACTGCGGGACGATGAGCACGATCGAGCCCACCAGGCCGACGAACATGACCCGCTTGCGGCCCCACCGGTCGCCCAGCCAGGCGACGCCCAGGGTGCAGATGAGCTCGACCAGGGCGGCCACGGACAGCGCGTTGAGGATCATGGTTTCGCTCAGGCCCACCGACGGGTCGGTGCCGTACGCGGTGGCGAAGGTGGTGGCCAGGTAGTAGCCGCCGGTGGAGATGGGCAGCAGGCCGATGCCGATGAGGATCGGCTTCCAGTTGGTGACCAGCGCGTGCTTCAGCGGCAGGGTCTGGACCTTGCCTTCGACCTTCTCCTCGAAGACCGGGGATTCCTCCACCCGGTAGCGGACCCAGAAGCCCACGCCGATCAGCACCACGGAGAGCAGGAACGGGATGCGCCAGCCGCCGTCCACCAGGAACGTGTCGCTGATCCCGGACAGGTAGGCGAAAATCAGGGTGGCGCCCAGCGCGCCGGCCGGGTTGCCCAGCTGCGCGAAGCCGCCGTAGAACGTCTTGTGCTTCTCCGGCGCGTGCTCCACCGCCATCAGTACGGCACCGCCCCACTCGCCGCCCACGGCCAGGCCCTGCAGTGCGCGGAGCACCACCAGCAGGACGGCGGCCCAGGAGCCGATGTTTTCGTGGGTGGGCAGCAGGCCCACAAACACGGTGGACAGGCCCATGATCAGCAGCGTGATCACCAGCGAGGGGCGCCGGCCGAACTTGTCGCCGATGTGGCCGAAGATGATGCCGCCCAGCGGGCGCATGAAGAACCCGACCGCGTAGGTGGCGAAGGCGGCGGCGATGCCGGTCATGCGGTCCGCTTCCGGGAAGAAGAGCGGGCCGAACACCAGGGCCGCGGCCGTGGCGTAGATGTAGAAGTCGTACCACTCGATGGCGGTGCCGACGAAGGCCGCGAATCCGGCGCGGCGGGCCCGGGCGTGGCTGAACTGCGGCCGGGCTGCTGATGTATGAGACATGGTCTTCCACCTTAAGGTGTGGGCATGAGTGCCGTTGTGATCTCTGCGACTGTAGGGCCTAAATCACAATCCAACAAGAGCACAAATGTCGCGTTACAGACCCCTGAATTCACTTCTGTTCCGGTTCCCGCGCATGATTTGGCGGAAGCGCTTGCTTGTGGGTTGAATCACTGGATAATTGACGACGGCGGTGCTCACTTGGGAGGTTAAGGAAACTTTGGCGGACCACACAGAAATGATCGACACAAAACTCGTCCGCGCCCTCCAGCAGGAGGGCCGGGCCAGCTACCAGGAACTGGCGCGCGAGCTCGGCCTGCCGCGGGCCACGGTCTCCGCCCGGCTGCGGGAGCTGCTGGACAGCCACACGGTCCGGGTGGTGGCCGCCGTGGACCCTGCGTTCCTAGGGCAGCACGTGATCGCCCACGTCTCGGTGGTGGCGTCCGGGCCAGTAAGGCACATAGCCCAGCGGCTGGCGGAGTGGTCGGAGGCCGTGCTCGTCTCGGCGGTCGGCGGCACCCACGACCTGATCGCCGAAATCCGCGTCGCCACCCACGACGAACTGCACGCCGTGCTCACCCAGCTCCGCGAGCACCCCAACGTCGCCTACATCGACACCTTGGTCTATACCCGGGTGGTCAAAGGCTTCTTCATCTCGCAGTACGCCGGCGAGGTCACCATCGACCACGTGGACACCCGGCTCATCGAGATCCTCCAGCAGGACGGCCGCACCAGCTACCGGGATCTCGCCGCCGCCGTGGGCCTCACCCCCACCGCCGTGCGCTCCCGGGTGCAGCGGCTCCTGGACGCCCGCATCATCCGGATCAGCGCCGTGGAATCCCGCGGCGCCGGCGGACGGCAGCTGTCCATGGGCGTCGGCCTGAACCTCTCCGGCGACAATGACGCCGTCCTCGAACTGCTGCGCAACTCATCCCACGTGGAGTTCGTCGCCCAGACCGTCGGCCGGTTCGACGCAATCGCCACCCTCGCCGCCCAATCCCCCCGCGACCTCCTCGCCCAACTCGAAGTAATCCGCAGCCTCCCCGGCGTCAGCCGCACCGACTCCTGGCTCCACCTCGAAGTCGTCAAGGAAGACTACGCGAGGCGGATCTCCGTACTCTCATGAGTTTTAGAAGTGTCCACAAACGGACTGAACAACCAAAGAACGGTGATTCCGCGACGACTTAGGCGGGAGACAGAACGCGTTAAGCTGCCAAACATGAATCTGGGCGCATGCCAAGGAGTAGTGTTCACTACACAAAGCCGCCCACTAGAACTGGCTGCCACCTTCAGGAGGCTTAAAAGCTGGCGGAGGATGAACACAGGCCGGACGTGTTCAGAACGGTGAAGGTCCGCTTCGCTATTCCCGGCAGGAAAGCAGGGCACCTACCGCACACGAACCTAAGATTAGATGCCTTCTGCGCTCGCCCTCTCCCCTTCCGGGTCTGGCGGACCGCCTTCGTCTTCCCATCGGGCAGCGTCCAGCTTGTCTTGCTCTTCCCCCGCGAACCGAGCCCACAAGCGGGCGGCCCGCGCGGCGGCGTCCTGGACTTCCTCAGCGGCCGCCTCGGCGTCCTCTAACTCCGCTGCTACGACCGCCTCTTCATGGGCGGTTTTGGCCGGCCCGGCTACCGTAACCCACGCTGCGAAGCCGATGAACCCCACGGCAGCCAGTTCAATGTAGCGCATAGAGTCTTGCTGGTTGGGCACCAGGGTCGCGGCGGCGTACGCCACGGTTAGGGCGAGTTGGACCGCGATGACCTCCCGCAGTGCCTCCGTGGCGCGCGCCCATGCGGCACCGCGAGCGACCGCGGCACGTCTGGCGCGCAGGTAAAGGTGCAAGGTCGGGGGCAGGAACAGGACCGACACCTCAATAGTCAAATCCGAATTTTCACCCGTGAGCAAGTCCAGGATCACTATGCCGAGCAGGACGACGTCGAAACCCACCATCCACAGGGCAGATAGGAGCAACAGGTAGTGGTCGTCTCTAGTTGCTGCTTTACGTGCCGGCGCCGGCCCCTGTCCCTTGTCGTGGGCCTCAGCGGCTTCCACGAAGTGCGTCCAAGCCGCGCCTGTCGTCTGGGAAATGGCGTAAAGGGCGCCGAAGCCGAGAACCCCGATCATAAGGTCCTCGAAAACTGCCGTCCATGCCGCACGCGACTGGATTATAGGCAGGGCCAAATAGGCAGCGGCGAGCGTTGACATAAGAAGGATGCAGGCCACTGCATACTCCCGCAGGACCTCTGTGGCCCGTGTCCAAACGAGTAGATTGGATCTCACGAACGGCAGTGCCAAGATCAACAGCGCGGAACCGGACACCGCCAGACCCAGCGGGGACGCGACCAATATCAGCAGCATCCCATTGGACCAGTCGCCGAAAATGGCGACAACTAACCCGAACAGCCACATCATGCCCACCAAGGTCAAATAGCAGGCCAGCAGCGTCCAGTGGCGGGTCTTCGCCGATCGCCCCATGGCCGGCAGGCTACCACCGCCTCCCACCGAGAGGCCACGGTCACCACTGCCTTACCATCACGGTCGGAAAGCGGCACTGGGGATATTAACCGCCGAGAGTTCAATCGGATAGCCGACCTGTCTAGGAACAGCATGCCGTTCCACTATGAGGACTTGCATCGCATCCCACGTTTCAGCGCTGCCCCCTACCGTGCACATAGATTACGACGTGGTCCGGTTACAAGCCTTCGGCGGTACTTCCTGTCCCCCAACATTGGATGCGTTCTGCCCGATTTATTCGGTGTTTTCTGACCCTGCCATTTCCAAAGACTGATCTTCTGCAGGTGAGTTGGGCTAAGTTTATTGCTTCCCCAGTAGCCATAAGGACATCGTTTCTCGGGCTTCGAATTTTGGAAAATTGGAGTTAGCTGAGAACAAAATCTAATTCGTCGAGTCGCGCACCTCCGCTCATCCAAGCTCCGTTGTCCTCCCCGCGGGGTACAAGGGCTGCCCGATATAGCCCCCCGACCTTAGCGCTTCTGATTCCCTTGGAAGCATGAACCAGCTAGTTGGAGTACACGGCCTTGACGCTGCGGTAACCGCGATGCTGGCATGCGACCACCGAAGACTAACTGATTCTCAGTCGGATGATCCGCTTCTGTCATACGCGCTCATGACGAGGCGATGTTGTCCCACCGCTAGACTCAGTTCTTACGGATCGGCGTCTATCGAAAGGCAACTCATTGGCGGTTTCATCTGATCTTCAGCAGTACACCGTTGCGGACTTCCTAGAGTGGTTCGAGAAACAGCAGCTAAAGCTGAATCCGGAGTTCCAGCGCGGCAATGTTTGGCCCGCGGCTGCGAAGACGTACCTGATTGACACAATCCTTCGACGTCTCCCCGTGCCTAAGATCTACGTCCGGACGCGTGTCGATCTGCAGACCAAGCGTTCGTTTCGCGAAGTAGTGGATGGGCAACAACGCCTTCGAGCCATCTTGGACTTCGGCAACGACAAATTCGCGCTTGGCTCTCGAGCCAAGGAGTTCGCAGGGAAGCGCTACTCAGACCTGACAGCCGACGAACAAGAGCGTTTTCTCGGCTATGCAATCGCCGTGGATCAACTGATCAACGCCTCCGATGCCGATGTGCTGGAGGTCTTCTCACGGTTGAACTCCTACACCGTCCCGGTGAACCCACCCGAACTGCGCCATGCCAAATACCAAGGCGAATTCAAATGGTCCGTTCACGAGATGGCTCGCAAGTGGGCGGTGTTGTGGGAAGACTTGAGGGTTGTTGGGGCACGCGACACAGTGAGACTTATGTCCGACTCGCTGATGGCAGAGATGTATGGAATTGTGCTTGAGGGTGTGAAGGACGGCGGGCAACCCAAGATCACGGCGCTGTATGAGCGAGTTGATAAGGGATACGAACGCGGGGATACAGAACAAAAGGTAGACGCCACGTTGGAGTACCTCGTAGATAACTTCACCGATGTGTTGGATCAAACTCCGATCTCGAATGCCCCACACTTCCTGATGCTGTACGCAGCTGCTGCACACTGCCTTTTCGGGCTTCCAAGAGGAGACTTGCAGGGTCTTCCGGATAAAGAACCACCAGCAATGCGGGATGAGGTTGCCGAGCGACTATACAAGATCGGCGACCTGCTGGAGTCCGATGAAGCCCCCACTGCGGCCGCGACGTTCTGGAAGGCCTCGACCTCCAGTACGCAGCGTATCGCTAGCCGTCGTACTAGGTTCCCGGTCTACGTATCAGCCATCCAGGGAAAGCCTCTGGCCTGGTGAACCTAGGAGCGCGGTATTGGCGCTTTAGCAGGAGATCCTCTTCTATCGCGTCCGCCTTTCAGCACGCGGCCTGGCCGTTGACGGATCCTCGCTGCCTTTCGGCCCACGCTTTAGCGAGGGAGAACGCTCTCATCCAGCTACAGGATCAGTGGAGCGCGTACTGTCGAGATCTTATTCTCAGCTCGTGGCAAGGGGGTGTCACTACGCTCGGTGGCACAATGATTGCGAAGCGGGGAGGTGACAGGTCCACAAGAGCAGCTGTCAGGACATTACGGGCAACGTACACGGGACGCGCTAGAAAACCCGCGCATTGGGAGCCCAAATGGTTTGACCCGGGAGAGAGCATTGACGCCGCGAAACGGCTGGGAATTCCGAACCTTGCAAGCGTGTCGGCAGGATTAGGAATGAGTCCAGCTCCGTTGGACGAACTGCGAGCCGTACGAAATTACTTTGCTCACAGAGGCCGAGAGTCGAGACAGCGTCTGTCTTCGTACATTAGTGGTCCCGTGAATGAGGTAGCCGCCCACGCCTATGTAACCCAATTAACCTTGGCCGGCGTCCCTGCCTTTGTCCGATGGGCAGCAGAACTCGATACAATGGCTCGCGCCGCAGCTACTTGACTTGGGCCTGCCCCCAGCACGAAATCAGTCATTCCGTTAAATCGTCATGAATGTAACGACGGACTTAATGACGGTATTGCTTTATCCTCCGGAACAGACGCGACTTCGCGTTCCTGGCGAAGCGGGACGTCTCAGTGGAGGTTGGCTAGAAGGGCCAATGATGGGCGCGACTTTACCAAGTGCAGATATGACCGCGGCCATCCTGCATAAAGCCTGTCTAAAGCCGATATGGATGGTGGCGTCCGCTTTAATGTCAAACTACGGCTTCCGTTTGTAGTCATCGGAGACAAGCTTTTACGCAAAGGTCCTTCCGCTGATGCCATTAACGTCGAGGGCTACAGTGGCCGAGCCAAGCAGACGCGCTCATCGCTCAGCTGAACTTTCTCATGCTCGAACCCCGAACGCTCCTGCCTGGTTTCGGATTGCATTCGACGCCTGCAACACTGGAGTTGCTGCCCCGCCCCGCGGGAGGGGACCGGCTGAAAAACACCCTTTTATTGAACTTCCCGTGCGATTTCGTGCGCACCATGTCGTCCGGTTGAGCATTGCGCCCGACGATGGTTACCCGGCTTGATTCTCAGTCATTTGTCGCTGCCGCCTGCACGCTGATGCCGCCCATGTCGTATAGGGACCTAAGTTGAGACGGTACACGATGCGCTGGGCGAGCATGCGTAGAGGTGAACCTCCCCGATTATCCGCTAGTTGAAACACATGGCGGCGCGGCGGGCCAAGATTAGACGGCTGGACGTTTGACTATTTGCTCAATGATCAACTCCGCAAAATCGCATGGATCACAAGGATCAGCAGGGATCACACTTGATCGGCCGGAAGGATCAGCCGATTGTGGCCCCCCTAGTGGTGCTGCCAGAAAGACTGCATCAAGTGCGGTCGCAGTGATATTCGAAGCGTCGCGAATATTCCAGAGATATTTGGAGGCACTAACTGTAAGATCCTCATAAGTCATTTTTTTCTTGCGCTTCTTGGCATCAACGACTACCAGTGATGTCACACCTCTTGTCCGGCGCGCGATCATTACATCAGGTTGCGATGCTCCTACTACGCCTATGAGATGGGATCCCAGCACCTTGCGGGGCTCTGCCTTCGGATTTTTCGAAGGGATATCGGCCTGCTCCAACATGAGCCATTCTTCCCCGTCTACCACCCACCGCCAGCCGTTCTCGTTCTTGTCGCTTCCGGCTTCACCGTACTTAATTGTGAGAGCTGTTAGGATCCTCTCGGCCACCCACGCTTCGTAGAGTTCCCACAGTTCCGAGAGGGGCGCGTGAGATACTCCCGCACCAATGTCTTCGAGCTGAGTGAGTAGCCGAATGCAAGCTGAATATAGGACCCGCATGCGAGGGGGCCAAGTAGAGGCCGGAGGATCAATGCTCGGTTGGGCGGGGCGACTTCGCACCGACACACGGCGAAAAAGGTCAGCTAGTTCGACGGCTGCGGTACCCGCCGCTGTTAAGAGGGCTTCGTCGGAGGAAATCCTTTCAGCGACCATAGCTGTGAGGACTGAGATGCCAGTGAGTTTCCTCTCGACACGTCTTGTGCCCGCGGTGGCAACGCGGAGTGGGACCCGCCCTTCTTCCATGAACTCCAGCCGCTTCGATCGCTCAGTTTCACGAACTAAAATGCGCCCGTGTGTGCTCTCTAGCGACCCCCAGTTCACGATTCTCACGGGGTCCGTGGGCCACTCGGAAAGAAGAGCAACGGCTCCTTCGACCGCCGAACGCAGCTCGATCCAAGAAAGATTGTCTAGTGAGGAAGCCGACAAACTAGACCATGCCGCATCCGCGCTTGTTGGGGGCCGGCGCTTGGTGCGAAGGCGATTGCGAGCTTCCAACATGACACTTACGCCTTCTGCGCTAAACGGCTGAGGAGGAGGCACGTGCAGGTATTCGATACCAAATTCTCGCCCTGCCATCCATGGAAGGGCCAAGCGTCCGCAGCATTCCAGCATCGGGTCCGGGTTCTCGACGATATCGATTCCCTCAGCAGTTCGCACAAAGGCGACGCTCGAGGGAATGTCTAGCTCGAGCAATGTTCCAGGGACGTTTTTCTCGACAATCGGTACACCTCCTCGAACAAATCGGACAAGCGCGTCCTGCGCGTTTGGACGCATGTGGGTCAAGACAAGCTCGCCCAAAAATCCGGTGGTACGCCGAACACTCCATCTCCCCCTTCGACCAGTCTGGTCAGTCGCTGTTGAAGCATGCCCCCTGCGGAGGACTCTGAGAGCAGGGCAGGAAGCGCAAGGCGGAATTGTTCTGAGGTGAGGCCCGGAAGGACGAAATGAAGTAATGCGTTCTCGGCCGCTGCATTGTCATCTACTGCGACGTCCATGCCAGAGGACGACGCTGCATGAGCGAGCGAGCCATACCACGCCATATATTGGACGCAGCGTTGCAAGTCTCTCGGAGTGACCAGGTTGGCGCCACGGCCGGCCGAATCTCGGAGGATATCGATAAGTGGCCGGAGCTTCGTGAACATCGTAGCCGGGTCGCTGTTCGTAGCTAGATCAGCCCAAGCCGCCCGGGGATTGCCTAGCAAGTTGACGCCTGGAGGAGTTTGATTAGGGGCCGCCAAAGCTGTAATCGCGTCCACCGACTTGATTGCATTCTCAACCGTCGGCGGCTCCAACAAAACAACGCATGCCCTTCCGGTTACTTTGGGAGCAGGCGCTGGCGCAGATGAATCAACGTTAACCGTGCCGAGAAACCGCGGCCACGGACCCAAGTGCAGTTCCTTGGGCACATCCGTGCCGGTTTCCTGATTATGAAGTCGCCATTTGAGCCATTGCCAGGCGGTATCACTACCAGCCGTCACCAATGGCCCAGCATAGGCCTCCATTGGGCTCAAGTTGGCCTCTTCCACTGTGACAACTGCCGGATGCGGAGATGCACTGCCGCTCAGCAGTCGAAGCTGGGAGAAGGCGTCCGTCGCGGTGTACTGCTTTGCGAAAATGCTGTACTGTCCCACGGTGTCCTCACTCGAAGCCCATCCGGGTCGGACGTCGATGCGGCAGCGGCGATCGTCCGGCACAAAAAAGCTCGCCAGCATTCTCGCTGCGGTCGACTTCCCGGTGCCGCTGGGGCCCGCGAAGAGAAGGAATTGGCTTCCGAGCATTGAAGCAAGCAAATCCACTTGAGTCTGTTCGTCATAGACAATGCCCGAAGCTTGGAGGTGGTCACGAAAGGCCTGGGGCACGCCTGCTAGTTCATTGGTGGTCATTCTTTGTCCAATAGCTCGTTCAGTCCGGTCGAACCCAAGAGTTCGAGCATACGTGTGGAATCAAGCCGACCTATGCCATTAGCAGCACACCAAGCAACCAGCAACGACAAATCGGAGGCGATCGGCTTACTGAGGACGCCCCCGTTGGTCGCTTTGTCAATAAGAGCTGGAATTGCTCCTGGCAAGAGCAGTCGGCCTTCCTCCTCATGTGACTTAGCCGGCACTAAAAGCCTCGGCTTCGTCCGTGCACGGCCACGGCCGGCGCCCTGACCTCCGCAAACTTCCTTATTGAGTGCACACACCGGGTCACCATCTAAACCAGAGTGATGATGAGGACACTGAGGGCGCTCAAGAGCATATGCTGCTTCCGCTGCCTGCCCCCCTCCTAGCGCCGCCGATACTGCGGGCAGGCTACATTTGATGCCGTTTTGCTGGTTCAGTGTGTTTACGGGGTTGTATTCAACAAACTCGATTGCGGGCTGGATGCTGTTTTCGGGAGCCCAAAGCCATCCAGGGTCGGTTGATGACATCTTTAAAGCATTGCGGCTCCCACGGTTTGGAATCCTCGCATCGCTAACTAGAGTGAGGTCTCTCTGAGGGTCGTAAAACACCTCTGGCATGACCCGACCGGGCGCCAACAGGGACGCTGCGTGGGAGTCTGGTCGGAGCAATGCAGTCGGATCAGTGCCAAGCAGTTGCCAGACAGCCCATTGGATCTGACGCCGGGCGAAAACAACGGCGGAGGACGGAGGGGCTGCGTCCCAGGAGCCCCAAGCGGTAGCCTTCCCCCGCCGCACTAGCATGGTGAGTGCGACAGCCATGAAGTAAAGTCTGGGCTCAGCAAGTTCTCGAACGCGGTTACGGATGCTGAGCACTGCATCTCGTACGTCGTCGATTGAAGCCGAGTAGATGATCCCTCTCATAGGGATTAACTATGACACTTTTTCGAGGGGGCTTGTTTGAGCACCTTGGATAAATTCATCGATTCGAATCTCGCCACGGAGCCACCGAGCATAATCACTGGTCGCCGCTCGAATGCTCATGGCGACGTCCAGATCCTCGCTCTGATGTCCCGGAAGATCACCTATTGCCTGACGAACAGTCGGCATAATACCGCCGCTAATTAGCGGTCCAGGCTGGTCTTTTACGAAAAAAGGAGTGATAAGACTATGCGTGGGTTTCGGCCAAACTATTTGTTCTTCGCGCGTTGCCCGGACAACAAGTCTCCGTCTCAGTTGAGGAACACCATAGGCTTCGGAATGGAGGATCCTTAACTCCGCGACGTAGCCGAGTGCTGCGAGCCTTCCTAACAACTCATCGAGAAATTGCTTCCCTCTCCACCGCAGCGCTGGGACGTTTTCGAAGATAACGTTGCGCGGCCTGAGCGATTCAACGGCCCGTAGGAATGAAAGAACGAGTTTATTTCGGGGGTCGTCTACGCGACACGGCCCGGCCGTCGAGAAGCCCTGGCAAGGAGGGCCGCCGACAAGGGTGCCCAGCTCCCTCCCTGCGAGTGCCGCTCGCGCACTGTCCACCATCTCGTGAAACTGTTCGTCCAATGAGAGGTCGTAGGCCTCAGCGCGATGATCTGGCAATGCGTGGTTAGCAAGAGTTCTTAGCGCGTTTGCGTCATTATCGACGCTTAGCACCATTTCGTGACCAGCCCAGCCAAGGCCTAGCCCGAGGCCTCCTGCTCCAGCAAAGAGGTCAATCGCTGTGCCTTTTTCGATTGACTGCGCCAAGTGGTACGCCAGCAAGGGTGGGACTGCGTTGCCGATCTGCATGGATCGCTGCCGCATTGTGCCGTGAAACCGAATGTTGTCAGGAAACGACTGCAACCGCGCAGCTTCCCTAACCGTAATTAGTCGATCTGCTTCCGGATGAATGAAGCAGCCGTTGCCGGGTCGAGTGATGTACGTAGAAATTGTGTAGGCAGGACGTTCCCAGGAAAGTCGACCGTAGTAGGTGCTCCTGCTACCCTCTCCGCGCGCTGCGCTCGCTCTGATTTGTCGGACCCGGTCCGACGGAAAATCGTCTGGAAGGTCCCGCCAGTTTCCTCCGGGAGGAACATGGTGCACAACAATCCGATCGGTGTCGCTCAAACGCCCACTGACGTGGTCGTATACCTTCACATCTCTCCCATCAAACGAATCTTAAGTCGTAGTCAGCAAGTCCAGTTGACGACACGGACTTGGCGTGAAAAGCAGCTCGGGGCACCCGGCCGAGGTACTCGGCTCCCATTTTTCGCAACTCTGAACTGACCTGGTTGGCGCCCGGACCATCTACGATGAGCGCTTCCTTGATGGAGCGTTTCCATGTGCTGAGGGATGCGCCAGCACCCAATGGAACGGCAGTCGCGAACTTGGGATTCCATCCTCGGGTGCCAATGATTGCCGCCTGAGCCGATGCCTTCCGGTCCAACCTGGCGGATAGCAAAGCGGTCGTCCATGCTGCGTAGGCCGTCGGTTCCTGACTACTCAGCAAATCAAGCGCTCTGCCGGTCGTAGGGAAGCCGGTGACGTAGACGGGCAGCCCGGGCACGTCTTCACGTACCCGGGACATTGTCAGGCTCGCAGCCAGGGTGCTGCGATCTGAGACGTGCCATGCTCTCCCGAGGCGTTCGGCGGCAACCGCAGTCGTTCCGCTCCCGGCGAATGGATCCACTATCAGATCTCCAGGATTCGAACTGGCAGAAATGATCCGTTCCAAGAGAGCGACGGGTTTTTGCGTGTCATATCCTGTCCTCTCGAAAGAATGGGCCGAAAGTGAAGAGATATCGGACCACACGTCTTGAATGCGAACTCCGGCACCGTCATCGGCATACCTTTTGTAACGGGGTATCCCGTTACGGGAGTAGACGAGTCTTCCTTCCTTCTCGTACTTAACCATCGTCTCGATTTTCCACGCCCAGTGTCGTCCCGTAGGCGGCAACTGCCCCCGCCACTCGTAATGCGCCCCAGTGCCGATTCGGTCGCCCGGTCCAGTGCAGGTGATGAGTTGATAGGGGCCACGTTCGTCGGATTTGGTGAAGTGGTTTGCTAGGTACTCACTCGAGTAGGGCGAGAAATGCTGGTTCCACGTGTATGAGGCCGACTTCGTATAGAAGAGGATGGTGTCGTGGATTGGCCCAAACCGGCGCGATCCGCTATGTGCGTTCGTGCGCTGCCAGACAATCTCATTGCGGAAGTTCTGACTGCCGAAGAGAGCATCAAGAACTATCCGAAGAAGATGGCTCGCGCTCGGGTCACAGTGCAAGTAGAGGCTACCAGTTGAGGTGAGTATGCGGTGCGATTGGGCAAGGCGAAGCGCCATTTCGAGAACGTACGCCGTACGGCCAGACTTACCCAAGGCTTCGACTAGCGCTCGAACTGTACGAGCGAGGGCTGGAGGCAGCTCAGCCTGCAGGGCCCGCATCCTCGCGTCGCACGATCCGTCCCAACTCCAGACGTCCGAGAATGCTGATTCGCGGTTGTCGCCGCTGACACGTGACTCATAGGTCCTGCCGCTGTTAAAAGGAGGATCGAGATACACGAGTTCAACGGATCCAGTCTTGATTGATGCTAGGGCCTCGAGGTTGTCACCAATGTCAATCCTTCGAGTCAATTCCATCTCTATAGTCTCCCATGCTGTTTCCCTGGATCTTGTTCGGCGGCAGTGTGACATGCCGCCCTAATTCCCTACTTGCCAGTCTCAACCCAGCTGTCCTGCACATCCGCTCCTCGACATGAGGGCATGTCAAAATAAGTTCCTTAGCAGGACATCCGCTCGAACGTTTGCCTTGGCAGCCAGACAGACTGAACAAGTCAAGCTGCACTGGCACGGCGGCGGGCCCGCTCCTTCGCGTTCAGCATGCTCCGCATGTTTCAGCGCGAGTCCTATCTGGTCCCGGCCTCCAAGGATCTTCACACTTACGAGCCAATCTGCATGAGCCGGAGTACCCCTCGACAGCTGGACCACCGGCGCCGCACACGGTATCCGGAGCGCCTCATTGCGGACATCATCCGGCTGCATGGTCCATTGCCGGAGCCGACGAGATCATGCGCCTGCCTTTGACCCACTCCCTCGACGCGCAACTCCGGTCGTCTTGAAGGAATCTGAGTTCGCGCGTTCAACGCAGGCTGACAAGTCTGGAGGTACCTTGCATCTACCGCCCGCCTCGGGCCGTACCCTAGTTGCTGTTCTGGTGTACCCCACAGTCCCGGCGGTACAACGCGGGATACGCTTACGCAGAGAGGGTGCCCACCCCTCTCTTACACTTACAAACGACACTGACTCGATGATTGAACTCACTCATATTTCCCCTATCTGCACTCGCCAGCCCTTGGCTCGCGACACGGTAAAGGCTAGTCACGGCCTCTGACATTTTGGGGGGCTGGCCTATGGGCTAGGAGTCGCGGAGCACGAAGAGCCGACAATGGCGCAGCTGACAAAAGACAAGCCGCTTGTCAGGCTCACAGAGAATTAGGATGGGCACAATCCTTTCGCGCGACTCACTACTTCCCCGCATGCGCCTCCAGGAAGGAATACACCTCGGTCTCGTCCACGCCCGGGAAGGCTCCTGGAGGGAGGGCCGCAAGCAAGTGGGAGTTGGCGCGGGCGCTGGGCCAAGCGTGGCCGGCCCATTGGGCGGCTAGGTCGGCGGGTGGGCGGCGGCAGCAGGATTCGTCGGGGCAGTTTGAGACGGAGCGTTCGGGAGTGTCGCGCCCGCGGAACCACTTCACTTCCTTGTACGGAATGCCGATGCTCAGCGAGTACTCCCCCGACGAGTGCCGCTCGGTGATCGCCGTGCACCAGAACGTACCGGCCTTGGTGTCCGTGTACTGGTTGAAGGCACGGAACTTGTCCGGCACGTCGAAAACGGCCCGCGACGTCCAGTTGCGGCAGACAGGCTGGCCTTCGATGGCGCCGGTGTGGTCGGCAGGGAAATTCACGCCGTCGTTCTCGTAGGCCTTGTGGATAATCCCGGAGACGTGGACCTTCTGGAAATGGCAGGTAATGCCCAAGTGGTGGGTGGCCAGGTTGGTGAAGCGGTGGGCGGCAGTTTCATAGGAAACGCTAAAGGCGTCGCGCAGGTCCTCGATGGCCAGCTCCTTGGCGGCCTTGGCCTTCTGGAGGAAGTCAACCGTGGCGTGTTCCGGCATCAGCAGGGCGGCGGCGAAGTAATTGGTGTAGACGCGCTGGCGGAGGAAGTCCGCGTAGTCGGTGGGCGCCTGGTGACCCAGCACGTAGTGGCCGACGGCCTGCAGCAGCACGGAGCGCGGGTCGTGTTCGGACCGGTGGCCCTGGGTCAGGTAAATTCTGTTGTTCTTTAAATCGGTCACGGACCGGGTGGAATGTGGCAGGTCGCTGACGTACTGCAGGCTGAACCCGAGGTGCTCGGCGATGTCCGCGGCCACGTGGTGGGACAGCGGCCCGCCCTTGAAACCAACAGCCTTGAGCAGCTCCTGGGCCTGGGCCTCGAGGTCCTCGTAGTGGTTGTTGCGCGAGCGCATTTCCGCCCGCAGTTCGGTGTTGGCACGACGGGCTTCCTCCGGGGTGGCGGCCTGCTCGTCCAGCCGGCGCTCCAGCTCGTGCTGCAGCCCCACCAGTGACTCAAGCACGTCCATGGAAAGCCGCGAGCTGACGCGGACTTTCGGCAAACCGAGCGACTCGTACAGCGGCCCACGCTGGTAGCGTTCCAGCTCGATTTCCAGCGCCGCGCGGCGGCTGGGCGGCTCGGCCCCGAGCAGCTGGTCGATCCCCACACCGAGCGCCTTGCCGAGGGCCTGGAGCATGCCGAGCTTGGGCTCGCGCTTGCCGTTTTCGAACAGCGAGAGCTGCGAGGGCGCGGCGTTGACGGCGGCACCGAGATCGTCCAGGGTCATGCCCTGGGCTTTGCGCAGGTGCCGCACCCGACGGCCCAGGCTGATGACGTCGATTTCGGGCTCGGCGGAGGCACCGCCGTCGTGCTTGGAGGGACGATTCCAGCTGGTGGTTGTCATTTCTTGAGGATACGAGAAGAACTGCAAATCTTTCCAGCAATTTCTCTGGATTTACTGTTGCAGACTGCGGAATAGTCGGTTTCACGAAGGATTTGGCCCGGACCGATCACCGAGGATCGGAACCCGCCGACCCGACACCGAACAGGAGACAGCAATGACTGCATCATTTGAGCCGGCCCCGATGAACGCTGAGGAAGCGGCCAAGGCACTGGAGCTCGAGTGGGCCGCCGATTCCCGCTGGGAGGGCATCACTCGCGACTACACCGCAGCGGATGTCGTCCGCCTCCGCGGCCGGGTCCAGGAAGAGCACACGCTGGCCAAGCGCGGCGCGCAGAAGCTGTGGAAGCAGCTGACCGAGGAAGCCGCCGAGGGCCGCTACACTAACGCCCTCGGCGCGTTGACCGGCAACCAGGCGGTGCAGCAGGTCAAGGCCGGGCTGCGCGCCATCTATCTCTCCGGCTGGCAGGTGGCCGCGGATGCCAACCTCTCCGGCCACACCTACCCGGACCAGTCGTTGTACCCGGCGAACTCGGTGCCGCAGGTGGTCCGCCGGATCAACAACGCGCTGATGCGGGCCGACCAGATCGAGTTCTCCGAGGGCATCCAGACCGTCGAGGACTGGCTGGTGCCGATCGTGGCCGACGCCGAGGCCGGCTTCGGCGGTCCGCTGAACGCCTACGAGCTGATGAAGTCCATGATCGCCGCCGGCGCCTCCGGCGTGCACTGGGAGGACCAGCTCGCCTCGGAGAAGAAGTGCGGCCACCTCGGCGGCAAGGTGCTGATCCCTACCGGCCAGCACATCCGCACCCTGAACGCGGCCCGGCTGGCCGCCGACGTCGCCGGTACCCCGAGCGTGATCATCGCCCGCACCGACGCCGAGGCCGCCACGCTGCTCACCTCCGACGTGGACGAGCGCGACGCCGAGTTCATCACCGGCGAGCGCACCCCCGAGGGCTTCTACAAGGTCCGCAACGGGATCGAACCGTGCATCGCCCGGGCCAAGGCCTACGCCCCGTACTCGGACCTGATCTGGATGGAGACCGGCACCCCGGACCTGGAGCTGGCCCGCAAGTTCGCCGAGGCGGTCAAGGCCGAGTTCCCGGATCAGATGCTTTCCTACAACTGCTCGCCGTCCTTCAACTGGAAGAAGCACCTGGACGACGCGACGATCGCCAAGTTCCAGCGCGAGCTCGGGGCGATGGGCTTCACCTTCCAGTTCATCACCCTGGCCGGCTTCCACGCCCTGAACTACTCGATGTTCGACCTGGCCCACGGCTACGCCCGCAACGGGATGAGCGCCTACGTTGACCTGCAGGAGCGCGAATTCGGCGCCGAAGACCGCGGCTACACCGCAACCAAGCACCAGCGCGAAGTGGGCACCGGCTACTTCGACACCATCTCCACTGCCCTCAACCCCAACGGCAGCACCCTGGCACTGGTCGGCTCCACCGAAGAGGGCCAGTTCCACTAACGACGACGGGGCTCGCCACCGGCGCTGCGCCGGGACCCGCCGCGGCACGACCTTCCGACGGCCGCGGGCGGCCTTACGGAAGCTATTAGCCGCTTTCCGGGTCCCGGCTCCGCACCTCAGACCCGAACGTCACCTATGGCACCCAGGCCGGGCGCCGCCGTCGTAGTTACAAAAGTTTTCTTGAGGAGTGAATGAGCGATGAATGATCCGATTACCTTGAACGGGATTACGTTGACGGCCCCGCCGGTGCGCCGGCAGGAGGAAGTGCTGACGCCGCAGGCGCTGGAGTTCGTGGCCGGGCTGCACCAGGCCACCGCGGCACGGCGGCGGGAGCTGCTGGTGCAGCGGGAGAACCGGCGCCGGTCGATCGGCCGCGGGCACGACCCGAAGTTCCTGCCCGGCACCCGGCACATCCGCGAGGATTCCTCCTGGAAGGTCGCTCCCCCGGCTCCCGGGCTGGAGGACCGCCGGGTGGAGATCACCGGGCCGGTGGAGAAGAAAATGACCATCAACGCGCTGAACTCCGGCGCGAAGGTGTGGCTGGCGGACATGGAGGACTCCTCCACCCCCAGCTGGTCCAACGTGGTCAACGGGCAGCTGAACCTGACCGACGTGCTGGAGCGGCGGATCGACTTCGTCTCCGACACCGGCAAGGAATACAAGCTGACGGGTGAGACGCTGACCGACCTGCCCACCATCGTGGTCCGGCCGCGCGGCTGGCACCTGCCGGAGAAGCACATGCTGATCGGCGGCGAACCGGTGGCCGGCGGCATCGTGGACTTCGGCCTGTACTTCTTCCACAACGCCCAGCGGCTCATCTCGCAGGGCCGCGGGCCGTACTTCTACCTGCCGAAGATCGAATCGCACTTGGAAGCCCGGCTGTGGAACGATGTGTTCATCCTGGCGCAGGACCTGCTGGGCATCCCGCAGGGCACCATCCGCGCCACCGTGCTGATCGAGACCATCACGGCCGCGTTCGAGATGGAGGAGATCCTGTACGAGCTGCGCGACCACGCCTCCGGGCTGAACGCCGGCCGCTGGGACTACATCTTCTCGGTGATCAAGAACTTCCGGGCCCGCGGGCCGCGGTTCGTGCTGCCGGACCGGACGCAGGTGACCATGACGGCACCGTTCATGCGCTCCTACACCGAGCAACTGGTCCGCGCCTGCCACCGCCGCGGCGCCATGGCCATCGGCGGGATGGCCGCGTTCATCCCCAGCCGCCGCGACCCGGAGGCCAATGCCATCGCCATGGAGAAGGTGCACGCGGACAAGACCCGCGAGGCCTCCGACGGGTTCGACGGCTCCTGGGTGGCGCACCCGGATCTGGTCCCGGTCTGCCGCGAGGTGTTCGACGGCGTGCTGGGTTCGCGGCCCAACCAGCTGGACCGCCAGCGCGAGGACGTGACGCCCGACGACGGTGCCCTCCTGAACGTCGCCGGCACCGAAGGGACCATCACCGAGACCGGCATCCGCACCAACCTGGAGGTCGGCATCCAGTACATCGAGTCCTGGCTGCGCGGCAACGGCGCGGTGGCCATCCACAACCTGATGGAGGACGCGGCGACGGCGGAGATCTCCCGCTCGCAGATCTGGCAGTGGATCCACGCCCACGCCGTGACCGACGACGGCGAGATCATCACCCGCGAATGGGTCCGCGAACTGCTGGAGGAAGAGTTCGCCGCCCTGCCGCGGTTCGACGGCGACCGGTTCGACGACGCCCGCGAGATCTTCGAAGAGGTTGCCCTGGGCGAAGAGTTCCCGGCCTTCCTGACGATCCCCGCTTACCAGAACTACCTGCTGGAGAAGCCGTCGTCGGTCAGGGAGCCCGCCGTCGTCTGATCGTCCGGCGGCGGGCCGGGGTCAATAGCCAGCCCCGGCCCGCCGGCACCAAAAACTTTCCGCAGGGCCGCCAGGTCCACGCTACTTTCGCCACAAGCAGCCCGACGGTCGGGCGGACCGGCGGCCTTGCGGAAGCACAGATGAACCAAAACGCCGGGTGCGGCTCTACGTATAGAGCCACACCCGGCGTTCTTGCAACGTCCCTTCGACGTTTCGGCCCTCAGTGGCCAGCAGAGGGCGCGGCTGTGGGGACGTCTTAGGCGTCGTCCCCGTGCGTCGTTCCGCCTTCGCCTTCCCATGTCTCCAGGCGCCGGATCTTGGTGGCGTTGAATTTGCGGCGCACACCGTACCCGCCGTGGTCGTCGTCGGCTATGAAGTCGACGCCGAACCTTTCCAGGGCGCGGCGCAGCTGCTCATTCTGCTCGGGAGTCAACGCTTGGTTGCCCTTTTCGAAGTCTCGAACCTGCTTCTTGTCCAGGTTCGCTGCCTTGGCGATCACCTTGGATGAGACCTGCGTCAAAGCGCGGGCCGCGCGGGCCAAGTCTGAAGGGATGAACGTCACTGGAATGGTCATACCCTGATCATCCCAGTCTTCGGGCAAAGGTCCAGTGGTCCAGTCCGGTTGCCGTCGCGCAGGCGCAGCATCTTGGTAGAAGCGCGGCGTGGACTTGCCGTCCGGCGGGATTTCACCGGAGGCATGCCCTAAGTTGGAGCCATGATCGTGCAGCAGGTTCCGGAACCGGTCGAGGTGGTCGTCCGGGCCGATGACCCCAACGTGTGGGACGTTCTCGCCTCCCTCGGTCCACTGGCGATTCTCGTCGCCGCCCTCATAGCCGCCTACATCGGTTGGCGCAGCATGCGGGCGCAGGCTGAGGCTGATCGTCGTTCTCAGTGGTGGGCGCGGGCCGAGTGGGCGCTGGACGCCTCGATGTCCACGAGCATGGATCGGAAAGTCATCGGGCTCGGCGTGTTGGCGCTCCTCGCCGAAAGCAATCTCGCCGGCGAAGAAGAGGCAAGGATCCTACGGGTCGCCTCGACCGACAGCTTGAGTCAGAGCGTCTCAGCGCTGGAGGATGTGGAGGCCAAGCCACCCTCCCCCACTTCCACGGCCCTCAGCCAGGAGCATGTCAGGGTCGAAGCCGCCAAGCTCCGGGTGGTGACGGACAAGAAGTTGGGGCAGCGGACACCTCAGTGGATTTTCGAGCTGGCCCGGACGTGACCTACACGTACGACATCGAGATCCTTAACCTGCTGGTGTCACCGGGCCATGCCTACTTTGGCCGGGCCAAGGACGGTGCGGCGGATGTTCCCACCGCTGATCTTGACCGGGTTGAGGTGGTGGCGGGCAAGGGCATCGTCGGAGACCGGTTCTTCGGCAAGGCCGCCCACATGGATGCAGCGGTGACGTTTATGGCCGTGGAGTCGCTCGAGGCGATTGCCTCGGATCTGGGCGTTCCGCCGTTTGACCCGCTTCTGGCCCGGCGCAATGTGGTGTTGCGGGGCGCACAGTTGGCGCCGCTCATCGGCGAGGAGTTCGAGGTGGAATCCCGCGGCCAACGGGTGCGGTTCAGGGGCGGCCGGCACGCACACCCGTGCGCCTGGATGGACCGAATGCTTGCGCCCGGTGCCCATGCCGCGATGCGCGGACGCGGAGGTCTGCGCTGCCAGCCGCTCTCGACCGGCGCCCTGTATCGGGGACCCGCGCTCTTGATCAGTCCGGTACCGCTCCAGCCGGAAGAGGCTGGAGCAGCGGTTCGGGTCCGGCCCGGGCGGCTCCCGTGACGATCGGGGCACTAGTCGTCCGTTCGTCTCCCGGCCACGTGAGAAGTAGTGGGGCAGCCGCCGGGCGAACCAGGGTAGACGGCCAATGATGCTGAAGCGAGCGCCGCCGTCGTTGTTTCCTAGCTCCGGAAGAGTCCGCTGTAGGCGTTGAGGGCCGGCTGGCCGCCGAGGTGGGCGTAGAGCACGGTGCTCTCGGCCGGGATCTGCTTGCTGCTGACCAGGTCGATCAAGGCGGCCATGGATTTTCCTTCGTAGACCGGGTCGGTGATCATGGCTTCGAGCGAGGCGCTCAGCCGCATGGCTTCCAGGGTGGATTCGACCGGGATGCCGTAGAGGTCGCCGGCCCAGCCTTCCAGCACGGTGATCTCGTCGTCGTGCAGTTCCCGCTCGAGTCCGATGAGCTGCGCCGTATTCCGGGCGATGCGGCCGACCTGTTCGCGGGTCTTGGACAGGGTGGCGGAGGCGTCGATGCCAATCACGCGGCGCGGCCGGCCGCCGGCGTCCTGCAGGGCGGCAAACCCGGCGATCATGCCGGCGTGGGTGGAGCCGGTGACAGTGCAGACCACGATGGTGTCGAAGAAGACGCCGAGCTCCTCCTCCTGCTGCTGCACCTCGTACGCCCAGTTGGCGAATCCCAGCCCGCCGAGCTCGTGCTCCGAGGCGCCGGCCGGGATCGCGTAGGGCTTGCCGCCGGCCGCCTCGACCTCGGCGATGGCGTTCTGCCAGGAGTCGCGGATGCCGATGTCGAAGCCGGCCGGGTCGAGCCGCACGTCCGCCCCCATGAGCCGGGAGAGCAGGATGTTGCCGACGCGGTCTGTGAGCGGATCCGGCCAGTCCACCCAGTTCTCCTGCACCAGCACGGCCTTCAGGCCGAGGGTCGCGGCCACTGCTGCCACCTGCCGGGTGTGGTTGGACTGGAAGCCGCCGATGGACACGATGGTGTCCGCGCCCTCGGCGAGGATGTCCGGGACGATGTACTCGAGCTTGCGGGTCTTGTTGCCGCCGTAGGCCAGACCGGAATTCACGTCCTCCCGCTTGGCCCAGATCTGCGCTCCACCCAAATGTTTGCTGAGCCGCGGCAGGTGATGGACCGGGCTGGGGCCGAAGGTCAGCGGGTAGCGGTCGAATTCCGTGATGGCCATGTAGTCCCCGTTCTGTCGGCTGCCGTTTACCGTGCTGCGTCGGCGTTTTCGGGGCCGGTGATGTTGACCATCCAGCTCACGCCGAACTTGTCCTTGAGCTGTCCGTAGTAGTCACCCCAGGGCGCCTTTTCCAGCGGCATCTCGACGGTCGCGCCGTCGCTCAGGCGCTCCCAATAGGTCCGCAACTTGGTCTCGTCGGCCGGGTCCTCTCCGCTGGAGCTGAGGCATATGGAGCCGTTTCCGGTCGCAGGCATCTCGGGCGGCGCGTCCGCGGCCATCAGCAGGAAGCCGCGGTCCACGAACACCGACGAGTGCATGATGTTTGCGCCGGTCTCGGGGTTATCGTCTCCCATTCCCTCGGCGTAGGTCATCTTTTGCAGCTCACCGCCGAACACGGAGTGATAGAACTCGATCGCCTCCGCGGCGTTGCCGCTGAACTGCAGGTAGGGGTTAAGGTCCAGTGCCATGGGTCTGCCTTCCGTAGTGGATGCGGCGCGTTCCGTGCCGCGTTCATTCTTGCGCCTTGAACCGCGCGCGGGAAGGGGTGGCGAGCCATGGCTGCACCTGACCTGAAAGTGGAACGTCCAACCTCGACCTATCATCCGCTTCCGCGCTTCTGCAGCGAGGTCATGGTCAGAAAGAAAGGGTCAGTATGTCCGCTCGACGCCGAACTCCAGCGGGGGCAGCGCAGCTCGACGACGGACCAGGTCCTGGGCGTGGGCTGCCAGCCGCCGGTCTTCGTCTGAACGCAACACCAGTTGCGGAACCTTGGCGGCGTGGCCCGCGTCGTCCCGGGTGACGAAGACGGTCATGCACTGGGTGGTGTCCCGCCAGTCGCCACCGCGCGGATCGCGTGCCCGAACATGGACGGCGATGTGCATGGAGTGCGGTCCGGTGTGGATCATCCGTGCGGAGAGTTCCACCAGATCCCCGATGTGGACCGGGTTCAGGAAGTGAATGCCGCCGGAGTAGACCGCCACGGCGTCGGCGCCGCACCAGCCCATGGCGCAGGCCCTGGCCACCTCGTCGATCCAGCGCATCACGATCCCGCCGTGGGCGTGGCCGCCCCAGTTCACGTCCGTGGGGGCGGCGAGGAAACGAAAGCTTTCGGAGGGCGTCGTCCCCGCATCCGTGTAGGCCTGGGCGCTCATTACCTCGCGGATCTCGCGCCGGGCCTCCAGCCGGCCGGCGACCCCGCGGGCAAGCCGCTCCGACGCGTCGTCGGTCGGCGCCCACGCCGGAACGGGCCGGGGCCGCCGCTGCTCGTCCACCGCGACGAACACCAGGATGCAGTCCATGGCCGGCCGGAACTGCCGCGAGCGCACATCCGCGGCGTCGACGGTGACGACCACCTGCATGCTGGAACGGCCGGTGTGCGCGATGCGGGCGCTGACCTCGATCAGGTCGCCGTTGCGGATGGGTCGGGTGAAGTGCACATTGCCGACGTACGCGGTGACGCAGTAACCGCCCGAGTACCCGACGGCGCACACGTACCCGGCCTTGTCGATCCATTCCAGGACCCTCCCGGCCTGCACCGTGGTCCCGTCGGCCGCGACGTCGGTGGGCGCGGCGAGGAAGCGCAGCGTGATCGAATCTTCCATGGCGCCCATCGTAGCTGCGCGTGCAGGTGGCAGCCGATGCCGGCTTGCGCGGCATGGGAGGCTCTGAGGGACAGGGGCTGGGCTGCAGAGGGACAGAAACAGAAACGTCCGCTCCCCGGAGACCGGGAAGCGGACGTTTCTGTGAAGCTGGCAGCCGGCTCCGCTAGCGCGAGCCGGTCAGGGCGTCCTCGCGGCCTTCGAGCGCCGCCTTCTCCTCGGCGACCTTGGCGTCGTGGGCGGCGCGGATGGCGGTGTGCTCCGGGTTGCGGCGCAGCAGCAGGTAGCCGATGCCGAGCGCGACGAACCAGACCGGGGTGAACAGCAGCGCCGTCAACGTGTCCGGCTGGGTGGTCAGCGCCCACAGGATGAAGGCGAAGAAGGCCATGACCACGTAGGGCATGAACGAGCCGCCCGGCATCTTGAACTTGCTGGCCTCGTGCAGCTGCGGCCGGCGGCGGCGGTACACGATGTAGCTCACCAGGATGATGGTCCAGACGAACATGAAGCAGAGCGCCGAGACCGTGGTGACCATGGTGAACGCCTCGGACACGCTGCCCTCCGCGTAGAGCAGGACCACGCCGGCGAGCAGGAACATGCAGGAGAACAGCAGCGCGCTGCGTGGCACACCGCGGCTGGAGAGCTTGCCGAAGCGCTTCGGAGCATCGCCCTCCAGCGAGAGACCGTAGATCATGCGCGACGTCGAGTAGATTCCCGAGTTCGCCGACGACGTCGCCGAGGTGAGCACCACGAAGTTCACGACGCCGGCCGCGCCGACGAGGCCGGCGAGGGCGAACATGCCCACAAACGGGGATTCGTCGGCGTTGAAATTGGTCCACGGCTGGACGGCCATGAGGATGATGAGGGCGCCCACGTAGAAAATCAGGATGCGGATCGGAATGGAGTTCACCGCCCGCGGCAGGTTCTTCTCCGGGTCCTTGGTCTCGGCGGCGGTAGTGCCGACCAGTTCGATCCCGACGAACGCGAACACGGCGATCTGGAAGCCGGCCACGAAGCCCATGAAGCCGGTGGGGAACATTCCGCCGTGCTCCCACAGGTTCCCGAAGGAGGCGCGGGCGCCGTCGTGCTCGAAGCCGGTGATGATCATGACCAGCCCGACGACGATCAGGGCCATGATGGCGACGATCTTGATCAGCGCGAACCAGAATTCGGTTTCACCGAAGGCCCGCACGGTGGGCAGGTTCAGCGCGAGCAGCAGCAGGATGCAGGCGAGCGCCGGGATCCACAGCGGCAGGTCCGGCCACCAGAACGCCACGTAATGGGCGATCGCGACGACGTCGGCGATGCCGGTGACCACCCAGCAGAACCAATACGTCCAGCCGGTGAAGAACGCCGCCCACGGTCCCAGGATGTCGCCGGCGAAGTCGCCGAAGTTCTTGTACTCGGTGTTGCTCAGCAGCAGCTCGCCCATCGCCCGCATGACGAAGAAGAGCATGAAGCCGATGATCATGTACACGAAGATGACCGAGGGGCCGGCGACGGAAATCGTCTTGCCCGAGCCCATGAAGAGCCCGGTACCGATCGCGCCGCCGATGGCAATCAACTGGATGTGGCGGTTGGACAAGGACCGCTGGAGGTGCGGCTCGTTGGTGGTGCTGGCGGTGCTCATGTGTTCCTTAGGGTGGGACTGCTCATCTGCGGAAGTTTCCGTTGGACGGCCGGGCAATGGCTCCATCGCCATCCGATCAGGCCGCTTGCAGGCTCCCCTCGCCCGTAAGGGCTGGCTGGTGAGCTACGCCACGAAAACCTATCCGGCGCGCCTCCCGCGGGTCAAATCGAGCACAACGTAATGCGGGTTCTCTCTGACGAAGGCATTCCAGTCCGGCCGGGTTCACCAGGCCGAGGCGAGAATCAGCGACTGCTGACCCAGCGAGCAGGTCAAGGTCAGGGCGGTGCCCGGCCGCTCCCCGGAATCCGGAGTGCGGTAAACGGTCAGCGTGAGCGGGCTGGCATCGATGGTGGTGACGCTGCCCTCGGTGGCGGGCACCGCCGTCGTCGTGGTGGGGACGATGCCGCCGGGACCGCCGCTGCCGCGCACCGGGAGGGCGCCGGTTGCCGGCTCGAGCTTCCCGTCCACGTCGCGGAACACCTCCGCGCCCGAACCGCCCCGAATGATGACCGTGGCCAGCGCGACGGCATAGACCGGGTCGGCGCAGGCGTCGTAGATCCAGCGGTCGCCGAGCACCGAGTGTTCCATGGTCCCGGCCAGGAACTGCTCGGCGCCGGTCAGGGGCGCGCCGCGGTACGTCAACGGAACGTGCAGCACCGGTCCGTCGCCGGCCCGGACCAGGTGGGTTTCCATGCCGACTTCCCCGTCCGGATCGTCGAAGCGGAAGGCGCCAAGGTGTTCCAGCTCGGCGGCGTCTGCCCCGAGTTCCTGGAACCACGGCTGCCCCGGCAACCAGGCGGCCAGTAGCTCGAGCTTGGTGGGTTTCAGCACTGCGTCGTAGATGATGGCCATGTTCGTAGCCTACGACGCCGGGGCGTCGCCCGGGTGGTGCCACCGTTGGCGAGCAGGACGAAGGCCGGGTGCGGCTCCCGTAGCAGGAGCCACACCCGGCCTTTAACCTTTCGGAACTAGGAGGCGGTGACCTGCCAGAGGTGATCGTCAGGATCGGCGAAGACGGCCGAGTAACCCCACGGCTGCCGGCCAGGTTCCATGACGACTTTCGCCCCGGCCTGGCGGGCCGCGTCGATTGTCGCGTCCACCTCCTCCGGCGAGGTGACCGGCAGGCCCAACAGGCATTCCGTCTGGTCGCCGGCGGCCATCGGCCGGTTGGCGGTGACCCAGCCGAAGCCTCCGTGCGGAACAAACATCAGCCGCAGGCCGGCGTTCACCTCGAACTGCAGGGGCTCCGGGATGCCGTCGTCGGCGGGTTCACCGACGGCAGTCAGGCCGAGTGCCCGGTAGAAATCGAACGATGTGCGGCGGTCCGCCGTCGGCAAAGCCAGGACGGCGGGCTGGCCGGATGGCACGAGTGACACGGGTGCTCCTTCCGCTCGTGGAATGCCCGGGCTCAGACGGACGCGGGTTCGGCGAGGATGGCGTCGATCTGGCCCATGGCTCCCTGCATGCCCTCGACCATCCCCATCTCGAGCATCTTCTCCAGCTGCTCCGCGGACTCGAACCTGGACTCGGTGGTCATCCGGGTGCGGCCGTTGATGGATTCCAGCGTCACGGTGGCGTAGGTGGTGCCCATGTCCGCCACCGGCTCGCCGTCGTCGTTGGCAAACCCGTCCTCGAAGGTCAGCCGGTGCGGAGCCTCGATCGCGGTGATTTTCCACCAGCCGCCGGCCGTCTCGCCGTCCGGCCCGGTCATGTAGTAGCTGGCCCTACCGCCGGGAGTGAACTCGTGCTTGTCGAAAGTGGCGGGCCACTCCGGCGGTCCCCACCAGCGTTCCAACTGGCGCGGATCTGCCCAGAGCTGCCAAACGCGCTCGACGGGTGCGTCGAACTCGGCCACGATGGTGAACTTCAGGCCCTCGACGTCCTGCTTGGTGTCGGTAATCGGCATGACGGTGTCCTTCCTATCCCTTGGCGAGAATGTCCTGGATCCGGTCAACGCGTTGGCGCCAGAGCATCTCGTATTCGTCGAGCAGGCGACGCGCTCTCCGCACTCCTTCAGGATGAGGCCGCACGATCTGCTCCCTTCCGCGCTTCTCCTTAACCACCAGGGAAGCCCGTTCCAAAACCGCGACGTGTTTCTGTACCGCGGCGAAACTCATCCTGTACCCCGCCGCCAGACCCGACACCGAGAACTCGCCGGTGAGCACCCTCGCGACGATGTCGCGGCGGGTAGCGTCGGCGAGCGCCTGGAAGAGGCGGTCCAACTCGAGGTCACTGACTTGATCTACAACCATTTGGTTGCAGGTTAGTCCTGGTCGGACATAGGGTCAAGGGTTTGGCGTAAATTCTCTCGCGGACGTCGGAGCACGGCTCGCCGAGTCCGGCTCAACGCCCGACTCGGCGAGCCCACCGCGGACTGGAGCAGCCTCTCCCCTATGCAGCTTCAGGTCCCCGGCTGCCCTGCCGCTTCAGGCGCGGGTGCTTCGGCTGTCGTCGCGGATCTGTCCGACGAGCTCTTCCAGCATGTCCTCGAGCGTCACAATGCCGTACGGGCGGCCGGAGCCGTCGATGGCAAGCGCCAGGTGTGCCCCTTCGCGCTGCATGCGGTGCAACGAGGAACGCAGCGCAGCGTTCAGGTTCACCTGCGGCAGGGCGCGCACCAGGCTGGCCGGCAACGGCCGGTTCCTGGCCGTGGCGTCGAGCTTGAGCAGGTCCTTGACGTGGACGTATCCGTCCAGTTCCCCTGTGGCGGACTGAACCGGGAAGCGGGAAAAGCCGTTGGCGGCAACCTGTTCGATCTGCTCCGGGGTGCATCCGGACGGCAGGGTGGTGACCTTGCTGAGCGGGATCACGATGCTCTCGACCGACCGTTCTTCGAACGTCAGGGCGCCGAGCAGGAGCCGTTCATCCTGCTTGTCCAGCAGCCCGCCCTCGCGTGATTCCTCGACCAGGCCTGCCACCTCGTCGCGGGTGAAGGTGCTGGCGACCTCGTTCTTGGGTTCCACCTTGAACAAACGCAGAATCCCGTTGCCGATGGCATTCATGCACCACAGCAGCGGTTGCAGGATGCGTACGACGACGACGAGCACCGGGCCCAGGACAAAGGCCATCCGCTCAGGTCCGGCCAAGGCGATGTTCTTCGGCACCATCTCGGCGAGGACCACATGCAGGAACGTCACGACGCTCAAGGCAATGGCGTAGGCGATCGGGTCGATCAAGGCGGCCGGGACTCCCCAGGCGCTGAAGGGCCCTTCGAGGGCGTAAACCACCATGGGTTTCGTGACGTAGCCCAGCGCCAGGGAGCAGACGGTGATGCCCAACTGCGCGCCGGCCATCATGAGCGAGACGTTCTCGATGGCCCACAGGGTCATTTTGGCGGCCCGTCCGCCTTGTTCTGCCCGGGGCTCGATAATGCTTCGGCGTGCGGCGATGAGGGAGAACTCGGCGCCGACGAAGAAGAAGTTCGCGGCGAGCAGGACGATGGTCAGAATGATTCCGGTGGCATCCATTTAGCGGCCCTCTTCTTCGGTTCCAAGGGGCGTGGCGGTGGCCAGGAGCTTCGAAATCCTTGCACCGTCCATCTCCTCGACGCGCAGCTCGATTTTGGCTGCCGGGTGGCCATGGGACTGCTCCGTCGCCAACTCGACGGTGTCTCCGGCCTCGGCGATACGGCCCAGGTGGAGGGTAAACAGGCCGGCGATGGTGTCGTACTCGGTGCCGTCCGGAATGGCGTGACCCAAGATCTCTGTCGCCTCATCGGGGCGCAGCGCGCCGTCGAGACGCCACACACCGAAGGGCAGCCGTTCACTACTGCCGTCGTCGGGGTCGTGTTCGTCCAAGACTTCACCCACGAGCTCCTCGACGAGGTCCTCCAAGGTGATCAAACCAGCGACGTCACCGGTCTCATCGATCAAAATTGCCATCTGGAGGCCGCCGGCCCGCAGCGTGTCCATCAGGTCGTCGAGTTCAACGGTGTCCGGGATCAGCGTAGGGGCATCCATGATCTCGGTGACGGTGCGGCGGCCGCGGTCGGGAAAGGGCACGGCCAGGCCGCGCCGGATATGCACGATACCCAGCACCTCATGGGAACCGGGCTCCATGACGGGGAAGCGTGAGTGGCCGCTGGCAGCGGCGATGTCGAGCATCTCCTGAACGCTCTGATCGGGGGCGACAGAAACTATCCGCGTTCGGGTAGTCATGGCGTCGTGGCCACGGCGGGCCCCGAACGCGAACGACCGGCGGACCAGTTCGGCGGTCTCCACCGGCAGTACACCCTGCCGGGCCGAATGGCGCACCAGAACGGTCAGCTCCTCGGCGGAACGGGCGGACGCGAGTTCTTCCTGCGGCTCAATGCCCATCGCCCGGACCAGTTTGTTGGCCGTGCCATTGAAGAAAACGAGCAGTGGCTTGGTCGCGGCGCTGAATCCGCGCTGGAAGCCTGAAACGGCGCGTGCGGTGGCCAGTGGTTTGGCGATCGCCAGGTTCTTCGGAACCAACTCGCCGAAAACCATGGTCAAGACCGTTGCCAGAACCAAGGCGATAGTGATGGAAACGGAGCGGGCTGCCGGCTCCGCCAGCCCTGCATCCATGAGCGGGCCCAATACGAGGACGGCAATCGCCGGTTCGGCGAGGAAGCCGATGCCGAGGTTGGTCAGCGTGATGCCCAATTGGGCGCCGGACAGCTGGGTGGACAGCGTGTTCATCGCCTTCAAGACACCGACGGATTTCTTGTCACCGGCGGCTGCGGCGTCCCTGACCGCGTTGCGGTTGACCGTGATCAGGGAGAACTCGGCCGCAACGAACAAGCCACAGCCAGCTATCAGGAGGAGGCCACCGAGGATCGACATTAGTTCCACTTACAAACACCCCCTGCTGCGTTTCTCGGAGTATTTTCGAGGGTCAGCAGGGGGCATGGACTATGCCCCGGACTGTCACCGGGAGTGGACATCAGATCCTCTCAAGATCAAAGACAGAAAAAGTCCGCGACCTGACGTCGTGGACAGCATAATTCTGCCATTGCCGACCCGTCCACTGCAAAAGGACCGCACCCTGCCGACCGTGGAAGCGGGGTGCGGGTGGAACCGGGGGTGGCCCACGGAGGTTGCGGGCCGGGCGTAGAATTGATTGGCCGCATTTTCTGACCGGCCGTCTCCCTCCAGCAAGGTAGTTTCTCCGATGCCGCAATTCGCGTCCGCGCTCGCGCGTGGCCTGACTGTCCGCCACATCCGCTTCATGGCCCTCGGCTCCGCGATTGGCACCGGGCTGTTCTACGGCTCCGCCGCCGCGATCCAGGCCGCCGGCCCGGCCGTGCTGCTGGCCTACGCCGTCGGCGGGGCCGCGGTCTTCCTGGTCATGCGGGCGCTGGGCGAGATGGCCGTGCGGCACCCGGTCTCCGGATCGTTCGGCCAGTACGCCAGCCGCTACCTGGGGCCGTTCGCCGGCTTCATCACCGGCTGGACGTTCGCGTTCGAGATGGCCATTGTGGCGATCGCAGACGTGACGGCGTTCGGCATCTACATGGGCTTCTGGTTCCCCGAGGTGCCGCGCTGGATCTGGATCCTCGCCGTCGTGTTCTTCATCGCCGCCCTCAACCTGGTCAGGGTCAGGGTGTTCGGCGAGACCGAGTTCTGGCTGTCGCTGGTCAAGGTCGCGGCGATCATCGCGATGATTGCCGGCGGCGCCGCGATCATCATCTTCGGCTTCGGGCTGCCGGACGGCGCCAACCCGGGTCTGGAGACCATGCTGGGGTCCGGCGGCTTCTTCGCCAACGGGTTTTGGGGGCTGCTGGCCTCCTTCTCCATTGTGATGTTCGCCTTCGGCGGAATTGAGACCATCGGCATCACGGCCGGCGAGGCAAAGAACCCGAAGAAGGCGATCCCCGGCGCGATCAACACGGTGCCGGTGCGGATCCTGCTCTTCTACGTCTGCACGCTGGCTGTGCTGATGATGATCGCGCCGTGGGACCGGATCGACGGTTCCACCAGCCCCTTCGTGCAGATCTTCGACATGCTGGGCATCCCGGCGGCCGCGCACATCCTCAACGCCGTGGTGATCACCGCGGCCATTTCCGCGATCAACTCCGACACGTTCGGCGCGGGGCGGATGATGTACGGGTTGGCCGAGCAGGGCCACGCGCCGAAGGCCTTCGCGAAGATTTCCCGCCACGGGGTGCCGTGGATGACGGTGGCGACGATGGCCGCGGTGCTGCTGGCCGGCGTCGTGCTCAATGCGCTCCTGCCGGAGTCCCTGTTCCTGATTGTTGCGTCGATCGCGACCTTCGCCACCGTGTGGGTCTGGCTGATGATCCTGCTCTCGCACATCGCGATGAAGCGGGAGATTGCCCGGAAGGGGCTGCCGGCGTCGGAATTCCCGGTGCCGTTCTGGCCCGTCGCGTCCTACCTGGCGCTGGGCTTCATGGTGTTCATCGTGGTGCTGCTGGGCATCATGCCGGACACCCGGGTGGCGCTGCTGGTGGGCTGTGCGTGGATCGCCCTGCTGTTCGTGGCCTACCGCTTCGGCATCAAGGGCGCCGGGCGGCGCCGCGCGGAGCTGGTGGACGAGACCGGCGTGGACGTGGCCGCGGAACCGTCGCGGACGCCGGCGGAGCAGTAGCTCAGGCCCCGATGACCAGGGAGCGAGGGGCGGCCTGCTCGGGGAACAGGTAGGCGCTGATGGCGTGCGCGATCTTGCGTCCGCCCTGGACGGAGGGTTCGATCGGATTCGCGTAGTCGTCGTCTTCGGGACAGATGAGCCTCAGGTCCACCAGCGCCAGCCCCCGGGCGAAGACGGCCCGGGTGATGTGGTCGTTGAACAGGGCGGCGGCCGCCCTGATGATCCGCTGGTCGGGGCCTGAGGGCGGGGTGTCGTAGATGGTGCAGGCTGCCGTCGGCAGGCCGGTGGCCGCCACCGCATCTAGCATCCCGGCATAACCAGCGCCGAACTTGTCCTGGGCATCGGCGAACATGGCCAGGGCCTCGGCCGCCCACACGGCCGGTTCATTGAGCAGGTAGGCGAATCCCAGGGCGTCGTTCCCGCCGACGCTGATCACCAGGTGCGTGGCGTCCCGCGGGAGGGAGCGGAGCTGGCCGGCGACCCCGCTGATGACGGCGCCGTCGAGAGCCAGGAGCGTGGCCTGCCACCCGCGCGGCAGCAGCCCCCGAAGCTGCGTCACGACGTCGGGGCCCCCGGCAACATAGGCAGCGTTGTCGAACACCGAATCGCCGAGCAGCACCACGTGGCCGGTGCCGCCTGGTGCGTCAGATGCCATGTCGCCCTCCTGATCCAGAGTCGGTGGGCAGGTATTTGGCCGGCGAGCAGGCACTCGGCCGGTGAGCACACTTTATCCCCCGTCCGGCCTCAGCCGAAGGGCCGCATCTCCTTCCGCTCCCGGGATCAGCCGCGAGCTGGACCGGCGGAATAGCCGGCCCGCACTCTTTGTTGACGTGTCCATGAAGATTGAGATCTGGTCCGACATTGCCTGCCCCTGGTGCTTCATCGGCAAGCGCCGCTTCGAGACGGCCCTGGAGGGCTTCGAACACAAGGACCAGATCGACGTCGAATGGCGCAGCTACCAGCTGGACCCCACGCTGCCGGAGCACTATGACGGCACCGAGACCGACTACTTGTCCCGGATCAAGGGCATGCCCCAGGACCAGGTCAAGCAGATGTTCGGCCACGTCACGGCGCAGGCCGCCGGCGAGGGCCTGAACTACGACTTCGACTCCGTGGTGGTTGCCAACAGCTTCACCGCCCACCGCTTCCTGCACCTGGCCAAGGAGCACGGCGTGATGGACGGGGCCAAGGAAGCCCTGCTGTCCGGCCATTTCGAGCAGGGCAAAGACATTGGCGACGCCGAGTACCTGGTGGGCATCGGCGTCGAACTGGGTCTTCCCGCAGCGGAGATCCGCGAAACCCTGGCGGGCGACCGCTTTGCCGCGGAGGTCCGCGCCGACATCGCCGAGGCGCGCGAGCTCGGCGTGAACGGGGTGCCGTTCTTCGTGCTGGACCGCAAGTACGGGATCTCCGGGGCGCAGCCCGCCGAGGCGTTCGCGCAGGCGATCCGGCAGGCGTGGAACGAGCGCAGCCCGTTGACCGTGCTGCCGCAGTCGAAGACCGACGACGGCGCGGTGTGCGGTCCCGACGGCTGCAACTGACCTGACCGACCGGAACCGGCGGGCTGCCTTCCTGAGCGGCCCGCCGGTTTTCTTGTGTGCTGTGAGGGACGGTTGCCGGGCTCCCGAAACGATACGTTGCTGAAGGGTGCACCGGGGCCCACGCTTGGAGTTCCCCGTGTCGAAGCTCATATCGCTGCCCACCAGCGTGAAACAGGGACCCGCAGTAGAGTGAAAAGGCTTGGCACCTCGTCGCCGAGGATTCTGCCACGGACCCTTTTGCATCGCCTGGCGGCACACCGCCGTCCCGCGATGGTCCGCTCCCCTTAACTGTGGCGACCGCGTCCCCTGGACGACCGCGGCGAAGCACCCCTGGCTGCGCACTGCGGTTCCATCCGCGTGCGCAGGTGCATGTACTGGCAATGGCTGGCCGAGGCTTCGGCCCGATTGAGAGAGGACTGATAGCGGGATGGATCAGCAACCGACGAGGCTGTGGACCAAGAACTTCATTCTGGCCATCGTCGTCAACCTGTTCATCTCCCTGGTCTTCTACATGCTGATGACCACCATGGCGCTCTACGCCGTGGACCGGTTCCAGGCCTCCGACACCGCCGCCGGTTTCACGTCCAGCGCGTTCGTGCTCGGTTCGGTCATCGCGCGGATCTTCGCCGGCCGGTTGCTGGACGTCGTGGGCCGCCGGAAGATGATCCTGGTGACCATGGCCGTGTTCGTGGCCGCCTCGCTGCTGTACATTCCCACGGGTTCACTGGCCTGGCTGCTGGTGCTCCGCATCGTGCACGGCATGGCCTTCGGTGCGGGCACCACCGCGGTGGCGGCCTCGGCCCAGACCCTCATCCCCCACACCCGGCGTGGCGAGGGAACCGGGTATTTTGGCCTGTCCACCACGCTCTCGACGGCGGTGGGCCCGTTCGTGGGCGTGCTGCTGGCGGGGCTGGGCAACTACGACGCCATGTTCTACTTCTGCGCCGCCGCCTCCGTGGTTGCCCTGGTGGTGGCCCTGTTCCTGCGAGTGCCGGAGTTGCCCGCGGCGAAGCGGTCCGGCCGGTTCCGGATGAGCCTGAGCGACATTTTCGAGACGGCGGCCCTACCCATTTCCTGCATCATCCTGCTGGCCGGGGCCTCCTACTCCGGCATCCTGATCTTCCTGACCTCCTACGCCGAGTCGCGGGGCTCCACCGCCGCGGCCAGCGTCTTCTTCCTGGTCTACGCCGGGGCGGTGCTGGTCTCCCGCCTGTTCGCCGGCCGGATCCAGGACCGCCGCGGCGACAACAGCGTCATGTACCCCACCCTGATTTCCTTCGTGCTGGGGTTGGCGCTGCTGATCCCGGACCCCACCCTCCTGACCATCATCGGCTCGGCGATCTTCAGCGGCATCGGCTTCGGCACCGTCATGTCCGGCGCGCAGGCGATTGCCGTGAAGGTGTCGCCGTCCATACGCATCGGCACGGCCACCTCCACCTTCTTCCTGATGCTCGACGTCGGCTCCGGGCTCGGACCCATCATCCTGGGCACGCTGGTTCCGGTTCTCGACTACCCGGGCATGTACGCCCTGCTGGCCGGGGTGATGGTGCTGACCACCGTGCTCTACTACTTCGTGCACGGCCGCCGGAAGGGTGCCACCGGCGCCGTCGGCGCCTAAACGACCCGTCGCGGCGGTGAGGCGGGCACCCAGGCCAGGCACCGCCGTCGTGCGTGAAGCGCTACTCCTGCTCCGCCGGTTCGCTGGCGTCGGGCGACAGCCGCGGGCAGCTCAGCGTCCCCGGTGTCTGGTCCACCCGGTTGGCCGGCACGAGTTCCTTGTAGCCGGCGCCCACCACCACGTCCACGCTGTCGTCGGTGCGGTCATCGGCCACATATTCCGAGTCAGGGATGTTCCGCTGCAGATTGAAGGCGTTGGCTTCGCCGGCCTTGCCCGACACGACGACGGCGCTCATACCGTAGACGCTCAAGGTTTTGTTGCCGACGGAGCCGATGTCGTAGCCGCGGTCGGACAACGCGGCGGCCACCTTGCTGCCAAGGCCCTCCAGCTGAGTGCCGTTGTAGACGTTGAGCCGGAACGAACCGTTGTCCGGGTAGTCGTAGGTGCCGGTGGGGCAGGTGACCGGTTCCGGGGGCGGCGGCGGACCCCAGCCGGGGACCTTCAGGTCGCCGCGGGCGACGGCCAGGGCCGCGAGCACCGCGGCGATGACCAGGCCGACCAGCAGCACCAACACCACCCCGTGCAGGATCCGCCGGTAGTAGACGTGCGGTCTCTCCACATTGCCGTCGTCAACGAAGACGCGGTCCAGATCCTCTTCGGTGATGACGCGCTGGCCCTGCCAGCTCAGTATCTGCTTGGGCTTGCGTCGGGGTGGCGGCGGAACGCTGGGTTCAGTCATCGACCACCAGGACCCGGGCATGCAGCACGGCCCTCTGGTGGAGCGCCGTGCGGACCGCGCGGTGCAGTCCGTCTTCCAAATAAAGGTTCCCCTGCCACTGCACCACGTGCGGGAACAGGTCCCCGAAGAACGTGGAGTCCTCGGCCAGCAGGGCATCGAGGTTAAGCGTTGACTTGGTGGTGATCAGCTCGTCCAGGCGCACTTGGCGCGGCGGCACCTCGGCCCAGTCCTTAGGGCTGACGTGGCCATGTTCGGGGTAGGGGCGGCTATCGCCCACGGCTTTGAAGATCACCAACCCAGCCTAAGGAAGTCGGCCCGCGAAGGAAACGTGCGTCCCAGCGTGCCGCGGACCCGTAGCCAAAAGGTTACGGACCGCGTGCTGCACGTGTTGGGGTGTCTGGCGCCTCCACGCGGGTCAGGCCGCGGTGATGGGCACTTCGCGGACGCCCACGGTCTCGGCGGTGATCCAGTCCTCCCACTCGACCCGCAGCCGGTACTCCCCCCGCTCCGGCGGATGCAGCATCACGTCGTACCGCTCGGCCGCCCCGAAGGCCAGCACGTCGGTCATGAGCGGGTATCCGGACTCCCGACAGGTCGGTGACGGCGCACCGGGGACGGAGGTGTCACGGAACGGCCGGCCGTCGTGGGCGATGAGCTCGGCCATCCGCACGGGCTCCCCGTCCACGGTCGTGAAGTACATGCGGTTGGGCAGGTAATTGGCGTTCAGGATGCGCAGCAGCGTTGGCTTCTTCTCACCGCCGGCCACGTTGGCCCGCAGCGCCGACAGGCTCCACACCCGGTTGTCGCCGGAGCGCCGGCGGATCAGCTCGCCGCCCATCAGGTAGAAGTGCCTGGGCTCGTACCGGTTCAGCCCCACGTCTTCCCCGGACAGCCCGGCCGCGTGGTGCATCTCGTGCCAGCGCGGATCCACCGAGTACGGAATCAGCATGGACTCGGTGTCGATGTCGTACTCCGGCCCGTCCACGAACGCCCGCCGCGCCCCCGGCGTCACCGGATAGTCGGGGTGCACCACCGGATCCACGATCACGGGGCCGAACATCCCCATCTGCGCGTGCAGCACGGTGTTGACGTGGCAGTGGTAGAAGTAGGTGCCGGCCGCGCCGTAGTTGGGATCTCCGGGCCGGCCCGGTTCCGGCGCCCACTGGTACGTGTACGTGCCGCCGATCTCGAATGAGGTGTGGCCGACGCCGTCGTTGCGCGGGTCAGGTTCCAGCCCGTGCCAGTGGATGGTGTGCGGCCCCATAGAGGGATGCACGGTGGCGTGGAAAATCTGCCCCTCCAACGGCCGGATCAACGGGCCGGGAAAGCCGCGGCCCGACTCCCTCGAGTCAAAGCTCCACATCTCAAACTGCGCGCCGTCGTCGAACCGCAGGTCCCGGTTAAAGACCTCCAGGTAGACAGACGAATGCGGCGTCTGCCGGAACTCGGTCACCGGGCGGTCCAGATCCAACTGGTCCGAGCTGAAGTCCACCTGGCTCCGGAAGCGGTGGCGCGGGCGGTCGTCGTCGCTCGTGGGACGCGGGCTCGGCGTCGGCTGCCCGGTGGGCTGGGTCGGTTCCCCGGTGGGGGACGACGTCGGTGCCTCCGTTGGTTCGTTGGTTGGCTTCGGCGTCGGTGCGGCGGTGGGATGGCCCGTGGGCGAGGTGGTCGGTTCCAACGTGGGCGCCGCCGTCGCCGTGGGACGGGGTGTCGCCGACGGCTTCGGGTTTGCGGTCGGTTTCGGCGTCGCGCTCGGTTTCGGTTTCGGCGTCGCGCTCGGTTTCGGTTTCGGCGTCGCGGTCGGTTTCGGCGTCGCGCTGGGCGTGGACCTGGCCCCGTCTTTGCGGTTGTCCGCCGTCTTCCTGTTCCGTTGTTCGGCTTCCCGCTTCTTCCGGTCCTCCTCGCGCCGACGGGCAGCTTCGTCCTGCTTCCGCTCGGCCTCGGCCCGCTTGCGCTGCTCTTCGGCCCGTTTCGCGGCTTGGCTCTCGGCGCGCAAGGGGACTCTCGGGTTGCTCATCATCCCTCCCCGGGAATCGGTGCCTTCAGGTTCCAGTGCGCCACCAGCCCGCCCGGATACATGCCGCCGGCGGCGGTTTGCGAGGGCTCGGCGTGGCAGTGCATCGGGTACTCCCAGTCGGTGGTCCGGGCGAACCAGACCGGATCCAGGGCATCCGGCGGCCGCTTGACCGGCATGATGCAGTCCTTGCGGTCCATCGGCTGCAGCTCCACCACGTCCTCCCACTGCTGCAGCACCACGTGGCCCTGCTGGTCCACGTACCCGTCGCGCCGCGGCCAGTGGTAGTTGTTCCGCCGCACGGTCCACAGGTGGTTGCCGTGGAAGTGGATCTGGTGGTACACGATTCCGGGGTTGATCAGCCGCACCAACTGGCCGCCGCGGAGGGTGCCGGCGGCGGTGCCTTCGCCGAACTGGCGCACATCGAGCTGGCGCGGATACCCGGAGACCAGGGTTTCCTCGTCGCTGGCCAGGTTGAGCGCCTCGTTCCGGGTCATCGCCAGCGACTCGTAGCCGCTGCGCCCGTTAAGCGTGAAGTACCGCGGTACCGCCTTGGTCTGCAGCGGGTCAACGGTGCCGCCGGCGGCCTCGATGGCAGCCCAGTTCGACTCCACCGCGTGGCAGATCCAAACCCACTGCCGTTCGAAGCTGGCCCTGCCGGGCGTGATGTCCCACTGGCGCACGGGATCCATCACCACGAGCGCGCCGAAGAGCCCGAGGGTCCGCTCAACCGGCGCGTTGGTCGGATCGCTGTAAATGTACGAGCCGGCCGGCGGGCAGGGCAGCTCCAGCAGTGCGCTCCCACCCGGCGCAATCGGACCGGTCCGGGCGTCCGCGTGGCCTGGTCCGACGTCGTGCAGGACAAACTCATGGTCCTTGGCCAGCCGATTGTGCACCCGGAAGCGCAGCGTCGAACCGACCTCGGCGATGATGCTGCGCGCGGGGAAGTAGCTGGCCCAGTGGTTGCGGCGGATGAAGTACTGCCCGGGGTTCGCCGGGTCCGGGCCGTATGGCTGCGGGGTGCCGCGCGGCGGCAGCGCCGCGCCCAGCGGATAGCTCCGCGACTCCACCAGCCGCCCGTCGGCGGTGAACACCTTGGGCGTCACGGCCAGGCTCGGCGAGGCGTCCCGCAGGCCTGTGGGGCGGTCGCCGAAACCGCGGTGGTAGACCAGCGAGTCATCCACCATCTTCAGGTAGCCCTCGTTGATGTACAGGTCCAGCACGCCTGGGATGGGCACGACGGCGGAGCGCCGGGTTGGGGCGCGCCGCACACCTGCCAGCGGCGCAGCGGCGGCGGCTGCCGGCGCCGGTGCCGCGGCGGCACTCGCGGCCTGCGCCGCAGCGGCGGCATTGCCCGTCCCGCCGAGGGCAAGCGCGCCGAGTCCGGCTGCTGCCCCGTATTTCAGGAAATCCCAGCGCCCGACGCCGGATTTCCCGGCACCGATCTGGCCCAAGGTGTCCTCGCCCACGCTGTTCGGACTCACGCTGTCCCGGCCCGCGCTGTCCTGGCCCACGCTGTCTTGGCCCAAGGCGCCGCGGTCCGGCTCCGGCACGTGCTCAGTCATGATGGCCGCCCTCGTTCAGCCACCCGGGCCTAATCGCCACCCGCGGCAGGCCAAGCTGCAACGGCGCCGCATGCAGCCACGGATCCGTGAACTCCGCGGAGAAGCGCTGCGCGTCCGCCGGCACCAGAAAGCTGATCCAGAAGCGCTCGGCGCTGACGGGCGCCAGCGCCACGGCGTCCCCCGAGTCCCGGTTGGTCACCGTCGGGCCGCCGTCGCCGACCCTCAGCCGCAGCTGTCCAGGGGCGAACAGCACCTCGTCCTCCGAGGCGTTCTGCACCTCCAGCTCCACCAGCAGGTGGTCGCCCCACGTCATGTTTGCCGGCTGCGGGGCCGCCGCCACGATGGCACCGTGGCCGGCGTGCCCGAATCCACCCGGGTCAGTGCCCCGACCCGAAGCAGCGCCGGCCGCTGCCGGCCGCGCCGCAGCGGAGGACTCCGCGCCCGTGGCGGGAACACCGCCGTCGTACGCCATCCGATGCTGGCGCTCCGCGGACACCAGTCGCACGCTCCCGAAGGACGTTTCCGCGCCTCCCGAACCCAGGTTGCCCGCCCGCAGGTGGCTGGCCGTGAGCAGGCCTGCACCCCCCGCCACGCCCGCGACGCCGGCTCCAACAAGTACCCCAAAAACACGGCGCGAAAGGCCGGACGGCAGGCTCGCGCTGCTGTCCGGCCCCGGCACGACCGCGCTATCCCCATAGAGCGTCGTCATTGCTTTACCGCTTCCCGTCCCCCATGCCTGTAGGCACTCATCCTTGCCGCGCGGGCTTGGGAAAAACTGGTGGGATGCAAACGGCCCTGCCGCCCCGTCATACTGGGACCATGAGCCTCACAGCCGGTCTCCCTGCCCGCCCGGACCAGCCGCCCATCGGACTGCTGCTGGACGTCGACGGCCCGGTTTCCTCGCCGGTGACCCGCACGGTGCCCTCGGAGATCATCCACTCGCTGCTGGTGATGGCCAAACGCGGCTGGCCGATTGTGTTCAACACCGGACGGTCGGACCTGTTCATCCGGGAGCAGGTGATGGAGCCGATGCTGGCCGCCGGGATGCCGCCGGGGGTGCGCTGCTATGCGGTGTGCGAAAAGGGCGCCGTCTGGTTCAGCTTCACCGCGGCCGGCCCAGGCACCGTCCACGTGGACCATTCGCTGGCCCCGCCGCAGGAGTTCGCCGCCGAGGTGCGCAAGCTGGTCAGCTCCGGCTACTCCAGCCACATGTTCTTCGACGAAACCAAGCGGGCCATGGTCTCCGTGGAGCAGGTGGTGGGAACGGAAAACCGGGAGTACCGCCAGGTGCAGGAAAAGTTCGACGCCGAGGTCCTGGCTCTGATGAGCAGGTTCGGCATGGGTGCCACCCGCCTGGATCAGCACCTGCCGGACAGCGACGACCGGATTGACTACCGGGTGGACCCGAACATCATCGCCACCGACATCGAGTCGGTGCAGCTGGGCAAGGACCTGGGAGCCGAGCGGGCGCTGGAAATGCTGGCCGCGGACGGCGTGGTGCCGCACGCTTGGCGGACGATGGGCGATTCGCGCACCGACTACGCGATGTCCGACCTGCTGCACCACAACGGGCACGCGGTGCTGCACGTGGATGTCCGCCCGGACGACGGGGTCCCGCAGAAGCCGTACCCGGTGCTGACCGCGGCGCACCTGGGCTTCCCGAAGGCCGTGCACGAAGAGGCCGGCGCGGCGTTCCTGCGTACGTGGGCGGCAATCGCCCAGACGCTGTAGGGGCGTAACACGGCGAAATACGGGGCGCATTCCACGCCGATTTCGCTTGCGAGTCAAGCGAAACTTCGCGGCCGCAGCAAAACGTAACGTCCGTAACAATTGACTCCGGGCCCGGTGCTAGTCTGCCTTCCATGAACGCACTTCAGGGGAGCATTCCAGTACTCGACATGAGCACCGCCCGGTTGGCGGACGGCAGCTTCAACCCGGACTTCATCGACCAGCTGCGCGACGCCGCGCACCGCGTCGGGTTCTTCCAGATCACCGGCTACGGCGCTGCCGAGGGCCAGGTGGCGGAGCTCTTCGACGCGATCAAGCGCTTCTTTGAGCTGCCGCTGGAAGAACGGCTGAAGCTGGACAACCGAAACTCCCCGCATTTCCGCGGCTACACCCGCATGGGCACCGAGCGGACGCAGGGCCGCGCCGATGCCCGCGAGCAGCTGGACTACTCGCCCGAGAGCGAACCGGTCGCCGACTACCCCGAGGACCAGAAGTACTGGCTGCTCCGCGGCCCGAACCAGTGGCCGGATGCCGTGCAGCCGGACCTGCGCGAGAAGGCCATGGCCTGGGCCGAGCTGATGTCCACGGTGGGCCATGACCTGCTCTCGGCCATCGGCGTCGGACTGGGCCTGCCGAAAGACTACTTCGACGAACCGTTCGCCGGCACGCCGCACTGGATGGGCAAGCTGGTGCACTACGTGGGCGGCGTCGTGGAGGAAGCCGGCGACCAGGGCGTGGGCGTGCACGCCGACTACGGCTTCGTCACCCTGCTGCTGCAGGACATGGTCGGCGGGCTTGAAGTGCGGCCGCCAGAGTCCGACGAGTGGCTGCCGGTCGAGCCGATCGAGGGTGCCCTGGTCGTGAACCTGGGCGAAATGCTGGAGGTGGCCACCGACGGCTACATCACCGCCACCGTCCACCGCGTGCAGGCTCCGCCGCCCGGCGTGGACCGCTACTCCGTGCCGTTCTTCTGGTCTCCGCGCCTGGATGCCGTGATCGACCCGGTCCCGCTGCCGGACGAGCTCAAGGCCGAGTCCCGCGGCCGCACCGACGACCCGACCAACCCGATGCTCTCCAGCTTCGGCGCCAACATGCTCAAGGGCCGGCTCCGCGCCCACCCGGACGTGACCGAGAAGTACTACCCGGAGCTGCTCGCCAAGAAGTAAGCGCGCAAGCTCGGGTCGGGCTGCCGGGCTGCTTTCCGGGGGCTCGGGCCGCCGAGCCGGGCCTTCGGCTGCGTGCCTTCCGGGGCTGCAAGGCTCCGGACCCCCGGGTTTCCCGAGCTTCCGAGCCTCCGGGCTGATGTCCCCCATGGTGTGTGCGAAGTCGACTTCGCACACACCATTCTTTTGAGTGCAGGCTCTCCCCACCCCCAGTGCGCTGCCGTTCCCGCTCACCCATAATGGGCTGTGTGGGCAACATCCTGACCCGCTGGCGCGGCGAACTGCGCGGCACATTTTCCGGACAGAGCGACACGGTCCCGCAGTGGGAGCTGGATCTGGAGAACGGCGACGACGAGGGCTACTTCGCGCCCGATTCGGCCGTCTGGGCTGTCCACGGCTCGATGCCCACGCTGGTTGCCGGCATCCGTTCCCTGCTCACCCAAACGCTGCATCCCGGCGCGTTGGCCGGAGTGCACGACTTCTCCGCCTACCGCGAGGATCCGCTGGGGCGCCTGGCCAACACCATCCGGTGGATTTTCACAGTCACCTATGGGGACACCGCGGCGGCGCGCTCCGCCTGCGACCTGGTGCTGCGCCTGCATGAACGCGTCCGCGGCACCTACACCGACTCCACCGGCGGGCAGCAGCCGTACTACGCCAACGATCCCCATCTGCTGCGCTGGGTGCACCTGACCTTCACGGACGCCTTTGTCACCGCGCATCTGGCCTACGGCCGAAGGCTCCCAGGTGGTCCGGACCGCTATGTGGCCGAGTGGGCGAAGGCTGGTGAACTCATGAACGTCACGGATCCGCCCCGAACTTACGCGGAACTGCGCACCCAACTGGCCGGCTTCGCCCCGGAGCTCGCCGCGTCGCCCACTATGAAAGAGACGGTGGAATTCGTCCGGCGGCCACCACTGCCCCGCTCTCAACGGCTGGGTTACCGCATCCTGTTCGCCGCCGCCGTCGAAACGCTGCCCGAGGAGTACCGCCGCCTGCTGGGGCTGCGGCCGACCACCCCCCTGCCGCTGCGGATCCTCATCAAGCCCGCCACCCAGATCGTCCTCGGCGTCGTCCGGCTGGGCCTGAGCAAGACCGGTCCCAGCGAATCCGCCGCGCGCCGCCGCCTCGCCCGGCTCCGGCAGCAGGCCTGACGGCGCGACTCACGGGTCGCAACTGTCCATGTTTAAAACGGCCCTCGAATAAACCCGCAGGTCAGGGGCTTGTCGTTCTCCAAAACGTGGACAGTTAGGCCTAAACATGGACAAAAGCTGACTGATGTAGCCACCCCAACGCATCGCACGGCTCCGGCGCTTGCTCCATCCGTGCACTCAACCACGCCGCGCATTCCTTGCCGGAGCGGAAAGTCATTCTGTAGACTTTCCGTTATGGAAAATAACTTTGACGGGCACCCGTCGGTCGAGGAGGCCGCTGCCAGCCTCCGCAACCTCGCTTCCGACCGTCAGGCACTGGCCGACGGCGTGCGCGTTCCCAAAACACTGCTGGCCGCACTCGGGGGCGTGGCGGCCTGGTGGGTGGCAGGAGCCGCGACAGCCACCCCCGGGGAGAACTACGAGCCCCCGGCTTCCGGCTGGTTGGGCCTGGTCGCCGTTCTAGTGATTGTTCACCTGATCCGCCGCGAAACCGGAATCCGATTCCGTAAGATGGGCCCACGCGCCGTGATGGCTGGGATCGCGGTCCTCTTGGTTTGCCTAACTCTTTTCTCGGTCTCACTCGGCCTGGTTTCCTTGGGCGTCGGCTGGGCCGTGGCGCTGGCCAGCCTGTGCGCCTTTGGCCTGGTTACGTGGCTCGCAGGAATTGCCTACCGCTCGGCGCTGGAACAGCTGCGTCGTGATTAGGGCCCGGTTCGACGACGTCATCCACGCGCCGCTACGGTTACGGATTTGCGGAGTACTGCGGCCTGTGGAGCAGATGGACTTTGCTGTGCTGCGTGACACGCTGGACGTCTCGGACGCCACCCTCTCGAAGCACCTGAAGACCCTGGCCGAGGCCGGATACGTCAGCCTGACCAAGGCCGCATCGGCGGCGCGCAAGGATGCGCGCCGCCTGACTTGGGTGACTCTCACCCCAGTCGGGCGGAACGCCTTCGACGGGCACGTGTGTGCACTGAGGGAAATAGTAGGCACTGCCCACTGAACGCCGATCCGACTCGCGAGCCCACTCCTATCAGGGGTCCGGGAGTTCCTGCGAGGCAAAACAAAAGCGGCCCTGCCTAGGTTTTCCCTAGTCAGAGCCGCTTTCTTGCTGGCGGAGGATGGGGGATTTGAACCCCCGAGGGCGTGAACCCAACACGCGTTCCAGGCGTGCGCCATAGGCCGCTAGGCGAATCCTCCAGATGTTTGCTCACAAGAGCAGATACCAGAGTACCCGAAAGCGGCCCTATGTGCCGAATCGGGCGGGAGCCCCGGGGCTGAGCCTAGGAGTTCAAGGAGCTGGAGCTCGGGAGTCCACGGGGCTGCGGCGCGGGAGTCCGAAGAGCTCGGTCGCGCGCTGCCAAGGGGCTGGGCGGGAGTCCAAGGGGCTGGGGCACGGCAGTCCAGTGGCTGAGGCGGGGCGATCAAAGCTCACCGGAGACGGTCGCAACCCGGACCGGGACGCGCTCAAAAATTGAATCCGAGACCCGGCGGGCACCTCCGCCCTTTAGCTCTGGAAGGCTGCGACCGGCAGTGGCAAACTTACGCCATGGGTGAGGTGAAGGGCTGGGGGCAGGCCCTTTTCCAAGGGGACTGAACAACATGGCCACCGGTACAGAGTCAGCGGTAGGCAGCGTGCCACCGGCACACATCTTGGACTGGCTGCTGGCCGGGGATGCGTCAATCCGGTTCCAGACCCTGCGCGATCTCTGCGACGCGCCGGAAGGCGAAGTGGCGGCCGCGCAAGCCCAAATCGCCGGCTCCGGCTGGGGCGCGCTGCTGCTGCAGGCGCAAGACCCGGACGGCAGCTGGGGCGGCGGCCTCTACAACCCCAAATGGACCTCCACCATGTTCACCTTGCTGCTGTTGCACTGGCTCGGGCTGCCGCCGGGGCACCCGCAGGCCGTGGCCGGCTGCCGGAGGCTGCTGGACGGGGCAGAGTACTTCGACGGCGGGCTGACCTTCGGCCGGCATCAGGACCGGGCCGAGAACTGCATCACTGCCATGGCCGTGCTGGTCGGCTCCGAGCTGGGCCAGCGGCTCGACGGCGATCCGCGGATCGACAAGGCAGTGTCGTGGCTGCTGGCCGAGGAACTGGACGACGGCGGCTGGAACTGCGAGGCCCACAGCTCACCGGCCAAGCACGCCTCGTTCCACACCACCATCAGTACGCTGGAGGCGCTGTCGGCCTACCGGCACAACGGCGGCTCGGTCAGGGTGGACGTTGCCGAGGCCCGCGGCCGCGAATTCCTGCTGATGCATTCGCTCTACCGGTCACACCGGACCGGGGCGGTGGCGCATCCTTCGCTGTCCCAGTTCCGGTTCCCGCCGCAGTGGCACTACGACATCCTGCGCGGCCTGGAGTACTTCCGGGCCGAGGGCTGCCCGCACGATGACCGGATGGCGCCCGCCATCAAAGTGGTGGCCCACGGACGGCGCAGCCCGGGCAGCTGGGGCGGGTACCGCCCGTATCCGGGGCGGATGTGGTTCCGCTGGACGGCCGAGGACATTGGCCGTTGGGCCACGCTGCGATGCTCCCGCGTGCTGCGCTGGTGGGATGCTCCCGACGCCGCCCCCAACACCGCCGCCGGCTCCCCGACGAGCCCCGGCAGTGATTTCGGGCCGCCGCCCGAAGTCGGGTAGACTGTTCGTCGGCCCCTCATGCGGTGTCATCCTGTGAACTCCCCCAGGACCGGAAGGTAGCAAGGGTAAGCGGGCTCTGTCAGGTGCATGAGGGGTCTTTACTTACCCCCATGCTGCCTATCCCCAGCCCGGCCGTTTCGGCGTGCACGGGCCCAGTTTCAACCGATAGGGTTTGATCGTGAGTACAGCCCTTTACCGTCGCTACCGCCCGGACACTTTCGCGGACGTTATCGGGCAGGAACACGTCACCCACCCGCTGATGGCGGCGCTGCAGAAGAACCGCGTCAACCACGCGTACCTGTTCTCCGGCCCGCGCGGCTGCGGCAAGACCACCTCGGCCCGCATCCTGGCCCGCTGCCTGAACTGCGCCGAGGGCCCCACGCCCACCCCCTGCGGCACCTGCGACTCCTGCGTTGAACTCGGCCGCGGCGGACCCGGCAGCCTTGACGTCATCGAGATCGACGCCGCGTCCCACGGCGGCGTGGACGACGCCCGCGACCTGCGCGAGCGGGCCACTTTCGCCCCGGTACGCGACCGCTACAAAATCTTCATCATCGACGAGGCCCACATGGTCACGTCGGCCGGCTTCAACGCCCTGCTCAAGATCGTCGAAGAGCCGCCGGAACACATCAAGTTCATCTTCGCCACCACGGAGCCGGACAAGGTCATTGGCACCATCCGCTCCCGGACCCACCACTATCCTTTCCGACTGGTCCCGCCGGAACCGCTGATGCAGTACCTGGAACTGCTGTGCCGGCAGGAGAACGTTCCGGTGGCCCCGGGTGTCCTCTCGCTCGTGATCCGGGCCGGCGGCGGCTCGGTCCGCGACTCGCTCTCCGTGCTGGACCAGTTGATGGCCGGTGCCGGACCGGACGGGCTGGACTACGAACTGGCCGTTTCCCTGCTCGGCTACACCCATGCCTCCCTGCTCGACGACGTCGTCGACGCCTTTGCCGCGGGTGACGCTTCCACCGTGTTCAGCGCGGTGGACCGCGTGGTGCAGACCGGCCACGATCCGCGCCGCTTCGTCGAGGACCTGCTCGAGCGCTTCCGCGACCTGATCATCGTGCGCGCCATGCCGGAAAGCGCCCACGCGATCCTGCGCGGCGTCCCGGAAGACCAGATCGCCCGGATGCAGACCCAGGCCAACCAGCTGGGCGCGTCCGAACTCTCCCGGGCCGCGGACATCACCAACCAGGCGCTGACCGAGATGACGGGCGCTACCTCCCCGCGCCTGCACCTTGAACTGCTGTGCGCACGCATCCTGCTGCCCGCCGCAGACCAGGGCGAGCAGGGCGTCGCGGCCCGGGTGGACCGGATTGAGCGCCGGCTCAGCTACGGCGGGGCCCCGGTTTCCTCCCCGGCAGCCGGCCAGGGGCAGGCGCCCCCCGTGCATGCCGCCGCGGAGCCCCCGCTCTCCGGGCCCGAGGCTGCGCGCGCCGCGCTCCGGGGAGCCAACGCCCACAAGGCCGAGCCCGCCCGACCGGACGCGGAGCGCGTCACTCCCCCGCGGGTGAGCACCACCGACTGGCCACGGGAAGACCAGCAGGGTCCCGCTGCTCCCGCCGCCAACAACTCCCAGCCCGCAGGCCAGCCTGCCCAACAGCACGACGGCGGAGCTCCCGCTGGCTCCGGGGGGACGGCACCTGCGTCGGCCGGAAGCTCCGGATCTCCGGCTGCGGCCGGCTCCGAGGCCCAAGCGTCTTCCGCCCAGCCGCCTTCCGCTCCGGCATCCGCCGCCGACCCCGGCCGTCCGACCGTCCCGTCGTCGGTGTTCGGGAACCCGCGCGACGGCAGCAGGCAGGACGCCGGCGTGCAGGTCACGTCCGGCGCGGCCGGTCCGCAGGAAGCTGCTGCAGGATCCTCCGGCGAAAGCTCGGCGGACTGGGGTGGCAGCTGGGGCGCCATGCCGGAGCAGGCTCCGGCGCCCGAAGCCCCGCGACCCGCTCAGTCGGCTGGCAGCCAGGCTCCTGCATCGGGCCAGCCGACTCAATCTCCCCGGAACACGGCAGCGCCGACAGCGGCGTCCGACCAGCGGCCCCAGGCACAGGACCAGTCCCCGGCGCAGCAGCCCGGAACGCGGACGCAGGGAGCACCGCAGGCTCCGGCGCGCCCGGAACCAGTCGCACCCCGGGCGCAGGCCCCGGCCCAGCAGCAGACACCGGCACGGCAGGAACCGGTTGCACCACACGGGCAGGCTCCCGCCCAACAGTCTCCGGCGCGCCCCGAACAGGCCGCGCCACCGGCACAAGCTCCGCACCAGGGCCAAGCCGGTCCCCAGGCCTCCGGGCAGATCGAGATGATCCGCCGCGCCTGGCCGGAGATCCTGAACACCCTCAGCGGCATCCGCAAGGTGACGTGGATGAACGTCAGCACCAATGCCTCGCCGCTCAGCCTCGACAACACGGCGCTGACGCTCGGTTTCAAGAACCAAGGTTCTGCCACCAACTTCAACAACGGCGACCACGCGGACAACGTGCGTCAGGCCATCCAGCAAGTGCTCGGGATCGACCTGCAGATCCAAACCGTCGAAGACGCGTCGGTGACAGCGGGTGAGTCAAACCCAAAAGTACCTACTAGCCGGCCGCAGCCGGCAGACGGAGGTTGGTCCGCCAACGCCGCGACGGTAGGTGCGCCCGCGCCGGTTTCGGAACCGGTTGGGCAAGCCATTCATCAGCAGCCCGCACCGGCCGCTGCCGGGATGGCCGGTTCCACGGCCGGCCCCGGCTCGGCGCCTTCTGCGCCTTCTGCTGAACCGGCGATTCCGGGTGCCCCGGCCACGCCGGTTGGCTCGGCGATGTCGGCTGGCTCCGCCTCCGGCTTCTCGGGTGGCTCTGCGTTGTCTGGGAGATCCGGCGAGTCCCCTGCTTCGACTGTTTCCGGTCCGGCTGCCCCCAACGGGGTCCCCGCGCCTGCGGGCCTTTCGGCAGCAAGCGGGATGTCGGCGCCCACCGCGGCTTCAACCGCCAGCGCTATCTCCGCGGCCTCAAGCTTGTCGGCGCCCACCGCCGCTTCAGCCCCCAGCGCTATCTCCGCCGCCTCAAGCTTGTCGGCGCCCACCGCGGCATCAGCCCGCAGCGGTATGTCCGGGGCAACCGCCGCGTCAGGGGCATCAGCACCCAGCGGCATGTCCGCAGCCACCGCCGCGTCAGCGCCGTCGGCCGAGTCGCCGAACAGCGCCTCCGGCAATGGCCAGCGACCGCCGGCCCTGCCCGGGGAGAAGCCGGTGTTTGCGAAGTTGGCCGAGCGGATGGCAGCCCCGGGGGCTCCAACCGCTGTCCCCGTGGCAGCCGGTGCACCATCGGCTTCGAACCACTCCGGTCCGGCGCTGGCCGGCTTCCCCGCCCCCGCAGTCCCAGCATCTTCCGCAGTCCCAGCAGCGGCGGTGCCCGGGGCTGCCGCCCAAACGAACACGCACCCCACCGGCCCCCTGTCGGCGCAACCAAGCACGTCCGCCCCCTCCGCTCCGGTACAGCCGTCTCCGTACGACGACATCCCGTATGCCAACGACGAACCGCCTGCCGAGGAATGGGAAACGACGCCGGACCGGCACATGGCCGGGCAAAAGCGCAGCCGCTACCAGCAGTTGCTGGACCAGGCGAAGGCCACGCAGGCAACATCGGCCGCCGCGGCGCCGTCCCCGGCAGCCCGTGACCTAAACTTGAAGTACGTCGAGGACATCCCCAGCGAAGACGACGAGGCCATCGAAGATTCCGGACTGGTGGGCCGCGCTGCCATTGAAAGGCTCCTCGGCGGACGCCTGATCGAAGAACGAAGCCTCGACGGTTCCTAACCGCCCGCGGAGATTGAAGGTTCAGTGTACGAAGGTGCTGTCCAGGAGCTGATCGACGAGCTCGGCCGCTTGCCTGGAATCGGCCCGAAGTCCGCCCAGCGAATCGCGTTCCACATTCTGGAGTCCGATCCGGCCGACATGAAGCGGCTCGTTGACGCCGTGACACACGTCAAGGAGCGGGTGAAGTTCTGCTCCATCTGCGGGAACGTCTCCGAACAGGACACCTGCAACATCTGCCGTGACCCGCGCCGGGACCCGACGGCCATCTGCGTGGTGGAAGAGTCCAAGGACGTCATCGCGATTGAGCGGACCCGGTCCTTCAAGGGCCGCTACCACGTGCTCGGCGGCGCCATCAATCCGATCGGCGGCGTCGGCCCGGAGCAACTGCGCATCCGTGAGCTGCTCAGCCGCCTCTCGGACGGGCAGATCGAGGAAATCATCATCGCCACCGACCCGAACCTCGAAGGCGAGGCGACGGCGACCTATCTGGGCCGGATGCTCAAGACCATCGGCATCCCCGTCAGCCGCCTGGCGTCCGGCCTGCCGGTCGGAGGCGACCTCGAGTACGCGGACGAGGTTACCCTGGGCCGCGCCTTCGAAGGCCGCCGCGCCCTCACCTGACACCCGCCCGGCACCGTCGTCGTTGTTACCCGGGCCAGTCATACTGCCCGCCCGCATTCTCTGCAGCACCCCCTGCGGCGCTAGAATGGCGGTTGCCGCGCGGTGCGCAGCCGGGACCCGCGGCAGCAATCCATGAGCCCGGCGGCGCGCCCCGAGCGGCCGCAGTCCGGGCCCCAACCCAGGAGTTGTTTAGAGAACACATGAGCCTGATAGTGCAGAAGTTTGGCGGTTCCTCAGTATCGGACGCGGAGGGGATCAAACGCGTGGCACAACGCGTCGTCGACACCCAGGCCGCCGGCAACCAAGTTGTCGTCGTCGTGTCCGCCATGGGAGATACCACCGACGAACTGCTTGACCTGGCCGACCAAGTCTCCTCCAACAGCAGCGCCCGCGAAATGGACATGCTGCTGTCCGCCGGCGAACGCATCTCCATGTCGCTGCTGGCCATGGCCATCCAGGAGTTCGGCTCCAAGGCCCAGTCCTTCACCGGCAGCCAGGCCGGCATGGTCACCGACGCCATCCACGGCCGGGCACGGATCATCGACGTGTCGCCGCACCGGGTGATGACGACCATCGAAAAGGGCGAGATCGCCATCGTGGCCGGCTTCCAGGGCATCAGCCGGGAGAGCAACGACATCACCACGCTTGGCCGCGGCGGTTCCGACACCACCGCGGTGGCACTGGCGGCCGCTCTGGGCGCCGACGTCTGCGAAATCTACACGGACGTCGACGGCATCTATACCGCCGATCCGCGGGTGGTGCACAGCGCCCGGAAGATCGATACCATCTCCAGCGAGGAGATGCTGGAAATGGCGGCCTCCGGCTCCAAGATCCTGCACCTGCGCTGCGTCGAGTATGCGCGCCGCTTCGGCGTGAAGCTGCACGTGCGCTCGTCCTTTAGCACGAACGAGGGAACCTGGGTACTGCCCGACCCCGACGACAAGATCAAGATTCAAGAGGGAGAACCCTTGGAACAGCCCATCATCTCCGGCGTTGCCCACGACCGCTCCGAAGCCAAGGTGACCATCCTGGGCGTGCCCGACATTCCCGGCAAGGCCGCGGAAATCTTTGGCATCGTGGCCGGCGCGCACTCGAACATCGACATGATCGTGCAGAACATCTCCACCCGCGGTACCGGCAAGACGGATATCTCCTTCACGCTGCCCATGGTGGAGGGCAAGGAAGCGCTGGAAGCGCTCAACGCGGCCCAGGACGTGGTGGGCTTCGAGGGCATTCTCTACAACGAGAACGTCGGCAAGCTCTCGCTGATCGGCGCGGGCATGCGCTCCAACCCCGGCGTCTCCTACAAGTTCTTCGAAGCCCTGCACAAGGCCGGCGTGAACGTGGACATGATCTCCACCTCCGAGATCCGCATCTCGATTGTCACGCACGCCGATCTGCTGGACACCGCGGTCCGCGCGGTGCACGCGGCCTTCGACCTGGACACCGATGAGGAAGCCACGGTCTACGGCGGCACCGGCCGCTGACGCCGTACCGGCGGAATCGTGAAGGGGCTGTCAGCAGTTGGCTGACGGCCCCTTCGTCGTGTGTCAGGCCTTGCGCGGCCTGCGGTATGCGTAGGCGTGGCCGGGACCGCGCTCCACTTCGATCTCTGCCAGTTGTTCCTCCGACGCCTTCTCGGCCGCGTCGTGCCGGTGCACCACCGGGGAGTCAGACTCGATCCGATCGGCAGGGCCCCAGACCTTCGCCGCCTTCTCCGTGGCGCGCATGAAGCGGTCCATGAAACGCCCATTTCCAGCCATCTGAATCACCTTCTTGCTCAGAAGAATCCGTGGCATCAGTTTAACGAGGACCGGTACGCAAGAATAGAGCGCGCCTAGGCCGGCTTCTTCGGCACGATGTAGGTGCTGCCGTCCGCCCGCGTGACCGTTTCCCACTGCGACGCTTCTGCCTCGCGCTGCTTGAGCAGGGTTTTGTTCTCCTCGGTCATGGGATGGTCCACGCCGCTCTTCTGGGCCGGGCCGAAGACGATGCGGAACTTTCCGGTCGCCCGCATGAACGCGTTGACGCGGGACTTCTTCTCGGCCATGTGCGTGATCCTTCTTCCGGTGCCCGGTGGACTATGTGGGCGCTTAACCCCAGAATAGGGCATGAACAATTAGCGCACGAACCTATGGAGAGTGATGGCCGTGACAGCGACGGCGGGGACGACGGACGACCTGCTGCTGGAGCACCAGCTGTGCTTCGCGCTGTCGGTGGCATCGCGCAGCGTGGTGGCCTCCTACAAGCCGGTGCTGGAGAAGCTGGGCCTCACGCATCCGCAGTACCTGATGATGCTGGCTTTGTGGGAGCAGAGCCCGCGGATGGTCAAGGATCTGTCCGAGGCGCTGCAGCAGGAACCCGCCACCCTGTCCCCCATGCTCAAACGGCTGGAGCAGGCCGAGCTGGTGACCCGGGAGCGCGTGGAAGGCAACGAGCGGGCGCTGGCCGTGGGCCTGACCGACGCCGGAGAGGCGCTGCGGGAGGAGGCCCTGGCCGTGCCCGGCACCATGCTGGCGCGTTTAGGGCTCGAACGGGAGCAGTTGCGCGAGCTGAACGCCTCGATGCATGCGCTGATCAAGGCCGCGCGGGCGGCCAAAGACTAGCGCCGAGGCACGGTCCCTGCCGGTAGATGCGGCGGGAGGGTGGCCGGTGGACGTTTCCACCGGCCTCCCTCCCGTTTGTTCAGGTGTTGTCAGCGGCCAGGACCGCGTGTTCCGCTAACGACCCGAGCGCTGCCCGGGCTGGGTCGAGACGCTGCCGTCGACTATCACGGCGGCACCTTCAGCTGCCGGCGCCTGCGCGGCGGCCCCGTTGCCGGAGACGTTGACAGTCACCGCCGTGGAGGAGCCGTCGCCGAACTTCACCAGGCCAACCCAGCTGCCGGCGGTCAGGCCGGACCAGGCGGCGGTTACCGTGCCGGTCTCGCCGTTGGCCAGCTCCAGTGGATCCGGGCTGACCGCCAGGTTGCCGGCGTCACCGCTCAGCGCCACCGTGTCGATGGTCCCCTTGCTCGCCTTGCCGTCCGGGCTGCTGTACAGGTGCGCGATGGCGTAGTAGGTGCCCGGTGCCGGATTGTTGATGACCAAGGACTCGCTTGCCGAGGCCGTGGCCGCAGAGATCACGGTGCCCGCGGGGGTGAAGACGTACAGATCCCAGTCTGCCCCCGGGTCGGCCGCGGTGATGGAGAACTGCGCCAGCGTGGCACCTGCCGGCACCGCCTGCGGGGCATATCCGGTGCTGCCGTTGGAACCGATCACGGCTGGCTGTCCGGGGACCTTCTCCACCTCGGTGGCGTTGGCCTTGGCCAGGCCCTCGACCGCCAGGTCGATCGGCGAGTTGGTGCCCGAAGTGACCTCGATCGAACCGGTGCCGTCACCGCCATCGGAAGCGAACGCCACGCTGGCGGGTGCCACCGCTGTGACCGGCCGGACGGCGATGGGTGAGGCAACCACGTGCTGCCCGCCGCCCCGGGCGGCGCCGGGCTTGCCGGCCTTGCCCTCTTCGGTCCAAACCAGCTCGCCCATGGTGAACTGGTCCAGCGGCGCGTCCGCGTTCTCGAAGGTGACCTTGAACGTGCGTTCCTGGCCGGCCTTCTTGAACGTCAGCTTCGCGGGCGAGACCTTCACGTTCACACCCGGCAGGTCCACGTCCGCCGTGTAGGTGCCGGGCTCCAGGGCGGTGAGCGTGCGCTCCACGGTGACCTTGCCGGCCAGCTTCCCGAGGGCGAACGACGGAACGTTGATGTCCTTGGATTCGACGGTGTCCCGCTTCTTCAGACCCAGGTCCACGCCGGTGCCCTGGATGAAGCCCAGCCAGTCGTTGACATCGGCGTCGTAGGCCAGGCCGGGATCGCCCATGCGGGCGGTATCCACGTGGCCGGCGCCGGTGGCGAAGCGGTCTTCGTTCACCGAGCCGTCCTCGGTGACCAGGTCGCCGGCGGTGGTCATCATCGCCGACTTCACGGTGGCCGGGGACCACTTCGGGTTCTTGGCCAGCAGCAGCGCGCCGAGGCCGGCCACGTGCGGTGCGGCCATCGAGGTGCCGGACATGAAGCCGCTGGTTTCGCCGCCAACCACCGGGGAAACTCCGGCGAGCACGTTCACGCCGGGGGCCGCAACGTCCGGCTTCAGCAGGTTCGAGTCCACCGCGGTGGACGGACCGCGGGAGGAGAACTCGGCGACCTGCGGGACCGGGCTCTGGGGCAGTCCCGTGGTGTCACGGTCGCGCAGCGCCGCGGTCAGCGACGGATCTGCCGCAACCTTCTCCTTGATGGACGGGTCGTCGATGTGCACGGTGGGGACGGCGTGCAGGTCCAGGTCGAGCGACCCGGGCGTCACGTTGACCAGCACCATGCCGACACCGCCGGCCTGCTCGACGGCCACCGACTTGTCCGCGCGGGCGATCACGCCGCGGTCGCAGATGACGATCTTGCCTTCGACCTTGGCCGGATCTAGCTTGCCGGGGTAGCACAACCGTGCCTCGTCCCCGGTGGCACCGGCCGCACCCGCCTGGGCGGAAAGGATCAGCGCCGTCTGCGGAACCTCTCGGTTCATGATGGACGTGCCGCGGTATTTGGTGCCGTCCGAGAGTTCAACGGTGCCCTGCAGTTCGTTGGAGAACGTGCTGGCGGCCACCGTGGTCACCCAGGGCGCGCTGTGGTTGACGGTGGCGGGAGCCGGGCCCGAGTTGCCGGCGGAGGCGGAGACGAAGACGCCCACTTCGGCCGCGCTCAGGAACGCCACCGACACCGGGTCCAGCACGGAGTTGTTGTTGCCGGAGATGGAGTAGTTCAGCACGTCCACGCCGTCGAGAATGGCCTGCTCGATCGCGGACACGGAGGCCGAGGTGTAGCAGCCGCCGGTGGCGTCGTCGTTGTCCTCCCAGCAAATCTTGTAGACGGCAACCTTGGCGGCCGGAGCCACACCGTTGCCGGTGCCGAAGTCGCGGCCGTCAACCGTCTGCGTCACGCCGCTGTTGCCGGCGGCCGTGGTGGCGGTATGGGTGCCGTGGCTGGCGATGTCCAGCGGGGAGATGGACTCCTGCGGGTGCCTGTCTCCCGGCGGGACGTAGGCCAGGAAGTCGTCGGCGTAGTAGCGGGCGCTGAGCACCTTGGAGTTGCATTCGGTGCCGTCGAAGCCGGAGCCTTCCTGGCCCGGCTGGCATTCGCCCAGGAACGTGCTGCCGTCCGCCTTGAGCATGGCGATCTTGCCGTCCGGCGTCAGGTAGGGTTCGCCGACCTTGGCCTTGCCGCTCAGCGGCTTGACCTCCTCGCCGGCCAGGAAATCGCTCTCCGGGTAGTAGCCGGTGTCGATCACGCCGACCACGGTTCCCTTGCCGGCGTTCTGCGCGCCGCCATACTGTTCGGCCCAGACGCCGTTGCCGCCGGGCAGGTCCAGGAAATCAGTGCTGGAGTAGTCCGGGTGGTGCTGCTCGTCCGGAGCTACCGCCGCCACGCCCGTCTTCTTGGCCAGCTCGGCTGCCTGCAGCCCGGTCAGCTCCGCCGCGAAGCCGTTCACCGCCGTCGTAAAGCTCTTCCCGATCTTCACGCCCTCGGAGGCAGCGACGTCGTTCTGCTGCTCCTGCAGGTGTGCCCGGTACTTCTTGGCGTTGGCGCTGTTTGCGTTCAGCTTCTCGCCGGGCGCGGGCTTCGTTGCCGCGATGCCGGACACGCCGCCCTCATAGGTGGCCAGCGGATCGCCCGAAAGCATCACGATGTAGCGGCCGTCCTCGTAGACGGCCTGCTGCCCGTCCGGATTCGAGGTGATGGTGCGCGCAATGTCGGCGGGTGCGGCCGCCGCCGGGCCGGCAAGCCCGGAGAGGATCAGCGGTATCCCCAGTGCGAGTGCTGCGGCAGAGCGCAATCCCTGCCGGTGCACAAAGCTGCTGCTTTGCTGTGTCATGAGAAGGAAATGCCTTTCATCCGGTGGACCGACCGCTTTGGACGGCCCGCAGACGCAGCCGAATGCCTATCCTGTGGGCCGTACGGCCCACAGGGTATTGGATTTCCCCGGCGTGCGAGGCCGGCCCCATCCCCAACTGTGACAACAGCCACATTGGTGCGTCTGTGGGATCAAAGTACCGCACCGGGAGGTCTGAAAGAACCGTTTCACCCTAGTTTTCTGTGCCGCGGCGGAAATCTCCTGCGGGTACTTCCCTGCCGAGGCCGGCGGTGCTATAAGCCGGGTGCCAATCTGCCCCGTCGGCTGGAACAATGGAACTATGGCGCGGCAGGTCCTCCTCGACCGGCTCCGGGTGCTCGAACCGGAGCAGTGGCTGCCGCGCGCCCGGGCCCACCGCGAGCGCGCCCGGCGCTTCACCCAGCCGTACCTGCAGCGCCGTTCGGCCGGGCTGAAACACCCGGTGGAAGACTTCCTCTTCACCTATTACAGCCTCAAGCCGGGCCAGCTGTTGCGCTGGCATCCCGGCGCGGGCGTGGTGTTGACCGGCGCCGACGCCGGCGAGCGCCGCGGGTGGAAGTTCTACCGGGCGCTGAACGCCGCGGAGTGCCGCACGGCGGGTGTGGAGCACGACGCCGGTGCCGTCACCTTCGACGCGGAGGCTTTCCTTGCGGCGCGGGGAACCGCGGTGGCGTTCACGCGGGAAATCCTGGCCGGTGCGGCGTCGCGGCCGGCCCGGTTCGGCTGCTTCGGGCTGCACGAATGGGCGATGGCCTACAAGTCGCGGCTCAACGGCGTCCGGCACGACTACCTGGACCTGCGGCTCGGCGCCGATGGGACGGACCGCGTGGTGGACAGCAGCCGGATCAACTGCTCGCACTTTGATGCTTTCCGGTTCTACACGCCGCAGGCCGTACCGCTGAATACGCTGCAGCCCACCCGCGAGAACCAGCGGCAAATGGAGCAGCCCGGCTGCCTCCACGCCAACATGGACCTGTACAAGTGGGCTTACAAGCTGGCCCCGGCGCTGCCCAGCGAACTGGTGATGGACTGCTTCGAGCTGTCCTGGCGGATCCGCGAGCTGGACATGCGGGCCTCGCCCTACGACCTCTCGGGCTGGGGCTACGAACCGGTCAGGATCGAGACCACCGAGGGCCGCGCGCAGTACGTGGCGGCCCAGCGGGCGTTTGCCGACGAGGCCCAGGTGCTGCGCCTGCGGCTCCTGGAAGCGCTTGATGCGCTGGAGGCGCTTGATGCGCCTGACCGTGGGACGGAGGGGGACTCGTCGTCGCACCGTGCCGGCGCGCGGCACACCGCTCCGGGAATTATCCGAACGGAGGACTGATCATGGCGGTTGAGGCGAAGCGTCCGGGGCCCGAGCGGGCACCCCGTCAAGCGGCCGTGCTCCTGTCCTGCCTGCTCTTCCTGCCCTGGCTGGCGGCCTGCGCCCAAGACGGCCAGCCGCAACCTTCCCCCGGCATCGAGGTTCCCGCGTCCCCCGGCGACGGCGGCACCTCTTCCCCCTCGGAACCCGCCACTTCGAAGCCCGCCCCGTCGGAACCCGCACCCTCGAAACCGGCCCCGTCGGAACCTGGCCCATCGGAGCCCGCCCCGACAGACGACCAGAAAGGAGTGGCCGTGGACGCCGAACTATCCATCATGCTGACCTCCGCGGACAGCACCGCCCGGTTTGAGCAAGTGCTGGTGTGCCGGGATTCCCGTCCCGCCGCAGGTTCCACGGTCAGCGACGCGGAGGCGGCGTGCGCGGCGCTGGCCAAGCACGGGGACAAGGTCTTCTTCGAGCTGCCCGATCCCAACCGCCTCTGCACCCAGCAATACGGCGGTCCGCAGCAGGCCCACGTCACCGGCACCTTCAACGGCCGCGAGGTGAACAAGCATTTCTCCCTCACCGACGGGTGCAAGATCTCAGAGTGGAACGCCATGGCCGCCCTGCTGGGCAGCCGCGCCGGCGAAGCCTGAGCCTGGCAGCGGCACCCGGCTGCCCGCCCAAGCCCGGCTCGACGTATTGATGTTCGACGAGGGCGGTGTCAGCCAGCGCAGCCTCGACCAGGTCAGCGCCGGCCGTCGCGCATGATGTCGCTCACCCGGCGGTCAAGATCCTGGCTTGCGGCACGGGCGGTCCGCCGGTCTTCGCGCTTCGTTTGGATGACCATCCGCCCAAGGCCGCCCAGCACGACGGCGGCCAGGATGGGCAGCAGCATGGATTGCGGCTTTTCAGTCATAGAGCCATGCTACGAGCCCCGCTCGTCAACGGCACGGTTTTTGCCGGGTTCCGCCGTCGTCGTCCCGTAAAATCAGCACCCCGTGATGCCGGTAGAATGGTGCTGCAAGCTCGCGGAGCGCTGGGTCAGCGTGAGACGGCACCAATTGTTGGATTGACACTGCACTGAGTTCCGCGCGCCTCGCTTCGTTTGAAGAGCACAATCCAAGCACAGGAGTGGCCGGATGCCCCGGATCGTTGTTGATGTCATGCCCAAGCCCGAAATCCTTGATCCGCAGGGCAAAGCCATTGCCGGCGCGCTGAACCGCCTGGGCCTGGCCGGCTTCAGCGAAGTCCGCCAGGGCAAGCGTTTCGAACTGACGGTTGACGGCGAGGTGACCGAGGAACTTCTGGAACAGGCCCGGCATGCTGCCGCCACGCTGCTCTCCAACCCCGTGATCGAAGACGTTACCCGGGTGGAGGTCATCACCGAGGCGACCATCGGGGCCGGCGAATAATGACTGAGACTCCCCTGATCGGCGACTTCTCGCCCGCCCCCGATGCCGGCCTCTCGGGCGCGCGCATCGGCGTCGTCACCTTCCCCGGCACGCTGGACGACCGCGACGCGGCCCGTGCCGTGCGGATTGCCGGCGGCACGGCGGTCAGCCTGTGGCACGGCGACCATGACCTGCAGGGCGTGGACGGCGTGATTATCCCCGGCGGCTTCTCCTACGGCGACTACCTGCGCGCCGGCGCGATCTCCCGCTTTGCCCCGCTGATGGAGCAGGTCGCCGATGCCGCCAACGCGCAGCACGATCCGCTGCCGGTGCTGGGCATCTGCAACGGCTTCCAGGTGCTGACCGAGGCACACCTGCTGCCCGGCTCGATGATCAAGAACAACCACCTGCACTTCCTCTGCCGCGACCAAAGGCTGCGCGTGGAGAACAACACCACCGCCTGGACCAGCCAGTACGAAGCGGGCGCGGAGATTGTGGTGCCGCTGAAGAACCAGGACGGGCAGTACGTCGCGGACGAGAAGACCCTGGACGAGCTGGAAGCGGAGAACCGCGTGGTGTTCCGCTATGCGGACGGGAACCCGAACGGGTCGCGCCGCGACATCGCCGGAATCAGCAACGCCGCGGGCAATGTGGTGGGCCTGATGCCGCACCCCGAACACGCCGTGGAGGCCGGCTTCGGCCCGGACTCCTCCGCCTTCGGTGACGTCGCGCTGCGCGGCGGCACCGACGGCCTGGGAATTTTCACCTCCGTTTTGACGAAGATTGTGGCAGGTGCCAAGTAAATGACCGAGACCAATCCGACCAGCACATCAGTGGATACCCGGCTGGAAACCGAGGCCGAGGCCCGCAATGAGCACGTGCAGAGCTACGGCGGGGCCGCCGACGCCGTCGAACGCGTCGAGGGGCGCCAGTTCAACATCGACACCGTGGAGCATGCCGCCCAGACTCCGGACACGGAATTGCCCTGGGCCGAGCTGGGCTTGAAGCGCAACGAGTTCGACGAGGTCGTCAAGGTGCTGGGCCGCCGCCCGACCGCCGCCGAGCTGGCCATGTATTCGGTGATGTGGTCCGAGCACTGCTCCTATAAGTCCTCCAAGGTCCACTTGCGCCAGTTTGGCGACAAGGTCACCGAGGACATGAAGAAGCACATGCTGGTGGGCATCGGCGAGAACGCCGGCGTGACGGACCTGGGTGACGGCTGGGCCGTGACCTTCAAGATCGAGTCGCACAACTCGCCGACCATGGTGGAGCCGTACCAGGGCGCCGCGACCGGCATCGGCGGCATCGTGCGCGACATCATTTCCATGGGCGCGCGTCCGGTGGCCGTGATGGACCCGCTGCGCTTCGGCGCGATCGACCACCCGGACACCGCCCGCGTGGTCCACGGTGCGGTCGCCGGCATCGGCGGCTACGGCAACTCCCTGGGCCTGCCGAACATCGGCGGCGAGGTCGTCTTCGACTCCGTCTACCAGGGCAACCCGCTGGTGAACGCACTGGCCGTGGGCGTCATGCGCCACGAGGACATCCGGCTGGCCAACGCCTCCGGCAAGGGCAACAAGGTGGTGCTGTTCGGCGCGCGCACCGGCGGCGACGGCATCGGCGGCGCCTCCATCCTGTCCTCGGAGTCCTTCGACGACACCAAGCCCTCCAAACGCCCCGCAGTCCAGGTCGGCGACCCGTTCGCCGAGAAGGTGCTCATCGAGTGCTGCCTGGAACTGTTCAAGGGCTCGCTGGTCGAGGGCATCCAGGACCTGGGGGCCGCCGGCATCTCCTGCGCCACCTCGGAACTGGCCTCCAACGGCGACGGCGGCATGGACGTTGAGCTGACATCGGTGCTGCTGCGCGATCCGACCCTGACGCCGGGCGAAATCCTGATGTCCGAGTCGCAGGAACGCATGATGGCGGTCGTCTCCCCCGAAAACGTCGAGGCGTTCGAGGCCGTCATGGCCAAATGGGCCGTGGAATACTCCTGGCTGGGCGAGGTTACCGACACCGGCCGCCTGGTCATCAAGTGGGACGGCGAGACCATCGTCGACGTCGATCCGCGCACCGTCGCCCACGACGGCCCGGTCTACAACCGCCCCTACGCCCGCCCGGAATGGCAGGACCGGGTCCAGGCCGGCAGCTTCCGCGCCTCCGTGGCCAGCGCCAACCCCCCGGCCAGCGCCGAGGACCTCAAGGCAGCGGTGCTGGAACTGATGGCATCCCCGAACATGTGCTCGAAGGACTGGGTGACCAACCAGTACGACCGCTACGTGGGCGGCAATACCGCACTGGCCATGCCCGACGACGCCGGAGTGGTCCGGGTGGACGAGGAAACCGGTCTCGGCGTTGCCCTGGCGACCGACGCCAACGGCCGCTACACCTACCTGGATCCCTACCAGGGGGCGCAACTGGCTCTGGCCGAGGCCTACCGGAACGTCGCTACCGTCGGTGCCGTGCCGATGGCCGTGTCCGACTGCCTGAACTTCGGCTCCCCGGAAGACCCGGACGTCATGTGGCAGCTGGCCGAAGCGGTCCGCGGCCTGTCCGACGGCTGCATGGAACTGGGCGTCCCGGTCACCGGCGGCAACGTCTCGCTGTACAACCAGACCGGCAACACCCCGATCCACCCGACCCCGGTCGTGGCGATGCTCGGCAAGCTCGACGACGTCGGCCGCCGCACCCCGTCGGGCTGGCGCGAGGACGGCCAGGCGATCTACCTGATGGGCACCACCCGGGACGAGCTGGACGGCTCCGAGTGGGCCAACCTGCGCGGACACCTGGGCGGCAAGCCCCCGGTCTTGGACCTGGCCGCCGAGAAGCTGCTGGGCGAGCTGCTGATCAACGCCTCCCGGGACGGCATGATCGACGCCGCCCACGACCTCTCCGAAGGCGGCCTGGCCGCCGCCCTGGCCGAGATGGCGCTGCGCTTCGGCGTCGGCGCCCGGATCGGCCTGGGCGAGGTCTGCGAGCGTGACGGCGTGGACCTGTTCACGCTGCTGTTCAGCGAATCCCAGGCACGCGCCGTCGTGTCCGTTGCGCGCAGCGAAGAGGTCCGCTTCAAGGACATGTGCGGCGCGCGGGGCTTCCCGTTCATGCGCATCGGCGTGGTGGACACCGAGAACGGCGCGCTGGACTTCCAGAGCGAATTCTCCGTGCCGCTGGCCGAACTGAAGGAAGCCCACGAGGGCACCCTGCCGAAGTACTTCGGGTAGGTTCCGCCCTGCCCAGGGGCGGGCGCAAGAGGGATGTTCCCAGCACCGCGGTGCAGGGAACATCCCTCTTCGTCTTCCCCTCGAGGACCGGCCCCGCAGCGCTGCCGGATATCCGTATCTGTATGCTGTGCCCATGACGGCACCGCAGATCTATATCAGTTTCCCCGGCACTGCCCGCGAAGCACTGGGTTTCTACGCAGAGATCTTTGGCGGCGAGCTTTCCCTCCACACCAACGAGGACTTCGGTAACAGTGAGGGACCGCCGGGGCACATAGCCCATGGAATGCTGAACGGCGTGGTCGCCCTGGCCGGATCGGATGCGGCACCCGGCGAGAAGAGCGTCCGGCTCGAGGGCGTCATGCTCTCGTTGCTCGGGACGGCCGAGCCCGAGGTGCTGCACGAGTGGTTCGACAAGCTCGCCGTTGGCGGCCGGGTGGTCGATCCCCTTGCCCCGAAGCCGTGGGGCGCCTCCGATGGCCAGGTGATCGATCGTCACGGGCTTCACTGGCTCGTCGGCTACGAACCAGTAGGCCCATAGGGAAAGCAGCAGGCGGCCACCGCCGGTGACCGCCTGCTGCCGACTACGAACAGGTCACTTCAGTATTTTCTCGCTCTCGAGGTTGGCGTCGAGCTGTTCCGGGTAGAGGTTTTCCGTCTTGCATTCGAAGTCCGCGTACATCTGCAGTTGATCAGCGTAGTGCGGGGACTTGGTGCCGTCGGGAGCGATGAAGCCGCTTTGGCCGGGCGGGGCGACGGTGCACATCTGGGCCTGCGAACCGAAGAGCGAGACGATGTCGTTCTGGGAGCCGCGGTTCATGTAGTCCGGCCCGGTCAGGTTCTCGTTCGGGTTCGCTTGGGGGACGCCGATAAAGTTCTTGTAAGAGAACTCATGCTGGGGCGTGGGCGCGGTCCAGTTGTTGCGGTCGGTGCCCTGTTCGGCCTCGAGCTTCTCCAGCGCCTGCTGGTAGGTGTCCAGCAAGACTTGCTTCTTGTCCGCGCCATTGAAGAAGTCGACGTGCTGTAAAATGCCGGCGTCTTTGCCCAACAGGGCGTTGTAGACGAGCTTGCTGCCGTTTGCGGGACGGGCGAGACCGGTGCCCTGCGAGTAGCTGGCAAAAACGGAGGCCGGCAGGTCGTCCTTGAGCACCGCCTCGAACAGGATCGGCAGCCAGGCGTTCATGATCGCTGCCTCAGGGCCGTCGAGCTTGCCGTCGCCGTCACTGTCACGGCGCTGGCCATCCCATCCTGTCAGAAGCCGGACATCCTGGACCACCGGGTCCTTGGCGGGCAGCGTTTTGACGGCTTCCTCGAGGAACGGGCGGAAGTAGCGGATGTTCAGGTCCGCGAACGAGGTTTCTTCGTTGATGTTCCAGATCTCGTCGGTCGTGAACTTCTGCTGGTCCTCAAGCCGCTCAATGATCTCGTTGACGCGGTCCACTGGCGACCAGTTTCCTGAGCCTGCGTTAAAGCCGGCACCGGACTGGTTGTTCCAGTTCACGATATAGCCCTGCTTGGGGTTGTAGACCTTGGGGTTTTCGGAGAAGTCCCTGATTCCCTTCCACTCCATGGACCCGTCGCCGACGGCGGGGAGCCGCGGGTCGTGCCCTTCGGCGCGGATCGGCAGCTTGCCTGGGGAGACGTAGCCAATGTTGCCTTTTTTGTCGGCGTAGTACCAGTTGATCGTAATGCCCACCTTCTCCGCCTGGGCCAGGTACTCCTCCCAGTTCTGGGCCTTCATGATCTTGATCCAAGCCATGAAGGACTGGATTTCGGTGCCGGTCCAGCTGCGTTTCTTTGAGTAGGCCGTGTTGTTCGCTTCGTCAAAGCTGGTCACGAAACCGTGGATGGTGGAGTAAACCTGCTGTTCGATCGGTTCCTGCCCGGCGACCTCGATCTTTTCGGTGCGGACCTCCATCGGTACCCAATCGCCGTCGTACTTGTACTCGTGAGGGTTTTCCGGGTTTAACTGCTCCTGGTAGACGTCGTTGACGTCCAGCGGTCCGGCGGTGGATCCCCAGCTGATGTTCTTGTTGGTGCCGAAGAGGATAGTGGGGTGAGCGAAGGGTGTATTGCCCGTCACATCGTAACCGGCCCCGTGCAGGCCGATGCCGTAGACGTAGGAGGGATTGAACCAGGAGAACTGGGGGCCGTTGAGCAGCACCGAGCCTTTCTCCTTGCTCTTCTTGCCGCCGACGATCCAGAGATTGCTGGCCTCGGGCTGTAGGTTCGGCCAGTCGCCGCCGCCGAACTGCTTCATCCGCTCCAGGCCGTCATCCTTCAGATCCTGGGAAACTTTGTTGAGCTTGGCCATCTGCGAGGGGCTGTCCGAGGCCAGCTGGTTCGGGCGCTTTTTATCCTCGCGCGGCACGGTGGTGGGGGCGGTAGGATCTTCGATCCACTGCAGCTGATCGAAGAGGAGCTGGCCCTGCTCCGCGCCGTGTTCGGCGGTGAGCTGCTGGAGGACCTGCAGGCTGGAGAGCTCCCCTGCGCTGTCCGAGAATCGGTTGGCCATGGTGCCGACCCAGATCATCGCCACGTCGTACCCCGACCAGCGGGAGGGCTCGAAGCCGTAATCGGTGAACTGCTTCGGCAGCAGGGCGCCTGGATTGTCCATCACCTCGGCAATGCGCTTGTTGAAACCGGCCGCGTAACCGTCGAGGATGTCCCGGTCTTCGGCGGGCAGGGCCGAAATCTGCTCCCTGATGGCTTCCGGGTCGAAGGAGGCACGGGAGCGCTTGTCGATCTCGACGTAGTCCGGGCCCAGGACTTCGGCAGAGGTGCCCAGAACGGCGCGTTTGGCCATTTCCAGTTGGAACGTCCGGTCCTCAGCAACGGAATAGCCGTAGCCGTAGAACAGATCGCGGGTCGTGTCCGCGTAGACGTGCGGGACGCCGTAGGTGTCCCGCTTGACGGTGATAGCACCCGATCCGAGGACCTTTTCACTGCTTTGCTGCACGGTCTCCGTGGTGTCGGCCGCCGTAGCACCGGGGGCGGCAAGGCCTCCCGCCAACCCGGCCGAAAGAACCAATGAAAGTGCCATGAGCGCTGGTTTCGTCTTCTTCACCTGACTCCTCGTCGAATCAATTGCGATGGAACTGCATGCGAATGCCGTCGGCAGCCCCTACCTGAACGGCACTGGTTGCTTGGCGGCAACTTAGTGTCACAGCGCCGCTAGGGGGCTGGCAATGGTTGCTGGTCTTAATTCCCGTCCAAACGTTCATTTTGTATCGACGTGGGAATCGGGCGCCTTCGCGCCCGTGTTTCTGCCGGGATTGCTGCAGCCATAGGCTTATAATCGCCGTCGTGTGCACCGGCGCGGGCGGCCTTGTCTGCCCTCGCGCTTGCAGGAGCCCGAGGTGGTTTCCTACACCTCGCCAGTCGTGGCTGCCGACGGCGGCGACCTCGCGGGATTCGCCGGGTCTGGCCAGTGGGATGCCGGGGCGGTCGATGCTGTGCGTGCCCTCGTCCTCGTTGCCGGTCACGGTGGTGGCAATCTCCCCCCGCGCGACGGCGTTCATCGTGATGCCGTGCCGGCCCAGCTTGCTCTCACCAAGGACGACGGCGCGGCGCACCTTCCGGTGCACCGCGCCGTTCGTTTGTACGTCGCGTTAGGTCTCTGGACGTCAGGCGCCAGCCCGCAGACGCTCCACGTCTGCCAGTCGCGGGTACGCGGCCTGGGTTCCCTTTTTCGTGGCAGCCAGGGCAGCAGCGACCGAAGCGAACGCCGCCGCCTCGGCCAGGGTCTCCCCTGCGGCAAGCCGTGCCGCGAGGGACCCGGTGAAGGCGTCGCCGGCGCCGGTAGTGTCCACGGCGTCAACCTGGGTGGGGGCGATCCGGGTGAAACGGCACCCCTCCTCGGCATGCGAATCCAGCACGATGGAGCCGGCGGCGCCCAGGGTGACCACGACACGGTCCAGCCCCTTCGCCGCAAACTTCAAGCGCACCCGCTCCCAGTCGGCAACGGCGGCGTCGGCGCAGGGCATTTCGGCGCCGCCGAGGAACTGCGATGCCTCGTGCGCGTTGACCAGCAGGACGTCGATGAGTTCGGCCAGGCTTCGCGGCACGGGCGCGTAAGGCGAGAGGTTAAGCAGCACCGTTGCTCCGGCGTCGTGCCCTGATCTTGCTGCCGCCTCTACGGCGTCGAGGCCGACCTCGAGGCAGAGGCAGACCACGGCGGCGCCATCGAAAACGTCCCCGGCTGTGACTACGTCGTCGGGAACTACGGTGCCGTTGGCGCCAGGGGATATGACGATGCTGTTCTCCCCCGCGGTGTCAACGGTAATGACGGCGACGCCGGTCTCGACGTCGGCGGCGCGGCGCACGCGGGAAACGTCCACGCCGGCCCCTGCAACGGAGGCCAGCAGCATGTCCCCGTTGGAGTCCTCGCCCACGGCGCCGATCAGGGCTACGTTGCCGCCGAGCCGGCCGGCGGCCACGGCTTGGTTGGCGCTCTTGCCGCCCGGGTTCACGGCGAAGCCTTCGCCGTGGACGGTTTCGCCGGGGTTGGGCAGCCGCTCCGTGTAGATCGTCAGGTCCGCATTCAGTGAACCCACGACGACGATGCGTCCGGCTTGCGGACTCACTTTTTCACCTCGGCATCGACGGGCTTGGGGATCAGCAGCGAGGCGGCGAAGGCCGCGACCGTGATGACCAGGCCTACCACCACCGTCGTGAGGTAAGAGGTGCGGTCGCCCAGCGCCGAGGTGCCCACGAGCACCGCCGGCAGCACCAGGAAGCTCAGCCCGGCGCCGAGGTTGAAGGCTCCGGCGTTCATGCCCGGCAGGAAGCCGGGGTTGCCCGGGGGCGAGAGGACCACGCCGAGCCCGTTGAGCATGATGTTTGCGGTGCCGGCGTACATGATGCCGAGCAGTGCAGTGGCGGCGACCATCAGCGGCAGGCTGTCCAGGCCGAACAGCACAATGATCACCAGGGAGACGATGCTGCCGATCATGCCGATGCGCAGCACATTGGTGTAGCCGAGTACCGGGGCGAGCCGTCCGCTGATCGGGCCGAAGATCCAGCCCAGCAGCGCGTAGGGGGTCAGGATGAGCAGCGCCGTTTCGGTGGGGCCGATGCCGAAGCCGGGTGCGGCGGCCTGTACGTAGGCGGGGACAATCCCGTTGATGACGGCGAAGATGCCGGTCATGGTCAGGACCGTGGTCAGCAGTGGCGCCCACGTGGAGCGCTGGCGCAGATGGACAATCTCCACCATCGGCTGCTTCGCGCGCTTTTCGGTGACCCAGAAGGCGGCGAACGCGGCGGCGGCCACGGCGATCAACACCAGCGAGAGGACCAGGGTTTCCGTGGAGAACGCGCCGACCAGCTTGGCGGCCTCGTTCAGCGCGGTGAGCAGGGCACCGACTGCGACAACAATAAAGACGACGCCGGTCCAGTCCATCCGCGTCCCGGCCTGCGGTTTGCTCTCGGGCGTCAGGACGGCGACGAGAACAGCCGCGATCACGGCGAGGACCACCATGAACCAGAAGATGCTGCGGAAGCCGTAGTGCTCGGCCATGTAGCCGCCGAGGAAGGCATCGACGCCGGCCACGCCGCCGTTGACCGCGAGGATCACGCCCATCAGCGTGCCGTAGGTGCGCAGGTTGGGCACGGCGGTGCGCAGCATGATGAGGCACAGCGGCACGGTGGGGCCGCTGACACCCTGGATGATCCGGCCCACGAATAGCCACGTAACGTCCGGGGCCAGCGCGGCGATCACGGAGCCAACGGCCGTCAGCAGCATCATCCCGACGAGGATCCGCTTGCGGCCGACAATATCGCTCAGCCGGGGCAGGAACAGGGAGAACAGCGCGGCTGTGGTGAAGAACCAGGTCTGGGACAGGCCGATCGAGGCCTGGTCGGTCTGCAGTTCCTCGCCCATGGTGACCAGGGCGGGGCTGAGCATGGAGGCATTGAGCTGGAAGGCCACGCAGGCCGCCAGCAGGGCGACCATCAGGGCGGTGGTGCCGCCGCGGGTTGCCTTGGTCTCGTTCAGAACGGCGCTCATTTCGCTGCCATCCCGGAGGTCTCGGGCGCCGCGGAGGGGGGCGCCGCCGTCGTTGTTGTCGTGGCGGTTCCGAGGTCTACCTCGCCGATCCGGACCAGTGCATCGGTCACCAGGTTCCAGAACTTGGTGCGGTCAAGGTCCACGGCCACCGAGGTGTGGCAGTCGTCCGGTGCGGGGGCGCGGAAGTCAGCGACGGTCATGCCGAGGGTCAGCTTGCCCTGCAGTTCGATGTCGACCGGGACCTTGCGGGTGGTCATCACCGTGGGGTCGATGACGTAGGCGACGGCGCACGGATCGTGGACCGGCGGGTGGTCGAAGCCCTGTGCGTCCTTGTAGGTTTGGGCGAAAAAGTCCATCAGTTCGCGGACAAAGCGGGCCGGACCGGTGCCGACGGCTTCGATCTGCTCGACGACGTCTGGGGTGGCCAGCGCCTGGTGTGTGAGGTCCAGTCCCACCATGACCACCGGCCACTTCTCGTTGAAGACGATGTGGGCGGCCTCGGGGTCGATCATGATGTTGAACTCGGCCACGGCGGACCAGTTGCCCACGTGGTAGCCGCCGCCCATCAGCACGACTTCCTTGACCCGCTCGACGATCCGCGGCTCTTTGCGGGCGGCCATCGCGATGTTGGTCAGGCCGCCAGTCGGGACCAGGGTGACGGTGCCGGGTTCGTGCCCCATGATCGTGTCGATGATGAGATCAACGGCGTGGCGCGGGTCCAGCTCAATGCTGGACTCCGGCTGCGCGGGGCCGTCCATGCCGGACTCGCCGTGGATGTCCGGCGCGGTTTCGATGGTGCGCACCAGCGGGCGGTCACAGCCGGCGGCGAACGGGACCCCGGTGATTCCGGCGATCGTTCCCACCGCCAGAGCGTTCTTGGTGACCTTCGCCAGGGTCTGGTTGCCGACAACGGTGGTCACGGCAAGCAGTTCGATGTCAGGGTTGCCGTGGGCCAGGAGCAGCGCCACGGCGTCGTCGTGCCCCGGATCGCAATCCAATATGATCTTTTTCGGTCCAGGCGTCGCGGAAGTGGCGTCCATGTTTTTCTCTCCACGTCATCGGGGTCCGCCGCAGCGGGGATTCAGTCTCAGGAAGTGTGACACCCCCTTCCCGTTCACGTCAAACGCTTTACGTAAAAAGCGTCAAGCGCTTGATGCACTGTGGTGCTTGATCGCGCTTATCATGGGCTCATGGATTCCGCCCGCCCTCCCCAGCACCCGCCGCGCGTCGGTGGGCGGGTGACCGCGGCGATGGTGGCCGCCCGCGCCGGCGTCTCCACGGCGACGGTTTCTCTGGTGGCCAACGGCAAGACGCGCGGGCGGGTGTCTGCGGACAACATCTCGCGGGTCAGCCAGGCCATCGCCGAACTCGGATACGTGGTGGACAGCGTGGGCAGTTCGCTGGCCAAGGGGGTCAGCTCCATTGTGGTTCTGGTGGCGCCGGACATTTCCAACCCGTTCTTCGCCAAGGTCGTTGCCGGCGTCCGGAAATCCCTCGGCGCGGACTTCCAACTGCTGCTCTCCGTCACCGAAGCCGGTGAATTCCCCCGCGCGGATGACATCCGCCGGATCCTCGCCCTGCGCCCGGCGGGCCTGTTGGTGGATGCCCCCGATGCCGCGTTCCTCGAGGACCTCTCCGCCACGGGCCCCTTGGTGCTGCTCGACGCGCCCGGGCTGGAGGCTTATGCGCCGTCCGTCAACCTCGATGTGGCCCACGGCGCCCGCGAACTCGCGGCGCATCTGGCAGCCTCCGGCCACCAGCGGGTGGCGTACCTGGACAGCGTGACCGGCACAGCCACCTTCACCATTCGCCGGATGGCCTTCCTGGCGGAGGCGGTCGCGCGCGGGATGACCGTGGACCCGGCCCACCTGATCAGCACCACGATCGACGTCGGCGCGTCGGCCGAGGCGTTTGCCGCCGCCTGGCCCCGGTGGCAGCGATCCGGTGTCACCGCCGTCGTCTGCGCCACCGATACCCACGCGTACGGCGTGCTGCAGCAGGCGCGCGTCGCCGGCGTGCGGATCCCGGACGAACTCGCCGTCGCCGGCTTCGACGACCTGCCCTACTCCGCCACTAGCAACCCCGGCCTCACCAGCGTCCACCTTCCCGCCGCCCGCCTGGGCCTCAAGGCCGGCGAACAGCTGCGCGGCCTGATCGAAGGCCGCGACCTCGAGCAACCGCAGCTCACCTTGGAGGCCTCGCTGATTGTGCGCGGCTCCACGGAGCGGATCGCCGCCAACTAACCAGCGACGGCGCGGCTACACCTTGCGCCAGTCGTGGCCGGTCACGGCCGCCCCGGCCTGCGGTCCCATCTGCAGCATGCCGCCGTCCACCACCCACGACGCCCCGGTGACGTAGCCGGCTTCCTCGGACGCCAGGAAGGCGATCACGGCGGCGACCTCGCGGGCGTCGCCGGGCCGGGCCAGCGGTATGCCGGGGCGGTCGATGCGGTGCGGGTCTTCGTCCTCGTTGCCGGTCATGGCGGTGGCGATCTCCCCCGGCGCGACGGAGTTGACCGTGATGCCGTGCCGGCCGAGCTCCAGCGCCATGTTCTTCACCAGCCCGCCGAGGCCATGCTTGGCGGCGTCGTAGGGGGCGGCCCCGATCATCGGCTGGTGCTCGTGCACGCTGGTGACGGCGATGATCCGGCCGCCGCGGCCGGCCTCCGCCATCCGCCGGGCTGCCCGCTGCATGCAGACAAACGCGCCGTCCAAGTCGGTGGCAACCACTCTCCGCCACGTCTCATAGTCCAGCTCCAGGAACGGCTCCGAGGCGCCCGTGCCTGAGTTGTTGACGAACACGTCCAGCCCGCCGAGCTGCTCCGCGAGCGCGTCGACTACGTCCCCGCAGCCGGGCAGGTCCGTGGTGTCCAATTGGACGACGGCGGCGCTGCGGCCGAGCACGCGGACCTCCTTCGCCGTGTCCTCGGCTCCGTCCCGGTCCGAATGCCAGGTGATCCCGACATTCATCCCGGCACGGGCCAAGGCGACGGCGGCGGCCCGGCCGATGCCGGAGTCGGAACCGGTGACAATGGCTGTGCGGGGTGTGAACTGTTCCATGCGCCCTATTGTGGCGAAGAACCTGCCGCTTGCCAGCCCCTCCGGCGGCCGGGCCCGCTACGCGACGGTCATTTCACCCATCAGGTCCCAGTCGTCGCCCTCGACCTGCCGGCTAATGATCCGCGGGGTCTCCTGCAGGTACTGTGGCTGCTCCTGCATGGCCTTCTGGAAGTGGTCGCTCTTCACGTGAGCTTCGGCCGCGTCGTCCCGGAAGGCCTCCACGAGCACGTAGGTGTTGGCGTCGTCCACGCTGCGTGACCAGTCGAACCACAGGTTGCCCGGCTCGGCACGCGTTGCCTCGGTGAATTCGCGCACGAGTTCGGGGAAGCTGTCGGCGTACTCGTCCTTGACCTTGAACTTGACCACAATAAATATCACGCGGCATCAGCCTTTCTTCTTTGGGATGTCTTTTCATCCTGTCATGCACCGCGTGGTCCGTCAGGTCAGGTGCGGCCAGGCAGGATTGGCCCAGCGTCAGTTGGCGTCGCCACCCGGCCTGTCCGCCAGCCCGCCGGTGCGTATCGACGGCCAGTCAGTTAGCGGCGCTGCCCAGGCCGGCCCGCCTGCCCGGCTTGTCCGCCGGCGAGCGCCCTGGCTGCCGAAATATAGCGACGCGTGACCAGCCGCTGGGCGGCTTCCGCCACCGGCGCGCCTGTCCGGTAGAACCAGTTGGAATGCCGGCTGAACGCGAACACCTCGAAGACCACCAGCCCGCTCCCCTCCAGCACAGCCACAAACCCTTCTTCCCCCGACTCCGGATGACCGGGCAGGGTGCCGTAGCCGAACCCCGTCCGCGTTGGCGTCCGTTCCGTCCACACCACGCGGCACGGGATGGCGAGCCGCAGCGGCCCGACTCCGAACCCGCACACCACCTCCACGCCTTCGGCGGCCACCGGCCCCGTGGCATCCACCCGCAGCCCGGCCAGCCGATGCACTTCCCACCCCATCAGCCCTTCGACCAGCCGATGAAAAGCTTCTTCCCCCTCACCGACACCGACCCGCTCGTCGACGACCCGGTATCCCGGCGGCGAGGTGCGTTCCCGGCTCAGCCCCACGCCGTCGTACGTCAAGCGCGCTCCGCCCAGGTTCTTGGCCTTCACCCTTCAGCCCTGCCGCGCATCTTCGCCCCTGGTTAGGCCCATCCAGCCCAGCATTTCGCGGTCGCGGCGCGGCAGTGATGCCACCACCAGATCGTAGGAGTCCTCGATCATGTCGCGCAGCATGTCGTCGGGCAGCCCACCGTCGCAGCGCACGCCGTTCCAGTGCGTTTTGTTCATGTGATAGGCACCCGTGATCTCCGGATGCGCCGCGCGCAGCTGCTGCGCCAGCACCGGTTCACACTTGAGGCTGATGCTCAGCTGCGGCGCCTGCAGGTCGGAGAGCGCGAACATCTTGGCGGCCCGTCCCGCCGCCCTGACCTTGAACACCGATACCTCGGGGCCAAACGGGAAATCTTCGAACGCCCCGGGCAGGGACAGGCAGAATGCGCGCAGCGCGGTTGCGTCCATAGGCATGAGCCTACTGCTCCCCGCCCGCGCCGGTCACGGTTCTGGGGAACCACGTGGCGGCCCGCGCCCATGCCCCGCGACCGCCCGAGTCCGCGCGGTGCGCGGCGGCAACTTCGGTGGCAGGATGGTTTCACAGTTGTTTCACGGGGAACGACGGCGGGGCTTCCGTGCCGCCGGCGGGTTTCGGAATGGGCCACGGCTTTGGAGAGGAGACCCATGGCAGACACGGGCAGGGAAGCGAAGCGGGCGGCCGGCAGGGCTAAAGACAAGACCGAGGACGCTGCCAATTCCAAGCTTTTCGAGCGGGTAGCGCGGTTCGGATACGTGGCCAGCGGCCTGCTGCACGTGCTGATTGGCGCAATCGCGCTCCGACTGGCGTTCGGCGGAGGTGGCGAGGCGGACCAGACCGGGGCCGCCTCAAGCCTGGCGCAGCGCCCGGGCGGATTGTTCCTGCTCTGGGCGGGCATGCTTGCCGCCGCGGCCTTGGCCTTGTGGCAGATCAGCGAAGCGGTGTTCGGGGGCCGCGGCCGCCAGGCTAAGAAGAAATGGGGCTACCGGGCTAAGTGCGTGGGACTGGCCATCGCGTACACGGTGGTGGCGGTGTCGTTCGGCAGCTTCGCGTTGGGCTCCGGCGCCGACAGCAGCCAGAGCTCCCAAGACGCGAGCACCAGGCTGATGCAATGGCCCGGCGGTGTCGTTGTCCTGTTCCTGATTGGCGCTGTCATCATGGGCGCCGGCGTCTTCTACGTGTTCAAGGGCCTGAAGAAGAAGTTCCTGAGCGACCTTAAAAGGCTCCCCCGGGGCAGCACCGGCACCGCCGTGACGTGGCTCGGCGTCGTGGGTTACGTGGGCAAGGGGCTGGCACTGTTCGTGTTGGGGCTGCTGCTGGCGGTGGCCGCGGTGCAGCACGACCCGCAGGAGGTCAAGGGGCTGGACGGGGCGCTCAAGGCGCTGCGCGACCAGGCCTTCGGCCCGGCCGCACTTGCCCTCGTCGCCGTCGGCCTGATTTGTTACGGCCTGTACATGGGCGCCCGGGCACGCTACGCCAAGATGTAGCGCGTTCGGGGCCTCTCGCGTGTCGGCCCTACTCCGTGGAGACCGGCGTCAGCACGTCCTTGACCAGCGGATCCTCCGTGGTGTGCAGGTACTCCTCCAGCCGCGGATCCGAGAAGATCTCGATCAGCTTCTTGCTCTCCGCGCTGTCCTTGAACTGGGTGCCGATCACCAGGCGGGAGGCGAATGTCTTCGGCGCCGCAGGGAACAGGATGCCCTTGTCGCGGCCGATCTTGCCGGCGTCGAACTGGGAGACATAGCCGATCGCGGCATCGACTGAGTCGAGCATCCGCGGCATCGCCAGCAGGTCGGCTTCCTTCAGCTCGAAACCGCGCGGGTTGCCGGTGACGTCGCGGATCTTTGCTGTTCGCGGCTCCACCGCGGGATCCAGCTCCAGCAGTCCCTCGCGCTGCAGCAGCCACAGCGCCTGGCCTTGGTTGGCGGCGTCGTTGGGCAGCAGCAGCACGGCTCCGCGCGGCAGGTCTTCCACCGAGCCGTAGCGGGTTGAGTAGAGGCCGAAACCCCACTGGTACAGCTCCACCGTGGGCGTCAGTTCCAACCCGTTGGCGTCGGCGGACTGCTGCATGTACCACTGGTGTTCGAAGATGGTGGCGTGGAACTGCCCATCGGCCACCGCGCGGTTGGACTGGACCGGATCCTGCAGGCCCACTGCCTCGATCTCCACGCCGTAGTCGGGGGCGATTTCCTCGGCGACGAACTTCAGGATCTTCTCCTCCCCCGCCATCGCCGGTTCGAAGTGGACTTTCAGCGGCGAGGTGACCTCGCTGCCGGATGCCGCGACGGCCGGCCCTGACTGCTGCTGCACCAGCAGCAGCCCCAGGACCAGTGCGACGACGGCGGCAAGGGCGGCAATGCTCCACGGCAGGGCGGTGGTCTGTTTGCGCAGGGTGAAGCCGTGGTCGTGGCCGGACCCGGCGAAAGGGGTGCTCATGATGTGATGCTCCTGTTGGTCGGTGGCTAGGGGCGCAGCAGCGCGCGGGAGATCCGGTCGCCGGCAAACTGCACCAGCTGCACCGTGATGATCAGGACAACGATGGTGGCCGCCATGACGTGGGTGTCGAACCGTTGGTAGCCGTAGGTGACGGCCAGGTAGCCGATGCCGCCGGCGCCGATGGTCCCGGCGATGGCCGAGTATTCGATCATCGAAATGGTGTTGAGCGTGACCGCTGACGTAAGACCTGGCAGGGCTTCGCGCAGCTGCGTCTGCCGGATGATCTGCCCGGTGGAACTGCCCGTGACCAGCCCGACGGCCATGTTCTCGCGCGGCAGGTCGTTGAGTGCGTTCTGCACCAGCCGGGCGAAGAACGGAATGCCGGCCAGTGTCATCGGGACCACGGCTGCCGCAATGCCGATGGTCGTTCCGGTGACCCACTTAGTCAGCGGGATGATGGCGGCCATCAGCACCAGGAACGGGAGCGAGCGGCCCATGTTGACGAGCCAGCTGAGCGTTCCGTGCAGGCGGGGCCGGGGGAACAGGCCGCGGCCGTCCGTGTTGTACAGCAGCACGCCGGTGGCGCCGCCGACCAGGATCACCATGACCATCACGATGCCGACCATCGCCCAGGTTTCGCCGTAGGCCGGCAGCAGCAGCGCGGGCAGGTCCGCCCAGGGCGTGTCCAGCCCGACGGCGGCGGTTTCTGCGGGCCTCATGCGTGCACCTCGATTTTCTCGTTCCTTGCATGATCCTTTGCGTCCGACGGCGGCGTTTCCGCCGCGTCCACGGCACGGTGGCGTGCCTCTGCGGTAAGGCCCAGGCCGGCCAAGTAGGCGCGGACCTCGGCCTCCGGGCGGCCGGCGACACCGATGTCGGCGCGGCCCAGCACCGCTTCACCATGGGCTTCCACCGTGCCGCCGAGCAGCGCCACGCGCACGCCCAAGCCGGTGGACAGGCGGGTCATCCACTCCGGGTCCACCGGCCCGTGCCGGTACGAGACTGACAGCGCGTAGTCGAAGCCGGCCGGCAGCGGGAGGGCGCGGATTGGCAGCAGTTGGCGGCCGGCGGCGGAGGCCGGATCGGCCACCAGGGCGCCGATCGGCCCGTATTCCGCGACGCGGCCGCCGGAGAGCACGGCCACCTGGTCGGCGACGTGGCGCACCACGTCCATCTCATGGGTGATCAGGATGACCGACAACCCCAGTTCGGTGCGCACGTCGTCCAGCAGGTCCAGGATCTGCTGGGTGGACTCCGGATCCAGGCCCGACGTCGATTCGTCGGAGAGCAAAATCCGGGGACGAAGTGCCAGCGCCCGGGCGATGCCGACCCGTTGCTTTTGGCCGCCGGACAGCTGGCCGGGGTAGGCGTTGGCCTTGTGCAGCAGGCCCACCCGGTCCAGCAGTTCGGCCACGCGGTCCTCCATCTGAGCGTGCACCACGCCGAGGTTTCGCAGCGGCAGCGCCACGTTCTCCGCCACCGTCATCCGGCGCAGCAGGGCCGAGTGTTGGAAGATCGTGCCGATGGCGCGGCGTTCGCCGCGCAATGCCTGTCCGGACAGTGCTGACAGGTCGCGGCCGTCCACCAGCACCTGGCCGGAGGTCGGTTTTTCCAACAGGGAGATGCAGTGGGAGAGGGTCGTCTTGCCGGCGCCGGAAGGGCCGACGACGGCGGTGATCGACCCCTGCTCGATGGTCAGGTCGATGCCCTTGAGCACCTCGACCGTCCCGTGGCGCGTGTCGTAGCTCTTGTGCAGATTGCGGATTTCTATCATTGCGGGCCGCCCGCGGCATACCTTTTCATGCTGCTCCTGAAGGTCAGGGAGCCCCGGGCGCAGCCGATCACGGCGCGCAGGCATGGCGCGGCCGGTTCCGGGCCGGCCCGGGTTCTCCATCGGTTCTGGCGTTAGCACCGTGCGGCAGTTGCCGGGGTTGCTGCGGCGTCATCGAGCCAGATCTCTCGGCCGCTCTGGATGGTTCTTGCCGACAGCGGTGCCCGCCCCCTGAAGGGGCGGCGCACCGGCGTCGTTGTTTAGCTGGTTCTGCTGCTGCCGACGCTTAGTCGACCAGCGCGTTCTGCAGGCGGAAGCCGGCGGCGCGGTGGTTCTCCGGCAGCTTGTCGCCGCGGCCGAAGAGCTTGTTGCGCAGGGTCCCCGGCGCGTATTCCGTGGGGTAGGCGCCCAGCTTCTGCAGTTCCGGCACGACGTATTCCACGATGTCCTCGAAGGTGCCCGGGGTGATGGCGTAGGCCAGGTTGAACCCGTCCACGTCGGTCTCGTCGACCCACTCCGCGAGCTTGGCGGCCACCTCCGCGCCGGAACCGACGGTGATCGGGCCGAAGCCGCCGACGCCCACCCATTCGGCCAGCTGGCGGATGGTCCACGGCTTGCCGCTGTCGCCGGACGCCTTCTGGAAGGTCTCCACCGAGGACTGGATGGCATTGGACTTCACGTTTTCGCCGATCACGTCGTCCGGGCCGTAGGTGGAGAGGTCAACGCCCATCCAGCCGGAGATCAGGGCCAGAGCGCCGTTGATGTCCGCGTAGGACTTGTAGTCCTCGAATTTGGCCTGCGCGGTGGCGGTGTCCGGTCCGGTTACCACGGTCTGCATCGCGTAGATGCGTACGTCGTAGCGGTCGCGGCCCGCCGCTTCCACGGCGTCGCGGATCTTCTTCACCGACGCCGCGAGCATCTCCTTGGTCGGGCAGGTCACGAACACCGCCTCGGCGTTCCCGGCGGCGAACTCGGTGCCGCGCTTGGAGGCCCCGGCCTGGAAGATGACCGGGGTGCGCTGCGGGCTCGGCTCCGTGATCGCGATGCCGGGGACCTTGAAGTAGTTGCCCTCGTGCCGGATCTCGTGGACCTTGGCCGGGTCTGTGAAGACGCCGGTCTCGACGTCCTTGACCACGGCGTCGTCCTCCCACGAGCCCTCGAGCAGCTTGTAGATGACCTCGAGGTATTCGTCCGCGTGGTTGTAGCGCTCGTCGTGCTCCAGTTGGTCTTCCTGGCCCATGTTGCGCGCCGCCGAGGGCAGGTAACCGGTGACCACGTTCCAGCCGACTCGTCCGTTGGTCAGGTGGTCCAGCGTGGCCAGACGGCGGGCGAACGGGTACGGGTGCTCGTAGGCGGTGCCGGCGGTGACGCCGAAGCCGAGGTTTTCGGTCACTGCGGCCATCGCCGAGACCAGCATGAACGGATCATTCACCGGAACCTGTGTGCCGGCGCGCAGCGTGGTCTCGTTGGAGGACCCGAAGACGTCGTAGGTGCCGAGCACGTCGGCAATGAACAGGCCGTCGAACAGGCCCTTTTCCAGCACCTTCGCCAGGTGGGTCCAGTAGCCGATGGTGTTGTAGTTGGCGGACTTGTCCTGCGGGTGGCGCCACAGTCCGGGCGACTGGTGGCCCACGCAGTTCATGTCGAAGGCGTTGAAACGAATCTGGCGCCGGGGGTTGGGGTTCGGGTTGTTCAGGGTCATGTCAGGCTCCTTTTCTGATGAGAAGAGCCCGCGCCGGCCCTCCGTTGGGCATGCGGCTGCCAACGGAAGACCAACGAGAGATCGAGCTTCTCCATCGGTCCTGGCGGTAGCACCTTCCTCAAAGGAGGGGGTTGCTGCGGCGTCAACAAGCCAGGTCTCTCGGCCGCTCTGGATGGGTACCCCTCCATTGGACACCCGGGGACGTCCCGGAGGGAAATGTGTGCCGTCACGCGAGGTAACTCAGGACACAGGCTGCCTCCGCTGGGCGCGGACCACGGCTCCGGCCGCAAAGCACAGCAGGATCAGGACGACGACGGCGACCGCCAGCGGGACGCTGTTGCCAACCAGGGTCGGGAGGTTCTGCAGGATCAGCGCCAGGATTCCGAGCAGCCCGATCAGTCCGAGTGCAGGGGCGACGGTGCGTTTCCAGTCCCGAAGGGGCGCACCGTTCCGGCGGAAAAAGACCAGGACGGCTGCGCTGGTCAGCGTCATCAGCACCACGATTCCCAGCGACGCGAAGCCGGCGAACCAGGTGTAGAACTGCATGATCGGATCCCAGCCGGCCACGACGGCGGCCAGCAGGAACAGGGCCACCACCGTGTTGGCCGCCGCGGAGGCCAGATGCGGGGAGTGGTGCCGGGCGTGGGTGCTGGCCAGCTTGGCCGGGAAGATGCCCTGCCCGGCGACTTGGAAAAAGTAGCGGGAACCGATGTTGTGCAAGGACAGGATGCAGGCGAAGAGGCTGGTCGCCAGCAGCAGTTGGATGATGTGGCTGCCGGCCGTGCCCAGATAGAGCGTTGTGGTCTCCGAGAGCATGGTGCCCGGCGCGTCCGTGGCCTTTTGGACGATTCCGTCGTCGCCCCAGACGCTGATCAGCAGCCAGCTGGAGAGGGCGTAGAAGGCGCCCACCACAATGAGGGCCACATAGGTGGCGCGCGGGATGGTCTTGTCCGGGTCGCGTGCTTCGTCGCGGAAGACTGCGGTGGCCTCGAAGCCGATGAAACTCAGGATGGCGAACAGCAACGCGATGCCGGGCGCTCCGGACAGGACGGTGGACGGGGTGGCGAACCCGGTGGACAGGCCGCCGGCACCCCCTCCGTCAAAGATGATGAAGGCGTCCAGGACCAGCACGATCAGCACCTCGGCCACGAGCAGCACGGCCAACACCTTGCCGGAGAGTTCGATGTTGCGGTGTCCCAGCCAGGCGACGGCCGCCAGCGCGGCCGCGGCCCACACCCACCAGGGCAGTTCGGGGCCGCCGTAGGCGCGGACCACCTCGTCGACCGCCGGGGCGAAGAGGCCGTAGACGCCCGCTTCCAGGGCGAGGTAGGAGAGCAGGGCCACGAAGGCCGCCCCCAGGCCCGCCCTGCGGCCGAGGCCTTTGTCGACGTAGCTGTAGAACGCGCCGGCGGTTGGCACATGCGGTGTCATGGTGGTGAAGCCGACGGCAAACAACAGCAGAATTGCCATGGCCAGCAGGTAGATGAAGGGGAGGCCGGCGCCGTTGCCGCTGACAATGGCCAGCGGGACGGTTCCGCCGATGACGCCCAGCGGCGACGCGGCGGCCAGCACGATGAGCACGATGCTGGCGACACCCAGCCGGCCGGAGAGCCGCGGAGCGCCGGCCGCGCCGGCCGCGGCTTCGGGTGCCGCGAGGGTTGGATTACTGGTGGATACGGACATGGTGTGCGTTCTTCCTAGACGGCCGCGGAACGGGCGGCGGGGCTGACTGGCGGGCGGTCGGCGTCGGCAATGGCCTCGCCGATGGTCCACACGAAGGGGGGTTCCGTGGCGTTGACTTCCCAGTCGCCGACGATTCGGGATTTGTAGATGAACGGGTTGTGCGTCGCCACGGTGCGGGCGTTGCGCCAGTGCCGGTCCAGCGCCTTGTCGGTGCTGGTCGAGGAAGCACCGAGCGCGTCGAAGAGGGCGCCCGCGGCGTCCGGGACCAGGGTGCTGAGCACTATCTGCGCCCGGCCCGATTCCAGTTCGACGGCGATGTTGGCCGACTTTTCGGCGTCGGCATCCAGGCGCCGAGCCTCGAAAGCCCTGTCCAGGCTGCGGGCCACACTCAGGGTCGTCGCCGTCGCGGCGTAGGATGTGGCGCTGATTTCGCCGACGACTTGCAGGACTTGCGCGTCGTGCCGGACCAGCGGGGCGTTTCCGTGGCCGAACACCCGCTTACGGTCCCGCACGTTGTCTGCGGCTTCGGCGGTGACGGCCCGGGCGATACCGGCCAGGGTGACCAACAGGATGTGCTGGTAGAGCGCCGTCTGGTACGGGAAGCGGTCGGCGAAGGCTGACACGTTGGCCGGATCCACAACCGCGTCGGTAAACACGGTGGTGCCGCTGCCCGTTAGCCGCTGGCCGAAACCGTCCCAGTCGTCGAAGGTTTCCACGCCCGGCGTCTTGGTGGAGATGATCACCGAGGCATCGGAGCCGTCCGGGCGCTTGGCGGTGACATCGATCCAGTCCGCGAAGATGGTGCCGGTGGTGTAGAACTTGCGGCCGTTCAGCAGCAGCGTGCTGCCGGACTCGGACAGCACGGTGGCGGTTCCCCCGACACCCGGTTCGGTCCAGGCGTTGCCGGCCAGCTCGCCGGAGGCGAAGCGCCGCAGCCAGGCGCTGCGGTCCGAGGTGCGGCCGTGGTGGTACAGGTTCTCCTCAACCAAGGCAATGTGCGAACGCAGCGCCTGCGGAATATTGCTGTCTGCGGCGCCCAGCTCGATCAAGAGTTGGGTGAACTCTTCCCAGTCCAGCCCGTCGCCTCCGAACTCGGCCGGAATCCGGGCGGCGCCGAAGCCGGCGTCCTTCAGCCAGCCGATCTGTTCAAACGGCAGCTCGCGGGTGAGCTCGCGGCTCAGCGCCCCGGCTGCGATGCGCGCGAAGATCGGACGGTACTTGGCGGCTGCGGCGTGGAAGGCCGTGGCGATGTCGTCAATGGTTTCAGTCATGCTGGTTCTCCTGGAGGTTCTGCCGCGAGGGCGGGGTGATGGGGCCCGCGGTCGGCGGGCAGTCGTGATGGGGCCCGCGGTCGGCGGGCAGTCGTGATGGGGCCCGCGGCCGGCGGGCAGCCGGATGGGGCCCGCGGGCGGCGGGCAGTCATGATGGGGCCCGCGGGCGGCGGGGAATATTGCCTGCGCTAGGCGCGGGTCAGGTGTAGAGCGAAATCGGCTGGACGTCCCCGAGCAGGTAGTTGGCGCCGACCTCTACCTTCTTGTAGTCGACCGGGTCGTGCAGCGTGTGAGTGCGGATGTTCCGCCAGAAAATGTCCAGCCCGACCTCGGTTTTCGCGGAGGACGAGCCGGTGGTCTCGAAGATACGGTTCGCCACGTCCACGCCCACCTCGGTGGACACGACCTTGAGCCGCGCGATCTCGATCGCGATGTCCGCCCGGGCTTCCGCGGTCAGCTGCGCGCCGGCGGCGATGACCGCGTCGAACCGTGCATTCGTCCGGTGGGCCAGGGCTTCCACCGCGGCAACCCGCGAAGCCAGCTCGCCGTAGACCCGCTGGGTGAGCGGATCCTGGGCGTAGGTCTCCTGCGTGCTGAGGAACCAGGAGTTCCGGCGCGCCAGCGTGATCCGGCGTCCGCGGTCCAGCGCCCCCTGCGCGATGCCCAGGTAGAGGTTGCCGAAGGCCAGCTGGATGTACGGGGTGACCAGTGTGGAGAAAGGCTCATCCCCTACCTCGCCGATGATGTCCGCGGCGGTGACCTGCACGCCGTCGTACTTCACCGAACCACTGGCCGAGAGGCGTTGGCCCAGCGCGTCCCAGTCCCCGAGGTAGTCGATGCCCGTTCTGTCATGCTCCAGCGCTAGGGCCAGGAACGTGCCCTGCGCCGGCCCGGCCGTGATCACGGCGTTGACCAGGATGGCGTCACCGACGGAAGCGCCGGTGGAGAAGTGCTTGATGCCATTCAGCCGGTAGCCGTCGCCGTCGGGAACCAGTTCCAGATTCGGGTCCACGGGGTTCACGGAGTCGCCCCAGGACCAGCGGCCGAGCGCGGAGCGGCGGAGCAGGCGTTCCTGGACCTGCGCATCGCCGTAGAAGACGACGGCGCCCAGGTTGGCGTAGTGGTAGCCGAGAATCTGCGCGATCGACGCGTCGGTGCGGGCCAGGATGCGCACGGCGTGCAGCGCGCTTTCCCAGTGCCCGCCCTCGCCGCCCCATTCGGCCGGGATGATCAGGTTGAGCAGCCCGGAGTTGCGCAGCAGCTCCACCTCGGCGTACGGGTCGGCGTTGCGGCGGTCGCGCTCCAGCACGTCCGGCGCCAGTGCGGCGGCAACGCCTTCGGCTATCTGCTGCCAGTGGGCCAGTTCTTCGGCGGTAGCCCGCCCGGCCCACGGGGATCGGCCGGTCTGGGGGTTGATTTCGGTCACGACGGCGGTCATGTTGGCTCCTCAAGGCGGGGCTCCCGCCTGCCTGCGGCGCAGCAACCATCACGGTTGGCGGCGCAGCCTGGCGGGGGCCGTACTTGCCGGGCACGGTGTTGTGCGCGGCCGGATCCTCATCTGGGGCACCCCGCTACGGGAGAGGGTTGCCGCCCAACCAGCCAGAGCTTGTCGTTGGGACTCTTGATCTCGGAGTTGAGTATGCAGGGGCCGATCCGGCGCCGGGAAGCACGTGACAGGCCGTGACGTCCCGGGGCGTAATGTTACGGGCGCCGGGGCTAGAGGCCGAAGTGCGGGGCCTCGATCGCCGGGCAGGTGTCCATGACTACGTCCAGGCCGGCCGCCTTGGCCCGGTCCGCGGCGGCTTCGTCGACGACGCCCAGCTGGAGCCACACCGCCTTGGCACCGACTTCGATCGCCTGGTCCACGACCGGTCCGACCTTCTGCGAATTCACGAAGCAATCCACCACGTCGATCTCGCCCTGGATGTCCGCGAGCTTTTGGTAACCGGTCAAGCCGAGGACGTCGTCGCCTTTCAGGTTGACGGGAACGACTTCCATGTCCAGTTGGTCCATCAGGTACCGGGAAATGCGCATGGCCACCCGGTACGGGTTCGTGGACAAGCCGACGACGGCCCAGCGGCCCGGGGTTTCCAGCAGCCGCCGGACGACTTTAGGGTCATTCTGGTGTGCCATGGCTCGACCCTACCCGCGACTCTTCTGCACCGGAACCGCCCGCGCACTGCCGCCTCACCGAGAGGCAGATACCCAATCTCGGGCGGCTCCAATGCCATGCGGCAGCTCTGGGGGCCCTCCGTGCGCTCAGTGACTAGCGAGCCAGCTGCCCGGGGGCAGAAGTTCCAGCCGCACCGGACGTTCCGGAGGCGGTGCCGGCCTGCTCGGAGATCCAACGCCCCACCAGTTCGAGCAGTTCAGCGTCCACGGGCTCGCGGATCTGGCGCTTGTAGTCGGAGAGGGTCGGAGCGTTCGGGTCCCGGCGCAGCAAATGCGACAGGTCGTCGATCTTCCGGGTCGTGGCCGGGCCGGGAACGGTGGCCGCGATGATGTCCAGGTCGGCCGGGTCCACCTGCACGTCCTTGGCGCCCGTGATGGCCAGCACCGGCATTTGTAGGCGCCCCAGGTACGGAACGGGGTCAAAGTCGAGGAACTCCCGATGCCAGAGGGCGTTGATTTTACGGCCCTGCATGCGCACCACGTCCTGGGTGGTGGTCCGAAGTTTTTCCACCGACTTCGCCTGCATCTTGACCAGATCCTGGCGGAAGAGCTTCAGCAGCAAGCGCGGAAATGCGGGCAGCGCGTCGCTGATCTGGGCTGTCTGCCATCTGCCTGTCTCAAAGCCTGTCTGTGCCGAGGCTGAAAGCAGCACCGCGCCATCCACCTGCGTGCCGGGATCTGCCGCCACGGCCGCTGCGTGGTAGCTGCCTTCGCTGTGGCCGACCAGGAACACCGGCAGGCCCCCTGCCTTTTGCGTGACCATCCATCGCAGGGCGGCAGCGGCGTCGTCGGTGTTCTGACGGAAACCGGCCGCCCAAAAGCTTCCCTTCGAGGCGCCCGTGCCGCGCTTGTCGTAGCGCAGTGAAGCGATCCCGTGGCCGGCCAGCGCGTTTGCCAGGTCACGGCTGATGCCCAACGGCATCCGTTTATGGTCGGCATTGCGGTCGATCGGTCCGGAACCGGGCAGGATCAGCGCCACGGCACGAATCTTGCCGGCCGGCTTGGCCCATGTTCCGGCCAGCTGCACGGTCCCGGAGGAGAAGCGGACCTCTTCTTCCGTGACCGATTGCCCGGCGGGCAGGCCGGCGGCGGCACGGATCCGGGCCGCAACATCCTCCGCATCGGGAAGCGACGCAACTACCCGGGCGTACTTTTGCCCGTTCAGGTCAAGCTGCACTGCCGGGGTACCGCGGCGGGCGACGGCGATGGTCCTGCCGCGGCCGCGCCATGTTCCCACCAGAGTCCGTCCCGGGATCGCAAGCCCGGGCGCCCGCAGGCCGTGGACGCCGTCGAAGGCGTCCGCGAGCACCCGGACGGAGGTCACCGCAGACAGCGGGAAACGTTGGTCGCCGAGCAGCCCCGCAACTTTCTCAAACCGGTCCAACTCCAGCAGGACGTCCTTGTTCCCCACCACTATCGCCGCCACTGCGCCTCCCTTCGGGTCGTTTATTGCTCGCGTCTTGGTCGTTCGAGCCCGGTTCCCGTGCCGGACAGTACGATTATTATCAGTTGTAAGAACAATGTCAACCGTGAGAATGTAGAGCCATGTCCTCCTCGCCGAGCGCCGACCTGATCCTGCACCCGGTGCGCCTGCGGATTGTCCAGACGCTGCTGGGCAACCGCGAGCTGACCACGGCGGAGATCTCCGCCGAACTCCCCGACATTCCCACGGCAACGCTTTACCGGCACATCGGCACGCTCTCCAAGGCCGGCGTGCTGGCGGTGGCCCAGGAAAGGCCGGTCCGCGGCACCACCGAACGCACCTTCCGGCTGGACGTTGCCAAGAGTTCGGTGGCCGAAGACGATTTGGCCTCCATGACAGCCGAGGACCACCGTCGCGGCTTCATGGCCTTCGCGGCCGGACTGCTGGCGGCCTTCGACCAGTACACCGCCAGGGAGAATCCGGATTTCCTGCGCGACGGCGCCGGCTACCGGCAGACCGCTCTCTGGATGACGGACGAAGAGTTCGAGGAATTCACCTCCGCCATCAGGGCGGCCGCGCAGAAGGTGGCGGCCAACGGCCCGGAAGAGGGGCGGCACCGCCGCTTGTTCTCCACGGTCCTCATCCCGGCGGATCCGCCCGCCTGACTGCCAGGCCCGCTTGTCCGCCACGCGGGCACCGGGAGCAGCGGCCGACATCGGCGGCTCATGGGCGGGAGGAGGAGGCGGCCGACGTCGGCGGCTCATGGGCGGGAGGAGGAGGCGGCGTCGTCGGCGGCTCATGGGCGGGAGGAGGCATTGCCGTCGTTATGACCCGGGAGGGCGCTGACGCGGGCCCGAAGGGGTATACCCCCGGTCGCCGGCATCGCAGTGGATACCCGTACGCTTCCATGAGCGGCATGTACGGGCGGGCCCGGGTGCGCCCGTACGCGGGGCTACCCCCAGCTGCATCAAGATAGATTCAGTCCATGTCCCGATGAATACAGGAGGAACAGTGCGCACATCCCTTTGGATTCTCGCCACAGTCGCCGGGGTCGTCCTTGTGTTGTCTCTAATCCTCGCAGTCCAGGGCAGCGTGGGGTCATGGTTTACAGCGGTTGGCATGATCTGTCTCTTGTTCGTGATTGGTCGTGGGGCTCGCAAGAAGGGGGAGTAAAGCCTTCAATCAGGGGGGCAGAAGAGGGGTGTACATGGGCCGCCGTTACGCGTCCCAGCAGAGGCAGAAGGGGTGTCCGGCGGGGTCGGCATACACCTGGAACCCCGAGGCGGCCGCCGGGTCGTTGGCCGGCTTGAGCAGCTTGGCGCCCAATGACGTCGCCTGTTCATGCGCGGCCGCGAGATCGTCGATGTAGAGGTCCAGGTGGATCTGCTGCGGCGTCCCGTCCGGCCAGTCAGGCGGAATGTGGTTGGGTGCAAGCTGGAATCCCAGCCGAGGCTCGCCGTTCACCATCACCGTGTGCCAGTCGTCTTCGGCCTCGACCGTCCCGTCCAGGAGGCTGGCCCAGAAGGTGCTCTCCGCCGCGAGGTCGGCGGCGTCGAACACGATGATCTGTCTGCTGATTTTCATGCGGTCATCCTGCCATTGCCCCGAAGGTGCGTCCATGGATAGCGGGGAAGTGGTTGTTTCCCGGTAGGTTCCCCCACGAGCGGCTCGCCGCGTTTGTTACGGCAGACTTTCGTCGCGTCTTTGTTACGGATCATTGTTACGGGCAGTTTGCCGGGAGTGCCGCAGGTGCCGTTTAGTTGGTGGTGACCATCCCGAGCGGCCGAGAGACCTGGATCGACGACGCCGCAGCAACCCTGGTCACCGGAAGCCCACCCAGACTGCCGGTGATAACGAGGTGACAAGCCACGGGTACGGCCGGCGGAAGCCGGGCCGCACGGCTTGATCCGTAGGGTGCTACTGCCAGGATCGATGGAGTGATCCCATGACTGCAGTACTGTCGTCGTCCCGCCACGCGGCTCCCGCTTCCGCTGCACCCGCGGCCCGTTCCGACTCCGCCCTGGCCGTTTCCTTCCGCGGCCTGAACCGGACGTTCGGCACGGGAGCCCAGGCCCACACCGTGCTGCGCGACGTAAACTTCGATGTCCGTCCCGGCGAGGTGCTGGCCATCCTGGGCCCGTCCGGCTGTGGCAAGTCCACCTTGCTGCGCGCCACCGCCGGCCTCGACTCGCCCAGCGCCGGCACCGTGGAGATCGACGGCACGCCGGTCCAGGGCATCGACTCCCGCTGCGCCGTCGCGTTCCAGGAACCGCGGCTGCTGCCGTGGCACACCCTGCAGGCCAACGTGGCCATCGGCCTGCCCAAGAGCTCCAGTGCCAAGCAGGGCAAGACCAAGGTCGCCCGGCTGCTGGAACTGGTCGGCCTGGCCACCTTCGCCAAGCACCGGCCGCGCGAGGTCTCCGGCGGCATGGCCCAGCGGGCATCCCTGGCCCGGGCGTTGGCCCGCAACCCCGGCGTGCTGCTGCTGGACGAACCGTTTGGCGCGCTGGACGCGCTGACCCGGATCAAGATGCAGGATTTGCTGCTCGATATCCACGCGGCGGAACCCACCACCGTGCTGCTGGTGACCCACGACGTGGATGAAGCCCTGCAACTGGCGGACAGAATCATCGTGCTCGGCAAGGAAGAAGGCTGCGAGGACGACGGCGCCACGATCGTGCGCACCGTCGATGTTCCCGGCGACCGTCCGCGGGACCGCGGTTCGGTCGAGCTGGCCCGAATGCGCCGCTCGCTGCTCGAAAGCCTCGGCGTCGACGGCCATTAGGGCCGCCGTCACCACTCATCAAGTCAAGCAATTCCCGGGCCGTTCGCGCCCAAAATCATCCGTCGCGGAATCTCTCCTGTTCCGCACACCGTTCAAAGGAACCACCATGTCGCTTGCCAGCCGTTTTTCCCGCCGCCCGCTCCTGGGCGCCGCCGCCGTTGCCGCCACCGCCTCGCTGGCCCTTACCGGCTGCGTTGCCGGTGAGGATTCCGAAGCCACCGCCGCCCAGGGCACCGGCGACGGCGTGCTCAACATCGACTTCGCCACCTACAACCCGCTGAGCCTGGTCATCAAGGAAAAGGGCTGGCTGGAGGCCACCTTGGCCGACGACGGTGTCGAGGTGAACTGGGTGCAGTCGGCCGGTTCCAACAAGGCCAACGAGGCGCTGCGCTCCGGGGCGGTCGACGTCGGATCCACCGCCGGTTCCGCGGCGCTGCTTGCCCGCGCCAACGGCTCGCCGATCAAGACCATCAGCCTCTTCTCGCAGCCGGAATGGGCGGCCCTCGTGGCGCTGCCCGACTCCGGCATCGAGTCCGTCCAGGACCTCAAGGGCAAGTCGGTGGCCGCCACCAAGGGCACCGACCCCTACTTCTTCCTGCTGCAGTCCCTGGAAGAGGCCGGCCTCTCCGCCGACGACGTGACCGTGCAGAACCTGCAGCACGCCGACGGCCTGACCGCCCTGCAGCAGGGCTCCGTCGACGCCTGGTCTGGCCTGGATCCGATCATGGCCGGAGCCGAGCAGGACGGCGCCGAACTGTTCTACCGGAACCTGGACTTCAATACGTACGGTTTCCTGAACGCCACGGAGTCCTTCCTGGAGGAGGAACCAGAGCTTGCGCAGGCCGTGGTGAACGCCTACGAGAAGGCCCGCGCCTGGGCCGCCGAGAACCCCGCGGAAACCGCGCAGATCCTGGCCGATGTTGCCGCCCTGGACCTCGAGGTCGCCACCAAGGTGATCAGCGAGCGCAGCAACCTGGACGTGGAGGCCGCCCCGGGCGAGAAGCAGCGCGCGGTGCTGGAGAAGGTCGGTCCGGCGTTCGTCGAGACCGGCGACGTGAAGAGCCAAGCCGACATCGACGAGGCCCTCGCCACCCTGCTCGACGACTCGCTGGTGAAGAAGGCCGACCCGTCGGCCATCAAGGAATCCTAATGACTCACCTCGGCAATCCCGGCGCATCCGGCAACAGCGTTTACGCCACCAATCAGGAAGGCCTCGCGGCCACCGGCGTCCTCAAAACGGCGGGTGCGCCCGGGCCGGATCAGAACGGCCCCTCACCCCAGTCCCCGGCCAACGGATGGTCCCCGACCGGGGTGCTCGGCAACGGCTGGGCCCGCCTGCTCCTTGGCCTGCTGCTGCCCGCCGCCCTGCTCGCAGCCTGGCAGTGGAGCACATCCGCCGGCCTGTTCAGCTCGGTCCAACTGCCGGCACCGGGTGCGGTCATCGACGCCGCGGTCGACCTGATCCAGCGCGGCGAACTGGCCCAGCACGTGGCCATCTCCACCCAGCGCGTGCTGCTCGGCTTCGCCTTCGGTGCCGCCCTCGGCCTGGTCTTCGGCGCGCTGATCGGGCTGTCCAAGGTGGCCGATGTGCTGCTCTCCCCCACCATCGGGGCGCTGCGTGCGGTGCCGTCGCTGGCGTGGGTGCCGCTGCTGATCCTGTGGATGAAGATCGGCGAGGACTCCAAGGTCACGCTGATCCTGATCGGCGCGTTCTTCCCGGTGTTCACGACGGTCTCGCTGGCGCTGCGCCACGTGGACAGGAACCTGGTGGAGGCCGGCCGCGCCTTTGGACTCAAGGGCGTGAAGCTGCTGACCACCGTGCAGCTGCCGGCCGTGGTGCCCGCCGTGTTCTCCGGACTGCGGCTGGCCCTGGCACAGGCGTGGCTGTTCCTGGTGGCGGCGGAACTGATCGCCTCCTCCATGGGCCTGGGCTTCCTGTTGACGGATTCGCAAAACAACGGCCGCACCGACCGGCTGCTGCTGGCCATCGTCCTGTTGGCCATCATCGGCAAGATCACCGACGCGCTCCTGGGAGTTGCGGAGAAATGGGCAGTCAAGAGATGGGCATAGAAGTAGCCGAAACCGCCGGCGGTCGCCGCACCGCCGGAAGCACCGCCGTCGTGCTTGAAGAGGACCTGGCGCCCTACCGCGACCAGGTGACTGACTGGCCGGAGCCGCAGACCGAGGCCGAGCGAATTGCGTTCTGGGAGCGCGCGGCGGCCCGGCTTCAGTGGGCGGAGCCGTGGCACACCGCGCACTCCGCCACGCCGGTGGACACCGCCGCGCGGCGGGGACCGGAGCTGCGCTGGTTCGACGGCGGCAGGCTGAACGCCGCGGTCAACTGCGCCGACCGGCACGTCGAAGCCGGCCGGGGCGACAAGGTGGCGCTGCACTTCGAAGGCGAGCCCGGCGACCGCCGGACGGTGACCTACCGCGAGCTGCAGGAGCTGGTCTCGCAGGCCGCCAATGCGCTGCTGGCGCTGGGCGTCGGCAAGGGCGACCGGGTGGTCATCTACCTGCCGGTGCTGGTGGAGACCGTCGTGATCACGCTGGCCTGCGCGCGGATCGGGGCGGTGCATTCGTTGGTTTTTGGCGGCTTCTCCGCGGAGGCCCTGAAGTTCCGGGTGGAGGATACCCGCGCCAAGCTGCTGGTCACCACCGACGGCCAGTACCGCCGCGGCACCGCCGTCCCGGTCAAGGCCAACGCGGACGCGGCCGTCACCGGCGAGAACGCGATCGAACACGTGCTGGTGATCAACCGCACCGGCCACGCGGACATCAACTGGGTGGAAGGCCGCGACGTGTGGTGGCACGACGTCGTCGAGACCCAGCCGCGCGTCCACGAGGCCGAGGCGTTCGACGCCGAGACGCCGCTGTTCATCATGTACACCTCGGGCACCACCGGCCAGCCCAAGGGCCTGGTCCACACCACCGGCGGCTACCTGACCCAGGCTTCGTTCAGCCACTCCTACCTGTTCAGCAACCCGGACCCGGACGCGCGCGCGGACGACGTGCACTGGTGCACCGCGGACCTGGCCTGGGTAACCGCGCACACCTACGAGATCTACGGGCCGCTGAGCAACGGCGTCACGCAGGTGATCTACGAGGGCGTGCCGAACGCCCCGCACCCCGGCCGGCACTTCGAGGTGATCGAGCGCTACGGCGTGACCAGCTACTACACCGCGCCCACGCTGGTCCGGTCGCTGATGGGCTGGTTCCCCGACGGCATCCCGGCCGGGTACGACCTCAGCTCCATCCGCCTGGCCGGCACGGTGGGCGAGGCCGTGAACCCGGAGGCCTGGCGCTGGCTGCGCACCCAGGTGGGGCGGGATTCGCTGGTCGCCGGGGACCCGGCGTCGGGAGTGCCGATGGTGGATACGTGGTGGCAGTCGGAGACCGGGGCCACCGTGCTCTCGCCGCGCCAGACCGATACGTCCTTCAAGCCCGGCTGCGCCACCCGCGCCTTGCCGGGGCTGGCCACGGACATCGTGGACGACGGCGGCGCCCGGGTGGGTGCCGGGGAGCAGGGCAACATTGTGGTCACCAGCACCGGGCCGGCGATGGCCCGGACGGTGTGGGGCAATCCGGAGCGCTACTTCACGTCCTACTGGGAGAAGTACGCGGCGCAGGGCTGGTTCCTGGCCGGCGACGGCGCCCGCTTCGACGCCGACGGCGACACCTGGATCCTGGGCCGCACCGACGACGTCATCAACATCTCGGGGCACCGGCTGTCCACCATCGAGATCGAGTCCGCGCTGGTCTCGCACCCGGCGGTGGTGGAGGCCGGCGTCTGCCCGACCTACGACGCCAAGACCGGACACGCCGCCACCGCCTTTGTGGTGCCGCGCGACAAGTCGCTGATCGGGGCGGCGGCCGGGGACGGGAAGTTGGAGCAGTCGGCGGAGGTTGCGGCCGGTGACTTGATTGCCGGGCAGGCCGAGGGACAGACGGCGGCGGCCGTGGAGGCCGCGGCAAAGCGGGCCGCCGCGGTTGCGGCCTTGCGGGAGCACGTGGCCACGCAGATCGGGCCGATCGCCAAGCCGCGCGATGTGGTGTTTGTGCCCGACGTGCCCAAGACCCGCAGTGGCAAGATCATGCGCCGGCTGCTGACCCAGTTGTTCGAGGGGACGGAGCTGGGCGACACGACCAGCCTGCAGAACGAGCCCTGCATCGCGCAGATCCAGGCAATCTGCGACGCACGGTAAAGTTTTCCGCCTTCACTGGTCAGGGCTGTCCATGTCTTGGCTGACCGCTGAGCGTTTTCCCTAGTCAGCGCCAGAGGCCGCTCCAAAAGGTGGACAGTTGCTGCAGAACTTGGACAGCCGGCCTGCCGCCTGCATGACTCCGGGGGTAACCTCTGGCGCTCAGGCAACACGCCGCAACATCGTCATGACCTCGGCGACAACGTTCTGGGGCGTAAAGACGAGATCCTCGTACACGTACCGCAAGGTTGGAAACCCGCTGAGCATGCCGGCGTTGTTCCTTTTGCGGTCCTTCTTGAAAGTCGCCCGGTTCCAGTGGAAGTCGAACCCATCGAGCTCAATGATGATTCGGCCTTCCACCACCATGTCCACTCGTCCAAGCCCCTGAATCGGCACCTGGGTTTCCACCCGAAGCCCGACCGTGCGGAACAGGTCGCGGGCGATAATCTCGAGCGGCGAATCGGCGTCGTCACCGATGCTCAAAACGACTGCCCGACGCATGCCGTTGCGTTTGCCAGGAAGCAGCTCCACCAGTTCGGCTTTGGTGACGACACCCCTGCGCACGGCCGATTCCGCTACGACCAACGCCTCCAGCCGCGGCCGGCATCGGATGGCGTGCAGGACGCAGTCCAGGATGCTCACGTAGCACCCAGGCCGCTGCCTCCCCAGCAATTCGCCTCGGTGCTTGACAGTGGACGGCGGCTGCCGGCTATGGAGCGTCCACAGGTGCAGTTGATCCGGGTCTTTAATCGTCCAAAGCCCTAGCTCTCGAGCCGCTGAAATGCAGGTAATTAGTCCGTTGGCCAGCACGGCTACGCGTACGTTCGCATCAGCCTTCTCCGTACCGACGATTCCTTGGCGGAGCACAGTGATCGCGCCGTTCTTCACGGCTGCCTGAATCTGGTCCCGGCTGAAACCGCAGCGGGCCAGTTCGCTGGCCGGGAGTGTTCCACCGCGCCGTTCAACGTAACCAGCTATCGCCTCGTCCATATCCACGAGCATGGAGGCTGCGGCCGCGGACAGCTAGATCGCCGCACTCCCTGTGGAAAACGTGCTGAGTGGCCCTGGGCAGACCTTGATCAAGTGAGGTGGGTGTGCCTTTACAGAAGGGGCGCACCAGGACGTGTCCGTCAGTAGCGGCCACCGAATTGGTAGATCTGCGTACGGACCTTGTCCCGGTGCTCCTCCATCAAGGCTTCCTTCGCGGCCCCGGCTTGCCAGGCTGAACGGAGCCAGCGGACCGCCGCGGCCAGGCCATGGAAAGTGGCGGTCGCGAAATTCCCGTTGGGGCTGAAGACGCCAGTCCGTGTAGCCGCGTGCACCGGCTGCGACAGGCTCAAGGGCGCGCCTGCATTGCTCGGGCGAGCGGTGGCAGTGGCCGGACGGCCCGTCGCAGTCGTGGGACGGACCAAGGCGGCCGCGGACTGGCTGGAGCGGTAGGTCCGGTCATCGACGTCGAGGATGTGGTGCGGGGTATGGGTTGAAGTAGTCATGGATTCAGATTCCGCGCATCGGCCATCGCCGGCCACGATTCGGTCCAGCCCGAATCCTCGACCGGCGTGACCGGCGACCTTACGCTGTTTCCATGCACATTACGCTCAGCAGCGAGGACCTCACCAAGGTCCGGTTCGAGGCGGCGCCGCTGGGCGAAACCGTCGCCAGTTTGCGCGCCCTGCAGGTGGGCACACCCATCCACCGCCCATGGATCGAGGCCACCAAGCGGCGCATCGCCGAGTCGGCCGATCCACAAGCCCGCGGGCACCTGCGCCTGCTGACTGCGCTGGTTCCACCGAAGGGCTTCCTGGCCGACTCCATCACGCCCACCCCCAAGCACCAGGCCACCTTCGCCGAAGGACTAGCCGCCGTCGCCGAGGTTGCGCCGGAGCTGTGGCAGCGCGACGTCACCCACCTGCTGGCCCAGGATCCGGCCGACTACGCGCGCGGGGAACTGCAGCGGCTGGCGGAGGATATCGACGCGGGCATCCCGCGCATCACCACAGCCCTCGAATGGTACTGGGGCACCGCCGTCGAGCCGGTATGGCCGCGCCTGCGGTCCGTGCTGCTGGCCGATATCGACAGCCGGCTCGCCCAGCTGGCGCGCGACGGCATCCTGGAAGTGTTCAAGAGCCTGCACCCCAGCGTCCGTCCCACTCCCACCGGCCTGGAAATCATGCGCGGCTGTGAGGCCGACGACGTGCCCGAACCCGGCGGCGGGCTGCTGCTGGTGCCCAACGCGTTCGTCTGGCCCAACACCCTGGTGCTCAACGTGCGGCCGTTCGTGCCCACGCTGACCTACGCGCCGCGCGGCGTCGGCCGGCTCTGGGAAGCCAGCCGCGAGGCGACGCACAGCCCGGTGGCACGGCTGCTCGGCAAGACCCGGGCGCAGATCCTCGCCCAACTCGATGTCCCGATGACGACGACGCAGCTCGCCCGCTGCCTGGACCTCGCCGCAGGGACGGTCAACGAGCACCTCAAGGTCATGTCCGAGAGCGGCTTGGCGGCCACCATGCGATCGGGCCGCGAAGTGTTCTATCGGCGGGCCGAAACAGGCGAAGCGCTGCTGGCCCGGCTGTAGAGACCCGGCCACGCCCCTAGGGCTGTCCACGTTTTGCGGGAAGCTTTTGCGTTTGTCCTAGTCAGCGCCAGACCCCGCTCCAAGACATGGACAGTTCCTGCTGAACGTGGACAACTGGTCACGTTCAGAAGCGTCCCGCTCCTTAGGCGGGGTGGGTCAGGGTTCCTTGGCGGGGCGGGTCAGGGTTCCTTGGCGGGTGGGGCCATTCGTCGCGGGCGACGGTGCGCTTCCGTCGAGGGGTAGCCCCGGCCGGCGCCGGTGCGGCGCGCCCCGCGTGGACCCGCCTACCGCTCCCGCAGGGCGCGGACCAGCGAGTCGAACCGCTCGTTGGCCGCCAGGTCCTCGATCAGGATGGCTTCCCCGTCCGGCCCCGCGAGCGGGATTCGCCAATTCGGGTACTCGTCCGCGGTGCCCGGCTGGTTCTGGGTCCGCCGCTCCCCCACGGCGTCGGTGAGGGCAACCCCCAGCAACACCGAAGGGGTCTGGGCGATAAACGCGTGAAGGGCCTCAACGGTGCGTTGTTCGGAGGTGGCGCCGGCGTCGTCGTCGTGCTCCGCAGCCGGCACCCGCGAGCGCACCAGGGAAAGCACCGCCTCCTGGGCCGCCTGGTCCAAAGCCCGTTCCTCCTCGACCGGACGGTTCAGCAGGCCCAGGGATTCGCGCAGGTCCACGTGCTCGCCGGCAAGGTAGCCGGCGGTGGGCGGCAGGTCGTGCGTGGTGACGCTCGTGAGGCAGGAGCGGCGGTACCCCTCCGGCGGGCGGGGGCTGGCGCCGTCGTACTCGAACCACAGGATGGAGGTGCCCAGAATGCCGCGCTCTGCCAGGTAGTCCTGCACCCCCGGCTCGAAGACCCCGAGGTCCTCGCCGATGACGACGACGCCGGCCCGTTCCGCTTCCAAGGCGAGGATGCCGATCAAGGCCTCGTGGTCGTAATACACGTAGGCGCCTTCGCCGGGAGGGCTGCCGACGGGGATCCACCACAGCCGGAACAGGCCGAGGATGTGGTCCACCCGGATGCCGCCGGCGTGCCGCAGGATGGTGCGCAGCATGTCCCGGTAGGCGGCATAGCCGGATTCGGCCAAGCGGCGGGGATGCCACGGCGGCTGGGACCAGTTCTGGCCCTGCTGGTTGAACATGTCCGGCGGCGCGCCCACCGAGATGCCGGGGGCCAGGACGTCGTGCAACATCCACGCGTCGGCGCCGGTCGGATGGACGCCGACCGCTAGGTCATGCATGATCCCGATGCTCATTCCGGCTTCGATGGCGCGCCGCTGCGCCGCCTCGAGTTGCTCGTCGCACAGCCACTGCAGCCACTGGTGGAACTCGATGCGGTCCTTCAGCTCGCTGCGCTGCGACTCGATGAACGCAGGGTCCGACCACTCGGGACCGCCTGGCGGAAGGGTTTCTGCGAGCGCGCACCACAGGGCAAACCGCTCCAGCCCCTCCCCCTCGTGGTTCCGGAATTCCTCGAATCGCTGCTGTCGTTCGGCGGATCGGGGCACCGCAAAGACCGCTTCCAGCGCCTGCAGTTTGGCCGCAAAAACAGGGTCACGGTCCAGAATGCCGGTGTCCAGGTTCGCCTCGTGGAAGTTGTTGGTCAGCGGGATGTCCTTGGATTCCGGCACGTCCTCAATCCGCAGGTACAGCGGATTGACGAACCGGCGCGTTGCGGGCAGGTAGGGCGAGGGCTCCACCGGCGGCACGGGTTGTGCCGCGTGCAGCGGGTTGATCAGGACGAAGCCGGCGCCCTTGGCCGCAGCGGTTTCAGAGAGGCGGGCAAGGTCCGCGAGATCACCGATGCCCCACGACGACCGCGAGCGCACCGAGTACAGCTGTGCCATCAGGCCCCAGGTCCGGGGAAGCTTGTCGGCGGTGGTGAGCCGCCGCGGGGTGACCACCAGCGCGCACTGTGCCAAGCTGCCGGATGGTTCCGCGGCCGCGCCGGTTCGGGTCGCCGTCGCTTCCGACAGTTCCGCGACCTCCAGCGTGTGCCAGCCCAGCGGGAGGTCGGCCGGCACAACCGCCGCGAAACGTCCGCCCGGATCACCTTCGGCGCCAGACCTGCCGGACACCACCTCGACGTCGCGCGAAGACCCGTCCTCCAACAGGACCTTGGCCCGCGGGCGGAGGCCCGCGCCGACATTGACTGGAACCTCGGTGGCGGTGCCTTGGCGAAGGACGACGGCGGGCGGCAGCGTGCGCTGCAACGGCTCGAGCTCGGCGGCACGGAGGGATGCGGCGACATCGTCGTCGGTCGCGCAGGGGACGTCCAGCGCGGTGAGGACGGCAACCAGGGTTGCCGGTCCGACTTCTTTCTCGCCGCCGTCCCAACCGCGGAAGGTAATGCCGACACCGTGTTCCTGTGCGAGGCGCTGCAACGCCGAGAGCTCAGCCATAGACCCAATCTACGGGAACTACGCGGACCTTTGCCGGGAGGTCGGCGCAACCGGCAGGCTCGCAGCAGGCGCGGTTCCCGTCCCACTCGCGGCCGGGCACCGCCGTCGTGCTGGGCATTCGCAAGCCGGGGCAACCGCGAGGCGGTGCATCCGCAAGGCGGGGCGCCCAAGGCCGGACGCAACGCGGCTCCACATTTTTTGGTCCCGCGGCAGTTGGTTGCGAGAATGGACGCGACCATCCCGAGCGGTTGAGAGATCTGGCTCTTTGACACCGCAGCAACCATCCGGCCTACCGGAAAGGTGCTACCGCCAGAAGCGATGGAGAGAGCGCAAGCAATCTTTGATCCGGACGGCGCCCCCGCCGCCAAGGACCGTCATTGCCCGGGAATCCTAGTTTTGAAGGAGCAACCGCCTGATGGCTGAACGCACATTCGGTTTCCGCACCCGCGCCCTGCACGCCGGCGGCACGCCCGATGCCGAGCACGGCGCCCGGGCCGTCCCGATCTACCAGAGCACCTCGTTCGTGTTCAAGGACACGGACGACGCCGCCAACCTCTTCGCGCTGCAGAAGTACGGCAACATCTACTCCCGCATCGGCAATCCCACGGTCGCCGCGTTCGAGGAGCGCATCGCCTCGCTCGAGGGCGGCATCGGCGCGGTCGCCACGTCCTCGGGCATGGCCGCCGAGTTCATCACCTTCGCGGCCCTCGCCGGGGCGGGCGACCACATCGTGGCCTCGTCCAAGCTGTACGGCGGCACCATCACCCAGCTGGATGTGACGCTGCGCCGGTTCGGCGTGGAGACCACGTTCGTCGACTCCAACGACCCGGCCGACTTCGCCGCGGCCATCGGGGAGAACACCAAGGCCGTCTACACCGAGATCGTGGCCAACCCCTCCGGCGACATCGCCGACCTGGCGGGACTGGCCGCCGTGGCGCACGACGCCGGGATCCCCCTGGTCGTGGACGCCACCTTGAGCACGCCCTACCTGATCCGCCCGATCGAGCACGGCGCGGACATCGTGATCCACTCCGCCACCAAGTTCCTCGGCGGCCACGGCACCACCCTGGGCGGCGTCGTCGTCGAATCCGGCCGTTTCAACTGGGGCAACGGCAAGTTCCCGCAGATGACCGAACCGGTGCCCAGCTACGGCAACGTGTCCTGGTGGGGCAACTTCGGCGAGTACGGCTTCCTCACCAAGCTCCGGTCCGAGCAGCTGCGCGACATCGGCCCGTCGCTGTCTGCGCAGTCCGCGTTCCAGCTGCTGCAGGGCGTGGAGACGCTGGCCCAGCGGATGGACGAGCACCTGGCCAACGCCCGCACGGTGGCCGAGTGGCTGGACGCCGACGAGCGCGTCTCCTGGGTCAGCTACGCCGGCCTGCCCGCGCACCCGCATTACGAGCGGGGCCGGAAGTACCTGCCGAAGGGCGTGGGCTCCGTGTTCAGCTTCGGCGTCAAGGGCGGCCGCACCGCAGGCCAGAAGTTCATCGAGTCGCTGCAGCTGGCCAGCCACCTCGCCAACATCGGTGACGCCCGCACCCTGGTGCTGCACCCGGGATCGACCACCCACCAGCAGCTCACCGCCGACCAACTGGTGGCTGCCGGCGTGCCCGAGGACCTGATCCGCATCTCCGTAGGCCTGGAAGACGTGGACGATATCCTCTGGGACTTGGACCAGGCGCTGGCCGCCTCGCAGCAAGCAGGCGCCGAGCACGGCCCCAGCCGTGACCATGAGGACGAGGCGTTCAACACCTCCGAGTTCGCCTCGCCCAGCTATGCCGGCGAGTCCTGCGCGATCCCGGCAGCGCGTGCCGCCCGGACAGAGCCCGGAACGCGCGTGGTCGAGTCCGTGGAAGAACTGATCGAAGCCGAAGAAGGAGCCGCCAAGTGACCGCGACACCAGAACGCACCTGGATCGGCCCGTCCGCCGCGGAGCGGCTGAACATCCTGCGCAACACCAAGTCCATCGCCATCGTCGGCGCTTCCGACAAGCCGAGCCGGGCCAGCTACTTCGTTTCGACATATCTGCTCTCCAGCTCGCCGTACAAGGTCTACTTCGTGAATCCGGTGGCCAAGGAAATCCTCGGCCAGCCGGTCTACAAGTCGCTGGCGGACCTGCCCGAAGTACCGGACCTGGTGGACGTGTTCCGCAAACACGACGACCTGCCCACGGTGCTGGAGGAAACGCTGGCCGTCGGCGCCAAGACCATTTGGCTCCAGCTGGGTTCCTGGCACGAGGAGGTCGCGGCCAAGGCCGAGGCCGCCGGCTTGAACGTGGTGATGGACCGCTGCGTGAAGATCGAGCACGCCCGCTTCCACGGCGGCCTGCACCTGGCTGGCTTCGACACCGGCGTGATCTCCTCCAAGCGGCAGCTGACCGCCTAGGCGGGCCACCCTGAGCGGCTTCGCCGAACGACTAAGCTACGGTGCACTAACGACGGCGGAGGGCCGGGATTGCCGCCCGCGCCGCCCGCGCCTGACCCGCCGGCTGCGACCGACCCGCCGCCCGCGCCTGACCCGCCGACCGCGAAAAGCCCGCCCCTTGTCCCCGGGCCTCCCACGTGGAGGGCCGGGGCACGCGGCGGGTTTTTTCCTGCCCGCAAGTAGCTAGAAGAAGCCTTCAAGGATTTCCCCAAGGTCCTCATCGGATGCTGTGGCCAGCCACACATTACTCGACCAGGGGGAGTCACCGTGTTTACTGCACCAACCGATCCACAACCAAGGAGGGGCACCGAACGTGCCCAAAGGGGGAAGCCATCCTTCCCCCAAAAAGTTACGGCCGGGCTCGCCGCGCTCGTGTTGGGCGCGGGCGTATTGCCCTCCGCCCTCGCCCCCGCGGCGTTGGCAGCGCCGGTAGGCCAGGGCCTGACCCTCAATGCCGGGGACATGAGGTTCATCCTGAAGCAGATCAAGATCGCGGAGAACCACGCCACCAAGGAAGACGCCGACGGCAATCCCGTGCCGGGCCAGCCGCTCCTCGGCCCCGGCCCCAACCAGATAGCGAATCCACTGCTGCCCTACGGGCTGCGGACCGTGGACGGGTCCGACAACAACCTGGTGCCCAACCAGGGGCACTTCGGCGCCGCCAGCCTGCCCTTCCCGCGCTTGTCAGAACCGGAATGGCGGACCACCGCCGGGGGCCAGTCGTACAAGTCGGTCAACGTTCCGATGCTCCGGGACGCGGACCCGCGCTTCGTCAGCAACGTGATCGTGGACCAGACCTCCACCAATCCGGCCGCGATCGCTGCGGCCGGCAAGGCGCACCGGACGGTGAACGACGGCCCGACGGCGGTTCCCTGCGACGCCGAGGGCCGGCCCCTGAACTGCATGCCCGAAGGCGAGACACTCGACATCCCGAATGTCACCACCGACTTTGGGCTCTCGCCGCCATACAACGGCTTCTTTGCCCTGTTCGGGCAGTTTTTCGACCACGGCATCGACTTCACCAAGAAGACCAGCAACGTCGTCATGATGCCCCTTGCAAAGGACGATCCGCTGTATGTCGAGGGCTCGCCCACGAACTTCATGCTGCTCAACCGGGCGGAGAACCAGCCCGGCCCCGACGGCAAGCTCGGCACCGACGACGATATCCAGGACGCCACGAACACGGACTCTCCGTGGGTTGACCAGAGCCAGACCTACGGTTCGAACCCGTCACATCACGTCTTCCTCCGGGAGTATGAGCTCAACGAGGAGGGCGACCCCGTCTCGACCGGCGAACTGGCCGAAGGCGCCCCCGGCGGCATGGCCACCTGGGCGGACATCAAGGCCCAGGCCGAGTCGATGCTCGGCCTGAAGCTCTCCGACGCCGACGTCGTTAATATCCCGATGCTGGCCACCGACCAGTACGGGCGCTTCCTGCGCGGTCCCAACGGGCTGCCGCAGTACATCACGCAGGACAAGCAGTTCGTGGAAGGGAACCTGGAAAGCCTTGTTGCGCCGCCGGAGAATGTCCAGCGGATCGGCATCGCGTTCCTGGACGATATCTCCCACTTCGCGGCACCGTTCGACTCGCGCGGCACGGCCCTGGCACCCGACGGGGACGACGGCATCACCCCCACCAGCGGCCGGCAGGACCCGGGCACCTACGACGACGAAATGCTCAACGCGCACTTCGTTGCCGGCGACGGCCGCGTGAACGAGAACATCGGACTCACCGCCGTCCACCAGGTCTTCCACTCGGAGCACAACCGGCTGGTCACCTACATGGAAGAACTGCTGACGTCCCTGAACCTGGACCTGAACGAGTGGAAGCTCCCCAACGGCGAATGGAACGGGGAGCGCCTCTTCCAGGCCGCACGGTTCGTCACGGAGATGGAATACCAGCACATCGTCTTCGAGGACTTCGCGCGCAAGATCCAACCGGGCATCAATCCGTTCAACGTCTTCACCCAGGCGGACACGGCAATTGACCCGGCGATTGAGGCGGAGTTCGCCCACGCGACCTACCGGTTCGGGCACTCCATGCTGACGGACGCGGTGGACCGGAAGACCAACAGCGGCGCCGACATCGGCCTGCCGCTGCTGGACGCGTTCCTGAATCCACCGGCCTACTACGCCAACGGGGACAGCACGATGACTCCCGAGCAGGCCGCAGGCGCGATCGCGATGGGCATGACCGACCAGGTGGGTGCAGAACTCGACGAGTTCGTCACCGACACGCTGCGCAACAGCGTGCTGGGCCTGCCCCTGGACCTGGCCGCGCTGAACATCGCCCGCGGCCGGGAGACCGGCGTTCCGTCGCTGAACAATTTCCGCAAGGACCTCTACGCGAAGACGAGCGAGTCGTCCCTGAAGCCTTACAGCAGCTGGGTGGACTTCGGGCAGGCGCTGAAGCATCCGGATTCGGTGGTCAACTTCATGGCCGCTTACGGCACGCACCCCAGCATCACCGAGGCGACGACCATCGAAGCCAAGCGCGCGGCGGCGCAGAAGCTCTTCGACATGAGCCCCGATCCGGCGGCGGAAACTCCGGCCGATGCCTACGACTTCGTCAACAGCAGCGGCGAGTGGGCGAACGACGGCGCCGCCTCCAAGACCGGCCTCGACACGGTCGACCTGTGGGTGGGGGGCCTGGCTGAAGCCCAGAATCTCTTCGGCGGGCTGCTCGGCTCCACCTTTAACTACATCTTCGAACGCCAGATGACGGACCTGCAGGACGGGGACCGGCTCTACTACCTGTCCCGCACCTCAGGACTGAACCTGCGGGCCCAGCTCGAAGGCAACTCGATGGCCGAGCTGGTGATGCGCAATACCGACGCCGCTTCACTCAAGGCGGATGTCTTCGGCGTCGCCGACTGCGAGTTCGAGATGGGCAACATCGTCGGCACCACGGGCAACAATGTGGCCGATGATCTCACCTCCGCCTGTGACGAGTCGGCACTGCTGCTCCGGATGGCGGACGGCACCATCCGCTACCGCGTCTCCAACAGCGTGGACCGTCCTGGCCTGAACGCCCAGGCGACCTACAACGGCAAGGACGACGCCGGCGGCGCCGACGGGACGGACCGGATCTGGGGCGGCGTCGACAACGACACCGTCTGGGGCAACGGCGGCGATGACATCATCGAAGGCAACGACGGCGCGGACACCCTCCTGGGCGGCGCCGGCAACGACCGGATCACCGACTCCCACGGGGACGACGTGCTCAAGGGCGGGCCGGGCAACGACGCGATCGACGCCGGCCCCGGACTGGACATCATCATGTCGGGCGACGGGGACGACTTCTCCAACGGCGGGCTCAACGGCAACCAGACCTTCGCCGGCGAGGGCAATGACCTGGTGATAGCCGGCGACGGACCGGACACCGTGTTCGGCGGCGGCGGCGATGACTGGCAGGAAGGCGGCAACGCCAACGACCTGCTCCAAGGCGACAGCGGCGCACCGTTCTTCGACGACATCAACAACCCCGGCCACGACGTCCTCATCGGCGACAGCGGCGAGGACGACTACGACGCCGAGGGCGGTGACGACATCATGGTCGCCGGCCCCGGGATCGAGCGCAATCACGGGGTCTACGGCTTCGACTGGGTGACCCACGCACGGTCCGTGGAAGCGGCCGATTCCGATATGCGCATGGTCATCGTGGAGGGCCCCAAAGCCCTCAAAGACCGGTTCCTGCTGGTCGAGGCCCTCTCCGGTTGGGACAAGGACGACGTCTTGCGCGGCGATGACGTCGTCCCGTCAGAGCCGGACGATGAGGTCGCCGTGCCAGGCCTCAGCAATGCACTCGACGCCGAGGGCATTAGGCGGATCGCCGGCCTGGCCGATCTGCTGCCCGACGGTGCTACCGATTTCGGCGCCGGCAACATCATCATCGGCGGCTCCGGCAGCGACCAGATCTGGGGCAACGGCGCGGATGACATCATCGATGGGGACAAGTGGCTGAACGTGCGGCTGAGCGTTCGCGACGCGCAGGGCGCTGAACTGCGGTCTGTCACCACCCTGAAGAGCATTCAGGCCGACATCATGGCCGGCCGGATCGACCCGGGCGACGTTGTCATCGTGCGGGAAATCCTCAACAGTGCGGCTCCCGCCGACATCGACACCGCCAACTTCTCCGGCGCACTCGATGAATATGACATCACCACCGTCGACGGAGTCACAACTGTGGCCCATGTCCGCGGCACCGGGGACGACGGCACCGACACCATCACCAATGTCGAGCGCCTCCGGTTCACCGACCAGACCATTGAGCTGACGGATACCGAAGCCCCCACCGTGACGGACCGCGCTCCCGCTGCCGGGGCAACCGACGTGGCAGTCGGGGTCGACATCACGGCGACCTTTAGCGAGGACGTCCAGGGGATCTCCGGGACAACGGCCACGTTGACGGCCGCGGAAGCAACGGCACCGACCGCCGCCACCGTGACCTACGATCCGGTGACCCGAACGGCGACGCTCGACCCGGTGGCGGACCTGGCGATCGACACGGTCTATACCGTTGCGCTCACCAACGGCATCCGGGACGCGGCGGGCAACCCCCTCGCTGCCACCAGCTGGACGTTCACCACTGCCGGAGCGGCTCCATCGGTGACCGGGCGCAGCCCGGAGGCGAACGCCACGAACGTGGCCACCAACAGCAACATCACTGCCACCTTCAGCGAACCGGTCACCGGAGTCGACGGCACCACCTTCCGGGTCACCAACGCGGCCGGCACGGCAGTGACGGCAACCATCAGCTACGACGATGCGACCCGGACGGTTACCCTCGACCCCGCCAACCTGCTGGCCAACCGCACCTACACCGTGCAGCTGACCAGCGGCATCCGGGATCTGCAGGGCAATGCCCTGCCGGCCACTACGTGGAACTTCACCACCGAGGCCGCACCGGTCATCACCGAACGGACGCCGGCGGTGAACGCCACCGACGTGGCCACCAACGGCAACATCACCGCTACGTTCAGCAAACCGGTCACCGGAGTCGACGGCACCACCTTCCGGGTCACCAACGCGGCCGGCACGGCAGTGACCGCAACCGTCAGCTACGACGCTGCAACCCGGACGGTTACCCTCGACCCCGCCAACCTGCTGACCAGCCGCACCTACACCGTGCAGCTGACCAGCGGCATCCGGGACCTTTCGGGTAACCCGATCACGGCCACCACGTGGAATTTCACCACCGAGGCCGGGCCGTCCATCACCGGACGGACCCCGGCCGTGGACGCCACCGACGTGGCCACCAACGGCAACATCACCGCTACGTTCAGCAAACCGGTCACCGGAGTCACCGGCACCACCTTCCGGGTCACCAATGCGGCCGGCACGGCAGTGACCGCAACCGTCAGCTACGACGCTGCAACCCGGACGGCCACCGTCAACCCGAACGCCAACCTGCTGACCAGCCGCACCTACACCGTGCGGCTGACCAACGGCATCACGGACTCAACGGGTAACCCGATCACGGCCACCACCTGGAACTTCACCACCGAAGCCGCGCCGGCCGTCGCCGGACGGACCCCGGCGGTGAACGCCGCCAGTACGGCCACCAACCGTAATCTGGCAGTGACGTTCAGCGAACCGGTCCGGGGCGTCAGCGCCAGCACGGTGACGTTGAGGACTGCCGCGGGCACGCTCGTACCGGCGACGGTCAGCTACGACGCTGCGAAGCGCACGGCCACGCTGAAGCCCAAGGCGATCCTGCCCAGCAGCACCCGGTTCACGGTGAGCCTCAGCAACGGCATCACGGATGTCAACGGCAACCGCCTGGCGGCCTCCAGCTGGAGCTTCACGACGGAAGGCCGGCCCACGGTGTCCAAGCGGACACCCGCAGCCGGTGCCAAGTCGATCAGCCGGAGCGGCAACGTCTCCGTGACGTTCAGCAAGGCAGTCTCCGGCGTCAGCGGCTCCAGCTTCAAGCTGGTCGACAGCAAGGGCAAAACGGTCTCAGCCAAGGTCAGCTACAACTCGCGGACCCGGACGGCAACGCTGAATCCGTCGAGCAACCTGAAGGCTAATGCCAGCTACACAATTCGGCTGAGCAGCAGCATCAAGGATGCCTCGGGCAACCGGCTGTCGGCCACCAGCTGGTCCTTCCGGACCGGACGGTAAATAACCGCCTGCATCAGGAAGAGTCCAGGCTTCGGAGAAATCCGGGGCCTGGACTCTTGCGTGCCGGGAGCCGGGGGCTCACGCTAGCCACCGCGTGACCGTCCGGCGGGATGGCAGAAGCCGCGCCACAGCTTGTTGGGGGGATAAGCTGTGGCGCGGCTTCCTCATCTACGTAATCGCGGCCGGGTACGGAAAAGTTACGGGTTCGGCCAAACTTTCTGAAAAAGTTTTCGGCCGCCGCCGGCCGCGGGCACCATCAGTGCGCCGAGACGATCTCCACGGTGCTGGAGAGCCTCCGGTTTTTCAGCACCGGCAGGAACTCTCGCACCTCGTCGATCCGGCGCCTGGTCACGTCAACGGTGACCACGCCGCGGAGTTCGTCGTCCAGGAAGCCCTTCGGAATGCCCATCGGGTCCAGGATGGCCGAATGCCCCACGGTGTTGGTGCTCGACGTCCCGGCCGCGGCCACCCAGCAGGTGTTCTCGATGGCACGGGCGCGCAGCAGCGTTTCCCAGTGTTCGATCTTGTGGTCTCCCTTGAACCAGGCGGCCGGCACGCACAGCAAATCGGCGCCCTCCGATGCCAGAGCGCGGGCGAGCTCGGGGAAGCGCAGGTCATAGCAGGTGAGCACCCCGATGTTCAGGTCGCCCAGCTGCACGATCTTCAGGCCGCCGTCGCCGGGCTTGATCCGCTTGGACTCCTGGTAGGAGAACGCGTCGTAGAGGTGGAGCTTGCGGTAGGTGTCGACGATCCGGCCCGTGGCATCGACGATCACCAGCGTGTTGTACGGCCGTTCCTCGCCGCTGGATTCGTAGCCGCCGGCGATGATGGCGATGCCGACTTCAGCGGCGATGAAGGACAGCTGCTGCACGAACTTGGTCCAGTTGGCGTCGACGGCCGCGGCCAGGTCGCCCTCGACGTGGCGGACGGTGAACATCGATTCCTCGGGAAACACGACCAGCTCGGCGCCGTCGGCCTTGGCCTCTTCCGCGAGTGAGCGCACCGTCTGGAGGTTCTCCGTCACGTCCCCGCTGGGGTTGAGCTGTCCGACGCTGATCTTCATAATGCGCTCCCGTCTTGATGGCGGTGTGTGTCCTTCCAGCCTACCTAAGACCAACTTGCCCGGCGCTTCCGCGGGCGCAGTGGATTCACCGCCCGACGGCGGCGGGGCGGCTCAGTGATTAACCGGGTCGATCCCGGGGGCGGCTTTAGTGGTTACCGCCGCCAATCCTTGGGCCGACTTGCGGAGTGCCCCGGCAATCCCGGCCGGCTTCAGCGGCTACCGGCGCAGCGCCGGATGGCTTCCACGGAGCGGTCGGCGTCTTCTTCGGTAGTGGACCAGTTGCTGACGCTGATCCGCATGGCGGCCTGGCCGTGCCATGTGGTCCCCGAGAGCCAGAGTGTTCCGTCCTCCTGCACCCGGCGCACCACCTCGCGGGTGAAGTCGTCCGGGTCCGAGCCGCCCTGCGGCGTGAACCGGACCAGCACCTGGTTGAGCACCACGTCATTGAGGATCTGCACGCCGTCCGCCTCGGCCAGCCGCCCGGCCATCCGGGATGCCAGCGAACAGCAGCGCCCCACGAGGTCCGCCACCCCCTCGCGGCCGAGCGTCCGCAGCGCGGCGTAGGCCGGGAAGCCGCGGGCACGCCGGGAGAACTCCGGCACCCACGCGACCTCGTCCCGTTCGGCCCCGTACTCCAGATAGGCGGCATGCGGCGGGGACATCGTGCGCTGGTGCACCTCGGCGTCGCGGACAAAGGCCAGGCCGGAGTCGTACGGGACGTTGAGCCACTTGTGCGCGTCGGTGGCCCAGGAGTCGGCCAGCTCCACGCCGTCCACCAGGTGCCGGTGATCCGGGCTGGCAGCGGCCCACAGCCCGAACGCGCCGTCGACATGAATCCAGGCGCCATCCCGCCGTCGTACTCGTTCCACCGCCGGACGGATGGGATCGAAGGAACCGGTGTTCACGTTGCCGGCCTGCAGGTTGACGATCAGCGGCATGTCGACGGGAATCCGGTCCAGCACGGCGTCGAGCGAGTCCAGCGTGATGCGGCCCTGCGCGTCGGTGTCCACCGAGTAGATCCGCCGGCGCCCCAGGCCCAGGTACTGCAGCGCGGTCAGCACGGTGCTGTGGGCTTCTTCCCCCACAACGACGGCGATCTCCGGCGCGCCGAACAGGCCGTCGCTGACCACGTCCCAGCCCGCGCGTTCCAGCACTGCCGTCCGTGCCGCGGCCAGGCAGGTGAAGTGTGCCATCTGGCAGCCGGTGACCAGCCCAAAGCCGGAGTCTTCGGGCAGGCTGAACAAGTCCAGCAGCCAGGCGCCCACGGCCTCTTCCACCACGGAGGCGGCCGGACCGGCCACATACAGTCCGGCGTTCTGGTCCCAGGTGGAGGTGAGCCAGTCGGCGGCGAGCGCGGCCGGCTGGGCCCCGCCGATCACGAAGCCGAAGTAACGCGGACCTGCCATGGCCACGGCAGCCCGCCCACCGACGTGGGCCAGGTGCTCAATGACCGCCTGCGGGTCTTCGCCCTGCCGCGGTAGTTCTCCCGCCAGCTCGCGGCGCAGGGCCGCCACGTCCAGCCCGGATTTTACCGGGCGCCCGGGCAGGGATTGCAGGTATTTTGTGGCCAGCTCGGCCGTCCGGCGGAGAAGTTCGTCGTCCCCCATGACGAGCATGTTACGCCGGGACCCTGCCCTGCGACAGGTGGAGGGGCCGGCACGCTCTTGCTGCTGCCAGGTCCGGCAGCGCCGCGGGGCGGTTCGGGGTCCCGGGGATGGCCGCCGACAAGAGTTTTCAGCTGCCGAGCGCTTCAAAACCCGCCAGGTAACCCAGGGTGTGGCTGGTGAGCAGGACGGCTGCGAGGACCCCCAGGACGCCGGCCACCATCAGCCAGTCCGCGCCGGTCAATGGGACCCTCCGCCAGATAGTCCGCGGGCTCAGGCCCAGGCCCCGCGATTCCAGCGCCTGGGCCATCCGTTCGCCCTTGCGCACGGAGACGACCAGCAGGGCAAACGCCGCATTCCCGTGGGCGTGGAGGCCGCGCGGCAAGGAACCGTCCGGACGGAGCCGGGCCCGGACGGCGTGGGCCTGCCGAATGGTCAGCCATTCCCGCGGCATTTCCTGCAGCATGCGGTACCCGGCCAGGATGGCGTAGGTGATCCGGGGCCCGAGCCGGGCGTGCTGGTGCAGGCTGCCCATCAGCGCGACGCCGTCGGTCGAGGCAATAAAACCGATGGCCAGGATCCCGATGACCAGGGTGCGCAGGGCCAGGGAACCGCCGACGGCGAGGCCCTCGACCGTAATCCGCAGCGGCCCGGACTCCCATAACACCTCGCCGGGCCGGCTCAGCGCGTTGACCATGAAGATCCCCAGCCCGAAGGCGACGAAGGGTACGTGCGCCAGCGCCAGGGTCCTGGGCCTGAGGCGTGTGGAGGCGGCGACCGCGGCCAGGGCGACCAGGTACAGGACGGCGGGCGTCACCGGATCGAAGATGAAGACCAGGGTCAGCGACACCACAAACAGGAGCGCGAGCTTGATGGTTGGATTGCGCCGCGCCAGGACGCCGCCGGCGACGGCGGAAACCGGGCCGGGGGCGAAGGCGGCGCTCATGCCCGGCTGCCGATCTGCGGATTTACCGTACCGGCGCGGGATACGGCGGCGTCGAGCCGGTCGAGGACCCGCCGGATCTCGTGGGCCGAGGCGAACTCGGCCAGCAGCCATTCGATCAGCGGCGGCAGCCGCAGGCCGGCGCGCTGCAGCACCGCAGGGTCGCGCAGGATGTCGAAGACCGGGCCGTCGGCAATCACCGTGCGGTCCGCGATCACGACTGCCCGGTCGGCCAGCGTCGCGACGGTCCGCAGGTCGTGGCTAGAGAAGAGGATGCCGCGGCCAGCGGCGGCGGCCTCCTTGAAGGCTGCCATCGTGGTGATCGTGTCCCGCCGGTCGAGGCCGAACGTGGGTTCATCCGCCAGGAGCGCAGGCCGCTCATGGGCCAGCATGGCCGCCACGCTCAGGCGGCGCTTTTCGCCGCCCGACAGCCGGAAGGGGCTCTGGTCGGCCACATGGGTGAGCCGGTGCTGCGCCAGGAGGCGGCCGAAGCGTTCGGCGGGAGCGTCGGGAAGGCCGTGCCGGACTTCGTCCCGGACGGTATGCGCCACGAACTGGTGCTCGGGATTCTGGAACACCATCCCCGGGCGTTCCCCGCGGACGGTTCCCTCCGCCGGCGGCAGTAGCCGGGCGAGGGTGAGCAGCAACGAGGTTTTGCCGGCCCCGTTGGCTCCCAGCAGGGCTGCGATTTCGCCGCGCTTCAGCCGGAGGGTCACATCATGGAGAATGGCCGCTTCCGGCCGGACGTCCCCCGCGTTCCGGCGCCTCTTCCGTAGGGGCGCCGTCCGCGAGACGGAGAGGTTCTCCGCGGCCAGCGCCGTCTCGCCGGCCTCGGGCGCCGCGGCATCCCCGTTGTGGTCAGGCGCCGACAGCTGCCGCAAGTCCGAGCAGACGTCTGGCGCGCCGAGACCGCCGGTCCGGCCGGTGACGGCCAGCAGTTCCGTCTCAAGCGGAAGCCAGCATCCGGCCGCGTTCAGCCGGACTGCATGGGCCCCCAGCACTTCGGCCGTCACGCCGTCGGCCAGGACCTGGCCGGCATCGCCCAGGACGACCGCCCGGCGCGGCAGGCCGGCTATGCCTGCTACCCCGGCGTAGTCGTCCAGCCGGTGTTCGACCAGCACCACTGCCGGTCCGTAGGCGGCCGTGGCAGCGGAGACGGCGTCCCGCACGGCGGCCAGGCCTGCCGGATCGAGCATGGAGGTGGGTTCGTCGAGCAGCAGCAGGTCAGGTTCGGCGATGAGACTCGCGGCCAGCGCCACCCGCTGGCCTTCTCCGCCGGACAGCTGGGCCGTTGGGCGGCCGCGGAGACCGGTGGCGCCGACCGAGGCCAGCGCGGTGTCGATCCGTGCCGATATCTCCTCCGGAGGCACCGCACGGTTCTCCAGCGGCAGCGCCAATTCCTGTTCGACGTCCGGAAGACAGACCCCGGAGGAGGGATCCTGGGCCAGCACGCCGACGTGTCGGGAAAGCTCGGCGACCGAGGAATCGGTCGTGGCCACGCCGTTCACCGACACCGTGCCGGTGAGGGTGGCGACCACCGAGTGGGGAACCACCCCAGTGACCGCTTGCAGCAGGGTGGACTTGCCCGACCCGGAGGCCCCAAACACAATCAGGTGTTCGCCGGGCTTGAGCCGCAGCATGACGTTGCGCAGCACGGCTGCGTCCCGCCGGGGGAAGCCTACGGATACGTCATTGAGCTCCAGGACCGGGTCAGCGGTGCGCATCGGTTGTGCCCAGCCGGGCGCGGCCGATCGCGAAGTTGTCCACCACGCCGGTCTTCGCCAGCCCGTCGACGATGATCTTGCCCAGCAGCCCGCCCAAGATCACACCGGAGATCAGGTGGATGACCAGGCGGGTCCAGAACAGGTCCTGTCCGTACCAGCCGGACCGGAAGGCCGAATAGAAGAAGACGAGGCCGGCGCCGAGCAGCCCGGACAGGGCGTAGGTAAGCCAGCCGTAGGAACGGTAGCGGGTGACAGCGAACGGGATCTCGCTGCCAATGCCCTGGATGGCGGCCGCGATAAAGAGCAGCGGACCGACGGCGGAGCCCAGGAACACCACCTCTATCACCGAGGCCAAGACTTCGGCCAGCACGCCGGCGAAGGGACGTTGGACGATGGCGATGGCGATCGGAGCCACCAGCAGCCAGCTTCCGGCCAGGAAGTGCTGCGACAGGTCTCCGGCCGGCCCCATCAGCAGGGACAGGGCGGTCCAGGCCTGGACGAAGACCCAGTAGAGGAAACCGAAGACGACGCCCAGGACAACCAGGAGGACGAGGTCCTTCAGGGTCCAGGCACCGCGCGGGAGGGCATGCTGCTGCGAAGACGATGATGACATGGCTGGTCCTTCCGCTTCAGGAGGCGCTGGGGCTGTTGATGGACAGCGTCGCGTGCGTGGTGACGTGCTGGACGGAACGGCCCACCAGGATCCAGCCCGCGGCAATGGCCTGCAGCACCTGGGCAACATCGCCGTCCATCCGGGTGACAAAATGCTCCGCCTGCACCGCAACACCGGTGGATTTTGCGTAGTCGATGGCGGCGTAGATATCGCGCATGTGGTCGGCTGAGGCACCGCCGGTACCGCCGTCTGCCAGGGGATACAGCGCCCAGTCGGCGGCGGCCTCGATTCCGGTGGGCTCCAGCTCCGGGATCTCCGAGTACAGGGCGGCGCCTCCCTCGGGTATTTTGCAGCTGACGCCGCCGGGGCAGCCCCGGGACAGGAGCACGGAGGCCGAGACGTGCGCCCCGGTGCGTCCAGCCGCGGCAATCACCTGGCTCAGGTAGCGCAGGACATCCTGCTCGGCGCCGGTCAGGTAGGTGCTCACCTTGCCGGTGTGCACCTCAAGGCCGGTGGAGTCGGCCTGGTCCAGTGCCGTCAGGATGACGTCGGCGTAGTTGTCGGCCATGACCGCCAGGGTCAATCTCGCGCCCACGCCGAACTCGCGGGGAGTGGCGGTGAACTTATTGCTGCGGACGGCAGCAGTGGGGGTGTTCGTCGCGGTGACGATCGAATCTGATGTTCGCATTTTCGCGCCCTTCGGTTGTTAAACGGGGCACGGGTAGTAAAGAGTCAACGTCCCTGCGCTGGCATGATCCAGATCAGGTTCGACGGTCGAAACTTGAGAAGTTTCCTCTCAGCCCGGCTCACCGGACTCCCGTGTTGCCCACGAGTCTAACCCATGGCGCGCACCGCCCGCGAAAGGTTTAAGCAGGGGGTGGTAACGCAGCGGGGCGCGGACTCGCTGCCCGCGCCCCGCCGTCGTCAGTCCTGCTATTCGCTGATCAGGTCCCGGACCACGATGGTCTGGTCGCGGTCGGGGCCCACGCCGATGGCGGAGAACCTGGTGCCGGAGAGCTTTTCGAGCGCCAGCACGTAGTTGCGGGCGTTCTCCGGCAGGTCTTCCAGCGTCCTGGCGCCGGTGATGTCCTCGGTCCAGCCCTCGAAGTACTCGAAGATCGGCTTGGCGTGGTGGAACTCGGTCTGCGTCATCGGCATTTCGTCGTGCCGGACGCCGTCCACGTCGTAAGCCACGCAGACCGGGATCTGCTCGATGCCGGTGAGCACATCGAGCTTGGTCACGAAGTAGTCCGTGAAGCCGTTGACCCGGGCGGCGTGGCGGGCCAGCACGGCGTCGTACCAGCCGCAGCGCCGCGGCCGGCCGGTGTTCACGCCGAACTCCCCGCCCTTCTTCTGCAGGTACTCGCCCATGTCGTCGAACAGTTCGGTGGGGAACGGCCCGGCGCCCACCCGGGTGGTGTACGCCTTGATGATGCCCACGGCACGGTTGATCCGGGTGGGGCCGATGCCCGAGCCCACGGACGCGCCGCCGGCCGTCGGGTTGGAGGAGGTCACGAACGGGTAGGTGCCGTGGTCCACGTCCAGGAAGGTGGCCTGGCCGCCCTCCATCAGCACGACCTTGCCCTCATCCAGCGCCTTGTTCAGCACGTAGGTGGAGTCGATGACCATCGGGCGCAGCCGCTCGGCGAAGGACAGGAAGTACTCCACGACCTCCTCCACGTGCACGTCCCGGCGGTTGTACACCTTGACCAGCAGTTCGTTCTTCTGCCGCAGCGAGCCTTCGACCTTCTGCCGCAGGATCGATTCGTCGAACACGTCCTGCACGCGGATGCCCAGCCGTGCCACCTTGTCCATGTAGGCGGGGCCGATGCCGCGGCCGGTGGTGCCGATCGCGCGCTTGCCCAGGAAGCGTTCGGTCACCTTGTCCATGGTCTGATGGAACGGGGCCACCAGGTGGGCGTTGGCGGAGACGCGCAGCCGCGAAGTGTCCGCGCCGCGGGCCTCGAGCCCGTCGATCTCCTCGAAGAGGGCCTCAAGGTTGACCACGCAGCCGTTGCCGATGATCGGAGTGGCGTTGGGGGACAGGATGCCGGCCGGCAACAACTTCAGCTCGTACTTCTCCCCGCCGACGACGACGGTGTGCCCGGCGTTGTTGCCGCCGTTCGGCTTGACCACGTAATCCACGCGGCCGCCGAGCAGGTCGGTAGCCTTGCCTTTTCCTTCGTCGCCCCACTGGGCTCCGACGATCACAATTGCTGGCATGGGATCCTCCCCCATTCGATGCGGCGGAAGCCCCGGACAGACTGCACATCAAGGAGCCGCTGCCGCGCATGAGAACGCCCCTCACTCCGGGTGGAGTATTTGGGGCTCTTACCCGCCAAGTTTAGCCGATGGGCCTCAATCGACCGGAATCCGGCCGTCTAATCGTCGAGTGGAGAGAAGATGCAGCGAAACCGGGCGTAAGCGTGCATCTTCTCTCCACTCGAAAAAGCGAGGGCTCTCGTGCCCGGACGCGGCAGCGGTTCAAAGGATGCGCAACGCCCCACAGCACGACGACGGAGCGCGGCTTGCTCTGGCTTGCACCGCCTGGGCCGGGTAGCCTGCGGGACATGGCCCCCTCTCAACCGATGGCCCGGATCGGCATTTCCGGCTGGCGATACCCGCGCTGGCGCGGCACGTTCTACCCGAAGGGCCTGCCCCAGCGCCGCGAGCTGGAGTATGCCTCCGGCCACCTGAATTCAGTCGAGATCAACGGCACGTTTTATTCGCTGCAGCGCCCCTCCAGCTTCCGGCAGTGGCACGCCGAGACGCCTCCGGACTTCGTGTTCGCGGTCAAGGGCGGGCGGTACGTCACCCACATGAAGGGCCTGAAGGACGTCCGCGACGCTTTGGCGAATTTCTACGCTTCGGGGGTCCTGGGCCTGGGCGAAAAGCTCGGACCGTTCTTGTGGCAGTTGCCCGAGCGGGCCAACTACGACGCCGAGGTGATGGAAAAGTTTCTGGTCCAGCTGCCGCGCAGCACGCACGCCGCCGCCGCCTTGGCCGCCGGGCGCACTGACCTGATGAAGGACAGGACCTGGATCCCCGACGACGGCGCCGACCGGCCGCTGCGCCACGCCCTCGAGATCCGCAGCACCACGTTTATCAACGAGGAGTTCTACGACCAGTTGCGCCGGCACAACACTGCCCTGGTGCTGGCCGACAGCGCCGGAAAGTGGCCGATGCTGGACGAGATTACGGCCGACTTCGCCTACGTCCGGCTGCACGGTAAGGACGAACTCTACGTCAGTGGCTACCGGGACGAAGACCTGGACCGGCTGGCATCGACGGTCGCCGGATGGCTGGACGGCTCGGGCTGCCCCGACGGCGCGGGCCGGGATGCTTACGTGTACTTCGACAACGACGTCAAGGTCCACGCACCGTTCAACGCGATCGGGCTGGCGCAGAGGCTAGACCTGCCCACGGCCGGCCCGTGACCCGGGGGAAGGCCAACGCGTGCCCACCCGCGGCAGATGGGACGCTGCCGGGTTCCGCCCATGAACCCGCGGCCCACCGCCGCCAAACCTGGAGCGTGCCGCCCTATGAGCTACAGCGCGCCGCCGGAGGCCTCGAGGTAGCAGGTGCCGCAAAGCGATTCGTACCAGACGTCTTCGCCGTCGATGGCGACCTGTTCGCCGTCGAACACAATCTCCCCGCCCACGCGGCGCGTGTTGAAGACCGCCTTGCGGCCGCAGCGGCAAATGGTCTTCAGCTCCTCGAGGGAGTGCGAGATTTCCAGCAGCCGGCGGGCACCCGGGAAGGCCTGGGTGCGGAAGTCGGTGCGGATGCCGTACGCCAGCACCGGCACGTTGTCCATCACCGCGATGCGGAACAGGTCGTCGATCTGTTCGGGCTCCAGGAACTGCGCCTCGTCCACCAGCAGGCACGCCACCGGCTGCACGTCCACGTGCTCCAGCAGGGCTTCGGGATCCTCGCCGGCGGCCACTCGGCCGAAGTGTTCGCGCACGGATTCACCCGGGCGGATTAAGAAGTCCACGTCCCGGGCCATGCCCAGCCGGGAGACGATCTTGCTGTCCCCCTTGGTGTCCATCTGCGGCTTGGCCAGCAACACGCGCTGCCCGCGCTCCTCATAGTTGAAGGCTACTTGGAGCAGTCCGGTCGATTTGCCGGAGTTCATCGCCCCGTAGCGGAAGTAGAGCTTGGCCAACGCAGTCCTTTCAAGCGGTCCCAGCAGTCGATTCTACTGAGCCGGAAGCCGGGTGGACGGGAGCAGGGTCGGCGCGCGGCTCCCGCGCGGCGCAAGATCGGGATCAGGGCGGCTCCCGCGCAGCGCACGAACGGGATCAGGGCGGCCTCTTCGCAGCGCACGACCGCGATCAGCATGGCGTCCGCGCAGCGCCTTGGCGGCAATCACGGCGCGGATTCCGCAAACTGCTTGAAGCTGGCCAGCTGGCCGGAATCGGCCTCCGCGATCGCCCGCCGGATCTGTTCCGCCATGCCGGCCAGCTCCTCGCTGACGACGACGTCGGCAGTCAGCGTCAGCCGGGTCGCGCCGCCGTCGCCGTCGAGTACGTAGCGGTAGTCAGCCCGCACATCCCCCTGCGACGAGGTAATGGTGATGCTGCGGCCGACGTCGAGCTCGGTCACCGTGCTGCTGCGGTCGTGGCCCTGGGAACGGAAGCTGATGGCCTGGCCGACCGCCAGCGGCCCCTCGGCGTGCATCTCGTTCACGCCGGGCATCCATGCGGGCGTCGCGGCCCAATCCGTCAACAGCGCCCACGCCCGCGCCGGCGGCACATAGACCTGCTCGGTGGCCGTGAATGCCGTGTTCGCACCCATACCTGCATCATGCCTGCCCGGATGCCGCGGCGAAAGACCGCGCGGCCGATCGAAGGCAAGGTCGCGCGCTTGATAGGCAACCTAGAGGTTGCCTATCATGGAAGGGTGGACACTGTTTTCCAGGCCCTAAGTCATCCGACTCGGCGGATCTTGCTGGACGAACTGGCCGCGCACAACGACCAGACGCTGTTCGAGCTGACCGTGCGCCTGATCAACAACCACCATCTCGCCATCACCCGTCAGGCTGTCACCAAGCACCTCGCGATTCTGCGTGAGGCCGGCTTGGTGACCGCCAGCAACCGTGGACGCACCACCATCCACCATCTGGATACTGCCCCGCTCAGCACTGCGAGAGAATGGCTCGCCAATCTCCCGCCCTCTTCGAAGGAAACACCATGATCATCACCACCGCCAGCATTTTTGTGGACGACCAGCAGAAGGCCCTCGAGTTCTACACCGAAAAGCTGGGGTTCCAGCTCAAGAACGATGTTCCCGTCGGCGATGACCGCTGGCTGACCGTTGTCTCGCCATCGGCCCCGGACGGCGTGGAACTGCTCCTGGAACCGTCCGGCCATCCGGCGGTGAAGCCGTTCAAAGAAGCCCTGGTCGCCGACGGCATCCCCTTCAACAGCTTCGGGGTCGACGACGTGCAGGCCGAGTACGAGCGCCTGACCGCGCTGGGAGTGCAGTTCGTTCAGGAGCCGGCCGACATGGGGCCGGTTGTCACGGCCGTGTTTGACGACACCTGCGGCAACCTCATCCAAATTGCCAGCACGAAGCAGGCGTAGCCTGGGCCTCGCTCCATCGAGCGCGCGGCCTCGCTCCGTTACTCGCGCCCCGTCAGTCCAGGACGCGGCGCCGGACGGACGCTGACAGCTCTTCGGCTCGTCGCACCATGTCGTCGGCCTTCTGCGTGTGTTCTTTCAGCGACTCCTGGATGGAATCCTCCCGGATGGAGGCCAGGTTGGCCTCGACCGTGATCCGTGCCGTGGCGGCGGCGGCCCGCGCCGCTTCCGCGGCCACGGCAATGTCGCTCAGGACGTTGGGATTGCACACCCCCACCAACTCTGTGCCCAGACGCACGACGGCGGAGGCCAGGTCCAGCTGGGCCCTCGCCGGGAGCGTCGCCTCCACGAGCGCCTCCCGGATGGCCGCGCTGCGGCGGCTGTGTTCGTCGTCTGTTGTGGCCGGGAGTTTGTAGCAGTCGACGACCCTGCGGAACTTCTCCTCGTCGGAGACCGCCGCGTGCACTGCCGCCCGGGTCAGATCGCCCGCCTCGGCCAGTATGGCGTCCAGGTCCGGTTCCGGGCCGGAGCCGGCGGAGGCACCGGCGTCGTCGTGCCCCGAGCCCGCGGAAGTACCGCCGTCGTTATGCCCCGAGCCCGCGGAGGCACCGCCGTCGTTGTCCTTCGCCGCGCTCCGCTCGGTAAACCGTGTCACCATGCCGATCAGCGCCGCTGCCTGCGCCGCATGGATCGCGCCGACCGCGCCGGCGCCCGGCGTGGGCTGGTTGGAACCGAGCCGTCCCAGATACTCGTCGATGGTCTCGGATCCGCTCACGATCCTGACCCCGCCGTTGCTGCTGCAGTTATTCCGAAAGCTTTCATTCCCATTCACGCATCATGTCGAAGGTTCGTCCGCCTGGGAAGGGCCAAGCGCTTTAGCGTCAGGCGCCCGGCGCCCCGAGCCCGGTCTTGGCAGGCGCCCGGCCGCGGGGCGATAGAGTCAGCGCATGAACCCGGCCGAGGCGAGAAGTGTCCCGGTAGTCCGCCTGTTCCCGGACTACTCCGATACCGTGCTCTGGCTCGGCGGTCCGGTGGACTACGCGGGCTCCGGGCTGAGTCCTCGCCTGATCCATGACCTTCGGCGCTGGGAGCAGGGTTACTATGACGCCCTCGTCGACTTGGAGTGGAGAACGCCGGAACTGGCCGCGCAGTTCACCAGGGACGGGATTCGGTTGGCGCAACATGTGGCCCGGGAACTGGGCGAAGCCTTTGAAGTGGAGTTCGAGTCCTACGAGGAAGGTTCGAGGGTACGCCGGTTCCGTGGCAGCGGGCCCGGCTCTCCTGCCGCGGCCGCTGCCTTTCGCCAGCGGGTCGCTGCCCTGCGCGAAAACCGGGAACGGCTGGCGCGCCTACGGGCCGAGGACGACGCCAACGGCGCGGCGGGCGGCTGGTCCGCCTACGCCCCGAAATCCGGAGCGGTCTTCCGCCCGAGTAAGACCGGCAAAAGCGACGGCCGCCCGGACGAATAGTCCAAGCGGCCGTGCGGTTCAGGCGCCTTCGATGGCCGCCCTGGCGTTCGGGTCCGAGTCGGCCAGGAACTTGCCGATCCGGTCCACTTCTTCCGCCTCGCCGATGGCACCGGCGGCGCGGCCCAGGGCGTAGAGCGCGCGCAGAAATCCGCGGTTGGGTTCATGCTCCCAGGGGATGGGGCCGGCTCCACGCCAGCCCGCCCGGCGCAGGGCGTCCAAGCCGCGGTGGTAGCCGACGCGCGCGTAGGCGTACGAGTCGATGGTCCGGCCTTCGGAGTAGGCCTCGTCGGCAAGGATCGCCCAGATGAGCGAGGAGGTGGGGAACTTCGCGGCCAGGTCCAAGGCTTCGTCGCCGGCGTCGAGCCGGGCGAGGACGTCGGTCTCCTCCGGCAGGTAGGTCGGCTCCGGGCCCAGCAGGTTGGTGCGGAAGGGCTCGGTCATTACCCCACCGACTTTCCGGCCGAGCCCAGGCGCTCGGCGGCCTCAACGACCCGGGCGGCCATCGACTTCTCGGCCGCGGCACCCCAGACGCGCGGGTCGTAGGCCTTCTTGTTGCCGACGTCGCCGTCCACCTTCAGCACGCCGTCGTAGTTGCTGAACATGTGGCCGGCGACCGGACGGGTGAAGGCGTACTGGGTATCGGTATCCACGTTCATCTTGATGACGCCGTAAGCCACGGCGTCGGCGATTTCCTGCTCGGAGGATCCGGAGCCGCCGTGGAAAACCAGGTCGAACGGATTGGTCTTGCCGATCTTGGCACCGACCTCGGCCTGGATCTGCTTGAGCAGCTCGGGGCGCAACTTCACTCCGCCGGGCTTGTACACGCCGTGCACGTTGCCGAAGGTCAGCGCGGTGATGTAGCGGCCCTTCTCCCCGGCGCCAAGCGCCTCGATGGTCTTCAGGCCGTCGTCGACCGTGGTGTAGAGATTTTCGTTGATCTCATTTTCGACGCCGTCTTCCTCGCCGCCGACGGTGCCGATTTCCACTTCCAAGATGATCTTCGCCGCGGCAGTGCGGGCCAGCAGGTCCTCGGCGATGCGCAGGTTCTCCTCCAGCGTCTCGGCCGACCCGTCCCACATATGCGACTGGAAGATGGGGTCCTCGCCGCGCTTCACGGCAGCCTCGGACTCGGCCAGCAGCGGCAGCACAAAGCCTTCCAGCTTGTCCTTCGGGCAGTGGTCGGTGTGCAGCGCCACGTTGACCGGGTACTTCTTGGCCACCTCGCGGGCGAACGCGGCGAAGCCCAGCGAACCGGCGACCATGTCCTTGACCCCGGCGCCGGACCAGTAGGCGGCGCCGCCGGTGGAGACCTGGATGATGCCGTCGGAACCGGCGTCGGCAAAGCCCTGCAAGGCGGCGTTGAGGGTCTGCGAGGAGGTCACGTTGATGGCCGGGTAGGCGAAGCCGCCCGCCTTGGCGCGGTCAATCATGTCGGCATAGATCTCAGGGGTTGCAACGGGCATGCTGACTCCTTGGCTAGCGATACGGATTCGAAGGCGTTGCCTCTGAGCCCATCCTATCGACTCGTGTCCGGGCAGCGGCTGCGGCGGCGACTGTGAAGCGGGGTTACACCCGTTGCCTGGTTGAGCCGCCGGGCCGCTCCGGGCCCTCCACGTGGCGCCGCCGACCGTGGCAAGCTGGAATCATGACTGAGACCCCGCCGCCATTCCACGGTCCGCGCGATCCCGGCGACGCCTGGGTGGAGGGGCCGGACGGCACGCGGATGTGGGGCCGGTTTGGCTCCGCCGGGCTGCTGGCGGTGGACCGCGAGCGCGGCATCCTGCTCCAGCACCGCGCGCAGTGGAGCCACTTCGGCGGCACCTGGGGAATTCCCGGCGGGGCGAGGCATCAGGACGAACCTGCCGTCGATGCCGCCCTGCGCGAGGCCAACGAAGAAGCCGACGTCCCTGTCGACGCGCTGGCGCCGCTGTTCACCTCGGTGCTGGACCTTGGCTTCTGGTCCTACACAACCGCCGCCGCCAGGACCGTTCGCCCGTTCGAACCGGAAATCACCGACGCCGAGAGCCTGGCCCTGGCCTGGGTCCCGCTGGATGAGGTGGACCAGCTGCCGTTGCATCCGCACTTCGGCGAGGCGTGGCCGCGGCTCCGCACGCTGCTGGAGCACCCGCCGGTGCTTGTGGTCGACGCGGCCAACGTGGTCGGCTCCCGGCCGGACGGCTGGTGGAAGGACCGCCCCGGCGCCGCGCGCCGGCTGCTCGCCTCGCTGCACACCGCCCTGGAGCTGGGGCTTCCCGCGGACCTGCTGGAGGTGCCCGCCGGCACCGTGTGGCCGCGCACCGTCGTCGTGCTGGAAGGCGCCGCGAAAGATGCCGCCCCCGCGGGGCCGGCAGGTGCGGCGGGTGCGGCCGCCCCGGCGGGGCTCGCGGGTCCGGCAGGTGCGGTGAACCCGGATGGGCAGGCACGTCCGGCAGAATTTGCGAGCCAGGACGGGCACGACGGCGGGGCGAACCGGGCACGGGCCGGCGTCGCCGCGGACTCCCCGGCGACGGCGCAGGACGGCGAGGCAGCAGCCCAGGCCTCGGCCGCGCGCCGCCGAGGTGTGGAAATGGAAGTGGTGCACGCGGCCGGGTCGGGCGACGACGAGATTGTGGCTCAGGTGGAGAAGGCGTTCGGCACCGACCCCGAGGCGCCGGTGACAGTGGCAACGTCGGACCGCGGGCTGCGCGAACGGGCCGAAAGCCTCGGGGCTCGCACCGTCGGCGCCGGAGCGTTGCTTGACCTGCTCGGCTGACTGCTGGCTCCAGCTCCGCGCCACTCCAAAACCGTCAGATTCCGCCGAACCGCAGCCTCGGACCGGGCCCATCGATACAGTGGTCACCTTTTCCGGGCCCTGCCGGTGCCCCAACTGTCCACGTTTCGGCGGCTCCCGAAGCATCGCCGCAGGTCAGGGGCCTGTGGGAAACCAAAACGTGGACAGTTATTGCTAAAGCTGGGAAGTTGGCCGCGACTGGCGAAGCAGCGACCGCAAACGCCGTGCGTGGCGCTAGACCGGCTGCGCGAAAACGTGGCGCCGGATCCACGCGTGCATCGCGATGGCCGCGGCGGCGGAAGCGTTGATCGACCGGGTCGAGCCGAACTGCGCGATGGACAGCGTGGCATCGGCCGCGGCGTGGACCTCCGGCGTCAGCCCGGGCCCCTCCTGCCCGAACACCAGCACGGCGTTCTCCGGCAGGTCGTAGGTCTCCAGCGGCACCGAGTCGGGAAAGTTGTCGATCCCGATAATCCGCAGGCCCTCGCCCTGCGCCCACGCCACGAAGTCCTCCACGGTGGGATGGTGCCGGACGTGCTGGTAGCGGTCGGTGACCATCGCCCCGCGCCGGTTCCACCGCCGTCGTCCAATGATGTGCACTTCCTTGGCCAGGAAGGCGTTGGCGCACCGCACCACCGAGCCGATGTTGAGGTCATGCTGCCAGTTCTCAATGGCCACGTGGAAGTTGTGCCGGCGGGTGTCCAGGTCCGCGACGATCGCCTCGTGCTTCCAGTAGCGGTACTGGTCGGTCACGTTGCGTCGGTCGCCTTCGGCCAGCAGCTGTGGGTCCCAATGGTCCCCTTCGGGCAACGGTCCGTCCCACGGTCCGACGCCGATGGCCGGCTCCGGCCTGCCAGTCTCGGAACCGTTCGGGGCGGCCTCGCGCGCGCCGGTCTCGGAGCCGCTCGGGGCGGCCTCCGCTCCGTCGGGTTCGGGGCCATTGGGGGCCGCCTCCGGGGGTTCCGGCCGTTCGCCGGACCCGCCGGTCAACCTCGGTCCACCCCCGGTTTCACCTGCTTTTTCTTCCACCCCACAAGCCTAGGGGACAGACGGCAGCCTCCACGCACCGTGGCGCGTGAGGATCCGTGGCAGGAGCCGCCCGACGGGCCTGCGGCAGGTTGTGCACGATCAATCGAGGATGATAAGCATGCTGAGTAACGATTCATCGGAAAAGGAGTTTCAATGGCTGAACTGACCACCCCCGAGGAACTTTTCGCTTTCAAGCTGGGCGTTGCCCTGCGGTCGGAACATGACGTGCTCAAGATGCTCGAAGAGAACCAGAAGGTTGCACGGAGCCAAGAGCTGAAGGAAATGCTCAGCCACCATCAGGACGAGACCCGCGAACAGATCACGTATATCGAAAAGTGCTTCAAGGTCTTGGGCCTGGAGGCCAAGGAGCAGCGCTCCCCGGTGAGCAAGGGCCTGGCCGAGGAAGCGCAGGCCGCCTTGGACAAGGTGGACCCCAGCTTGGTGGACATGGTCATCGTGGCCGGGGCGCTGGACACGGAACACCACGAGGTCGCCTGCTACACCACGCTGATTACCTCCGCGGAGGCCCAGGGCCAGACCGAGGTCGTGGAGCTGCTTCAGCAGATCCTGGGCCAGGAGGAAAGCACTCGGGACAAGCTGACCGAGTTCGGCCGGAAGCTGGCCCAGGAAGCCGTCGCCAAGTAGCGCGGTTGGACCACGCGTGGGCCGGGTCGGCTTACGCGGATAGCGCAGCCGGCACGTGAATACCCGGCCGGCGCACGAAGTTGAAGGGGAGCGGAGAGCCGTGCAGCGGCACCGCTCCCCTTCGCATGCCTGCCGCTCCGCTCCACCGCGGCGGCCGCTCACGTCTCCCGTGGCACCGCTCAGCTCCGCGTTCTCAGCCAAGCTCCCCGTGACGCTCAGCGGGTGGAACCTCGCCGTCGCCGCTGCTCTTGTCAGTAGTAGCGCTTGCGGGCGCCGACCACCGGCAGCGGGAAGAATTCGTCCGCCACCTGCTGGATGATCGGCACGTAGATTGCTGAATTCCACTGCGGACTCGCATGCGCCGGCCGGGCGCCTTCGGTGACCAGGTTGTTGGTGAGGAAGTTCGCCTCATAGTTCACCTGCCAGCTGCGCCGGGCGGTCGAATAGTTGACCGTCTGGTCTCCCGGGTTGCCCATCCAGGCGATGCGGGTGTCGCCGATACTGTGGCGGAAGCGATGCGCGTCGAAGTGATAGATGTACGAGGACTGGGACTGGATCAGCGTGCTGGACACGGCCAGCGGCGACAGCTGCTCCATGGTCTGCTCCACGATTTGCCGCCAGGTGCGCTCGTCCTTGTGCACGATCCGCTCGCCCAGCTCATATCCACCCCGCAGGTAGCTGGGCACCCGGTAGCCGGCCTCGTACAGGAACACCACGCCTTCGAACATGGTCTTATCCAGCACATCAAAGCGGCTGTACGGGGACGAATCCATCAGGATCAGCTCCACCGGGAAGCCCTTGGCGCGCAGCCGCGCGGTCATCTCCACGGCCACCATCCCGCCGAAGCTGTGCCCGTAGAAGTAGAGCCGTTGCAGGTCGTTGTCCTGGATGTGCCTCTGCAGCACCTCGGTCAATTCGGCCAGGTCAAGGCCGCGGTTCGAATACCCCGCCACCGCCAGCCGGCCGCGGTCCACCAGGCCGCCACGCAAGGAGTTCAAGATCCACAGGCCCTCTTCCCAGCTGGTCTTGTACCCCGGGAAGAGCACCCAGCTGGTGCGGGGGAAGCGCCGGTCCGCGCGTTCGTCGTCCAGCGTGAGGATCTGCGCTTCGTTGCGCATCTCCTGGATGACCCGGGTGGCCGCCAGGTCCGCGGCGGTGCCCAGGCCGAAGGCGGCACCGATCAGGAACGAGCGGCGCGAAACCCGGTGCAGGCTGCTGGCCAGGCGCAGCTGGCGGAAGGCGTAGTTCCTGCGAACATCCATCATGTGAGCCGGCCGGCCACCGGCGGCTAGTCCAGCTCCAGTTCGTCCTTGCCGAAAGCAAAGAGATACGGCACGCCGGCTTCGGCCTCGATGCGTTCCTTCGCGCCGGTGTCGCGGTCCACAATGACGGCCACCGCCTTGACCTGCCCGCCGGCCTGGCGTACGCCTTCCACCGCGGTCAGCGCGGAGCCGCCGGTAGTGGAGGTGTCTTCCAGCACGACGACGGGGCGATCCTTCACCTCCGGGCCTTCCACCTGGCGGCCCATGCCGTAGGACTTCTGCGCCTTGCGCACGACGAAGGCGTCAACGGCCCGCCCGCCGTCTCCGGCCGCGTGCATCAGCGCCGTCCCCACCGGATCGGCCCCCATGGTCAGGCCGCCGGCGGCCTCGAATTCGATGCCGGCCTCGTCGAGCATCGCCAGCATAACCCTGCCGACCAGGCGCGCCGCCTCATGGTGCAGGGTGACCCGGCGCAGGTCGATGTAGTAGTCGGCTTCGGCGCCGCTGGAGAGAGTGACCTTGCCGCGCACCACGGCCAGTTCCTTAATCAGTTCGAGCAGGCGGGCGCGGTCGGCCGCTGGATCGGCCGCAGGAGTCTGGGTCATGGCTCTTAGTCTATGGGGTTGCCCCCGCCGCACCGGGAATCCATGACAGGTCGTGCGGCCCCCGGGCGGGGCCAGACCCGACGTCGCCGGACGCCGACCGGACGCAGGAGGACGGTGCCCGAGCCGGTCAGAGCCCGCGGACCAGCAGGTTCGGGTGCAGTTGTTCCCAGCCCTCGTCGCCCTCTTCCGCCAACGCCCGGACGCTGCCCGGCGCCACGCGCAGGACCTCAACCCCGCCCGCCAGCTTGTCATCCGGGCCGGCGGGGGCTTCCAGCGCGCCGATTCCGGACTTCGAAGCCCCGCAGCCGGCGAGTGCCAGCAGGACGGCGGCGCCGGCCGCCAGCCTGGTCAGTGTTCGCATGGCGCCCCAGCCCCTCGATAGACGTGTTGTCTCACGCTAGCCGCGGAGGCACGCGGCCGGGAGGCCAACCCCGTTACGAAACGATAACTTCGCAGTCAGGCGGACGCGGCCGCTTCGATCGCTTCGGGCGAGAGCACGTGCCCGATCGCCAGCGCCACCGCCCCCAGCACGCCGGCGCGCTGCCCGGCCACGGACGGGGCGATCCGCAAATGCTCGGTCGCCAGCGGCAGCGAGCGCCGGTAGACCACTTCCCGGATCCCGGCCAACAGGTGCTCGCCCGCCTGCGCCAGCCGCCCGCCGATCACGATGACCGACGGGTTGACCAGATTCACGCAGGTGGCCAGCACGTCGCCAATGTCCCGGCCGGCCTGGCGCACCGCCTGAATCGCCTGCGGGTCGCCGGCGCGCACCAGATCGATCACGTCCTGGCTGCTTTCGGCCTTCTTTCCCTGGGCCGAGAGCACGGCCGCCAGGGCCGGCCCGCCGGCGAGCGCCTCGAGGCAGCCGGTGTTCCCGCACCGGCACACCACGTCGTCGCCCCGGGGCACGCGCACATGCCCCAGGTCCCCGGCGGTTCCCTGGGCGCCGCGCTGCAGCTGCCCGGAGGAAATGATGCCCGCCCCGATCCCCGTGGCCACCTTGATCAGCATCAGGTCGGCGGTGTCGGGCCAGGCCATGGCCTGCTCACCCAGCGCCATGATGTTGACGTCGTTGTCCACCAAGACCGGCACGGCGAAATGCTGCTGCACGAGTGCCGGGACGTTCACCCGGTCCCAGCCGGGCATGATCGGCGGATTGATGGGCCGTCCCGTGTCATGTTCGACCGGTCCCGGCAGCCCGATGCCGAACGCGCCCAGATCCGCCGCACTCCGCCCGGCGTCCTTCAGCAGCCGCGCTACGGCGTCGGTCAACCAACCCAGCACAATGTCCGGGCCGCTGGCGATGCTCAGCTCGGCGCGCTCCTCGGCCAGCACGTCGCCGGAGAGGTCGGCCACGACGACCCGGGCGTGCGTGGCGCCGAGGTCGGCGCCGATCACCAGGCGGGCGGCCGGGTTGAGCGCGAACAACGATGGCGGCCTTCCGCCGGTGGAGGTCGCTCCCCCAATGGGGGCAATAAGCCCCAGCCGCATCAACGAGTCCACGCGGGCGGTCACCGTGGACCTCGCCAGGCCGGTCAACTGCGCCAGCTCTGCCCGGGTGCGCGGCTGGCCGTCGCGCAGCAGTTGGAATACCTCGCTTGCTCCGGCGGCCGGCTGGGTGGCCAGGCGCTGCGGCGGGGCGACATCGGACTTCAACACGCTTTCAGTACAGCACGCACCACTTCTGTTTGTCTCTAGCGAAACTAACTATTCGTGCTCAGACAACTTTTGCCTGACTCTCGACAAAACTATGTGACCCGTGCCACAGTGAGTGGGTGGAGCAGATGAGCAACACTGTGCCCGACAGCGGCGCCGGACGGGGGAAACCCGTTCTTGAGGTCCGCGGCCTGACCAAGAGCTTTTTCGGCAATCCCGTTCTGCAGGACGCGTCACTGACGCTGCATGCCGGCGAGGTCCACGGCGTCGTCGGGGAAAACGGGGCAGGTAAGTCGACCCTGATGAAGATCCTGGCGGGCGTGTACCAGCGCGACTCTGGAACGGTGCTGCTGGACGGCCAAAGCGTCCAGTTCAGCCATCCCACCCAGGCGCACGAAGCCGGCCTGTCCTCTGTCTTCCAGGAATTCAACCTGCTGCCGGACCGCACGGTGGCGGAGAACATCTTCCTGGGCCGCGAGCCCCGCAAGGGCCTGCTGGTCAACCGCGCCAAGATGAACGCCGCCACCGCGGAACTGCTGGAGTCGCTGGGCATCGGCTCCATCCGTCCCACGGCGCTGGTCCGGTCGCTCTCCGTGGCCGAGCAGCAGATCGTCGAGATCGCCAAGGCCGTCAGCTACGACGCCCGGATCATTTCCATGGACGAGCCGACCGCCGCGTTGTCCGGGCCGGAAGTGTCCCTGTTGTACGGGATCGTGCGGAGGCTGGCCGAACGCGGCACCGGCATCCTCTACGTCTCGCACCGGCTGCGCGAGGTTTTTGACCTCTGTCAGACCATCACCGTGCTCAAGGACGGGCGGATCGTGGGAACCAAACCGGCCGCCGAACTCGACGATGCCTCGCTGGTGCGAATGATGGTCGGCCGCCCCATCTCCGCCTATTTCCCGGACAAGCTCCCGGCCGCGCCCGCGGCGGCAGGCCCCGATACCAATGCCCCGTTGCTCGAACTCGCCGACGCCGGCAACGACCAGCTGGACGGCATCAGCCTGCGCCTCATGCCCGGCGAGATCGTCGGCATCGCCGGCCTGCAAGGCTCCGGCCGCACCGAACTGCTGCAGGCGATCTTCGGCGCCGCCCCGTTCAACCGCGGCAGCATGCAGCTGGACGGACGTCCGATCCGTCCGCATTCTCCCCGCCAAGCGGTGCGGCACGGCGTCGCGCTTATCACCGAGGACCGCAAGGCGCAGGGCCTGAGCCTCAACCAGTCCCTGCTGGACAACGCGCTGGGAGTGGTCCGCGCCGTGTTCCCCAAGCGAACCGCCACGGTGCGCCGCGCCGTCGCCGGGTCGTTCAGCGCGCTGGAGGTCGTCGCCCGGGACCTGGATCAGGAGGTGCAGTACCTCTCCGGCGGCAACCAGCAGAAGATCGTTTTGGCCAAGTGGCTGGCGGTGTCCCCGGGCGTGGTGCTGCTGGACGAACCGACCCGGGGCATCGACGTCGGGGCCAAGGTGGCGGTGTACCGGCTGATGCGCCAACTGGCGGCCGAGGGGAAGGGCGTCCTGATGGTTTCCAGCGAGCTGCCCGAGGTGATCGGGATGTCCGACCGGATCCTGGTGATGCGCGACGGACAAATTGCCGGCGAGCTGCCGGCCGGCGCCACCGAGGAGGAAATCCTGCGGCTGGCCACCGGCGCGCGGGTCCCGGGCGCCGTCTCGGACGGCTCGCCGCCGGCTCCGGATAACGACGACGGTGCCCCGCTTCCGGACACAGGGAGCGACGGCGGGGACCGTCGCGCGGATGCGGGGCACGACGGCGGTGCCCGCCTTGGAGACGCAGGGCGCGGCGGCGGCTCGCACCTCGCGGAGGACCGCGGCACCACGGGAGGGACACCATGACGACCACGCAAACCCCAACCCGAACCAGGCGGGCACGGGCGGGCGGCGGCTTCTTCGCGCGGCTGACCTCCACCCAGATCGTGTACCTGGTGGCCCTGCTGACCCTGATCGCCGGCAGCATTTTGGTGGCCACGGCCGGCCGGAACTTCTTCAGCCCGGGCAACATCTCCGCCATTCTGACCGGCACCAGCGTGCTGGGCTTCATCGCCATCGGCCAGACCCTGGTGATCCTGGTCGGCAGCCTGGATCTCTCGGTGCCCTACGTGACCAGCCTGGCCAGCCTGATAGCGGCCGGGGTGATGGCCAACCGGAGCGAAAACGTGCCGGCAGCCGTGCTGCTGGCACTGGGTGTCTCCGCCGTCATCGGCCTGGCCAACGGACTGATTGTCGCCGGCCTCAAGGTGCACGGCTTCATTGCCACGCTCGGCATGGGCCTGCTGATCAGCGGCTATCTGGGCACCAACTACAAGGGCAGTTTCGGCCAGACCCCGTTCTCCTTCCGGCTGATCGGCGCCACCGGCATAGGGCCGGTGCCGATCTCCACGCTCATCATGCTCGCCTGCGCCGCCCTCGTGCTGCTGATGCTGCACCGCACCCGCATGGGCCACCACATCTACGCCGTCGGCGGCGACAGCAACGTGGCCCGGATGTCCGGCATCCGCGTGCCGGGTGCGGTGATCACCGCGCACGTCATCTGCTCCACTCTCTCCGGCATGGCCGGACTGCTGCTGGCCAGCCGGCTGGGCGTCGGCAGCCCAACCGTGGGCTCGCAAGGCGGCTATGACCTGCTTTCGATTGCCGCCGTCGTCCTGGGCGGGACCCTGCTGGCCGGCGGCAAGGGCTCCGTGACAGGGACCCTGGGCGGCGTGCTGATCTTCGCGATGCTGGACAACATCATGTCCGTGCTCCAGATCAACCCGTTCCTGAAGGACGTGGTCCGCGGCGTGGTGATCGTGGTCGCCGTCGCCGTCTATGCCCGCCGCACCATCGTCGCCCGGCCGCCGCGCTACGGGCACGGCGGCCAACAGCAGGAGGCGCAGGCATGAGCACAGTTCTGGACTCGGAGGCCGGCGGCAGGGTCCTGCAGCAGAACCGGGCCGGCCTCGGCCAACGCTTCCTGCGCGGCCTGCGGACTCCCGGCGGCGGCATCTTCGTGCTCCTGGCCGCACTGCTGGTCGCCATCATCATCCTGAACCCGTCGTTCGGCGAGCCCGGGTCCTTCATCCGCTTCATCGGCCGGACCGCGCCGATTGCGATCGCCGCCATCGGGCAGTACTTCGTGATCGTTTCCGGCGAGTTCGATCTGTCCATGGGATCGGTAGTGACCATGCAGGTGATCGTGGCCGGCAACCTGATCGGCCAGGACGACGCCAAGGTCATGCCGGTGCTCGCGCTGATGTTCGTCCTCGGGGCGCTCATCGGGCTCATCAATGGCCTGGTCACCACCTTGCTCAAGGTCCCCAGCTTCATTGTCACCCTGGGCATGATGCTGGCGCTGCTGGGCCTGGTGCTCAACTGGACCGGCGGCGCCGCCCAGGGCAACCCGGCGGACAGCTTCCGGCAAATCGGCCGCGGCGGCATCGAAAACGTGCCGGTGCTGGAGGTCATCCCCTATCCGGTCATCATCCTGGCGGCCGTCGCCGTGCTCGCCGTCTGGATGATGCGCCGGCCCTACGGGAGCACCCTGGTCGCCGTCGGCGACAACGACGTGGCCGCAGCCCTGACCGGCGCCCGGGTCTGGTGGGTGCGCACGCGGGCCTTCATGCTTTCGTCGCTCGCCGCCACCGTCTCGGGAATCCTGCTCGTCGGCTATGCCGGGGTCCATCCGTCGGTGGGCCAAGGCTACGAGTTCACGGCGATCACCGCCGTCGTCCTGGGAGGGGTCGTGCTGGGCGGCGGCCGCGGCTGGGTGCTCTCGGCCGCAGCCGGCGCGTTCGCCCTTGAGTTGCTGTTCACGCTGCTGAACTTCCTGGGCGTGGCGTCGACCTGGCGGGATACCGTGCAGGGCGCCATCATCATCGTCGCTGTTGCTGCCGCCGCGCAGTCCTGGCAGCGCAAGCGGCGCGGGGGCTCTGCGGCCGCGCATTCCGAACAACACATCATCGCGGCACCAGAGCCCGCTGAGGGCACCGACAAGGGAGGGAACTGACATGACGGGAAAGCGTCTAAGTACCGCGGTCGCGCTCACAGCGGCCGCGTCGTTAATAGCCATGACCGGCTGCACCACCGATCCGTCCATCACCGAGGAGACCGGCGGCCCCGGCGGCGCGGCCAGCCCGTCACCGGCGGAAACCACCGAGGCCTCCACGGAATGGTTCGACCAGGCCGTCTACGACGAACAGTTCGAACAGCGGACGGCGGAATTCCAGGGCGATCCGGAGCAGCCGTGGCTTCAGTACATCGACGGCGAGATGACCGACACCGCCGACTTCGCCTCCGAGGGCGCCAAGAAGGTCTGCTTCGCCAACGCGTCGATTTCCAACCCGTGGCGGCAGACCGGCTGGATCACCATGAACCAGCAGTTGCAGGTGCTGCAGGACGAGGGCGTGATTTCCGAGATGGAAACCCGCGACGCGCAGGACGACTCGAACACCCAGATTGCCGACATCGATTACTTCATCAGTGAAGGCGACTGCGACGCGTTCATCATCTCGCCGAACGCTACCGCGGCGCTGACGCCGGCGGTGGAGCGCGCCTGCGAGACCGGCAAGCCCGTTGTGGTGTTCGACCGCGGCGTGGAAACCGACTGCGCCACCACGTTCATCCACCCGATCGGCGGATTCGCCTGGGGCATCGACACCGCCAACTTCCTGAGCGAACGGCTGCAGGAAGGCGACAAGGTGGTGGCACTGCGCATCCTGCCCGGCGTGGATGTGCTGGAGCAGCGCTGGGCGGCGGCGGAGAAGATCTTCGAGGAGAACGGAATCGAAGCCACCGATTACTTCACCGGCGCGGACCCGACCGAGATCAAGAAGATCATCTCCGACGAGCTCGCTACCGGCGATGTCCAGGGTGTCTGGATGGATGCCGGCGACGGCGCGGTGGCTGCGATCGAGGCGTTCGAGGACGCTGGCAAGGACCTGCCGGTCATGACCGGCGAGGACGAGCTGAGCTTCCTGCGCAAGTGGAAGGACACCGGCATCGACGCGCTGGCTCCGGTCTACTCCAACTTCCAGTGGCGCACGCCGCTGCTGGCCGTGCAGAAGATCTTCGCCGGCGAGGAAATCCCGGCCGAGTGGGTGCTGCCGCAGGTTCCGATCCCGGCCGACGAGCTGGACGACTGGCTGGAACGCAACGACGGCATGCCGGACGGCCACTACGCCAAGTTCGGCGGCGAGGACCTGCCGGGCTACCCGGAGGTCTGGCAGCAACGCCAGATTCCGTAGAACTTGCGGGCCGGCCGGGCCCGGGGAGGGTGCCCGGCCGGCCCGCAACTGCCGGTTCGGACATCCGTCGGGAGCCCGGCGCGAGCCGGGCACCGATGGCGCGGCCCGCCAGATTCCGCGGGACCCCGTACGCGCCGGCGCGACAGCGTCCTGCGGCAACCGGACGATGTCCCCACCAGCAGCCGCAGACAAAGGAGAAGGATCAATGGACCGGCCGATCGGCATCAACACCTGGGTGTGGCAGTCGCCGCTGCGCGACGCCGAACTGCCCGGGCTGCTGGCGAAGATCGCCGGCATGGGCTTTGACGGCGTCGAACTGCCGCTGGAGAACACCGGCGACTTCACCGCCGACACCGCCCGGGACGCCCTCGCGGCCACGGGCCTGAAGCCCTACATCGTGGGCGCCATGGCACCCGGCCGCGAATTGGTCCTGGCCGACGCCGGGTCGGTGCAGGCAACCCAGGACTATCTGGCGGCCTGCATCGACCTGGCACACGACGTCGGCGCGCCGGCGGTGTGCGGTCCGTTCTACTCCAGCACGGGGCGCGTGTGGCGGATCGACGCCGAAGACCGCGCCGAAGCGTACCGCCAGCTGCGGGAGAACCTGGCGCCGCTGGCCGCCCAAGCCGAGGCGGCCGGCGTCGTACTGGGAATTGAGCCGCTCAACCGGTACGAGACCTCGCTGGTCAACACCGTGGAACAGGCGCTCGACGCGCTGGGACCGCTGCTCGGCCACGGGGTGGGGCTGGCGCTGGACAGCTACCACCTGAACATCGAAGAACGCTCCAGCGCCGCCGCCATCCGCGCCGCCGGTGAGCACCTGGTCCATCTGCAGGTGTGCGGCAACGACCGCGGGGCGCCGGGCGGCGACCAGACCGACTGGCCGGCGCTGGTCAAGGCGCTGGACGACGTGGGCTACGCCGGCCCGTTGAACATCGAGAGTTTCACCGCGGACAACGCGGCCATCGCGACGGCCGCATCGATCTGGCGACCGCTGGCGCCGAGCCAGGATCAACTGGCAGCGGACGGGCTGGCATTCCTGCGCAGCCTCTAGCCCGTTCCCGAGTCGGGGTGCAGCCCGGGCCCGGAGGGCAGCCCATCCCGCCGCACCACCGACCGACGAGCACGAAGGAGAAGACGATGACCGCCAATCCGGAGTCGCCGCCGCTGGGGGTGGCGGTGCTGGGACATGCCTTCATGGGCAAGGCGCACTCCAATGCCTGGCGCAACGTGTCCGCGTTCTATCCCGGTGGGCCGGCTGTGGCCCGGCGGGTCCTGGTCGGCCGGAATGCCGACGGGGTGGCCACGGACGCGGCCCGGTATGGCTGGGCGGAGGGCTCCACGGACTGGCGTGCCGTGCTCGAGCGCGACGACGTGCAGATCGTGGACATCTGCACCCCGGGCCACCTGCATGCCGACCTGGCCGTGGCAGCGCTGGAGGCGGGCAAACACGTGCTGGTGGAGAAGCCGCTGGCCAACTCGGTGGCCGAAGCAGAGCGCATGGCGGCCGTGGCCCGCGCCGCCGGAGCGGCCGGCGTCCGCTCGATGGTCGGCTTCAACTACCGGCGGGTGCCGGCGCTGGCCCTGGCGCGTCAATTGATCGCCGAGGGCAGGATCGGCGCCGTGCGGCAGGTGCGCGTCGCCTACCTGCAGGACTGGCTGGCGGACGACTCCGCCCCGATGACCTGGCGGTTGCGCCGGGAGACCGCCGGCTCCGGGGCGCTCGGCGACCTGGCTTCGCACGCGGTGGACCAGATCCACTTCCTGCTCTGCGCGCGGGTCACGTCGGTCTCCGCGACGCTCAACACGTTCGTCGAAACCCGGCAGGGACCGGACGGACCCGAACCGGTGACGGTCGACGACGCCGCGTGGGCCACCCTGCGGCTCGACTCCGGCGCGGTCGCCAGCCTGGAGGTCAGCCGGATGGCCGCGGGCCGCAAGAACGCGCTGCGGATCGAGGTCTACGGGTCCGCCGGGCACCTGGCCTTCGACCTGGAGCGGCTCAACGAGCTCTCCTATTACGACGCCGGTGCCCCGCCGGGGCTCGCGGGTGCGGCGAGGATTCTGGTCACCGAGGAGACGCACCCCTACCTGCAGGCCTGGTGGCCGCCCGGTCACGTGCTCGGCTGGGACCACACGTTCACCAGCCAGGCCGCCGATTTCCTGGCCGCGGTGGCAACCGGCCGGGCGCCCAGCCCAAGCTTCGAGGACGGCCTGGCGGTGCAAAAGGTGCTGGACGCCATGGTGCGCAGCGCCGCGCAGGCGGGCGCCGCCGTCGTCCTTTCCGAAACCGACACCCGCGCCGACTACGCAGGAGCAACCGATGGCACGTAATTTCACGCTGTTCACCGGCCAGTGGGCGGACCTGCCCCTGGAGAAGGTGGCGGAACTGGCCGCGGGCTGGGGCTACGACGGCCTGGAGATCGCGGTGTCCGGGGACCACCTAGATGCGTGGCGCTGGGACGACGACGACTACATCGCCGACCGGCTCGGCATCCTGGAGCGCTACGGGTTGCGGGTGTGGGCGATCTCCAACCATCTGAGGGGCCAGGCGGTGTGCGACGACCCGATCGACTTCCGCCACCAGGCGATCGTCGGGGCACGCGTGTGGGGCGACGGCGAGCCGGAGGGCGTGCGGACGCGGGCGGCCGAGGAGATGAAGCACACCGCGCGGCTGGCACAGCGGCTCGGGGTGAAGACCGTGGTGGGATTCACCGGGTCCTCGATCTGGCAGTACGTGGCAATGTTTCCGCCGGTTTCCGCCGATGTGATCGACGCTGGCTACCGGGACTTCGCCGACCGGTGGAACCCCATCCTGGACGTGTTCGACGAGTGCGGGGTGCGGTTCGCGCACGAGATCCACCCCTCCGAGATCGCGTACGACTACTGGTCGACGGTGCGGGCGCTGGAGGCCCTGGGGCACCGCGAGGCGTTCGGCATCAACTGGGATCCGAGCCACATGATGTGGCAGGACATCGACCCGGTGTCGCTGATCTGGGACTTCAAGGACCGGATCTACCATGTGGACTGCAAGGACACGAAGCTGCGGATCACCGGGCGCAACACGCGGCTGGGGTCGCATCTGCCGTGGGGCGACCCGCGGCGCGGCTGGGACTTCGTCTCCACAGGGCGCGGCGACGTGCCGTGGGAGGCCAGCTTCCGCGCCCTGGCGGCCATCGGGTACGACGGGCCAATCTCGGTGGAGTGGGAAGACGCCGGCATGGACCGGTTGCAGGGGGCGCCGGAAGCCCTCCGGTTCCTCAAGCGGTTCGACTTCGATCCGCCGCAGTCCTCCTTCGACGCCGCGTTTAAGCAGTAGGGACGGCGCGGGGTGGCACCATGGCCGACCCGTTCGCTCCCAGGTATGGGCCTAACTTCCCACGTCTAAGAACCCCGCAAGCCGCTGACCTGCGGCGATGCCGGAAGCATATTCAATGGGTGGGAGCGAAAGTGCTCCCTGCCTGCTGCCAGCCCCCTGCCTCCCGAACACGCTGGCTGTCCAGGTTCAACAGGAATTGTCCACGTTCTGGAAACCGATACGGCCCTGACCTGCGGCGATGCCGAACGGCCGCCCAAAACAAGGACAACCGGGCCCCCTGGCTTGAGCCGCGCTGACCTGCCCGCCGGATTCTCTGCAGCTGGCCAGGACCTTTAGTAGGCTGTGGCCATGCGCGAACTCCAGGCCACGATCATTGACGAACTGGGCGTCCAGCCCTCCATCGACCCGTCGCAGGAAGTCGCACGGCGCGTCGGATTTTTGAAGGACTACCTCAAGACCAGCGGCTCCAGAGGCTTTGTGCTGGGCATCAGCGGCGGCGTCGACTCCAGCCTCGCCGGCAAGCTGGCCCAACTGGCGGTCGACGAACTCGAAGCAGAAGGCGTCGAAGCCAACTTCGTCGCGGTGCGCCTGCCCTACGGGGTCCAGCACGATGAAGCCGACGCGCAGGCAGCCATGGATTTCATCCGGCCGAAAACCTCGTGGACGTTCAACATCAAGTCGGCGGTCGACGGCTTCGAAGCCGAATTCACGACGACGACCGGCGAGGAGATCACCGACTTCAACAAGGGCAACATCAAGGCCCGGGCCCGGATGATGGCCCAGTACGCGCTGGCCGGCCAGCACAACTACCTGGTGCTGGGCACGGACCACGGCGCCGAGTCGGTTACCGGCTTCTTCACCAAGTTCGGCGACGGCGCGGCCGACGTGCTGCCCCTGTTCGGGCTCAACAAGCGCCAAAACCGTCAGCTCTTGGAGCACCTTGGTGCCAGCGACCAGGTGGCGCACAAGGTCCCCACGGCAGACCTGCTGGACACCACGCCCGGCCGCACCGACGAGGACGAGCTGGGCATCAGTTACGACCACATCGACGACTACCTTGAGGGACGCGCGATCCCCGACGAGGTCGCCGAAAAGATCGAGCAGCGCTACCTGATGACCCGGCACAAGCGGACCACGCCGGTGTCAATCCTCGACAAATGGTGGCGGGGCTAGGCCGAACCGTCACGCGGCGGAGCGCTGCTGGCCAAAGCCTTTGACACCGTCGGCCCGGGCACCCGCTGACCCGTCAGCCGGCCAGGTAAAGCGCAGCCTGCCCGCTGAACCGTCACCCGGCCAAGCGCAGCCGGCCCGCTGAAGCGTCAGCCGACCAGGCTCTTCGCCCGCATCACGGCCTTCCGGAACTCTTCCTGGTTCTTCCTGCTGATCATCGCCCTGCCACCGGGGCTGGGCGCCTTGATGACGGTCGGGCGGGTGAACGCGCCCATGTGCTTCGTCCACTGGGTCTTGGTGAAGGTCCCGCACAGCACGACGGCTTGGAGACGAGGCAGCAGCCCCAGGACGGACTTCAGTGCCTTGACCCCGGCGATTGTCTGGACGGCTGTCGGTTCGGCGCCGTCGAGGAAAAACGGCACCGTATTCCAGAGGAGGACTCCCTCGTGCAGCCCCGCTTCCCGGCGTTCGTTCCAGCACCGCTCCGCCGCTTGGTCGGGGTTGTCTACTGAAACGAATCCCGGCCCCTCTGGAGTGACCGTTTGGCTCCCGGGGCTATCGAGCAGAAAGAGCACCCGCGCCTCAACGCCTGCATCCGCCGGGTCAAAATGCGGGACGGGCTCCGTGCGGGTCGGCGCATAGGCGTCCCGCCATTCCTCAAGCTTCTGTATGGACGGCTCGGACGACAGCATGGCTTGCCGCCGCTGCCGTTCGAGTGGATCTGCTAAAGACTGCGGCTTATCAGCAAACATCTGTCCAACATACCCCGAAGCCATAACCCCGTTGGAGGTCGGACGGCGAGCCCCGCCGCCCTGAGCGGCGAGCCCGGTCACCCCGAGCGGCGAGCCCAGCCGCCCCGAACGGCGAGCCCAGCCGGCCCGAGCGGCGAGCACAGCCTGCCGCCGTTGGGTAACGTAGCTGTTGTGAAGATTGCTACCTGGAATGTGAACTCGATCCGTGCCCGCGCCGACCGCGTTGAGTCCTGGCTGCAGCGCTCCGACGTGGACGTGCTGGCCATTCAGGAGACCAAGGCCAAGGATGAGAACTTCCCGTGGGACCTGTTCGAGAAGAACGGTTACGAGGTGGCGCACTTCGGCCTGAACCAGTGGAACGGCGTGGCCATCGCCTCCCGCGTGGGCCTGGATGACGTGGTCCGGACCTTTGACGGCCAGCCGCACTTCGGCAAGTCGGAGGACAGCGCCGCCGCCGAGGCCCGCGCGATCGGGGCGACGTGCGGCGGCGTGCGGGTGTGGAGCCTGTATGTGCCCAACGGCCGGGCGGTCAACGATCCGCACATGCCCTACAAACTGAATTGGCTCAAGGCCCTCAAGGAAGAGGCCGCCGGCTGGGTCCAGGAGGACCCGACGCTCAACGTCGCGCTCATGGGCGACTGGAACATCGCCCCGACGGACGACGACGTCTGGGACATCGCTTGGTTCCGCGCGCAGAACGCCACGCACGTGACCGAACCCGAGCGGGCCGCCTTCCGCGCGTTCGAAGAAGCCGGATTCGTCGACGTCGTCCGCCCGTACACGCCCGGGCCCGGCGTCTACACCTACTGGGACTACACGCAGCTGCGCTTCCCCAAGAAGGAAGGCATGCGCATCGACTTCATCCTGGCCTCCCCGGCGCTGGCCGCGCGGGTCACCGGGGCGATGATCGACCGCGAAGAGCGCAAGGGCAAGGGCGCCTCGGACCACGCGCCGGTCATCGCGGAGCTGGACTGAGATGAAGTTCCCGTACGTCTCCTACCTGCGGGTCTTCGAACCGCTGGATGTGTTCGACGACGATCAGCAGCTGCTCATCATGAGCCAGCGCGGCCGCGGCCGGGACGTGACGGAGGATCTGGACCGCGGTGACTCGCTGCGCCGGATCACGCGCACGGTGTCGGACCCGTTTCCGCACTCCAGCGACGACCTGATCCGGGTCCTGCATTATCCGACGCCCGAGGGCATCACCACGCCGCGGTACTGCCCCAACCAGCTGGCGGTCCGCAGCACCCTGGCCGCCGAATCGCTCTCCAGCAGCCTGCGCGATCCGCTGCTGGGGCTGCTGGTGCCCGAAGCGGCGCGGGACGCCCAGCAGTCCCGGCTGGACCCGGACAACTTCGTGGACGCACTGGCCAAGCTGCACACGCGCAGCTCCACCTGGGGCATCCCGTTCGGCTGGTTCGTGCTGTTCCGCGAGGACGACCACACCGAAAAGGTGGAGAGCGACCACACGCTGCAAACGGTCCGTCTGGCCGCCCCGGTCCCGCAGTGCATCGACCGGGCCCGTTACGCAGCGGCTTCCCTGGCCCTCGCCGCCCCGGGCCTGGACCTGCTGGAAGAACTGACCGAGCTGACCGAGTGGCTGGAAACCTTCACCGCGGACGGCATCGTGGAGCTGGATTACGGCCGCGTGGCCGAACTGGTCTACCCGGACGAATCGCCCTCGGACGTGCACGCCGGCATCGAATCGCTGGCCGACGGCGACATGACCGGCGCCGCCGCCGCGTACCGCCGCCTCGCCGGCCGCTGGATCAAGATCCGCCAACTCGCCCGCGCGTCCTGACCGCCGGCATGACGCCGGCCGACAATTACGACGACGGCGGCGCGGTCGAGGCCCGGACCACCAGCTCGTGGGGCTGGATCCGCGGCACGTCCAGCCGCGCCTTCCCCTGCAGTTCGGCCAGCAGCAGCCGCGCCGCGTAAGCCCCCTGCTCGTCCGGCCGTTGCCGGACGGTCGTCAGCCCCATCGGCTCGGCGAACTCGTGGTCGTCGATTCCCACCACGGAAACGTCCTCGGGGACCCGCAGGCCGCGCTCCTGCGCGGCCCTCAGCGCGCCGAAGGCCATCTCGTCCGCGGAGGCGAAGATCGCCGTCGGCCGTTCCCCGGGGGTATCGAGCAGCGTGCCGGCGGCAATCCTGCCGCCGGCGAACCGGAAGTCCCCCATGGCCAGCCATTCCGGCCGCACCCGCAGCCCGTGCCGGGCCATCGTGTCCCGGAAGGCCAGCTCGCGCCGGCGCGGCACATCCAAGTCGATCCCGTAGGCACCGCCGCCCTGCAGGTGCGCGATCCGCGTATGCCCCAGCCCGATGAGATGCTCGACGGCTTCGGCGGCCGCGGCGTTGTCATCCACACTCACGCTGCGCAAGCCGTCCACCTGGCCGCCCACGATCACGTTCGGATACTCCAGCGCCTGCAGCGCGGCCAGTTCGTCCGGGGTCAGCTGCATGCACATCACCAGCAGCGCGTCGATCCGCTTGCGCAGCATGGACCGGTGGAACACCCGTTCGCGGTTGATGCCGGTGCCGCCCAGGCTGAACACGATCAGATCGTAGCCGGCCGCCCGCAACACACGGTCCACGCCTTCCAGCGCGGACGCGAAGTACCACCGGTCGATCACCGGCAGCAGCACGCCCATGGCCCTCGTGCGGCCGGAGGCCAGGTGGGCCGCGGACGACGACGGCACGTAGCCCAGCGAGTCCGCTGTCGCCAGCACGCGGTCGCGGGTGTCCGTGGAGACCCCGGACAATCCGCGGAGGGCACGGGAAACCGTTGCGGTCGAGACGCCGGCGGCCCGCGCGACGTCGTCGATCCCGGTCACGGTGCGCTCACCCCTTAAGGCCACCAGCCAGCAGGCCGCGGACAAAGTAGCGCTGCAGGCCGAAGAACACCGCAAGCGGCACGATCATGGAAACGAAGGCGCCGGCGGTCAACCGGTGCCACTCGTCGCCGCGGGTGCCCGTCAGCTCGGCCAGCCGCTGGGTAATCGGGGCGACGTCGGCCGTGCCTCCGGAGAACACCAGCGCCACCAGCAGGTCGTTCCAGACCCACAGGAACTGGAAAATGCCGAAGGATGCGATCGCCGGCACGGACAGCGGCAGGATGATCCGCCAGAAGATCGTTGCGTGCCCGGCGCCGTCCACCCGCGCCGCCTCGATGACCTCACCCGGGATCTCGGAGATGAAGTTGTGCAGCAGGAAGATGGCCAGCGGCAGCGCGAAGATGGTGTGCGCGATCCACAGCTGGGCGTAGGTTCCGGCCGGCAGCACCTGGAACTCGCCGATCTTGAGGTTGATGAACAGCGAGAGCAGCGGGATCAGCGCCATCTGCAGCGGCACGATCTGCAGCGCGAACACGACGATGAACAAGGTGTCCTTGCCGCGGAACCTGCCCCAGGCGAAGACGTAGGCCGCCATCGAAGCGATCACCAGGGGAATCAGGGTGCCCGGGATGACGATCGCCAGCGAGTTGATGAAGTACTGGCCCAGGTTGGACGCGGACCCGCCTTGGGAGGCCAGCACGTCGGTGTAGTTCTTGGTGGTGAACTGCAGGTCGCCCAGGATGTTCCACCAGCCGTTGGCCTGGATGTTGTCTTCCGGGCGCAGCGAGGAAATGAACAGGCCGAAGGTCGGCACGGTCCAGATGACGGCGATGATGATCGCCGCGGCGGTGGCCCCGCGCGAGGTCAGGCGCTGCTTCACCCGCCGGGTGATCGGGATCTGCTGTTCGGTGGTGCTGGCCAGGACGGCGTCGGGAGCGGTCGGGACGGCAGGCGTTGCGCTCATCGGATTTCCCTCTGCTTCTTCAGCTGCCGGGCGTTGTAGATGACGATCGGCAGCACCATCAGGAACAGGATCAATGCCAGCGCGGCGCCGCGTCCGGGCTCATTGGCGCGGAACGCCTGCGTGTACATCTCGTTGGCCACCACCGATGTTTCGAAGTTCCCCGCGGTCATCGTCCGCACAATGTCGAAGACCTTCAGCGTGCCGATCGTGATGGTGGTGACCACCACGATCAACGCCCCCCGGATGGACGGGATGGTGATGGAGCGGAACTGCTGCCAGGCGCTGGCCCCGTCCAGCCGGGCCGCCTCCACGATTTCGGTGGGGATGCCCTTGATTGCCGCGGAGAGGATCACCATGGCGAAGCCGGTCTGGATCCAGACCATCACCGCGATCAGGAAGAACGTGTTCTCCGGCGCGTCCAGCAGGAACTGCTTGGGTTCGCCGCCGAACCAGACCAAAACCTGGTTCAGCAGGCCGATCTGTTCGCGTTCGCCGCCGCGGTACGTGTACATGAATTTCCAGATCACGCCGGCGCCCACCATGGAGATGGCCATCGGCATGAACACCAGCGCCTTCAGCGCCTTCTCGCCGCGCGCCCGGTCGATGAACACCGCGTAGGCCAGGCCGATGCCGGTGGACAGCAGCGGCACCAGGACGACCCACAGCAGCGTGTTGCGCAGCGTGACCAGCGCCTCGGGTTGGGTGAACATCCACACGAAGTTGTCCAGGCCGTTCGGCGTTCCGGTGCGGTCCGTGAACGCCAGGTACGTGGTTTGGATGGCCGGCCACACCAACCCAATGGCCAGGAGTACGACGGCGGGGGCCAGGAATCCGATGATCGTCGCCTTATCGCGGAACGACTTCGGGGCCCGGTCCACCAACAGCATGATCAAGGCGATGATCGCGGCGAAGACCGCCAGGGCGATCGCCACCTGCACGAGCTTCTCGCCAACGTCCTCCATGGCACTTGCCTCCTTGGTGCGTGGAAGGGACAGACCGTGCCGGGCCGCACCGCCTGCATCGGGTCACAGGCGGTGCGGCCGGGCTGTCGGTACCGGTTTAGTCCTTGGGCCAGCTGGCTTCGATGGAGTCCACGACCTCTTGCGTCGACTTGCCGTTGATCCACTCCACGATGCCGCTCCAGAAGGAGTTGGCGCCCACCGCGCCCGGCATCAGGTCCGAACCGTCGAACCGGAAGGTGGTGTCCTCCGACTGCAGCAGTTCGATGGACTGGCGGTCCAGGTCGCTGGCGGCCAGCGCCGGGTCGAGGCCCTTGTTGGCGCTGATCGCGGCGCCCTGCTCCACCCGGTTGTTGGCGAACTCCGCCGAGGCCATGAACTGCAGGTAGGCCGAGACCTCTTCGCTTTCGGTGTAGGCGGCCACGAACTCGCCGCCGCCGGTGATGGCGCTGGCGCCGGCCTCCTGGCCGGGAGTGATGAACGCCCAGACGTCGCCGTCCTCAGCCACGTTGGTGCCTTCCGGCCAGTTGGCGGCCTGGAACGTGGCCTGGTGGTGCATGGCGCAGGTACCGTCGATCACCGGGATGCCGCCGTCGTCCACCGAGGTGGAGATGATCGAGCGGACGTCGCCGATGCCGCCGTTGACGTAGTCCTCGTTCTTCAGGATGTCGCCGACGGCGTCGAACGCCTCGGCCACCTGCGGGTCGTTGAACGGGATCTCGTGGTTGACCCACTGGTCGTACACGTCCGGTCCGGCCTGGCGCAGCAGCGCGTCCTCGATCCAGTCGGTGCCCGGCCAGCCGGTGGCCTCGCCGGACTCGAACCCGGCGCACCAGGGCTTCATGGTGCCCTCGTCGGCGATGGTCTGGGTGAGTTCCATCATCTCGTCCCAGGTCTGCGGAACCTCCCAGCCCTTTTCCTGGAAGGTAGCCGGAACGTACCAGACGTAGCCCTTCACGCTGGCCAGCATGGGGGCGGCGTAAAAGGTGCCGTCCACGGTGCCGTAGGTCTTCCAGTCCTCGGACCAGTTCTCGTCGACCAGGTCGGACACCTCCTGCGGCGCGGGCTTCAGGTAGCCGGCCTCGGCCTGGGCGGCCAGCAGGCCGGGCTGCGGGAAGATCGCCACGTCCGGCGGGTTGCCGGCCTGGGCGCGGACGCCGATCTGCGTCTCGAACTCGTTGGATCCCTCGTACACCACGTCGATCCCGGTGCACTCCTCAAAGTCCACCCAGGAGTTCTCCAGCAGATCCTGCTCGGCATCGGTGATGGTCGAGTAGACGCTGACCTCGGCGCCGTCAAAGGTGCCGTAGGCCTCGTAGGCGGCACAGTCTGCGGCGGGCGCCGGTGACTCCTCGGATTCTGTCCCTCCCCCACAGGCGGAAAGTGTCAGTGCCATGGCGCCGAGCGCTGCCACCGGCAGAACGGCCTTTCTGGAGCGTGCAAAGTGCATGATGTGACTCCTTTGTCCGGTGGCCCCGAGAGAGCTGAACAGGTCAGAGTGCAGCCACCAAGTACCCATCTGATAACTCGTAACGTAAACGCTTACAGAGTGTGTCGCAAGGCACATTTTCGGGGCGGTGGCCTTCGATGCCGAATCGTGATCTGCGCCGCATCCGCGGTCTGTGCTGCCTGTTCGGCTGCAATGATCATTAGGCTGGAAGTGGTCCTGACCCCCCGAGTCAAGGAGAGCCAATGACCGCAGCAACCGTTCCCTGGTGGCGCGACGCCGTCATCTACCAGATCTATCCGCGCTCCTTCGCCGACCATAACGGCGACGGAATGGGCGACCTGGCCGGAATCAGCGCCAAGATCCCCTACCTGAAGAACCTGGGGGTGGACGCCATCTGGCTGTCGCCCTTCTACGTCTCCCCGCAAAACGATGCGGGCTACGACGTTGCCGACTACCGCGACGTCGACCCGCTGTTCGGCAGCCTGGACGACTTCGACTCGCTGCTGGCACGCACCCACGAGCTCGGCATGCGGGTGATTGTCGACCTGGTGCCGAACCACACGTCCGACCGGCACGAATGGTTCGTGAGCGCGCTGACCTCCGAGGCGGGAGCGCCGGAACGTGCCCGCTACATCTTCCGCGACGGCAGGGGCCCGGACGGCAATGAGCCGCCCAACAACTGGCAGTCGGTATTCGGCGGCGATGCCTGGACCCGGATCACCGAATCCGACGGCACGCCCGGCCAGTGGTACCTCCACCTGTTCGATTCCACGCAGCCGGACCTGAACTGGGAGAACCCGGAGGTCCGGGCCGAAATGGTCTCCGTGCTGCGGTTCTGGCTGGACCGCGGCGTGGACGGCTTCCGGATCGACGTGGCCCATGGCCTGGTCAAGGCCGAGGGCCTGCCGGATTGGGCGGCCAAGACCTCGATGGTGGCCGGTAGCGAGCGGCTCCCGGGCGAAGACGCGCTGCCCGGCGGCGACGGGGCGGCGGTCGGCCAACCCGCCGGCGCCTCGCCCACCCCCGATGCCCGTGCCTCCGGGGAACAGGTCCTGGAACCAGCCGGGGCGGATGCCCCCGGAGCGGCGGCACAACAGGTATCTGCGCTGCCGGAGGCCGGCGTCCATCCGGAGACTCCGCCCTACTTCGACCAGGACGGCGTGCACGAGATCTACCGCGAGTGGCACAAGGTCTTGGCCGAGTACGACGGCGACCGCATGCTGGTGGCCGAAGCGTGGGTCGAGCCGGTCGAGCGGCTCTTTGCCTACGTCCGCCCCGACGAAATGCAACAGGCCTTCAACTTCGATTTCCTGCTCGCGGGCTGGGATGCCCGGCGGATGGCCCGCAGCATCGAGGATTCGCTGGCCGCTGCAGCTTCAGTGGGTGCACCGAGCACCTGGGTGCTGTCCAATCACGACACCGTCCGCCACAGCACCCGCTACGGCCTGGCCGACCCCACCACCTTTCCCAAGGGCATTGGCCCCGGCGACGAACAGCCCGACGAGGAACTCGGTCACGCCCGCGGTCGCGCCGCTGCGCTGGTGATGCTGGCCCTGCCCGGCTCCGCCTACATCTACCAGGGCGATGAGCTCGGCCTTCCGGAGCACACCACCCTGCCGGAGGAAGTGCGCCAGGACCCGGCGTTCTTCCGCACCGGCGGCGAAGAGCGGGGCCGCGACGGCTGCCGGGTGCCGATTCCCTGGCGCGCGGAGGCGCACGGCTACGGCTGGGGCTCCACCCAACATGAACCGTGGCTGCCGCAGCCCGAGAGCTTCGCGCGCTATGCGGTGGACCAGCAGGTGGGAGTAGCCGCTTCCACCTACGAGTTGTATCGGGCGGCGCTGCGCCTGCGTGCGGAGCAGAAGCTGGGCCAGGGCAGCGTGGAGTGGGCCGCGGAGCACGATCCGGCGTCGGGAGTCCTCAGCTACCGCAACGGGACACTGCAGGTGCTGGCCAACCTGGGCAGTTCCGCCATCCGGCTGCCCGCGGGGGCCTCCATGGTCCTGGCCTCGCAGGAGGGCGCGGTCGCCAACGGGTTGCTGGAGCCCAACGGGGCCGCCTGGCTGACGCCCGCCGCCGACGGGCAGTCCGCCTAGCGGACGCGGTCGGCGCGGACCAGCCGCGAGCGCGCGCCGGCCACCAGGTGGATGACCACCGGGAAGCTGATCCCGATGGTCAGGTCCAGCGCTTCGACGAGGTCGGAGACTTCGTCCGCCACGGCCTGCGGGGATACCCCGAGGCGCGGAACCACCCGGACGCGCAGGCCTCCGCCGCCCTCGTAGTCGTAGGCGGTGACCGTTGCCTGCAGGATGCTGTCGCGTTCCCGCAGTGCGTCGCGGAGCGCCTGCTCGGCCACGGCGGCACTCAGCCGGACGGCGCCGGGTTCGCCTGCGCCGTCGTAGTCAGCGGCGATGGTGCCGGTGCGGCCCTTGCCCTGCTGGGCGGCCCACGCGATCATCAGCAGCACCATCAGGAGCAGCACCAGCGCCACCACAATCCACAGCCAGCTGTCCCGCTGTCCGGGCAAGGTGGCCGCGTCCAGCACCGTCCGCAGGTTGGCGCCGGCCTGTTCCGTGGCGGCGTGCCACCAGCCGGCGAGCGCGGGAACCAGTGCCAGCGCCAACGCGGTGCCGCCGGCCAGCATGAGCAGCAGCCCCAGAAGGGTGATCAGGATACGGTTCAGTGTCCGGGGCGTTTGGTTCACTGTCCCACCACCCCGGAACTGGAAACGAACACGCGCACCTGCGGAACCGGACTGATCCGCGCCCTGCGGACCTCGTCCTCCACCGCCGCCTGGACGGCATCCGCTTCCACCGGCTGGCCGGAGGTTGGCCGGAGCCGGACGTCCACCACGCCGCGCGAGACGACCACCAGCACCTGCTCGCGCGTCACTTGCGCCTCGATGCGGGCACGCCGCGCCAGCGACGCGGCGATGACTTCATCGTCCACCACCACCACGCCGCGGCGGCCGGGAATGCGGTGCCGGTGCAGGTGTCCGGGGAGCACGCCCTGCAGGAAGAAGAGCAGACCCAAGAACAGGATCAGCGCACCGGAGGCGCCCAGGACGGTGGGCGCGATGTTCCCCGGCAGTTGGTGGATCCAGCCGGCCATCTCTTCCGGCGAGGCCAACCACGGGCGCTGCCCGATCGACTTCAACGCCGCTTCGAGCAGCAGGTAAAGGCAGGCCAACGCGACGAGAACCGCGGCGATCACTGCTGCGGTAGCGCGGGAACTGCGCAGTTCGCGGCCGGCCAGGCGCTCGTCGGCCGGGCGCTGGTCAGCCGATCGCTCGCCGGTTTTGAGGTTGGTGCTGCTCACCGGACCCGGCCTCCTTCCTGCACGCGGATGCCGGTGACCCTAATGTCCACCCGGCTCAACTTCGAACCGCTGATCCGGGAGATTCTCTCCAGGATGGTTCCCTTGGCGGCGTGTGCCCGGTCCCAGACCGATCCGCCAAAGCCGTCCACCAGGTGCGGGTCCCGCACCACCCGGTTCAGCGAAGGAATGCCCATGGGAAGCGCCAGGGACAAGGCGAGGGAACCGGCATCGTCGCGCCACGTCGCGCGGATCAGGCCCGGTGAAATTCCCAACAGCTCTGCCGCAACCCCCTGCGCGGTGCTGGTCAACGCCTGCGTGCTGACGCGGGTGTGTCCGGCGTAGCGTCGCCCGGGCGGCCCGGCGGGGAGCGACGCCGGGGGCGGTGAGTACGGGCGGTCCGCGAGCGGCGGTCCTTCCGGGCGGGGAGGCATCTCGTCGGCGTCCACAACGGGGTCCGTCATGAAGACGAGCGGCGTCCGGTCAGCGCATCGCGGATGCTGCGCCAGTCAAGCTTGCCCTCCGCGGCGCGGCCCAGCAAGGCCCCCACGATCAGGAAGACCGCCATCAGCAGGAAGCCCCAGAAGTCAAAAACCAACGCGGCCCACGCCAGCACTGCGCCGACGGCCATGCCGACTACCGTGTAGCTCATCCTTGCTCCTCTCGCCGTCCCGAACATCCTGCTACTGGGCGCCCTGTCGGACAGGCTTCTCGGCCGGCGCCTTGGCGTCCAGGCCGGGCACGTGGACGTCGTTGATCTCCACGTTCACCTCGATCACGTCCAGCCCCACCAATTGCTCGACGGCGGTGTACACAGCCGCGCGTACGCCGCCCGCCAGTTCCTGCAACGGCTTGCCGTAAACGGCCACCAGGCTGATGTCCACGGCAACCTGCGTCTGGCCGACCTCCACATGGACGCCCTGGCCGGCGTCGCTGCCGCCCACGACGTCCCGCAGCGCACTCAGCGCACGGGCTGTGCCGCTGCCCAGCGCGTAGACCCCCGGGACGGAGCGGGCGGCAACGGCCGCGACCTTGGCCACGGCGGCTTCGGAAATGGTGGTGCGGCCGGGAGCGTCCGGGATGCCAACGGCTGCAGCCTGGTCCGGGTCCACGGCTGCCTCCCCGGACGGCAGTCCGCCCGGGACCCCGACGGGTGCGGTGACAGGGTGTGCCCCGGGCGATACTCCGGCGGACGGGGCAGCCGGCCGATCCTCGTTGTGCATCTGTTCTCCCCTGACGCTGTGATGACTCTCAGGGCAAGCCTAACGCCTCATTCCCCGCAGTGTTCGGCCAGCCAGTCCTCCACCGGTTGCAGGGCGTCGGCAAACCCGGCGGCGTCGAAGTGGCCGGTTGCAGCTGCGTGGTCCAGCTGGTCCTCCACCCGGTCCAGGTCGTCGCCCAGCCGAGGCGGAACGCCGCGGCTGAATTCGTCCAGCTCCTCCTGCAGCGCCTTCAGGTCAGAGTCCTCCACGCCGGTCATGAAGCCGAGCGGGACCAGCAGCAGGGAGGCGACGTTTGCGGCCACGGCGGCACAAGCGTGGTCCCGGCTTTCGTAGTTTCCCCAGTCAGTGGCGCCTCCGTCGGATCCCCCGCTTTCGCCGGCGGGGCCAGCGGAGTCCGACGGCGGTGCCTGGCCGGGCGATGCCGTAGCGGGTTGTTCAGTGGCGGGGGCTGGTGCCTGGGGTGTCTCTGCAGGAGCCGTCCCTTGGGTGGCCCCCGAAGCAGTGGGGGCGGGCGCCGTCCTCGTTGATTCCGACGCTGGTTCCGCGCTGCTGCAGGACGTCAGCAGGACGGCGGTTGCCAGGCCGATCGCGGTCGCCTTTAGAAGGGCCTGCACTATGCTCCACGCTCCAATCGTCCCCCCTGGTCCGGTGCCTCATCAGGTGCAGGCGGCAATGGAACCCCTTCCATGGTAGGCCAGTGACCCTGAGTGGAGACTGGGAACTTGGAGCGGACTGAAGCTGACGGGCAGGCCGCCGGCGTGCCGAGTTACAGGGCCAGTTTCCGCCCCGGAGTGGGGATGCGGAGCCGGTCTTCGAGGCCGGTGGCGGAGAACCGGGCGCGGAGTTCTTCGTGGCCTTCGCTCAAGTGCTTCCAGCCCTCTGCGTGGACCGGCACGACGGTGGCCGCGTCCAGTTTGCGTGCCGCCTCGACCGCGGCGTCGGCGGTGAGGGTTAGCGCGGCGTTGTCGAAGGCTCCCACGCGGGCGGCTCCGGCGAAGAGCACCGCCGTGGTGACCGGAGCGAAACGTGCCGCGACGGCGTCGACCGCGTCCAGCGAGGCGTTGTCGCCGCTGACGTAAACAGTCGGCAGGTCGGATCCTGTCAGGACGAATCCGGTCACGGTGCCGGTCACCGGTTCGCATCCTTCCGGTCCGTGCCGGGCGGGGACGGCGGTGACCGTGATCGTGGTCCGGTCAGCGGCCTCGAGCACCGTCCGCTCCCACGGGGCCATGCCGGTGACCGTCGCGAGCCGGTCTGCTGCCTCCAGGGTGCCGAGAACCTTGGCTCCGCCGGATTCCACCAGGCGCCGGCCGGAGGCGTCCAGGTTGTCCGGATGCTGGTCATGCGAGAGGAGGATGGCGTCCACCACCGGCAGGTCTGCGACTTGAACGGCGGGCCCGGAGGTTTTCACCAGCGTTCCGGCTGTTGTCGGGTACTCGCCGGGTTCATCAAAGGTGGGGTCGGTCAGGAACGTCCAGCCGCCGAACTCCAGCAACGCTGTCGGACCGCCAATGTGGGTGATTGCGGTTTCGTTCATGCACCCATGGTGCCCGACGAAGCCGGAGGTGGACAGAGTGGCCGGGCACGACGAAGCCCCGCGTCCTGAACCAGGACTGCGGGGCTTCGTTTTTGCTGGTGGCTCCGACCGACACGGCGAGCCGCGTCCGCCAGTGTCGGATACGCAACCATGGGAAGCGGCCTAGGTTATTTAGGAAATGGAGCTCTCGTCGGGGCACGGCCAAGCTTCGGCCTGGCCCCGGACGGACTGCCTAGAAGATCGAGCGGTTGACCAGGAAGCCGTAATACCGATCATCGATCGGCCGCAGCGGGTCACCTATGAACCCGTAGCGCGGGTGTCTCAGGTTGTACTTCCGAATCTCTTGCAGGAATTTCTTCATCACGGCCTTTCCTGAGCCCCTGCACGTCCTGTCGTCGAGGCACAGAACCACCGATCCGGCGACTGCTGGGCTGGCGAAGCTGGTACCGTCCCACGCGGCAACCCCGCCCCCGATGTCGGTGGTTAAATTGCACACTCCGGGAGCGGCGACGGTGTGCTTCCTGTCTTCGCGCAGGGTAGCGAAGTTCGAGAAGGGCGCGGCCGTGTCATCGAACCCGAACTCGGTGGATTCGTCACTGAAGCACAACGGTGCCACCCGGCCCTTGGGCCGGCCGTCAAAGTCGGCCATTGCAGTCACGGTGATCACCTCGTCGTAAGTTGCCGGAACACTTTGCGCCAAGTCGGTGCCCTCATTTCCCGCGGCCACAACGTGCGTCACGCCTGCCCTGACCGAGCGACAGAATGCCATATGGAGGGGGTCTACGCCTTTCCCGCAGTTCGGGCTGTCGGTGCCTTCCCTGCCGATGCTCATGTTGGCCACCCTAATGTCGTTGTGCCGGTCCTTGTCCATCCGGGTCGAGGTCACCCAGTCGACGGCACAGATCAATTCTGTATCCGTGGTGAAGTCAGCGCCTTCCTCGAACACGCGGACCGACCACAGTGGCACGCCTGGGGCTGCGCCGATGACCCCGATGTCGTTGTTCTTGGCACCGAGCACCCCTGCCACCCCTGTGCCGTGCCCCAGCGGGTCGCCGTCAAAGGGGGGCTCCGGGACCGGTGTGCCTGAGGTGCAGTCCATCTGCCCGCGCACGTTCAGGTCCGGGTGGGTGCCGTCGACCCCGGAGTCGATGACCGCCGCATTGACCTTGATCCGGTTCCGTCCGTCCTTTCCGGCCGCTTCCTTCAGCGAGCCGCCGATGCGCAGCCACCAGAAGGGCGCAAGCTCCTCCGATCCCCGCACCGGCTCCGCTGGCAGCTGAAAGGTCGTTGCGCGGGTGATGAAGTCGACAGCCACATCCGCGTCCACCCTTTCCGCCTCGGGGGCCGTCATGGTGCCGGCATAGCCCTTCAGGGCGTATTTGTAGGTGTGGGATTGGGTGAATCCATATTTTTGCCGGTGACCGGCGGCCATCGCGTCCACGTTCTTGACGCTGTCCTTGAGGATCACAATGTAGCTGTGTTCCTCCTCGGCGGCGAAGGCGGACGGGACGAATGGGGCACCTCCGGCGGCCAGGACAACTGCCATCGCCGCGCCGAGCACTGCCCGAATGTACTTCCTGTTGGACGGGCCATTCCGCTCCTTGGCGGTTGGTTTGCGGTGCTGGGACTTGTCGTTGAGATTCGACATTGCGCCTCCATGAAGATATTTCCACTGGCAGGTGCCCCCGGTCACTCTAATCACAGTGACCTTGGGAAAACCTTGGGGGAAGGCGCGCCCTGAAACAGAACGTCGGGGAGGCTCTATCCCCGCTGAATCGGGGCGAGGGGGCTGTCTCAGGGCATCGACACTACGCCCCGGGCGGGCGCGTTTTTCCACTGCGCGCCGCAATCGCCAAGTCCGAGCGCGACCGTCGAGCACATCCCGTACAACCTCGCGGGCGCCCGGGCACGCAGTCGCAAGGGCGGGGTCGGTTCAAGATGACGCGTCGGATGTTAGCCGAGCCATGACCGCGATCTTCGGGACTCTGGATCAACTTGCCGGCCGGGGAACGCAGGCGGCGTTTTGGTGGAGGAAGTTACTGAGAAACCATTAGAAGCCTGCCACCCAGTTTACGGGGAAGGGTCGGGAAACGAGTTGCCGTGCGACACGCCCGGAAAAGGAAAAAACCCCTGAACTTCTTTGAGTTCCAGGGGTTTTCCTCTATGTAAAGCGGTGGCTCCGACCGGCGTCGATCCGGTGACCTTTCGATTTTCAGTCGAACGCTCTACCAACTGAGCTACAGAGCCGTGGCAACATCTTGCGATGATCACCGATGGCCTTCCGAATCGCTCCGGAAACCAAAGCGACCCTGACGGGACTTGAACCCGCGACCTCCGCCGTGACAGGGCGGCGCGCTAACCAACTGCGCTACAGGGCCTTGCATTTTTTACGAGACTCAATCCTACCAGCCTTTCGAAGCGGTTCTGACCACTCCAGCGGCTGCCATTCATGACGTCTCGCGTACCCCCAACGGGATTCGAACCCGTGCCGCCGCCGTGAAAGGGCGGTGTCCTAGGCCGCTAGACGATGGGGGCCAGGACCACTTGGGATTCATTTCCCCGCTGTGGACCTATAAAACTATAGGGCCTGTCCCGGGAAAAACCAAAACCGGCCACCGTGGCCCGCCGAGGCCTGCACAGGGGCGCTTTTAAGGCCGCCGCCCGCGGGTAAAGTCGGCTGCATGCCGATGGAGTTGTCCCTGCCGGAATTTGAGGACGCGGTGAACGACGCGATCGACCAGATCCCGGAAGACATCATGCGCGAGATGACCAACGTGGGCATCTTCGTCGAAGAGGAATACATTCCGCAGCCGTGGGAAGACCCGGAGACGGAACTGCTGGGCGTCTACGAGGGCACCCCGCTTACCGAGAGGGACCACTGGTGGGACGCCGGGTCCATGCCGGACCGAATCGTCGTCTTCCGGGGCCCCCTCCAACGGATGTGCTCTTCCCGGGAAGAATTGGTCCACGAGGTCCTGGTGACCGTGATCCACGAAGTTGCCCACCACTTCGGCATCGACGACGACCGCCTCCACGAACTGGGCTGGGGCTGACACCCGCGCCGCTCAGTTGAACACAGCAGGCCGGCGGAAGCTGGCCGGCTTCCTCGCCTGCCAACCGCCTGGCTCGACGCCTACGCGGACGACGCGCCCGCTCGGCACCTTCGCAGAGGACCGCACTCCTCGGTGGATCATGCGCGCCTTCCCCGCCCTGCAAGCCAGCTGTTATTGGGGAAACGAGGGGGGCCGACACGCCCACTCATCGTGAATGCAGTGCAAATGACACTGGTGTTGTTTATGTTACTGCTGGGACAAATGTTGCAACTGTGAATGAAGTTGCATATCCTCAACGTGCTGTGTGAATGCAGTTCGGTCTAGTTGGGGTGCCACCCGTTCGCACATTGACCGCTCCGGTCCCAAGGCCGGCCGTCCTGAAAGGGCGCGTGCATTTACCGCGCTCCTAGTAAGGACCCGTTCGGATGAGGCTGCTTCCCTCGGGGCGTCCTGCCCCGCATCGATCGACGACGCCAATACGCGCCGTCGCGCTCTTCTCGGCTACCGCCCTGTTAATCTGCGTTCCGGCCCTGGCGCCGGCCGTCGCCGCACCGGCGGGACAGTTGCCGCAGGTGACGTCGCAGCGGATCATCCTGCCGGCGGCGCCCACGCTGCCGTCCGGCGAGGAGATCGACGACGCCAAGAGCGATGCAGCTGCCACCCAGGCCCTGGTGGACCGGATCGAAGAGCAGCTCAGGGCCGCTTCCGGAAACCTTGCCAACGCGCAGTTCGATTCCATGCGTTCCCAGAACGCCTACAGCGAGTCCCTGCTGAAGCAGCAGGAGCGGACCGCCGAACTCGATGACGCCAAGGCCAAGGCCTCGCAGGCCGCGGAGTACTTCGAGTCGGTCAAGAATCAGGTGGGACAGCTGGCCGGTGAGCTGTACCGGAACGGCGGCGTCAACCCCGCCCTCAGCTCGCTGCTGGACAGCAAGGCCGCCGGCGACGTGCTCTACAAGGCCTCCACGCTCGACGCCCTGACGGCGAACCGCTCGCAGACACTGAGCGAATCCCAGCAGGCCGCCCAGCTGTGGGCATCCTGGGAGCTCTACGTCACGCAGGCCGAAGAGGCCGCGCGGGATGCGGCGGTAGCCGCGGAGGCCGCGGAATCGGACGCGAAGGCCGCCAGCGCCGCACAGGAGCAGCTCGTCGTGCGCTACGAGGAACAGCGGCAGGCCCTCCTGGTGCATCTGGCCGAACTGCGCGGGACCAGCACCGGCGAAGAGGACGCACGCATCACCGCCCTGGAGCGCGCCGAGCAGGAACGAGCGCTCCAGGCGTTGGTGGAGCAGTCGGCGCAGGAGGCCGCTGCCGCCCAGCGGCCCTCCGGAGGCAGTTCCAACGCGCAGGGCTCCACGGTTGCAGCGGCCAGTGAAGAAATCACGCCGGCCCGGCCAGCCGCTCCAGCCGCACCGCCGGCAACCTCCCGGCCAGCCGCTCCGTCCACGCCGCCAGTCACGTCACGGCCCGCGGCGCCTGCGCCGTCCCGGCCTTCGACGCCCGCCCCGGCGCCGCCTCCGCCCCCGGCCCCTCAACCGGCCCCGAAGCCCAAGCCGAACCCGGTACCGCCGGCAGCGGCTCCGGCCCCCGGCAGCAACGCGGGCATCGCCAACGCTGCCATCAACTTCGCCATGGCCAAGCAGGCGAACAACAAGAGCTTCTACGATTGGGGCGGCAGCGGCCCGTGGGGCTATGACTGCTCGGGGCTGACGCAGGCGGCGTTCGGCAGCGCTGGTCGATACCTCCCCCGCGTGGCCCAAGCCCAGCTCGACAACGCACCGCACAAGGTGCCGCTCGCCCAACTTCAGCCGGGCGATTTGGTTTTCTGGGGCGAACCGAATGCCATCTGGCACGTGGCCATCTACATCGGCAACTGGCAAGTCGTACATGCGCTAAATGACAAGGATGGTCTGACGGTAACGAACATCAGCCACATGTACGGCAAGCTGCACACGGTCGGGGCGCGCTGGGCCGTCTGAGGTAGACGCGGCCTTAACGGGCCGGGCCCGGAACCTCTTGGGTTCCGGGCCCGGCCCGTTTTCAAGCTGCTGCTATTCGGCGTCCGGCAGGGGACCGAAGTTCCGGCGGTCGTCCAGGCGCGGATCGTGCTTGTCGGGCACTACCATGACGGGCCCCTTGGCATGGTGCAGCACACCCTGGCTGGTGGAGCCGAGCAGCATGCCGGCGAAGCCGCCGCGGCCGCGGGTGCCCACCACCAGCAGTTCGGCGGTGCGTGACGCCTCGATCAACAGTTCCACCGGGGAGCCGTCCTGTACTTCACCGATGACGTGCAGCCCGGGGAAGTGGCTCTTGAGCCACGCCACGCCCGCGTCGAGCTGCTCACGGATGTCCGCATAAAGCGCTTCGCGGTCCAGCGGTGCCGGCACCCAGGCCAGCGAACCGGTGAACGGCGGCACGGCGCATACGACCTTCAGCGGATAACCGAGCCGCTCGGCCTGCTCTGCGGCCACCAGGGTGGCGTTGCGTGCCTGCTCGGAACCATCGACCCCGACCACGACGACCTTCTCGACGTCCTCGGGGCGGATTGCCTGGTCCTTGAACCGTGGAACCTCAATATCCAGGTCGCCGAGCCGCGGTGCGCAGGCCAGCGGAATCGTCACCGTCGGGCAGGAGGCGTGGGCCGGGACAGCGCTGCTGACCGAGCCCAGCAACCGGCCCATGAAGCCGCCGCGACCGCGCGTACCGACCACGATCAACTCGGCCTGTTCGGAGAGCTCCAGCAGGACTCCGGCGGCGTCGCCGGTTTCCACCCGGGCATCGATATCCAAGCCGTAACCGGTGACTTTGGACACTGCCTGCTCGAGCACGGCTTCGGCGCCTTCGCGGATCACCGAATCATCCAGCGTGGCATAGCCGGCATCCATGCTGGAGGCAGCGAAGACCGGAACGGTGTAGGCGGTCACGACGTGCAGCGGGGTCCTGCGCCGTTGCGCCTCCTCCGCAGCCCAAACCAACGCGCAGATACTCTGATCGGAGCCATCGACTCCGACGACAATGCCGCGGGGTGCGGCGCCCTGTCGGGCGTCTGAACCTGTGGCTTCTGTCATTCGTTCCGCCTCCCTCAACGTCGCACGGGCATCCTCGCCCGCTACCCTCAGCTTACTCTGATACAAGGCGCTTCTCAGTGGCCGAAAAGTTATGTAGGCTTCGATGAAAATTGTGTTAAATAACAGTTTCACAATGCGTGTGCGGGCGGTCCGTTCGCCGTCCGAGGTTCTCCCTACTGTCCAAGGAGTCCGTGCAGTGAGTGGCGTTTCCGTACCAGAAGTGCCTACCGAATACACCACCACGGTGGTCATCGGTTCCGGGCTGCCCGGGCTGGCCGTGGCGAGTGAACTGAGCCGCCAGGGCGTGTCGTCGATCGTCGTGGAGGGGTTGCTCCCTCAGCCGGCCGACCACGGCCGCCGGTCCCCGTTGGCTGATTCGGCGCAACGGAGCGAACGCAACGACCTGCTGCGCTTGCTGCAGGCATACGCCGCGAGCCACGCGCTGGACATCCGCCACAGCACCCACGTTTGCGGCGTCACCAAGACATCGGAGAAAACAGCGCCAGCGGCACCGGCGGATGCGCCCACGCCGCTGGATACCCGCGCGGCCCACGTGCCGGCGATCAGCAGGGACAAGGACCAGAAGTGGGTCATCCGGACCGAAAACGGCTTGCTGGTAGCCGATTCCATCGTCCTGACGGGCTGCGCGCAGAACCAAATGCGCCGGTTGCTCCGGAGCCTGGGCATCGCGGCCGGCGAAAACGTTGTCTCCGTCCTGAAAGCGATCAGCCTCTACCTGGTCGGCGTGGCGGACCTGCTGGCCCCGAGCACACGGGAGATCATTCGGCAGGCGAAAGTGGCCGGCAATGCCATTGCTTCCACCTCCCGGCCGGCCATCGCCTGACTTCGGGAAGGCGTGGAACAGCGGCGTCGTACGCCGCCGCGTGCCGTAGGGGCTAGAATTTTGGGGAAAATCCCGACCATACCACTTACCTGTGGAGGACATTCCCCATGCCCCAAAAGGGAGCAGTAGCCGCCAAGACTTCGGTGCTCGACCGGTACTTCGAGATCACCAAGCGCGGCTCCAACTATTCGCGCGAAATCCGCGGCGGCCTGGCCACGTTCTTCGCAATGAGCTACATCGTGGTGCTGAACCCGCTGGTCCTGGGCGGCGCCGATTCAACCGGCGCCATGCTCGGCGCCGAACGCGTCGCGGCGGTCACGGCCCTCGTGGCCGGCGTGCTGACGATCGTGATGGGGGCCTGGGCCAAATACCCGTTCGCCCTCGCTACGGGCCTGGGCGTCAACGCCTTCATCGCCATAACCGTTGCCACCAACCCCGGACTGACCTGGCCGGATGTGATGGGCCTGGTGATCCTCTCCGGCATCACCATGCTGATCCTGGTCCTGACCGGTTTCCGGACCGCCGTGTTCAACGCCGTGCCGCAAAGCCTCAAGACCGCCATCGTGGTGGGCATCGGCATGTTCATTGCCCTGATCGGCCTGGTCAACGCCGGCTTCATCCGCCGCATCCCCGACGCAGCGGGCACCACCGTTCCCGTCGGCCTCGGCTTCGACGGCGTCCTGCTGGGCTGGCCTACCCTCGTCTTCGTCTTCGGCCTCATCCTGACCATCGCGCTGGTGGTGCGCAAGGTCAAGGGCGGCATTCTGATCGGCGTCATCGCCGCCACCGTGCTCGCGGTGGTCATCGAAGCGGTGGCCGACGTCGGCCCGTCGATGGGTCCCGACGGCCCCAATCCGCTGGGATGGTCCCTGGTGGTGCCCGAGCTGCCGAGCGGCAGCTGGGTGGGGCTGCCCGACCTCAGCCTGATCGGCCAGGCCAGCCTCTTCGGTGCCTTCGGGACGCTGGGTATCACCGCCGCTTCCCTGCTGGCGTTTGCGATCCTGCTGAGCATCTTCTTCGACGCCATGGGCACGATGGTCGGCCTGGCCAACGAGGCCGGGCTGACCGACAAAGAGGGCAACATCCCGCAGGTTGACCGGGTGCTCATGGTTGACGCGGTCGGCGCGATTGCCGGCGGCGCCGGTTCGGTCTCCTCCAACCAGATCTACGTCGAGTCCGGCGCCGGAATCGGCGAGGGCGCGCGCACCGGCCTGGCCAACGTTGTCACCGGCCTGCTGTTCCTGGTGGCCATGTTCTTCACGCCGCTGATCTCGCTGGTGCCGTTCGAGGCAGTGGCGCCGGCGCTCGTCGTCGTCGGTTTCATGATGGTGGCGCAGGTGGGCAAGATCGACTGGTCCGACTGGGGCGTGGCCATTCCGGCCTTCCTGACGTTCACGCTGATGCCCTTCACGTATTCGATCGCCAACGGCCTGGGCGCCGGCTTTATCGCCTATGTGCTTGTGCGCACGTTCCAGGGCCGGGCCAAGGACATCCACCCGCTGATGTGGGCGGTGGCCGCGGCCTTCGTGCTCTTCTTCTGCATGGGCCCGGTCGAGCAGCTCATCGGCTTCCGCTGACCGCAGGTCCGCCGAGGCGAAAGGGACCGGTACCGCCCGCAACGGGTGGCACCGGTCCCTTCGGTTTTGCTCGCTTGGCTTGCGCCGTCGCGCCTAGGCTTGGGCCCGCACTTCCGATTCCGTGCGGGCCAGGTCGGCCCGGTCCAGGTCGCGCAGGGAGGCGCCCTTCGTTTCGCGGGTGAAGATCACTGCCACGACGGTGATGGCCGAAGCGACCACCAGGTACAGAGCAACGGGCAGCCAGTGCTCAAAGTCCTTCAGCAGCGTGGAAGCGATGATCGGGGCGAGCGAACCGGCGAAGATCGAGGTCACCTGGTAACCCAGCGAGACACCCGAGTAGCGCATCCGGGTCGGGAACATCTCGGCCATGATGGCCGGCTGGCCCGCATACATCAGCCCGTGCACGGCAAGTCCCAGGAAGATCGCGGCCAGGATGATGACCGGGCTTTGCGTATCGAACATCGGGAAGGCGACGAAGGCCCAGACCCCCGACAGCACGGCGCCCGCCATGTAGACCGGCCGGCGGCCAATGGTGTCCGACAGGCGCCCATAGAAGGGGATCACGACGAAGTGGAAGGCGTGCGCCAGGATCAGCAGGCCCAGCACCGTGGTGACGTCGAAATCGTGAACGGTCTTCAGGTACGTGATGGAGAACGCCACCACGATGTAGTAGATGATGTTCTCCGCCACGCGCAGCCCCATGGCAGTGAACACGCCGCGCGGGTACTTCTTCATCACTTCCACGACGCCGTAGGAGGTGGACTTCACCTTGGCAGACTCGGCCTGGGCTTCCAGGAAGATCGGCGCCTCGGTGACCTTGGTGCGGATGTAGTAGCCGACGAGCACGATGACTGCAGAGAGCCAGAAGGCAACGCGCCAGCCCCAGGCCTGGAATTCGGCCTCGGAGAGAATGCCTGACATCACCCACAGCACCACCGTGGCCAGCATGTTGCCCATCGGCACACCCGCCTGGGGCCAGGACGCCCAGAAACCGCGCTTGGCCGCCGGGCTGTGCTCGGCCACCAGCAGGACCGCGCCGCCCCATTCGCCGCCGATGGCAAAGCCCTGGACGAACCGCAGCACCACCAACAGGCCCGGCGCCCAGTAACCGATCTGGTCGAAGCCTGGCAGGCAGCCCATCAGGAACGTGGCGGCACCGATCAGGATGATGCTCACCTGCAGCAGCTTCTTCCGGCCCAGCTTGTCGCCGAAGTGGCCGAACACGATCCCGCCCAGCGGCCGGGCGATGAAGCCGACCGCGAAGGTGACGAAGGCTGCGATGATCGCGTCCAGTTCGGTGCCCGCATTCGGGAAGAACAGGGCGCCGAAAACCAGCGTGGCCGCGGTGGCATAGAGGAAGAACTCGTACCATTCCACGACCGTGCCGGCCATGGAAGCGGTGACGACCTTGCGCAGGACCGACGGCGGCGACTCGTGCGTCGCGCCGGAGCCGGGTCCGGTGGGGGTAGCGTGGGCGCTCATCATTCTCCTTGCATGGCGTGCGGATACTGCGGCGCTTGCCGCCGGGACTCCCCCCGCACGCTGTGAGTGTGGTCACAATTAGACGAAGCCGAGTATTCCCCCTTCCCGCATGTGCATCAATGACAAACGTTGCAGGCATGGTCTGCAAAGATGCAGATATGCCTCCCGCACCCCAGCCCGCCAAGCCGGACGACCTGATCATCCTTCTCGCCGTCGCCCGCACCGGCCGGTATACCTCGGCGGCCGAGAACCTTGGCCTGAACCACACCACCGTCTCGCGTCGCATCGCTGCCGTCGAAAAGGCCCTGGGCGGCCGCGTGTTCTCCGGGGCGCCGGGGGGCTGGGAGCTGACCGACCTGGGCCGGAAGGCGGCAGCGGTGGCCGAGCGGATCGAGGAATCGCTGACGGAGCTGGGCCGCACGCCGGATCAGGCCGACCGGTTGGCCGGGGTCGTGAGGATGTCTGCCACCGACGGTTTCAGCGCGTTCGTCGCCGCCCCGGCGATTGCCCGCCTGCAACAGCACCATCCCAGGCTCAGCGTGGAGATCGTTACCGCCGCGCGCCAGGCCTCGCAACACCGGCCGGGCCTGGATTTCGAAGTCGTGGTCGGGCGGCCGCAGGTTATTCGTGCCCGATCCATCCGGCTGGGCAACTATGTACTCGGCCTCTACGGTTCCCGGGATTATCTGGCGGAACACGGCTCACCGGACAGCGTGCGCGCGGCCATGAACCACCCGCTGGTCTATTTCGTGGACTCCATGCTGCAGGTCGACGATCTTGACGCCGCGCGCCGCTTGCTGCCGGCGATGGCCACCGCCCTGGGTTCCACCAACGTGTTCGTCCACGTAGAGGCAACCCGCGCCGGCGCCGGCCTCGGCCTGCTGCCCTGCTTCATGGCCAACCGCCACCCGGATCTGGTCCGCATCCTGCCGGGGGAACTGGAGGAGCGGCTCGGTTACTGGCTGGTGGCCCGCCCGGAGTCGCTGCGGCAACCGGCGGTGGCGGCGGTCGTTGATGTGCTCAGGCGCGAGACCCGCAGCCGGGAAGCTGAGCTGATGGGGAAGGGTGCCGAGAGCAAGCTCCGGTGAAAGGATTAATGACCGAGATGCCGGGCACTGGACCTAACTTGGGGGGATTAGGTTGTCAGCACCCGGCATCCGGCGCCGGATTGAATCCGGCTGAGCAGACATAGCGCTCCAGCCACCATCCATAGTGTCGAAGCCGTTCTTTCTATGCCTGCCTCCGGAGAGCCAGCCGCAAGCGGCTCACTCCCGGGCCTAGTACGGCCGCTGCACGGCCGTTCGTGTCCATCTTACAAACAAATTCCGGCCGAAGTCATAACGTTCCGGGAAAGGCCCCTAATTGGCCGGTCGGTCTTGCCGGATCGCCGATCCTCTGCAAAACTTCTCTACCCTCGGCCCGTCCCACAGCTGTGCCGGCACGGCACCGTGCAGCAACGCCCGGACGAGTCCCGGACCGGTTTCCAGCGGCTGGTCGCTGGCCGCGATCACCACGTTTCCGTGCCGGCGGCCCTTGAGCATTGGCGGATCGGCAATGATCACCCGATGTTCGAACACCTCGCCGATGGTCGCGGCCTCCTCGCGGGCACCGGCCAGCTGGGGCGTATCGCCGCAGTTCACCAGGTAGACCCCGCCGGGCGAGAGGACGCGCCGCACCGCCCGGGTGAATTCCAGCGTGGTCAGTCCGAACGGCGTCTCGCTGCCGGAGAAGACGTCGCGGACGAGCAGGTCCCGGCTGTCCTCGCTCAGTGATTCGGTGACCGCCCTCGCTTCGCCCACCCTGATGCGCACCAACGGCGCACGCGGGATGTCGAACCACTGGCGCACCAGATCGGCCAGCTTCGCGTCGATCTCGACGACGACCTGCCGCGCCTCCGGGTAGGCGGCCGCCAGGTAGCGGGCCATTGAGCACGCCCCGCCGCCTAGGTGGAGGGCCCGCAGCCGTGCCTCGGGGCCCCAGCGGGATGCGATCAGCGCCGCCATCCAGCGCATGTATTCGAAGTCCAGCCGCAAAGGATCCCCGACCACCACGTGGGAGGACTGGACGCCGTTGATCTTCAACAGCCAACTGTCCGCCGAATCAGGCTCGCGGACCAGCTCGGCTATCCCGGAGGAAATTTCATAGCGCCCCTCGGCGGGCCCGCCTGACGCCTCCGGCTCCCGTGCCGTCTCGGCACGGGTGCTTCGCCGCGCCATCGGCTACTTGACCAGCGCTAGCGCGAAGCCGTCCCAGCCCTTGCCGCCCACGGTCTGGATCGCGGTGGCGTCCAAGCGTTCGTCGGAGCCCAGCAGCGCCAGTGCATCGCGGGTACCGCGGATGTCGCGCTCCTCCGCGCTGGCGTCGCCGCCGTTGGTCAGCACCTTGCCGGAACGGACCACGTTATCCACCACAATCAGGCTGCCGGGGCGGGTCAGCTCCAGGGCCCACTCAACGTAGTGCCGGTTGTTTTCCTTGTCCGCGTCGATGAACACCAGGTCGAACGGCCCGACGCCCTCTTCGGCCAGCTGCGGCAGGGTTTCCAGCGCGGCGCCCACCCGGATGCTGACTTTCTCCGCGACGCCGGCGGCCTCCAGGTTCCGCTGCGCCACCTCGGCGTGCCGCGGTTCGTACTCGCAGCTGACCACTTGGCCGTCGTCCGGCAGTCCGCGGGCCAACCAGATGGTGCTGTAACCACCGAGCGTGCCGATCTCCAGCACCTTGCGCGCACCGGTCAGCCTGGCCAGCAGCATCAGCAGCTTGCCCTGGGTTGCGCTCACCTCGATCGCGGGCAGGCCTTCCTGTGCGGCCCCCTCCCTGGCCGCGACCTGGGACTCGTCCTCACCCACCAGGGTGACGGTCAGGTAGTCTTCGACCGCGGTCCACGCCGCTGCCGACTCAACGTCCGGCATGCCCGGCTGGGCGGTCACTGCTGCTCCTGCTCGGCGATGGCAGCCTCCAGCCGGTCCACCTTGCCGGTGAGCTCGCCGTAGTACCCCGGACGGATGTCTGCCTTAAGCACCAGCGACACGCGCGATCCGTGACGGCCCACAGCCTCGGTGGCACGCTTGATCACCGCCATGACCTCGTCCCACTCGCCCTCGATGGTGGTGAACATCGCGTCGGTATGGTTTGGCAGGCCGGATTCCCGGACGATCCGGACGGCCTCGGCAACGGCGTCATGGACCGAGGCGTCATGGGGCGCGGGACCGGCAACGGGCACCCCTGAGGGGGCAACAGAGAAGGCTACAAGCATGGCTTCAGTCTTCCACAGCACCCCAGCCGGCGCACAGGTCCGGTGTCACCTGCCGCAACCCTCAGGCAGCCTGGCGTGACCAACTTTACATGCTTTTGCATAAAAATCCGGGGGTTTTGAACTAAACTGGAGGTGCGGATGTCGCACCCGCACAGTTCCGCCGCTTGCCCGCGGAATGCCACCATCCCCGCCGAGCCACAGGAGACCCCATGAAAGCCTGGCAGTTCACCAATACCCACGAGCCGCTTGAACTGAAGGAAGTCGAGGAGCCGACCGCCGCACCCGGCGGCGTCGTCATCGACATCAAGTCGGCCGGGCTGTGCCACTCCGATGTCGGCATGCTTGAGGACGAGGGCTGGCTCTCGACGCTGGCCAAGCGCCCCATCACCCTCGGCCACGAGGTTGCCGGCGTCATCACCGAGGTCGGCGAAGGCGTCACCGACTGGAAGGTCGGCGACCGCGTGGGCTGCTGCCCGACCACCCCGGCCGGCGCTCCCGGCTACGCCTTCGACGGCGGCTTCTCCCTGAAGACCGCCATCGACCAGCAGGCCCTGGTCCGCATCCCGGACAACGTCAGCTTCGCCCAGGGCGCGGCCGGCACCGATGCCGGCATGACCAGCCACCACGCCGTGATCGCCAACGGCCAGGTCAAGGCCGGCGACAAGGTCGGCATCATCGGCTTCGGCGGCCTTGGCTCCATTGGCGCCCGCGTGGCCGTGTTGGCCGGCGCAGACGTCTACATCGCCGAGGTCAACGAGAAGATCTGGGACCAGGCCAAGGAGATCGGCGCCAAGGACGTGGCGAAGTCCATCGCCGAGTTCAAGGAGATCGGCTTGGACGTCATCGTTGATTTTGCCGGCTTCGGCACAACCACCGCCGAGGCCATCGAGACGGTCCGCCGCGGCGGCCGCGTGGTCCAGGTCGGCATGGGCCGGCTGGAATCGACCATCAGCACCAAGGCCCTGATTCTGTCCGAGCTCACCCTGGTCGGCTCGCAGGGCGGCACCAGGGACGACGTGCAGGGCGTCTACGATTACTTCGCCACCGGCAAGCTCACTCCGACCATCACCGAGATCACCTTCGAAGAAATCCCGGAGGGCCTGGAGAAGCTCAAGAAGGGCGAAGTCGTCGGGCGCCTGGTCGCCAAGATCGCTGACTGACCCTTAACTGAAAGATTGACGACGGCGGTGCGCACCGCCGTCGTCAATCTGCTTTAAGCCGTATTCCGCGGTCGCGGGCCGCCCTCGGCTACCCCCAGCCGGCCAGGCGGAGCAGCGCGGCCGCGCCGGCACCGGCGATGACCACCACCAGGAACGGCGCGCGCAGCAGCAGGGCGACGGCGGCGGCCAGCAGGGCCCCGACCCGTGCGTCGAACGCCAACTGCTGGCCGGTGGAGAAGGCGTTGACGACGGTCAGCGACGCGAGCAGGCCGATGGTCATGGTGGCGGCGATGCGGGACATCCGCTGGTTCTTCATCCACTTGGCGGGCACCAGATAGCCTGCCAGCTTCGTGAGGTAGGAGATGAGGCAGGCGGCCAGTATCCAGATCCACAGGCTCATGGCGTCTTCCTTCCGTCCCCGGCCGGATCGTCGCCGCCCGCCGCCCGGCGCTCGGACCTGGCGAGCGTGTGGGGCCCGTCGTGCTCGGAATACGGCTCGTCGTAGGGCTCGATGTCCGGCGCCATCCCGGCGGGAATGGGTTTGTGGGTGAACCAGCCGATGGCGGCCGCGACCGCCGCCGCCACCAGGATGGGCACGCCGCTGGGAACGAACGGTACGGCAAGCAGGGTGGCCAGGGCGCAGGCAATCGCAATGGCAGCCGGTTCCTTGCCTTTCAGCCTCGGCCACAGCAGCGCCAGGAACGCGGCAACGGCGGCTCCGTCCAGGCCCCACCGCCTCGGGTCGCCCAAGGCGTTGCCGGCCAAGGCACCCACCAGGGTGAAAAGATTCCACAGCAGGAATATGCCCACGCCGGCGGTCCAAAAACCGCGCCGCTGCTCGCCGGGGTCGTCCTGGCCGGACGCCGTGGCGGTGGATTCGTCGATGGTCACGTGGGCGGCCAGCGGCCGCCACCAGCGGGACGGGGAGACGAGCGCGTTCATCTGCATGCCATAGATGCCGTTGCGGATACCCAGCAGGGCGGAGGCCGTCATGGCGGCCAGGCCGGTACCGCCGCCGCCGACCACTCCGATGAACGCGAACTGGGAGCCGCCGCTGAACAGCAGCAGGCTCAGCGCCATGGTCTGCCAGAGGTCGAGTCCCGATGCCACCGACAGCGCGCCGAAGGACACCCCGTACAGCCCGGTGGCAATGGAGATGGACAGCCCCACTTTCACGGCCGGGGACTGGAGAAACTTCACCCGTCTACAGTAGCCGGGAAGGCTGCCGCGGTGCCCCGCCCCCAGCCGTGGATATCGCTGTGGAAACTGTGGACAGGGCCGGGGACTCGGCTGCGGCTACACGGCTTCCTGCGCGTGGCCGTTGATGGCGTCCGCCGCACGGATCAACGCCAGGTGCGAGAACGCCTGCGGGAAGTTGCCGGCCATCCGTTTGTTCACCGTGTCGTACTCCTCGGCCATCAGCCCCAGGTCGTTCGCGTAACCGACCAGCCGGTCCATCAGGTCGCGGGCGTCGCCGATCCGCCCGGAGCGGGCATACTGTTCCACCAGCCAGAAGCAACAGGCCAGGAACGGGTGCTCGCCCGGAGCCAGCCCGTCCAGCCCCGACTCGGTCCGGTAGCGCAGGATCAGTCCGTCCGCATCCACCAGCTCCCGCTCCAGGCGGGCGACGGTACCCAGCATCAGGTCGTCGTCGTACTTCACGAAGCCCACCTGCGGCAGCACCAGCAGCGAGGCGTCCACCTCGGTGCCGTCATAGGTCTGGGTGAAGGAGTTGATCTCGCGGTTGAAACCGTGCTCCATGATCTCCTCGCGCAGCGTGTCGCGCAGCTCCGCCCAGTGCTCGGCTTCGCCGTCCAGGCCGTGCTCCTGCACCGCCCGCACGCCGCGGTCGAACGCCGCCCACATCATCACCCGGGAGTGGGTGAAGTACTTCCGTTCGCCGCGCATCTCCCAGATGCCCTGGTCCTTCTGGTCGAAGTGCTTCTCGATGTAGTGCAGCATGGCCTTCTGCAGCGGCCAGGAGAAATGGTCCTCGGTGCCGCCCATGTTGCGCAGCTTCTCCAGCGCGACCATGACCTCGCCGATCACGTCCGCTTGGTACTGGCCCACCGCTCCGTTTCCCACCCGGACCGGTGCCGACCCCTCATAACCGGGCAGGTGCGGGATGATCCGTTCCTCCAGGTCGCGTTCCCCGGCCACCCCGTACATGATCTGCAGGTCTTCCGGATCGCCGGCCACCGCGCGCAACAGCCAGTTGCGCCACTGCAGCGCCTCGTCTTCGTAGCCGTGGGTCATCATCGACTCGAGCGTCAACGCCGCATCGCGCAGCCAGACGTAGCGGTAGTCCCAGTTCCGTTCCCCGCCGAAGGACTCCGGCAAGGAGGTAGTCGGCGCGGCGACGATCCCGCCGGTCGTCTCGTGCGTCATCGCGCGCAGCACCAGCAGCGAACGCTTGACGATGCCGTGGTAGTCCCCCTGGGGCGGGAACCGTGAACACCAGTCCTGCCAGTACTGCACCGTTTCCGCGAGCGCTACATCGACGTCGATCCCCGGCGGCACCGTCCGGTGGGACGGGAACCAGCACAGTTCAAAGTCGACCGTCTCGCCGGCCTTGACCGTAAATTCGCCTTCGTGCCGGCGGTTCGCGGCGTGCGGCAGGTGCTCCCCGTGCAGCACCAGCGCGTCCGGGCCGGCGATGGCGACGATCGATTCCCGGCCGGTGGTTTCGTCGTGCACGCGGTTCACCCACGGCACCACGTCCCCGTAGTGGAACCGCATGATCAGCTCCTGCCGGATGGTCATTTCGCCGGAAAGGCCCTCGACCCTACGGACAAGGGATGCCCGGCGGTCGCCCACCGGCATGAACTCGGTCACCAGCGCCTCGCCGGTGTCGCTCTTCCAGCGGGTCTGCAGCACAAACGTCGACTCAATATAGGAGCGTTCAACGACGACGGCGGACGGCGCCTCTGCTGCTTCCGCTGCCTGTGCTGCCTCCGTGGCGTCGTTGCGGTCTCCCGCAGCCTCGGTGCGGGCCGGTGCCGACACAACGCCGCCGCGGGACAAGGTGTCCGTGACGGTCGAGCGGGCGGCCCCTGCCGCCGTCGGGCCGCCGGTGGCGCCGGCGGCGGCCAGGGATGCGCCGGCTTCGGTGGCGCCGGTGGCCGCCACGGATGCACCGGCTTCGGCGGTGCCGGCCGCGTCGCCGGTTTGTCCGGCTTCCGCGGCCCCGGGCCTCACCCCGGCGGTCTTTCCGGCCTCGTCCGTCGCGGACCGCCCGGAGTTCTCCGGGGCTGCCGACACTGCTTCATTTTGTTCCCGCGTGGAGACCGGCGGCCTGCTGCGTTGGGTTTCCAACGGGTCCTTGCCCGGTTTGCCGTGCACATCCGTCCCCGTCGGTTCCCCGCTCTGCGGGTGCGCACCGTCCGGGGCCAGCAGCCAGCGGCCGTGCCCGGGGTACCCGAGAAGCGCACCGAAGACGGAGGGAGAGTCGAAGCGGGGAAGGCAGAGCCAGTCCATGCTTCCGGACCGGGACACCAAGGCTCCCGTGTGCAGATCCGATATGAGTGCGTAGTCCTCAATTGGAGATGCCATTACTCCACTCAATCACACGGGACCCCGGTTGCGGCAACGGCAACTTTTCAGGCTGGTGCGGCCTGCAGCTGCCTGCGAACCGCGGCCGGCCGGTTGGTAGTAATTTCGCCGAAGCTCAACTCCCGGCACAGCTCCACGTCCTGCGGATCGTCCACCGTCCAGACGCGGAACTGCGTGCCGGCGTCGAGCCAGCGGCGGATGAGCGGCAGATGCGAGCGCACGTAGTCCACGCCGGGTCCAGCCCACCCGACGCGGTGCGCCTCGATCAGCCCTTCGCCTTCGGACAGCGCCCGCCGCAGCAGTACCGCGACGGCGCCGACGGTCAGCTCGCCCATCATCAGGCTGGCCTTGAGTTCCTCGGCGTCGATGTCATCCAGGAGTTGGCAGAGATACTGGCCGGGTATGTGCTCGGCCAGGTACTTCACGGCGTCCGGATGGAAGCTCATGAAGGACACCTGGATATTGTCCAGCCGGGAGGTCTCCGGATCCCAGCCCTCCGCCATCAGGTACTTGAGCACCTCGTCTTCCAGCTCCTGCCCGTACGGGCTGGGGTGCTTGAGCTCTATGGCCAAGCCCAGCGGCCGGCCGGCGTCCCGCATCAGGTCAACCAGGTCGTCCAGCGTTACCAGTTGGTCGGCCGTGCCGCCGTACTCGGCCGGAATCGGTGTGCCCTTCCACGAACTGACGTCCAGTTGCAGCAGCTCGTCCAGCGTGTGATCGGACACGTTGCCGGTACCGGTGGAGGTGCGGTCCAGCGTGAAGTCGTGGAAACAGACCAGCCGGCGGTCTTTGGTCAGGTGGATGTCGCACTCAATCCCGTCGGCGCCGTCGGCGATCGCCTGCAGGTAAGCGGCCCGCGTGTTCTCCGCATACTGCTCGCTGGAACCACGGTGGGCGTAGATCCTCTGGTGCATAAATTCACCGTACGCGATGACCGGACATCCGGACCCGCCGTAGGGTTGACTGATGGGTGAACGAACGATGATCGTTCGGCAATTCGGTTTCGGAGGCAACATGGGCACTCAGACGGGCGGCGGCGTCGCACCTGAAACGGCGGAAGGGCAGACGGCCGGATTCGCGGCGCAAAACATCCCCGGGAGCGTGCCGAGAGGCGGAACGAGCCAGGTTTCCGTGTTGCCGGACAGCGTCCGTGCCGCTGGCCTGCGGCGGATGAAACTGCTCGCCACGGGGTTGCTGCTGGTTTTGGCAGTGGTCTTCGTGGTGTCCTTCGCGCTGCAGGACCGCTACCCGTGGCTGAGCTATGTCCGGGCCGCGGCCGAGGGCGGAATGGTGGGCGCACTCGCGGACTGGTTCGCCGTGACCGCACTGTTCAAACACCCGATGGGGCTGAAGATTCCGCACACCGCGATCATCCCGCGCCGCAAGGACCAGATCGGCGCGAGCCTGGGCCAGTTCGTGGAGGAAAATTTCCTGGCCGAGGACGTGGTCAAGGCCAAGATCGGCTCCCTGGGGATCACGGCGAAGGCCGGTCTCTGGCTGGAACGGCCGGAAAACACCGAACGGATTGCCCGCGAGGGCGCCACGGCGATCCGCGGAGCCTTGACGGTCCTCAATGACGAGGACGTGCAGGAACTGATCGAGTCACTGGCACGCCGGCACCTGATCGACCCGCAGTGGGGACCGCCGCTGGGCCGGCTGGCCGAGCACCTGCTGCGCGACGGCCACCACCTGAAGCTGGTGGACCTGCTGCTGGACCGCGCCGCCGACTGGGTGCTGGACAACCAGGACACGGTGGCGCGGCTGGTGTCGGACCGCTCGCCGACCTGGGTCCCGCCGTTCCTGGATTCGCTGGTCGGCGACAAGGTGCATCTGGAGTTGTACAAGTTCCTCATCGCGGTGCAGGCCGACCCGGATCATCCGATGCGCCAGCAGTTGGACGGGTACCTGAACTCGCTGGCGCAGGACCTGCAGCACGATCCGGAGATGATGGCGCGGGTGGAAGCGATCAAGCACAACGCCTTGGGCGACCCCGAAGTGCGTTCACTGGCGGCCCGCACGTGGGAGACGCTGAAGACCGCTCTGTTGGAGGCGGTGGAGGATCCCCAGAGTGGGTTGAGCCTGACATTCAAGCGGGCGGTCCGGGACTTCGGCCACCGGCTGGCCACCGACGCGGAACTGGCGGCCAAGATCGACGGCTGGATCGAGGAGTCCGCCGGGTACCTGGTCCGCACCTATCGTTCGCAGATTGCCGCCGTGATCACCGAAACGGTTGAGCGCTGGGATGCGCAGGAGACGTCGCGGAAGATCGAACTCCAGGTGGGCCGCGACCTGCAGTTCATCCGGATCAACGGCACCGTGGTCGGCTCCTTGGCCGGGCTGGCGATCTTCACGGTGGCCACCGCCGCCTTCGGCTAGCCGGCGCTGGGCTCCCTGTGGAGCATCCGCTCCAGTTCGTGACTAGCGCTCCGGTTTGAACCGGAGCCCGAGCCCGAAACGGAGCGCAAGGTCCACCTCCGGGGGCCCTAGCCCGCCCAGAGAAAGCGGAGCCGTTGGCCGGGCCTGGCCTGGGCCAGCAGCGGGAGGTCGGCCGCTTCCACCACGGCCGGCACGGGGTAACCGCCGGTCACCGGATGGTCGGCCAGGAATACGGTGGGCAAGCCCGACGGCGGCACCTGCACCGCGCCGGTGACCATGCCTTCGCTGGGCAGTTCCCGGTCGACCGCGCGCTGCAGCGGCCGGCCGAGCAGGCGCAGCCCGATCCGGTTGCTCTCGGCGCTGACCGTCCAATGGCCCAGCACCAGGCACTGGCGCGCGTCGGCGGTGAACCAATCCAACCGCGGGCCGGGTTGCAGCCGCACTGTGACGGCAGCGGCGGGCGGCACCGGCACCGGCGTCCAGAGGGAATCGACGACGGGCCGTTGGACCGTGCCGCGTCCGTGGCCGACGACGGGCCATTGGCCCGTGCCGGCGGGCGCGGCGGCGACGTTGGAACCGGTCCGCGCGGCCGGTTGAACGGCCCCGGTCTCCACCACGTCCCCGTCCCGCAGCGGAGCCGGCCCCATGCCGGAGAGCAGATCCGTGGCCGCCGATCCCATCAACGTGTCGGCCACGATGCCGCCGGCCACCGCCAGGTAATACCTCAGCCCGGACGCGGCGGGGGCGATTTCCAGCCGCTGGCCGGCACGGACACGGAAGGGCCGGTAAAGATCCGGGTGGTCCTTCCGCGACCGGCCCGCTGCCGGTGATTTCCCAGCCGGGCCCGCCACCGAAAGTTTGCCCGTGGCCCCGGTCACCGCCACCACCGTGTCGGCGCCGAACTGCAGGACAGCGCCGCCCAGCAGCAGCTCCAGCCCCGCCGCAGTTTCGGGGTTTCCGACCAGGCGGTTGGCCGTGCGCAGTGCCCGGTTATCCAGTGCGCCGGACGGGCTCAGCCCGATCGCGGCATGGCCCGGCCGGCCGAGGTCCTGGACCAGGAGTTGCGGTCCCGCCGTGACCACGGTGATCACCGGCTACACCGCCCTGAACCGCACGCGCGTTCCCGGCGCAATCAGCGCCGGCCGCTCCCGCGCGGCGTCCCACAACCGCTCTTCGGTCCTGCCAATCAGCCGCCAGCCACCGGGCGACGCGGACGGGTAGATGCCGCTGAACTCGCCCGCCAGGCCGACCGATCCGGCCGGCACCCGGGTCCGCGGTTCGGCCAGCCGCGGCACCTGCAGCGGGTTTCCGGGGGCCACCAGGTAGGCGAAGCCCGGCGCGAAGCCGGTGAAGGCGGCACTCCATTCGCACTGCTGGTGCCGGTGCACCACTTCCGCCTCGCTCACGCCCAGGATTCGCGCCACCTCCGGCAGGTCCTCACCGGAGTAGTCCACCTCAACCGTGACCTCGTCGCCCGTGGTGCGTGCGCCGCCGTCGTGCGGTGGTGTCTGTTCCAGCCAGCGGCGGACGGCGTCGGCGGCCGCCGGATCGTCGAAGGTCACCAGGATGGTGCGGGCCGCGGGAACCAGCTCCGTCACGCCTGGCGGCGGCGCAACCTTGAGTGCGTCGTAGTGGGCCAGGACGTCGTCGAGGGTGTCGAATTCGGCGAGCAGGGCGCCCGCGCCGAAGGGCAGGATCCGCACCCTACCGTCCAGGGGTGGGGGGCCCGGAGGGAGTGGGAACGGGTGCCGCGCCGGCGGCGCGGGAATCGCCGGCGGCGGGCGGGCGGTGGCCGGCCCCGTTGCCGGCCGCACCCGTGAAGGGACGCAGCGGGATCCCGGCCGCGGCCAGCCGTTCCCGGACCAGCCGCGCCATCGCCACCGCGCCCGGGGTGTCGCCGTGGACGCAGAGCGAATCCGCGGCTCCGCTACGGGCGAAGTCCACGGCCCGGTCGGCAATTTGCTCCAGGTCTTCCAGCAGGGCGCCGGGCTCGCCGCGCGGAATCAGCGTTCCGTCCGCCCGGTAGCCGCGATCCACGAACGCCTCCCGGAACACCGGGAGTCCAGCGGCGGCCGCCAGCTCAAGCGCCGCGGATCCGGGCAGCCCCAGGAGGGGAAGCCGGGGGTCGAAGGCGCCGATGGCCTCGACCACCGCCGCGGCCTGGCTACGGTCGTGGACTATCCGGTTATAGAGCGCGCCGTGCGGCTTCACGTAAGCCACGCGTGCTCCCGCGCTCCGGGCGATCCGGTCGAGGGCGGCGAGTTGGGCAGCCACGTCGACGGTCAGGTCGGCCGCCGCGACGTCCAGGGTCCGGCGGCCGAACCCGGCCCGGTCCCGATAGGAAACGTGCGCGCCCACCGCCACCCCGTGCTCCACGGCGCGGCGGCAGCTGGCCAGCATCGTCTCGTCGTCGCCGGCATGGTAGCCGCAGGCGATGTTCGCGCTGGTGATCAGCGGAAACATCGCGGCGTCGTCGCCCATCAGCCGCCCGTCGACCGATTCCCCGAGATCGCTGTTCAGGTCGATCCCCGGCCAACCCCCCGATTCAGCTCCGCGTACCGCCTCGCCGCCGCCGGAAGGTCGGCTGCCGGATGCTGTCACGGCCCGGTTCCCTCCTCGTCGGGTCTGCCGGCGGAGCGGCTGCGGGCGTCGCCGTCCTGGTCAGCGGACGCCTCGAGGGCCGCCGGCGTCTTCCGCCTGCGGCCGGGCAGCCTCTCCAGCATGCCGGCGGCTACCCGGCCGGGCACCGCCGGCAGCTCGCCCAGCCGGTACCGGTTGTCGGATAAATCCTCCACCAGGGACATCGGCAGCACCAGCGGGGGCTCCCCGAAGGCGGTCCGGGTGGCGTCGATGACGCGCCGGCCCATCACGTGGTTGCCGGCACCCCCGACCGCCGCGCCGATGCCGAAGGGGACCGCCCGGCCGAGCATCGCCGTCCCCTGCTTGGCCAGCAGTTTGGTCAGGAAGCGCTTCTTCAGGCTGTCCACCAGGGAGCTGACCATGCCGGAGGGCATGCTGCTGCCGACCGCGTTTCCCCAGGCCCGCGACGGATTTCCGCCGCGGCCGCCGGCCTGCCCGGCGAACTCCTTGATCAGGGAGCTGCCCTCGTCGCCCATCAGGATGGCCATCACCATGGCCTGTGAGCGCTCCGGGTTCTCCGTATCGATGCCATGCAGTTCGGCGATTGACTGGGCGAACAGGGCAGTGGCTTCCAGGAAGCCCACAGTTGCCGCCGCGGAAAGGCCCAGTGCCGCCACCGTGCCCACGCCCGGTACGACGGCGGATGCCCCTACCGCGGCACCGCCGGTGGTCACCGCGGCCAGGTATTTCTTTTCCAACTTCGCGGCCAGCTCGGCCGGCGTTGCGTCCGGGTTCTTGCGCCGCAGCCGGTCCAAGTGGGCCAGCACCAGCGGCCGCTGGACGTCCAGCGCCTTCATGATGCCGGTCGTCACGCCGGGCTTTGGGTTGCCGTGCTTGTCGAATGCCGCGTCGGCGGCGACGCGCATGGCTGGATTGATCTTCCGTCCTCTGGCCACAAACCCTCCTGGAGCAATCAGCACCGTGATGGTGTTCCGGCCTTAAGCGTAAGTCACCGGTTGCGGGACGTTCCTCCCAACACCAAGTATGCTGACAAAGCACCGCGTACTTCCTGTACGACGGCCGGAGGCAGCGCCTGCTGCGCCGGCCGCCCAACCTAAAGGAGTTGCTGGCTATGAGAATCGGATCATCCATTGCCTTGATTGCTATCGGCGCAATCCTGGCCTTCGCCGTTGCTGATGTCGTGGATTTCATCGACCTGACGCTGATCGGCTGGATCCTGATGGGTGTCGGCGTGCTCGGCCTGATCATCTCCATCATCATGGCCATGCCGCGCCGCGAGCACCGCGTGACGGAAAGCCGCCGCGTCGAGGATCCGAACACGGGCGAGACCATCCGGCGGGACGAAACCCGCGGCCTCTAAGCACACAGGCTGAGGCACCCGCCTGCCCGCGGGCCCCACGGCCCGCGCGCGGGCCCGCCGTCGGCGATCAGCGGGGTTTTTTGCTGCCCAGCGCCACGAGGGACAGCACAATGCCCGCCCCGCACACCAACGTGGCCAGGTAGGCCAGGCCCACGCCGTCCTCGCCGCCCATGCCCAGCGTCAGGCTGAGCGGCAGCCAGAGCACGGCCCAGCCGAGCACCGCGAACAACGGTGCCTACCGCTCGCCGCGGGCCGTCCAGCGGTAGGCAAAAACCGCGAGGACGACGACGGCGATGGCTCCGGCCAGAGCGAAGCCCGCCAAGGTGCCGCCGCCCTCCGGGTCCTGCCGCGAGCCCAGCGAGAAGGCTGTCAGGGTGTCGATGGCCACGACGATTACGCCCACGGCGATGGCGAACTGCAGGACGTTGCCGGCCTGGATCAGCAACATCCGCCGCACGTCGGGCCTCATACCGTATTCCTCCCGTAGCTCCGCCCGCTTGGGGCCCCTCCTGCCACCCTATAGAAGGCAGGCAGCGCACCCGGCTCGCCGGGCGTCATCCGCAGGACCGGCTTGCCCTTAAACACGGCGCACCTGGAAAGAGGGCAGTGCCCCGGCGCAATCTTCCACCGGGGCACTGGTAGGCGCTCTAGCCGGCAGCTATTACCAGCGGACCTTTTTCTCGGGCGGTCCCTGCCGGCCGCTGGCGTGCTTCGGCTTGTGGCTGTTGCCGATGCTGTGCCAGCCGGCCAGGTCGCCGGCATTGGCCGCGCGGCGGGAGGCCAGCTTCGCCTGTTGGTCCTCGGTCAGTTTGGCCGCGGCGGCCGGAGCGAGGTGGATGTTTAGTTCACGGGATTCGGCGGGCTTAGGCGCACGCGGATCGATGTCAGTCATGGCTCTCCTTCGGTATTTTCAGGAGCCTGCTGGAGACTGGTCCGCCGCACCAGTCGTAAAGACTAAAGACGCCACAATACCCGGAGCATCATCCGGGCGAGAGCGGGGGTGGGATCAGGGAACCACTCGCGAGGTACAGCCTCAGCAAGCCTTGTTTGGTTGTCGGCTTGACCGGTCCAAGACCTGGTTACTCGAAAATCAGAATTCCCATGGCGCACAGCCTAACAGCGCCGCCCGGCATCCGGTAGATTCAAGCAAAAGCCGGCGAGAAGGGGGACCATGTCCGCATCACAGTTCGACCAGCGGTACGACTCGATCTACCAGCGCGGCGGCGAAACGCCCGGCACTCCGCGGACCGCGGCCCGGCCGGCCGCGGCCCGGCTCCCCCAGCCCGTCACCGCGCCGGAGGTTCGGTTCAGCCCCGCATCCCCCTCGGCCGCGACGAATTCGACCGTTGCGACGGACCTGAGCGCCGACAGCGCAGCCCAGGCGACCGGGATTGCCGAAGTGATTCCGCCCGACGCCGTCGTGACGGCGGGGCCGGCAGGTGTGGCACGCAACCGCTGGAAGGTCAATCCGTTCCTGGCGGCGATGTGGGTGCTGGGCCTGGGGCTGGCCGGGTTCGGAGTGTGGGGTTCGATTGCACCGCACTTCATCGAGATGGACGCCATGCTCGGCCCCACCAGCATCTACGGGCCGCCGTGGATTTTCGTCCTGACCTCCATCGCGCCCATGGTCCTGGTCGCCGGACTGCTCACCGTCGCCGGCACCTTGACCTTGCACGCCGTCAGTTGGATGCGCCGGCACCCCTGACCGCACCGGCAACCCGGCGGCGGGACCCCGGCAGATCGCGTCCGGCGGATCCTATTCGGGGCTTTCGGGCCATTCGACGTGCGGCTCGTACTCCGGATGCTTGTGCAGCCAATCCGCAATGTACTCGCAGTACGGCGCGATCTTCCTCCCGCCGGCGACCACGTCGTCCAGCGCATGGCCTGCCAACTTGCCGGCGAGGCCCTGGCCGGCGAACTCATCGAACACCCGCGTATGGGTGAACGCCACGCTTCCGCCGTGTGCCTGAATATCGGTGTACCCGGCCAGGGACCCGGCGGCCAGCACCTCGTAGCGCCTGAGATCCTCGTTCAGCCGGAAGGAGAGGTTGTCAGCCATAGCCCGAGCCTGACACACCCGGGCGGCGGTGCAAATACACCGCCGCCCGGGTGGGCTGCCGCCGGCTAGATTAGGCCGTCGGCCAGGTGGTTGGGCGTGCCGAAGCGGTGCGCGGTGATGCTGACGGCCTGCTCGTGCAGGAACGGCAACATCTCCACCCGGCCGGCTTCGGTGACGTCGTGGGCATAGACCGCCACGTCCGGCCGCCCGCCGGTGGCGACGGCGAGCGCCTTGGCGTCGCCGCCAATCAACCGGATCCGCCCGGCGTTGAGCCGCGGCACCCGGTCCAGCCAGGCGTCGTCGTCCTCCACCGCCACGGCAAGATCCAACTCCGTAACCACTGCCTGCAATGCCGCGGGAAGCTCGACGGCGGTGGACACCGTTACCTCGGATCCCGCCTGCACGCCGGCGGCCAGCACGCGCACCAGCTTGGCCAGCGGCTCGCCGTCGGAGAGCCGGACCGTGACCGGCACGGGCAGGTAACGGAACACGTTGCGCTCGGCGGTCAGGCCGGACACGTCCTTGGCCACGCCGAATTCTGCGGTCCAGGCCGCCGCATCCGAACGCAGCGAGCGCTCCAGCACGGCGAGCTCGTCCGCGGACAGCGCCCGGCCCGCGCGCCGGGCCGCCTCCAATAGCTTCGCCGCCGCGCCGTCGAAGTCGGCGGTGGCCGTGGACGGCGCGGTCTCCCAGTCGCCGAGTCCGATCAGGTAGTTCGGTCCCCCGGCCTTGGTTCCGGCCCCCACCGAGGACTTCTTCCAGCCGCCGAAGGGTTGGCGCCGCACAATGGCGCCGGTGATCCCACGGTTCACATAAAGGTTGCCGGCCTGGATGTTCTGCAGCCAGTAGTCCAGCTCATCCCGGTCCAGCGAATGCAGGCCCGAGGTCAGGCCGTACTCGATGTCGTTGGTGATGGCGACCGCCTCTTCCAGCGTTTCGGCGGTCATCACCCCGAGGATCGGGCCGAAAAACTCGGTCAGGTGGTAGCGCGAGCCGCGCTTCACCCTGGTGCGCACGCCCGGGCTCCAGAGCTTGCCGGTCTCGTCCAGCTGTTCCGGCCGGATCAGCCAGCTCTCGCCGGCGCCCAGCGTGGTCAGCCCGTCCAGCAGCTTGCCTTCGGCCGGGGCGATGACCGGGCCCATCTGGGTGGCCGGATCCTGCGGATAGCCCACCTTCATGGAGGTGACCGCGTCCACCAATTGGTTGCGGAAGCGCGGCGACGTGGCGGCGGATCCCACCAGAATCACCAGCGAGGCCGCGGAGCACTTCTGCCCGGCATGGCCGAACGCGGAGTAGGCAACGTCCCTGGCGGCCAGGTCGAAGTCGGCGCTGGGCGTGACGATGATGGCGTTCTTGCCGGAGGTCTCGGCCAGCAGCGGCAGGTCCGGGCGGAAGGAGCGGAACATCTCGGCGGTCTCGTAGGCGCCGGTGAGGATCACGCGGTCCACATCCGGGTGCGAGACCAGCTGCCGGCCCAGTTCGCGCTCGCCCAGCTGCACCAGCTGGAGCACATCGCGCGGCACCCCGGCTTCGTCCAACGCCTCCCACAGCGCTTCCACCATCACGGCACCGGTGCGGGCCGCCTGCTTGGCAGGCTTGATCACGACGGCGGAGCCCGCGGCGAGCGCCGCAAGGGCGCCTCCGGCGGGGATCGCCGTCGGGAAGTTCCACGGCGGGGTGACCACGGTCAGCCTGGACGGAACGAATTCCGCGCCGTCTACCGTGTCCAGCATGCGCGCCAGCTCGGCGTAGAAGTGCGCGAAGTCGGCGGCCTCGGACACCTCCGGGTCTCCCTGGTCCAGGGTTTTGCCGGCCTCGGTGGCCATGACCTCCAACAGCCGGGCGCGGTTGGCATTCAGTTTGTCGCCGGCCTTGTGCAGCACCTCGGCACGTTCGGCGCCGCTCATCGCGCCCCAGCTCTTGGACTGCTCGACGGCCGTGGCAATCACCTGCTCCAGCTGCGCCTCATCCTTGACCTCGGCGGCGGCAACCGTATCGATGCCAAGCTTTGAGCCGGGTACGCGGGCCAGGATCTCCCGGCCCCAGGCCAGGTTGGCGGGCAGGGACGGATCGGTGTCCGGGATGTTGTCGAAGGAATCGACGGGCCGGGCGGGTTCGGGCTTGGTGCGGTCTTGCTGCCGGTTCGGTTCCGGGACGTCGTCGTCGAGGTTCTCGAGCGAGGCGAGGAAGCGCTGCTTCTCGCGCTCGAAGAGATGCTCGTTCTTACTGAGCTCGAAGACCGCGGACATGAAGTTCTCGTTGCTGGCGCCTTCTTCGAGCCGGCGGATCAGGTAGGCGATGGCCACGTCGAACTCGCCGGGGTGGACCACCGGGGTATAGAGCAGCAACGACCCGACGTCCTTCTTCACCGCTTCGGCCTGGCCCTGGGCCATGCCCAGCAGCATCTCGAAGTCAATGGCCCCCGCGAGGTGTCCTATGCCGCGCTGCTTGGCCAGCAGCCAGGCGAACGCGACGTCGAACAAGTTGTGCCCGGCGACGCCGATCCGCACGTTGCCGATCCGGTCCGGGTGCAGGGCGTAATTGATCACGCGCTTGTAGTTGGTGTCCGAGTCCTGCTTGGTTCCCCAGGTGGCCAGCGGCCAGCCGTGCAGCGACGCTTCCACGTGCTCCATGGGCAGGTTGGCGCCCTTGACCACGCGCACCTTGATCGCGGCGCCGCCGCGGGCGCGGCGGGCGGCGGCCCACTCCTGCAACCGGATCATGGCCTTCAGTGCGTCCGGCAGGTAGGCCTGCAGCACAATGCCGGCCTCCAGCTGCTCGAACTCCGGATTGTCCAGGATCCTGGTGAAGACCGCCATGGTCATCTCCAGGTCCTTGTACTCCTCCATGTCCAGGTTGATGAACTTGGGCTTCGGGGACCCGGCGGCCTGCCGGTACAGCGGCGTCAGGCTTTCGACGACGTGCTCCACCGCCTCGTCGAAGGCCCAGTGCGAGTGCGGTGCCACGGTGGAGGAGACCTTGATGGACACGTAGTCGACGTCGTCGCGGGCCAGCAGCCGTTTGGTGCCTTCGAGCCGGCGCTTCGCCTCGCGGCTTCCCAGGACGGCCTCGCCCAGCAGGTTAATGTTCAACCGAACGTCTTCCCGGCGAATCTTTGCGATGGCCGGGCCGAGCTTGGCGTCGGTCGCGTCCACGATCAGGTGGCCCACCATTTCCCGCAGCACCCGGCGGGCCACCGGAATGACCACATGCGGGAGGACCGGGGCCATGGTGCCTCCCACGCGCACGGCAGCCCGCATGTACCAGGGCAGGAAGGACGGAACCTTCGGTGCCAGCGCGGCCAAATTGCGGGCCGCAACACTTAGGTCCTCGGGCCGGATCACGCCGTCGACGAATCCCACGGTGAAATCCAACCCGTTCGGGTCATTCAAGACACCGGCCAGCTGTCGGGCGGAGGCGTCGGCGGGGACCTTCTCGGCCTCGGTCAGCCAGTGGCGGACCAGTTTGATGGAGTCGGCGGCGAGGTCGGCCATCTGCTCATCGGCCAGATGAGTGGTCTGCACCGGAGCCTCCTTCAGAGAATCGGTCACGGCAGCATCTGTCCCTTCAACGTAATTGCAATGCTCATTCAGGACCAGTATGGGACTAGACTTCGTGAAGTAAAAGCGATCTTTTCCGACTGATAATCATTGGTTTTCTTGATGGATGGAGTTGCCGTGCTGGATGTTCGGAGACTGCGGCTGCTGCGCGAGGTCAAGGTCCGCGGAACATTGGCCGAGGTGGCCGCCGCGCTGAACCTGAGCCCGTCATCCGTTTCCCAGCAGTTGGCCTTGCTGGAAAAGGAGGCAGGGGTGGCGCTGCTGCGAAAAGCCGGACGCCGCGTGCAGCTCACGCCGCAGGCCGAGATCCTCGTGGGACACACAGAGTCACTGCTGTCCACCCTCGAGCAGGCCGAAACGGACTTGGCGGCGTCGCTGACCACAGTGACCGGAACCGTCCGGCTGGCCGTGTTTCAATCCGCGGCCCTGGCCCTGCTGCCGGAGGCCCTCACCGCCATGCGGCAGCGGCACCCGGATGTGCGGATCGAGATGGTCCAGCGCGAACCGGAGACCGCGCTGTACGAGACGTGGGCGCGAGACTTCGACCTGGTCGTGGCCGAACAATACCCCGGCCACGCGGCACCGCACCATCCGGAACTGGACCGCAAGAAACTGACCAGCGACGCCATCCGGCTCGCGGTACCGCCCTCCGCCTTGGCCGGAACCACCGTCGCCTCCGTCGACGACGCCCGGAGGCTGCCGTGGGTGATGGAGCCGCACGGCACAGCTTCCCGGCATTGGGCGGAGCAGGCGTGCCGCCAGGCCGGATTCGAGCCGGATGTGCGGTATGAAACGGCCGACCTGCAGGCGCAGATCCGGCTGATTGAATCAGGCAACGCGGTGGCGTTCATGCCGGATCTGGTGTGGACCGGCCGGGACACCACCTGCATGCTGCTGGACCTGCCGGGCCTTCCGCGGCGCACGGTCTTCACGTCAGTGCGCCACGGCTCTGCCAACCGGCCGGCCATCCTGGCGTTCCGGGAAGTTCTTGAGGCAACGGCCCGGGAGATTGCGGCCTGAGGTCCGGGCCCGGACGCCGCCCCCTGGGCCGCTAGCTAGCGGCGCTGGTCCAAGCTGAGGTTTCCATGCACTGTCGCGTAGGCGCGCAGGCCTCCGGAAATGAGCGGCAGCCCCTGCTCCGGTGCCAGGATCCTGCGGGCCGGACCGTCTATGCCGTCCAACCGGAGCTGCACGAACAGATCCACCAGCACCGGGCCCAGGCCAGCCAGCTCATTCCGAGGCAGTACGGCACGGTAGCCGCCACCGTCGCGCCTGACGTCAAAGCTGACCTCGGCATCGGTCCCGCGGGCGCGTGCCACCAGCCTGACCGATTCGTACTCTGCGGCCGGCTCGAACACCAGCCCCAATGACACCGACTCCCCGTCAAGCTGCGGCAGCAGGGCACGCGGAATCGTTTTGAGTGCTTCCTCGGTGGCCGCCAACTGCAACAGGCCTGCTGCATCCCGGGCCCGGATGAGCTGCGAGCGCTGCCGGTAGGGAAATGTCAGCTGTTCTTCCAGGCGTTCCGGAATGTGTTGGTCCGCGAAGGCAGCGTGGGCCGCCACCCACCGCTGCCGCGTGCCCGGGGACATGGACCGGTACCTGGCGGGCACGTAGAAGCGGAGAAGTTTGCGCCGGTACAGGTCCAGCACCAAAAGCTCGGCATGCTCGGGGTCCGGATGGTTCTCCTTGATGATCCGCGCGATTTCAGCGACTGATCCGGTGTACCCCTCCGGGATGGCGCGCTCGGAGCTAATGTTGGTTCCATCGTCGCGGGTGCGGATGAAGTAATAGTCGTAGTCGGCCGCGATCGCGTTCCTCCGGGAGGCCAGATAGCAGCGGGTGAGCATCATGCCGTCTTCCAGCCGGATTTTGCCTTCCGGGAAGCGGATGCCGTGTTTATCCAGCAGCTCGCGCCGGATCAGCTTTTGCGGTGAGAGCGTGCCCAGTATTCTGCGCACCGAAACGTCCGGCAGGGTCTCGGTGAAGAGCGAGGATTGCACGCGCCGGCCACCGATTCCGACCATGCGCGGGGCCAGCACGTCGACCTGGTGCTTGTCGGCAAACTCGACCATCCGGCGCAGCGCTTCGGACCCCAGCTTGTCGTCCGCATCGCAGAAGAAAACGTAGTCGGAACTGCTGGCAGCGATCCCCACGTTGCGGGGCTTTCCCGGCCAGCCGCTGTTCTGCTGGTGGATGACCCGCCAGTTCGGATGCCGCGCGGCGTACTCGTCCAGCAGCTTGCCTCCGCCGTCGGTGGAGCCGTCGTCCACGGCGATGACCTCGAAGAGCGCCGGGTCCATGTCCTGTGCAACCAGCGACTCCAGCAGTTCCCTCAGGTAGGGCAGCGCGTTGAACACCGGGATCACCACAGCCACCCGCGCGGTCTGCGCACTGGCCGTCGGCCCGGAGTCACTCTCGCGCACGCGAAACTGCCCGGCGCGCGCCGCGATCCTTTTCAGCTTGCGCCGTGCGCCTGCCAGCTTGTCCTTGATGGCCACTCGGTCCCCTTCGATCGGTAGCAGTTAATGCATTCTGCCACTGCAATCGAACTGAATGCCGGTGAGTAGCGAATTCGCGACGGGTTTCCACTGCGCTGCAACCATTGACCAAGAGCACCTTATACAGAGTTGGTGCCCATCTCCGTCCCGAGGATTGCCGGCTACCTGGTGCGCAGGCTTCTTGCTGGTGTGGGTCGGGCCGCGGGTAAAGTGCTGGCTGCCGGAAGCTGGGATCGGCGGGTCCTTGCCGAGCCCGGCGGCGGCGCTGGCAGACTGTTTAGATGACCCCCGAAGGCCGCGGCAAGGACGTCTTCCGGCTCCCCGGCTTCTTCGCGTGGTGGACCGCCGAGACAGTCTCCGAGTTCGGGGCGTATTTCACCACGGTGGTCCTGCAGGTACTGGTGGTCCTGTCGCTCGGCGGAACGGCGGTGGAAGTGGGCCTGGTTAACGCCGCGCGCTGGCTGCCGTACGCCGTGCTGGGCCTGCTGGTCGGGGCGCTGATGGAACGGGGCCGACGTCGCCCGGTACTCATCGGCACGGATCTGGGCCGCGGGCTGCTGCTGGGCCTCATTCCGCTGCTCTGGTTGCTGGACCGTCTGGAGCTGCCGGTCCTGATCGCCTTCGTGGCCGGCTTCGGCGTACTGTCGCTGCTCAATGATTCTGCATCGCAATCGTTCCTGCCGCGGTTGGTTCCGCAACATGCACTGCTCCCGGCCAATGCGCGGCTGGACCAGAGCGCGTCCGTGGCCCAGGCATCGGGACCGGCCGTGGCCGGCGGACTGGTCGGTCTGCTGGGACCGCCGCTGGCGGTTTTGGTGAACTCGATGACTTATCTCTACTCGGCAGTTGTGGTTGGTCTGTTGAAGACTCCGGAACCGGCCCCACCCGCCACCACTGGCAGGCAGAGCCTGCGGGCCGACATCGCCGAAGGGCTGCGCTTTACCTACCGGCATCGGATGCTCGGGCCGCTGACCCTTTCAACACACGGCTGGTTCCTTGCCAACAGCGTGCTAGTGACCGTCTTCGTTCCCTATGCGCTGCTCGGCCTGGGCCTCGGCCCCTTCGAATTCGGTGCGGTGCTGGCCTGCGCCGGAGTAGGCGCCTTGATTGGTGCGTCATTCTCCAGCCGGTGGGGCCTGTCTTGGGGAGCCGGCCGCGTGGTGATCGTCTGCCGGGCTTCGATGGCTGTCTCCTGGGCGATCATCGCTATGGCCTCATCCATGGACGGCACCGGCCAGGCAATCTTCATCGTCGCCGTCGGACAGTTGCTGTGTGGCCTCGCCATGGGTGCCGAGAACGCAAACGAGATGGGCTACCGGCAGGCCGTCACACCGGACCGGCTCCAAGCGCGAATGAACACGACCACACGGTCCATGAACCGCGCGATGATCGTTATTGGGGCGCCGCTGGGAGGCTTGGCCGCCGATGCGTGGGGCTACCCGCCGATCCTCTGGGTGGCGGCTGCCTGCTTTGTGCTGGTGGCGGCAGGACTGGCGGCGTCCGACTTTCTCCACGCTCGCCACGGCGATCTCCCGGACGATCTCCCGCAACTGGCGGGCTAGCACCAGGCTTCACGGCAACACCTTGGTCATGCAAAAGCATGGGCCCGCCTTCCGCAGGATGCCCTGCGGAAGGCGGGCCACCGCCGTCGTCATCTGCCGTCAGTTCAGTGACGGCATTCCGTAGCTACCGGCCGGCCGGGGTGAATTGCCGGGCGCCGACGGAGTCCTGGCGCGGCTGCGGAGTCAGTTGGCCGGCTCGGCCTCGATGAGCGGGTAGACGCCGTTCTCGTCGTGGACTTCGCGGCCGGTGACGGGCGGGTTGAACACGCAGGCCATGCGCAGCTCGGTGGTGGCGCGGACCGTGTGCTTCTCGTGCCCGTCCAGCAGGTACATGGTTCCGTCCCGCAGGTCGTGGACTTCGCCGGTGACCTCGTTGGTCAGTGTGCCCTCGCCCTGGACGCAGTAGACGGCCTCGATGTGGTTGGCGTAGTGGAACGTGGAGGTGGTGCCCGCGTAGATCACCGTGTCGTGGAACGAAAAGCCCACGCCCTCCCCTGCCAGCACCATGCGGCGGCTTCGCCAGGTCTCGGACTTTACGTCGCGGTCGGTGTCATTCAGGTCGTTCAGGTTGGTAACAAGCATCGGTACTCCTCAGGTGGGGTCGGGAAGTTTCGTTGACGGTGTGCAGGGGCGGCTTGGCCACACGGTGCTGCGGGCGCCTGGGTGCGGCCGGCGCCCTAGAGGGCTCCGACCAGCTCCGGCACAGCGGTCACCGCGCGGGTCGCGTCGACCAGGATGTCCAGGCCGCGGTCCAGTTCGGCTGCGCTGATGGTCAGGGCCGGCATCAGCTTCACCACTTCGCCCTCCGGGCCGGACGTTTCCACCAGCAGGCCGTTTTCGTAGGCCACCGCGGCAATCTTCCCGGCGGTCTCGTCATCCGGGAATTTGACCCCGGCCAGCAGGCCGCGGCCGCGCACGCTGGCGCCCTCCACGAGGCCGGCGATCCGCTCCAGGCCCTCGTGCAGCTGCACGGCCCGGGCCTGGATTTGTTTCTGGAACTCGCCGGTCCGCCAGTAGGTCTCCAGCGCCGCCGTGGCCGTCACGAATGCCGGGTTGTGCCCGCGGAAGGTGCCGTTGTGCTCGCCGGCGCCCCAGACGTCCAGCTCGGGACGGAACAGCGTCAGCGCCATCGGCAGGCCGTAGCCGGAGATGGACTTGGAGAGGCAGACGATGTCCGGGGTGATGCCGGCTTCCTCAAAGCTGAAAAACGTTCCGGTGCGGCCGCAGCCGGCCTGCACATCGTCGACGATCAGCAGGATTCCGTGCTTCTTGCAAAGGTCGGCCAGGCCGCGCAGCCAGCCGGCCCGGGCGGCATTGAGGCCGCCTTCGCCCTGCACAGTCTCCACGATGATGGCCGCCGGCTTGTCCACGCCTGAGCCGCTGTCTTCGAGCACCCGCTCCAGCCACAGGAAATCGGTGGTTTCGCCGGAGAAGTAGTCGTCGTAGGGGATCTTGGAGCTGTTGGTCAGCGGAATGCCCGCGCCCTGGCGCTTCATCGAGTTTCCGGTCACCGACAGCGAACCCAGCGTCATGCCGTGGAACGCGTTGGTGAAGGAGAGGATGTGCTGCCGGCCCGTCACCTTGCGGGCCAGCTTCAGTGCGGCCTCAACCGTGTTGGTGCCGGTGGGGCCGGGAAACATGACCTTGTAGTCGAGGTTTCGAGGCTCGAGGATGACCTCCTGGAAGGTTTCCAGGAACGTGCGCTTGGCGGGGGTCTTCATGTCCAGCGAGTGCACGACGGCGCCGCTGGCCAGATACTCCAGCAGCGGCTGCAGCAGCTTCGGGTTGTTGTGGCCGTAGTTGAGCGCACCGGCGCCGGCGAAGAAATCCAGGTAGGTGGTCCCGTCCTCGGCGGTCAGGGTGCTGCCCTCGCCGTGGGTGAACACGGCGGGCCAGCTGCGGCAGTAGCCGCGGACCTCGGACTCAAGGGTCTCGAAAATGTCAGTCATGGAATACGCTTCCTTGCTCAGTGCGGCAGCGGGCGGCCCGGGTTGGGGGCAGCGCCGCAGCAGCCGCAGGTCGATTCATGCGGATGTGCGTTGGTGGAGGTCGTGCTTGGCCGGCGGCGGATGCCGGCAGGATTAATTGAGCGGGCCGATCCGGAACAGGTACTCGGTGTCGTGCCCGTCCGGGTAGAGCTCTTCGGTGAAGAGTGGTTCGCGTTCCATTGGCGCCTCGCGGCGCGACGCGAAGCCGGCGAACAGCCGGACGGAGGCCTCATTGTCCGCTGTGATGGTGGTTTCCACCCGCTCGGCCAGGACTTGTCCGGCCAGGCGGTCAAGCATGTCCGCCGCGAGCCTGCGGCCGCGGAATCGCCGGTCCACGGCCACCTGCCACACCATCAAAGTGCCTGGTTCATCGGGGCGCATGTAACCGGTGATGAAACCGGCCGGCTCGCCGTCCACTGTGGCGATGATCGACGTCTCGGCGAAGTCGCGGGTCCACAGCAGGTAGGAGTAGGACGAGTTCAGGTCCAAGACCTGGGAATCCTTGGCCATGCGCCACAGGGACTGCCCGTCGTTCAGGGTTGGTTTACGGAAGCTTGCTTCGATCCTCGGTCTGGTCTGGGTTTCTGCTAGTTCTTCAACCATCCCCTCAAACGTAACGAGATCAGAGCCGTTATCAACCTGACTTTTCTCGACTTGACAAGAATTGCAACGTTTTCACCGCGCATGCCGCCCCGGCCCCCTTCCGCCGCATCCCTTGTGCCAGTTGCCCTTCGGCGGAACAACGACGGCGGTGCCCGGGCGCGTTCTCATCGTTACCATTTCGTGACATTTGCCATGTGACGGCCGGCCAAAACTGTGGCACCAGCCGCCCAGAAGCGCGCAGAAGGCCGTTATCCGCGCCTCGGCACGAGACCGCGGCCGGGCTAGCTCCACGCCGTGCGGGAAGCCCCGGAGGCCCTCGGCGCACCGACTGGAGGCCCCCGACCCGGTCATTCGAGCAGGCTGCGGGCATTGAGGCGCCGGGGAAGAAGCCCCGTCGTGCCGTTGTCCATGTTTTGGAGCGCCTGTAGGTATAAGCGCAGGTCAGGCGCTTGTGGATAGCCAAGACATGGACAGATTGGCCTGAACGTGGACAGGTTTGCGTGACCGTGGGCCGCTGAGTCAGCCTGGAGCCCGTAAGCCGGGACGCCATGAAAAAAGCGGCTCCGACCGGCAACCAACCAGTCGAAGCCGCTTTCGCGGTGGGCCCTGCGGGGATCGAACCCGCGACCCGCGGATTAAAAGTCCGATGCTCTACCAACTGAGCTAAAGGCCCGCCAGCCGGTCCGCTCTGCTCCAGGTAGAACCCAGGCGAGGTCGGATTTGGCCGGTTCCCAGTTTATCGCACCCACCACCGCGCACCCGAATCCACCGCGCGTGTCCGCCTTGCTGGCTCCCCCGGAACGTCCCGAGGTCGGGCGGCGACACCTCTCTGTACCGGCGTTGGAGGCGGGAGTAAGGTCGAGGCATGAGCCCGAACAACGGAAACAATGTCCCCCGGCCGCATAAGCCGAAGCCTTTTGCCCCGTTGGATTTTGAGGACTTCGCCGGCGGCGCCGACCCGGCACGTGTCTCCGAGGCCGCCCACCTCGCGGCCCAGGCCTTGGTGCACCGCGGGCGCGGCTCCGATGATCCCGAAGTGACCGAGAGGCTGGTCAAGCTGGCAGATCAACAGGGGCTCGAGGCCATTGCCGAAATGTGGTCCGAAAGTCCTGCCCGCTCCCTGCCCGGCGCGCTCTGGCGGCTCTACGCCCTGCGCGCCGCGGCCCAAGCCCACCCGGACAAGCTGGCAGCCTATTTCAAGGCCGGGACGGCATCGGCAGAAGTGTCCAAGGTCATCGCCGGCGTGGCTGAACCGCCCGGCGCCGACGAGGTCCGCACCATGGCCGACACTATCCTCTCCGGTGCCTTCGATGGTGATTTCGACGTGGCCCTTGACCGGTCGGCGGCCTTTTGCCGGATCGTCGCGCTGGGCCAGACCCATCACGCCGACTCTGCCGAGTCCGCCAACGAGAACCATGCCACCAAGCTGACGCTCAATTCGCACCGGCTCGTGAAGACCGCAGAGGATCTGGAAGCGGCCGCGGTCGCCTGGCGGCGCGGCGAGCTCGACTAGCTGCCGTCGCTGGCACCTCACGGCCTGACCGCCGTCGCTGGCGGCGCGGCGGCTCAACTGGTGCCGGTGCGGCATCTCGGGCCCTACCGCCGACGGCCCGACCGCCGTCGCCCTGGCGCCCGCAGCGTTGCCGCGGGACCAGCAGGATCGTCCGGAGAGGCCCCGCCCGGAACGACGCGCGCGTGTACCACAGATATCTTCTGCTGACACGTTTTTCCACGGTTTCTCGGGGCTGTTGACATCCGCTGTGAGGCGTAGAAAACTGAAGGTGGTGTCGAACTGTGGCAGCCCCGGGCTCCAACTCTTAGCCGCCTCGAGCGGCCTTCCGCCGAGAGGCGCTCCCAGTTCGGCACCATTAATTTTTGTTCGCGAAGAGGCGCTAATCTAGGCACGGCGGATGCTTCCCTTCCGCCGTACGGACCAGTGAGAAAACCGCCGGTGACATGAAGCTAAGCCTCTTCCCCCAGGACACCAAGAGCCTCGAACTGCTCGCCCAGACAGCAGCCGAGCTGATGGCGGGAGTCAAGACCCTCTCGGAGATTCTCGGGGCGCCTGCGGACGACTACGACAAGCTCTCCGAAGAACTGCACGACCGCGACGCCAACGTCTCCCGGCTGCGCTTCGCGCTGCTGACCACGCTGCGTACCAGCTTCGTCAATCCGCTCCCCCGCGAGGACATGTTCCAGCTTTCGCTGCATTTGGTGCACACCTTTGAACACCTCGACGGCGCCGCGGAACTGATCGCGCTCAACCGGGTCAAGCGCCTGTCTGCCCGGGCCTCTGAGCAGCTGGAGGTCATCGGGCGGATGTCGGAGATGACCCGGGACGCCATGCCGCGGCTGAACTCTCTGGAGGACCTCGACGAGTACTGCATCGAGATGGTCCGGCTGGCCAAACGGGCCGAACGCACCCACCGGGTGTGGGTCTCGGAGCTTTTGTCGGAACACAAGGGCGCCACGCTCGCCCGGCACCGCGACGTGGCCGACCAGCTGATAGCCGCCACCAAGACACTGCGCCAGGCTTCCCACCACGTAGGCCAGATCCTGGTCAAGGAATCGTAGGTGGAGCTGTTCCTCTTGGTGCTGGTGGTCGCTTTCGCCGGCTGTTTTGCCTTCATCAACGGCTTCCATGATGTCTCCAACGCCGTGGCCACCTCGGTGCGCACCCGCGCGCTCACCCCGGGTGTCGCCGTCGTGCTCGCGTCCGTCTGCAACCTGGCCGGTGCGCTGATCTCCAGCACCCTGGCCCTGGTGATCAGTACCGGATGGATCGGCCTCCCCGAAGGCCGCTCCGGGCTGGGCATCCTGTTGGCCGGGCTGCTGAGCGCCTGCGCCTGGGGAGTGTTCACGTGGTGGCAGCGGATGCCGTCGTCGTCCACGCATGCGCTGCTCGGCGGCCTGATCGGGGCGGGGGCGGCGTCCACCCTGTTGGGCGGCGAGAACATCAGCGCCACGGAAAACCCGATCTGGGGCCAGCTGATCCTGCCGCTGTTGCTCTCACCCTTGGTGGCGTTCGTGCTCTCCTACCTGGCGATCGTCCCGCTGACGTGGCTGGCCCGGTACCGGACACCGCGCGAGGTCGGCCGGACCACCAGGCTGGCCCAGGCGGTCTTTGCCGGTACCTTCTCGCTGGGCCACGGCCTGCAGGACGGGCAGCGCACCATGGCCGTGGTGCTGCTGGGACTGGCCGCGGCCGGCTATGCCTCCGGCGACCGGATGCCGCTGTGGGTGCAGCTGTTCGCGGCGGTTCTGCTGGCCGTGGGCGCGCTCTTCGGCGGCTGGCGGATCTCGCACACGCTCGGGTCGCGGCTGGTGCGGATTGATCCCCTGCACGGCGCCACCGCGCAAGGCGTCAGCTCCGCCATGCTGTTCGTCGGGGCCATCGGGCTGCACATGCCGCTCTCCAGCACGCACACCATGACGGCGGCCATCCTGGGCGCCGGGTCCACGCAGCGGATGCACGCGGTGCGCTGGCGGGTGGCCAGCCGCGTGCTGGCCACCTGGGTGCTGACCCTGCTGGCAACCTCGCTCGTCGGGGCCATCTTGCTGCTGGCCCTGGATCCGATGCTCTAGCCCGGGCCGGCGGCCTTCTTAAACACCGACGGCGATGCCTCCCGCCCGCAGGGGGTGGCACCGCCGTCGTCCTGGCTGCGGGACGGGTTACCCGAAGCGGCCGGAGACGTAGTCTTCCGTGGCCTTCTGCGTGGGGTTGCTGAAGATGGTCGGGGTATCGCCGTATTCGATCAGCTTGCCCGGCTTGCCGGTGCCGGCGATGTTGAAGAACGCCGTCTTGTCCGACACGCGCGCCGCCTGCTGCATGTTGTGGGTCACGATGACCACGGTGTACTCCGTCTTGAGTTCCTCGATCAGGTCCTCGATGGCCAGCGTGGAGATGGGGTCCAGCGCCGAGCAGGGCTCGTCCATCAGGATCACCTGCGGGGACACCGCGATGGCGCGGGCGATGCACAGGCGCTGCTGCTGGCCGCCGGAGAGGCCGGAGCCGGGCTTGTTCAGCCGGTCCTTGACCTCGTTCCACAGGTTGGCACCGGTCAGCGACTTCTCCACCAGCGCGTCCGCGTCCGACTTGGAAATGCGCTTGTCGTTCAGCTTGACCCCGGCCAGCACGTTGTCGCGGATGGACATGGTGGGGAACGGGTTGGGGCGCTGGAAGACCATGCCGATCTGGCTGCGCACGGTCACCGGGTCCACGCCCTGGCCGTAGAGGTTGTCCCCGTCGAGCAGGACTTCGCCCTCCACCCGGGCGCCGGGCAGCACTTCGTGCATCCGGTTGAGCGTGCGCAGGAAGGTGGACTTGCCGCAGCCGGAGGGGCCGATGAAAGCTGTCACGGACTTGGCGTCGATGTTGATGTTGACGCCTTCCACCGCCCGGAAGTTGCCGTAGTAGACGTTCAGGTCCTTGACGTCAATGCGTTTGGACATGGGGGTTCCTTCTCTTTGGTTCTGGCTCAGCGGCCGGTCTTGGGGGCGAAGATGCGGGCGATCAGCCGGGCAATCAGGTTCAGCAGCATCACGAAGACGATCAGGATCAGCGCAGCGGCCCAGGCACGCTGCACGCTGGGGTCCACGTTGGTGGGCGAGGTCGGGTTCATCAGCTGCCGGTAAATAAACGTGGGCAGGGTGGTCATCCAGCCGCCGAACACGTTCCAGTTGATGCTGTTCACGAAGCCCGCGGTGACCAAAAGCGGGGCTGTCTCGCCGATGATGCGGGCGATGGCCAAGGTGACGCCGGAGGCGATGCCGGAAATCGCCGTCGGCACCACTACCTTCAGGATGGTGCGCCATTTGCGCACGCCCAGCGCGTAGGACGCTTCGCGGAGCTCATTCGGGACGATCTTGAGCATTTCCTCGGTGGAGCGGACCACCACCGGGATCATCAGCACGGAGAGGGCGACGGCGGCCACGAAGCCGGTGCGGGTGCTCGGGCCGAAAATCAGCCCGAACAGCGCGGCAGCGAACAGGCCCGCCACGATCGACGGGATGCCGGTCATGACGTCCACGAAGAAGGTGATTCCGCGCGAGAGCGGGCCGCCCTTGCTGTATTCGACCAGATAGACCGCTGTGAGCAGGCCGATCGGCACCGAAATGATGGTGGCCCAGAGGGTGATCAGCAGGGTGCCGACGATGCCGTGGTAGGCGCCGCCGAGCACGTCGGTGCCGTTGGCGGTCGTCTCGTTGTCGATCATGCCGGTCATGCCGTTCATCGACGTGAAGACCAGGTTGTAGTTCAGCCCGGCGACGCCGTTCTGCAGCACGGTCCAGATCACCGAGATCAGCGGCACGACCGCGATGATGAATGCCGCGAAGACCAGGTTGGTCGCAAACCGGTCCTTGGCTTTGCGCGCCCCCTCCACCGAGAGCGTCACCACGTAGCCGGCAATCACGAAGATCACCGCTGAGAACAAGGCCCAGGAGACCACGCCGAAACCGATCAGCGACGAGAGTGCGGCGCCCAGGATGAGCGAGCCGCCGGCAACGGCCCAGATGGCCCAGCCGGGCATCTGGTTCTTGGTGAGCGTATTGCGCTTGGCCGGGGCGGGGGTTTCAGTGAGCAGTTTGGACATCAGTTGGCTCCCGAGAATTCCTTGTGCCGGCTGATGATCCAGCGGGCGATCATGTTCACGGCCAGGGTAATGACGAACAGCACCAGGCCGGCGGCGATCAGTTCGGACAACCGGAGCCCGTACGCCTCTGGGAAGTTCAGGGCAATCTCGGCGGCGATCGTCTGGTTGCCCGACTTGATCAGGCTGGCGATGAGCCCGCCGCCGGAGAGCACCATGGCCACCGCCATCGTCTCACCGAGCGCGCGTCCCAGGCCCAGCATCACCGCGCTGACAATTCCGGGCCGGGCGAACGGGAAGACAGCCATCTTGATCATTTCCCACCGGGTGGCCCCCATGGCCAGGGCCGCTTCCTCATGGAGCTTGGGGGCCTGCAGGAAGATCTCGCGGCTGAGCGATGTGATGATCGGCAAAATCATCACGGACAGCACGATTCCGGCCGTCAGCATGGTCTTGCCGGTCTGGCTGGCGGGGCCTTCGAAGATCGGGATCCAGCCGGCGTTTTCCGCCAGCCAGGTGTAGGGACCGACCAGCGCGGGTGCCAGCACCGTCATGCCCCAGGCTCCGTAAACCACCGAGGGGATGGCGGCCAGGAGGTCCACCACATAGCCGAGGCCCTGGGAGAGCCGCCGCGGTGCGTAGTGGGAGATGAAGAGCGCGACGCCCACGCCCACCGGGGTCGCCAGCAGCAGGGCAATCGCCGCGGCGATCAGCGTACCGATGACGATGGGCCAGATGTAGCCCCAGAAGCCGTTTCCGCCGGAAATTTCGGCGGGGTCTGCCCCGAACGTCGGCAGGGCCTGCCACAGCAGGAACGCCGCCACGCAGAACAGCACGAAGAGGATCAGGCACCCCGCGGCAAGCGCGAGGCCGGAAAAGACCTTGTCGCCGGCGCGGCCCGGGCCGGTCTCGGTCAATGTTTGGGACACTTCATAACCCTTCGGGTTCTGTACTTCGTCTAGCTGTTCTGCCAGTCTTGCGGCTTCGTTCCGTCGGGGCAATCTCACCCCGGCCGGAACACGGCTGCGCCCCGCGCGTCAAACTGCGACGGCGCGGGGCCAACCGGACTTCGTGAGGGCTACGACTTCACCGAGATGGAGTCGATAGCCGTCTTGGCCTGCTCGCGCAGGGTCTCGGAGATCGGCGCGTTGCCGGCCGAGTCCTGCGCGGCCTGCTGTCCTTCTTCGCTGATCACGTAGTTGCCGAAGGCCTTCACCAGGTCCACGGTGTTCTGATCAGCATATGTCGAGCAGTAGATGTGGTAGGAAACCAGCACGATCGGGTAGGCGCCGGATTCGGTGGTGTCGCGCTCGAGGTCCAAAGACATGTCCACGTCGCCGCGGCCCTCAACCGGGGTGGCAGCCTCCACGGCCTTGGAAGCGGCCTCCGGGCTCAGTTCGACGTATTCCTCGCCGACCTTGACCTTCACGGTGCCCAGACCACCGACGGCCGAAGCGTCGGCGTAGGTGATGGCCCCGTTGGTCGCGGTGGTGGCGGAAACCACACCGGAGGTACCCTGTGCGTTCTCGGCCTGGAGCTTGGCCGGCCACTCGCCGGAGACTTCATCGGTCCAGACGTCGCCGGCTGCGGCAGCCAGGTACTCCACGAAGTTCTCGGTGGTGCCGGACTCGTCGGAGCGGTGGACCACGGTGATGGGGGTGTCGGGCAGCTCCACGCCCTCGTTCTGCGAAGCGATGGCTTCGTCGTTCCACTTGGCGATTTCACCGCGGAAGACCTTGGCGATGGTCTCGGCGTCCATGTTGATGTTGTCCACGCCTTCAAGGTTGAAGGCAACGGCGATCGGGGAGACGTAGCCGGGGATGTGCATGGCGCCGTCGGGGCCGCAGACCTCCTTGGCCTGCTCCCATTCTTCCTCGTCCATGTAGGCGTCCGAGCCGGCGAACTGTACGCCGCCGGCCAGGAAGGCGTCGCGGCCGGCACCCGAGCCGTCCGGCGAGTACTGCACGCTGGCCTCGGGGTTCTGCGCGCCGAAGCCGGCAATCCAGGCCTGCATGGCGGAATCCTGCGAGGAAGCGCCCGCGCCGGAGAGCGTGCCCGAGACGGTTGCTGCCGTCTCGGTGCTGCCGGCAGCGGCCTGGCTGCCGGTGGCGTTGTCGGAGCCACAGGCGGTCAGCGCCAGCGTTGCAACGGAGAGGACGGCGGCCGCGCGGCCAATGCGATGTGCCTTCACGTGTATGGTCCCTTTCAGGGTGAGAACGGATCAGGACGACCGGACGTATTTCCGCCCTGGCGTCGTGCTCCTTCGAGGCTATGGGCGCCACGTAAAGAATGTGCACGGTGAAAGTGAACGCAAGGTGAACAAGACCGGACAATTCGCTAACCGGCCGCGTGAGGGTCTTGCCTTTGTGAGCGCACTCATACTATGGACCGCCGCCGTGCCGGGGGGCCGGACTGGCCCCGCCTAGACTGGGAGTATGAGCGCAGGCACCCGGTTGGCACAGGCCCGGTCGTTCCTGCGCAAACGCGGGCGGGCCGGCTTCAGCCGCAGCAAGTCTTCGGTCATGCCAGCGGTGCGGATCACCTTCTGCGCGGTAGCCGCTTATGCGGTGGCCGAGCAGGTCCTGGGCCACGAAGGCCCGCTGTTCGCCGCCACCTCGGCCATCATTGCGCTCGGCTTCTCCAACGGACCCCGGGTGCGCAAAGTGCTCGAAGTCGCCATCGGCTGCACGCTGGGCATAGCGGTGGGCGATCTGCTGCTGCACTTCCTCGGGCCGGGCATCTGGCAGGCGGCCCTGGTGCTGCTGGTTTCCATCCTCTTGGCCAGGTTCCTGGACAGCGGCACCATCTTCACCACCCAGATGGCGCTGCAGTCCGTGCTGGTGGTGCTGCTGCCCGCCCCGGACGGGGGGCCGTTCACCCGCAGCCTCGACGCCGTCATCGGCGGCTCCTTCGCGATGATCGTGACCATGTTGATTCCCGGCGATCCGCGCTCCGAACCGCGTTCCAAGCTGCAGACGCTGCTGGATGAGCTCGCCTCCGTACTGCGCGAGTGTTCCGTTGCCCTCGCCCACAGCGACTCCACCAAGGCCTGGCACGCCCTGGTCCGGGCGCGGGCCAGCCAAAACCTGATCGACGACGTCCGCGGCAGCTTCAGCTCGGCCCGCGAAGTCGCCCGGATCTCACCGGCCCACCGGCGCCACCGGGACGAAGTGGGGGACCTGCAGGATGCTGCGGAAATGGCGGATTTGGCCATGCGCAACAGCCGGGTCTTCTCTCGGCGCCTGACGTCCGTGATCAACCATGCAGCCATGTCCGATGAGGCCATCGCATGCTTTTCCGAGGTGCTTCAGGAGACCGCCGACGCCGTCGAGATTCTCGCTGCCGGGCTTTCCGACCGGGACCCGGGCGCCCGCGAACGCCGGCTCTCCGGAGCCCGAAACGATTTGGCCGAGATTGCCACGCGGCTGCACCCGAAGACCCTCGGCGTTGTCACCATGGAGGGCGAGGGCCTGATCCTGGTCTTCCGGCCGCTCATGGTTGACCTGCTCAAGGCCGCCGGGCTCAGCCGGGACGACGCCACGTCCTACCTTCCCAGACTCTGATTGTCCGCCGCCCCGGTTACTGTGGGTCCATGAGCACCAAGACCCGGTCCAAAGCCCCTGCCTACCGCTGCGCCGAGTGCGGCTGGAGCACGGCTAAGTGGGTGGGCCGGTGCGGCGAGTGCCAGGCGTGGGGAACGGTTGAAGAGGCCACCCAGGTGGTGGCGCGCACCACGGCCGCGGCCGCCGTCTCCCGGCCCGCGGAACGAATCGCCGACGTCGATGCCACCACCGCGGCGTTCCGGGCCACCGGTGTGGGCGAACTCGACCGGGTGCTCGGCGGCGGGCTGGTCCCGGGCGCGGTCATCCTGCTGGCCGGCGAGCCGGGCATCGGCAAGTCCACCCTGCTGCTGGATGTTGCCGCGCGGGTGGCCCGGCTGGACCGCGACGTGTTGTACGTCACCGGCGAAGAGTCGGCGGCCCAGGTGAAGTTGCGGGCCGAGCGGATTTCCGCGGTGGCGGACAACCTTTACCTGACCGCCGAGACAGACCTCGGCATAGCGCTGGGGCATGTGGAGCAGCTGGAGCCGGCGCTGCTGATCGTCGACTCGGTCCAGACGCTCAGCAGCAGCGCGGTGGAGGGCGCCGCCGGCGGGGTGACGCAGGTGCGTGAGGTCGCGGCCTCGCTGATCAACGCCGCCAAGCGCAAGGGCATGACCACCATCCTGGTGGGGCACGTGACCAAGGACGGCTCGATCGCCGGGCCGCGCCTGCTGGAGCATCTCGTGGACGTGGTTTGCCAGTTCGACGGCGACCGACATTCGCGCCTGCGGCTGGTGCGAGCGGTCAAGAACCGCTACGGTCCGACCGACGAGGTGGGTTGCTTCGACCTGACCGAGGGCGGCATCGAAGGACTGACCGACCCGAGCGGCCTGTTCGTGTCCCGGACCAAGGACCCGGTCTCCGGCACCTGCATCACCGTGACGCTGGAGGGCCGGCGGCCGCTGGTGGCCGAGGTGCAGGCGTTGCTGGCCGAGACCTCCAACGCGCAGCCGCGACGTGCCACGAGCGGGCTGGATTCTTCGCGTGTGGCGATGATGATGGCCGTGCTGCAGCGCCGCGCCTCGATGTCGCTGCACAAGGACGACAGCTACGTGGCGACGGTGGGCGGGGTCCGGCTCAGCGAACCCGCCACGGATCTGGCCACCGTGCTGGCCATCGCCTCGGCCAAAACCAATCAGCCGCTCCCGGCGCAGTTAATCGCCTTCGGTGAAGTGGGCCTGGCCGGCGAAGTGCGGCCGGTGCCGGGAATCGGGCGGCGAATCCAAGAGGCCGAACGGCTCGGGTTCACGCACGCGATCGTGCCGGCTTCTCCCGACGGCGCAGGCCAGGTGCCGGCTGGCTTCACCGTCAAGGAAGTACATACCGTCTCCGAAGCGCTGTCCACGCTGTTCCGCTAAGCGCCCGGAGGGGAATAGCCCTGGTCCGGCCTTATCATGGAGCCTGGGGCCGTCCGGACGACGGCCTCGTCCCCATGCCCGCCGGCCCTAAGGAAACTCCCCCATGGTCAAGAGCCCCGAGGACGCCCTTAAGGCGACCCTGGCCCGTGTAGCTCCGGGAACCCAGCTGCGCGACGGGTTGGAACGGATTCTCCGCGGGCGCACCGGCGCCCTCATCGTGCTCGGATACGACCAGCAGGTGGAAAACATCAGCAGCGGCGGCTTCGATATCGGGATTGATTTCTCCCCCACCCGGCTGCGCGAACTGGCGAAGATGGACGGTGCCATCGTCTGCGACAAGGACGCCGCGAACATCGTCAAGGCTGCCGTGCAGCTGGTCCCGGACCCGTCGATTCCCACACAGGAGTCCGGCACCCGCCACCGCACCGCCGAACGGGTCGCCATCCAGACCGGGCTGCCGGTCATTTCGGTCAGCCAGTCGATGCAGATCATCGCGTTGTATGTGGAAGGCATCCGACACGTGCTGGAGGGCTCCGAACCGGTGCTCGCCCGCGCCAACCAGGCGCTGGCGACGCTGGAGCGCTACCGCGCCCGGCTGGACCAGGTCACCAGCTCCTTGTCCGCGCTGGAAATCGAAGCCATGGTCACCGTGCGGGACGTAGCGGTGACCCTGCAGCGGCAGGAAATGGTCCGCCGCATCTCCGACGAAATCTCCCAGTACGTACTGGAACTCGGCGTGGACGGGCGCCTGCTCTCGCTCCAGCTGGACGAACTGACCTCCGGGCTCGGTCCGGACAGCGAGATGATCCTGCGCGACTACGCGGACATCAAGGGTGGCATCGACGTCGACGCCGCCCTCCAGACGCTGCGCGGTTTCACCTCGAACGATTTGATCGACTTGGGCCGCGTCGCCAGCGTGATCGGCATCCAGGTGGGGCAGGATTCCCTCGACGCCGTGGTTCAGCCGCGCGGTTACCGGCTGCTGGCCGCAGTCAAATCGGTGCCGCGGGCGGTAGCGGACCGGTTGGTCGATCACTTCGGCGGCCTCCAGTCGCTGATGGCGGCCAACATCGATGACCTGATGGCCGTGGACGGCATCGGCGAACAGCGGGCCCGCGTGATCCGTGAAGGCCTCTCCCGCATCGCCGAGACCAGCCTCCTGGACCGGTTCCTCTGATTTTCCCGGCGCGCGCTAGCGCAGTTCGAACACGGTCTTGTCGCTGGATTTCTTGTCCAGCTTCGTGACCAGGACGTAGGTGCCCGGCTGCGGGTTGGCTTCCACCGGGGTGCACCCCGGGGCCGTCCGGTTCCGTTCCCAGACGAAACGCGCCTGTTCGGCCTTGCCCGGCTCAAGCGTCATCATCAGCGGCTCGGGGTCCACCTGGCAGTCTTTCGAGGAGAAGATCCGGTCCTCTCCGCTGGTGACCAGGAATTCCATGGCGTCAGTGCCGACGTTGACTTCGCACGGCACCTTGCCCTCGTTGGCCACCTCCAGGATCAGGGTGGGGTTCTCCCCGCTCCCGTAGGCCGCGGCGTCCGTTTCGGCCCGAACGACGACGTCGGAGTCCTCGCAGCCTGCCGTGCCCGGGGATGCGGGGCTGGCGGGTGCGGGGCTGGCGGCCGCCGGTCCCGGTGCCTCTGCCGCTGCTTCCGGCTCTCCCCGGCCCAGCAGGCCGGCGACCCACATCCCGGCCGCCAGCAGGGCCGCCAGCACGATCACGGCCAGGGCCAGCACCACCAAACGGCGGCGGCGGTAAACGGCGGGGCTGGGCCGCCGGACGGGAGCCCGCCCGCGGGTGCCGGATGTGCCGTTGCCTGCCATGCCTTAAGGCTAAAGACAGCACCGGCCCGCGCCGTCACCACCACGCCGGGCAGTACAGTATTGGTTGGTCACATCGTAGGAGTTCCATGCCCCGCCCCGCCGCCGCACCGGCATCTTCCACCGCACCGGCTGACGCCGAACTGCTGCATTCGCGTATCCGGACCTGGTTCGCGTCCAGCGCGCGGGACCTGCCCTGGCGCCGCCCGGACTGCAGCCCTTGGGGCATCCTCGTCAGCGAATTCATGCTGCAGCAGACCCCCGTGGTCCGGGTGCTGCCCGTCTGGGAGCAGTGGATGCGCCGCTGGCCGCGCCCGGCCGACCTCGCCGCCGATCCGGCCGGGGAAGCGGTCCGGGCCTGGGGCAGGCTGGGGTATCCACGCCGTGCGCTGCGCCTGCATGCCGCAGCTGCTGCCATCGTGGACCGGCACGGCGGCCGCGTGCCGGATGACCATGCCAGCCTGCTGCAGCTCCCCGGCGTCGGAACCTACACCGCAGCCGCCGTCGCTTCCTTCGCCTTCGGGCTGCCGGAAACGGTAGTGGACACCAATATCCGCCGCGTGCATGCCCGGCTGGTTACCGGATCCGCGCTGCCGGCGCCGTCGCTGAATGCCGCCGAAATGCGCACGGCGCAGGAGCTGATGCCGGTCCACGGCGTCAAGGAGTGGAATGCCGGCGTCATGGAACTCGGCGCGCTTATCTGTACGGCGAGATCGCCGCGGTGCGATGCCTGCCCGGTGGTGGATCGCTGCGCCTGGGTCAAGGCCGGCCGGCCCGAGGCCCACTACGTGCCCAAAGGGCAGGCCTGGGCGGGCACCGACCGGCAGGTGCGCGGCGCCATGATGGCCGTGTTGCGCGAGGCCGAGGACTCGGTTCCGCGCGAGGTCCTGCTCGGCAGCGTCGAACTGGCCGATCTGCCTGCGGCCTACCGGACGCCGCTCGCGGCACTGCGCGCGCTGCCTGCCGGCGACGAACAGTTGGGCCGCGCCCTGGACGGGCTGATCGCGGACGGCTTGGCCGTCACCGCGGGCAGCGGCATCGCCCTGCCCGGATAGGAAACCGGTTCCGGCCGGTCCCGCGGGCGCCGTCGCAACTGCGCGGCTGCTGCTTGTTCCCGCCTACTCGTCCCCGCCGTCGCTGTGCTGCTCCTGCTGGTCGACGACGTCGCCAGCCTTGTCCTTGAGGCCGTCCAGCTTGTCTCCCTGCAGTTTGGCGGAGCCGTCCTGCTGCTCTGCGTTGTCGCCGCCGAGGATTTCTTCCACACCCATGGTCATCCTAACCGTCGCGCCGGCGCGGGGGCCGGCTGTTTTCTCGCCAACGCCTCCAACCCTAGGCGGCAGGAGCGGAACGTGTCGACGGACTGCTGATCAAAGTTTGCGGATCATCCGGGTGTTGCCCAAGGTATTGGGCTTGACCCGGGCCAGGTCGAGGAACTCTGCCACGCCTTCGTCCGTGGAACGCAGCAATTCGGAATACACCTCCGGGTCCACCACCGACTGGTCGGCCATCACCTCGAAACCGTGCCGGGTGAAGAAGTCCACCTCGAAGGTGAGGCAGAACACGCGGCTGACGCCCAGGTCCTTGGCAGCGGCTATCAGCTCGTCGAGCAGGGCCCGGCCCACTCCCCTGCCGCGCCAGTGCACTGCAGTGGCCAGCGTGCGCACCTCGGCGATGTCCTCCCACATGACGTGCACGGCGCCGCAGCCCACGATTTCACCAGCCGGCGTCTCCGCGACCCGGAACTCCTGGATGCCTTCGAAGTACGCCACCGCCTCCTTCTCCAGCAGCACCCGTTTGTCGGCCAACGGCTTGACCAGCCGGCGAATCTGGACGACATCGGAGGTGCGGGCGGGGCGGATACTGAAGGCGTCGGTCACCCAGTCAGTCTAAAGCCCCAGCTCGGCCGGCAGTTCGCTCTCCTGGTCCAGCACGTGCCGGGCGAGGAAGTTGCAGACCACCGAATACCAGATCCGGGCATGCTGCGGTGAGAGCACCCAGTGGTTCTCGTCCGGGAAGTACAGGAACCGGTGCGGGGTCTTCCCGTCCGCTCCGGCGGCCAGCTGCGAGCGCGACAACAGTTCGTACCAGAGCCGCAGCCCCTCGCCGATCGGCACCCGGTAGTCCTTGTCGCCGTGCACCACCAGCATGGGTGTGTTGATGTTCTGCACGTGCAGGTGCGGGGAGTTTTCCAGCGCCATCTCCGGCGTCATCTCCCGCTCCCAGTAGGGGGAAACATCCGTCGTCGGCCCGAACTGGTCCAGCGCCCAGAGGCTGGCGTGGGTCACGATGGCCCGGAAACGGTCGGTGTGCCCGGCGATCCAGTTGGCCATGTAGCCGCCGAAGGAACCGCCCATGGCGGCCGTCCGCGTCCCGTCGATGTCCTCCCGCTGCACGGCGGCGTCGGTGATGGCCATCAGGTCCTCATAGGGTGCCCGGCCCCACTGCCCCCAGCCCCGCCGGATGAAGTCGTCCCCGTAGCCGGTGGACAGGGCCGGGTCCGGCAGCAGGACCGCGTAACCCTGCGCCACCAGCAGCCAGGGGCACCAGCGCCAGCTCCACGCATTCCACGAGCCGAGCGGGCCGCCGTGCACCCACAGCACCAGCGGGGCCGGCTTCTGCGCGGATGCGTCACCGGGCAGGGCCAGCCAGGCACGCACCGGGATGTGCGCGCCCCCGGCGCCCACCGTCGTCGTGATCTCTTCCAGCCTCCCGCCCAGCTCCGGGCGGGGCGCGGGCGAGGGCAGGACAGTGGCCTCGCCGGAGGACACGTCGATGCGCACCGGCTCGGGCGGAAACAGGTAGGAGCTGCGCAGGGCGTAGGCGAACTGCCCGTCCGGGCTGACCACGACGTCGGTGTAGGCCGCGTCGTCGTGCGTCACCTGGCGCACGGCACCCGTCGCGACCTCGATGCTGAACACCGGGGTGCGGCCGCCGTCATCGGCGGTGACCAACAGCGCCGACCCGTCGGGCAGCCAGGCTGCGGGGCTGGGCCAGCGGTCCCAGTCGGCAGCCAGCGGACGCAACTCACCGCCGGCCAGCGGGAGCAGTCCCAGCGTGACGGACGGAATGGTCCCGGGCCCGGAGACGGACTCGCAGGCCACCACCACGGTGCGGTTGTCGGGGCTGACCGGGCCCGGCGCGTAGTCGGTGTCCGGGCTCTCCAGCAGGATCCGCTGCCCGCCGGTGGCTGTGTCGACGGCGGCGAGCACGCTCCGGGCGTCGCCCCGCGCCAGCGGCCGGCGGACATTGACCACCAGGGTGGCGCCGTCCGGGCTCAGCTCGGCGGCGGTTTCCAGCAAGGCGGTTCCCGCCCAGCCGGTGATGTTGCGCAGCCGGCCTTTCGGCTCGTCGTCCACGGTGAAGGTTCGGGCTGCCTCCTCCGCGTTGCCCTCGAGCACGAAGTGCCGTTTTTGCCCCGGCCCCAGATCGTGGTCCCAGAAGCGCACCGGGTACCCGGAATGCAGGATCGCCGAGACTTTCTTGTCTTTCCGGGCGGCGCGGCGGTTCGCGTCGTCCTCTTCGTCGGCGGCCCCGCCCAGGACCTGGGCGTCGACCACCACGGTGTCAGCGTCCCGCGCGCAGCGCACCGCTGCGACTCCGCCGGGGCGGGACAGAACCATGCGGCCTTCGCCTCCGGCGGCCGGCAAGCGCCACAGGGCCGGGACCGGTTCCTCAGCCGAGTCCTCGGGATCGGGCCGGGCGGACGTGAAGTAGAGGTCGCCGTTGCGCGCAAAAGCCGCCCCGGACTCGCCCTTGGAGCTGCGGGTAATCCGGCGCGCCGGGCGCTCACCGCGCGGATCGACCTCCCAGAGGGCGGAAACGTATTCGGTGGAGGCAGGGTTCAGCACGCTGACGCAGGTGACCAGCCGGTTGCCGTCCGGGCTGAGAGCCAGGGACCCCAGCCGCGGCATCGCGATAAAGCGGTCCAGGTCGTGGAACGGGGTGGCGGCGGCCTGCTGGGTGGGCAGCTCCGGCCGCATTTCGGAAGTGACTGCTTCAGAACGCATGGATTCAGTAAACACTACTTGTGTTCCCGATCACAGGAGACGGGCGCAATTCGCGGCTTTGCTACGCGAGGCGGCCGTGTGCGGTTAAACGGGAGAACCCCGGCCGAAGCCGGGGTTCTCCCTGCGCAGTGCAGTGCAAGCTACTGGGACAGTGCCGGGGTGTCCGGGACTCCCTCGATTGCCTTGGGTGCTCCGGTGCTGCTGAAGACGAACGTCGCCGCGTCGTCTTCGCCCTCGACATCCACGTGGATGGTCTCGCCCGGGTGGAACTCGCCGAAGAGGATCTTCTCGGAGAGCTGGTCCTCGATCTCCCGCTGGATGGTCCGGCGCAGCGGCCGGGCACCCATCGTGGGATCGTAGCCGCGGGTGGCCAGCAGCACCTTGGCCGCGTCGGTCAGGTCGATCTTGAGGTTCTTTTCGGCGAGCCGCTTCCGCAGGCGCTCGACAAACAGATCCACGATCTGGACGATCTCCTCCTCGCTCAGCTGCGGGAAGACCACGGTGTCGTCAACGCGGTTGAGGAACTCGGGCCGGAAGTGCTGCTTGAGCTCATCCTGGACCCGGGCCCGCATCCGCTCGTACCCGGTCTTGGTATCCGTGCCGGACTGGAAACCGGTCATGACGCCCTTGGAGATGTCGCGCGTGCCAAGGTTGGTGGTCATGATGATCACCGTGTTCTTGAAGTCCACGACGCGACCCTGGCTGTCCGTCAGGCGGCCGTCCTCGAGGATCTGCAGCAGCGAGTTGAACAGGTCGGCGTGTGCCTTCTCCACCTCGTCGAAGAGCACCACGGAGAACGGGCGGCGGCGGACCTTTTCGGTCAGCTGCCCGCCTTCCTCGTAGCCCACGTAACCCGGAGGGGCACCGAACAGGCGCGAGACCGTGTGCTTCTCCGAGTACTCGGACATATCCAGGGTGATCAGCGCGTCTTCCTCGCCGAAGAGGAATTCCGCCAGGGCCTTGGCGAGCTCGGTCTTGCCGACGCCGGTGGGGCCGGCGAAGATGAACGAGCCGGAGGGACGGTTGGGGTCCTTCAGGCCGGCACGGGTACGGCGGATCGCCTGCGAGATGGCCTTGATCGCCTCGTCCTGGCCGATCACGCGCTTGTGCAGCTCGGCCTCCATGTGTATAAGGCGGCTGGACTCTTCCTCGGTCAGCTTGAACACGGGAATGCCGGTGGAGTTGGCCAGCACTTCTGCCACCAGGTCTTCGTCCACCTCGGCAATCTCGTCCAGGTCGCCGGACTTCCAGGCGCGTTCCTTCTCGGCCCGCTCGTCCTGCAGCCTGCCTTCCTGGTCCCGCAGCGTGGCAGCACCTTCGAAGTCCTGGGCATCGATGGCCGATTCCTTTTGCTTCTTCAGCTCGGCAATGCGCTCGTCGATGTCCTTGAGCTCCGGCGGTGCGGTCATCCGGCGGATGCGCAGCCGTGCCCCGGCCTCGTCGATCAGGTCGATTGCCTTGTCCGGGAGGAAGCGGTCGGAGATGTACCGGTGGGCCAGGTGCGCGGCGGCATCCAGGGCACCGTCGGTGATGGACACACGGTGGTGCGCCTCGTAGCGGTCCCGCAGTCCCTTGAGGATCAGCACGGCGTGCTCCACGGACGGCTCTTCCACCTGGATCGGCTGGAACCGTCGCTCCAGCGCGGCGTCCTTCTCGATGTGCTTGCGGTACTCGTCCAGGGTGGTGGCACCGATGGTCTGAAGTTCGCCACGTGCCAGCATCGGCTTCAGGATGGAGGCTGCGTCGATCGCGCCCTCGGCGGCACCCGCACCCACCAGGGTGTGGATCTCGTCGATGAACAGGATGATGTCGCCACGGGTCCGGATTTCCTTCAGGACCTTCTTCAGCCGCTCCTCGAAGTCACCGCGGTAGCGTGAACCGGCCACCAGGGATCCCAGGTCCAGCGTGTAGAGCTGCTTGTCCTTGATGGTCTCCGGCACGTCGCCACGGACAATTGCCTGGGCCAGGCCCTCCACGACGGCGGTCTTGCCGACGCCGGGCTCGCCGATCAACACCGGGTTGTTCTTGGTGCGGCGGGAGAGGACCTGCATGACGCGTTCCATCTCGTGCTCGCGCCCGATCACCGGGTCGAGCTTGGATTCACGCGCAGCCTGTGTGAGGTTCCGGCCGAACTGGTCCAGCACCACCGATCCGGCAGGAGTGCCCTCCTGCTGCTGGCCGGCGGTGACCGGCTCCTTGCCCTGGTAGCCGGAGAGCAGCTGGATGACCTGCTGGCGCACGCGGTTGAGGTCGGCGCCGAGCTTGACGAGCACCTGGGTGGCCACGCCTTCGCCTTCGCGGATCAGGCCCAGCAGGATGTGCTCGGTACCGATGTAGTTGTGGCCAAGCTGGAGTGCCTCGCGCAGCGACAGCTCCAACACCTTCTTGGCGCGCGGCGTGAACGGAATGTGGCCGCTCGGAGCCTGCTGGCCCTGGCCGATGATCTCCTGGACCTGCTCACGAACGCCATTCAGCGAGACGCCGAGGAACTCCAGTGCTTTGGCGGCAACGCCCTCACCCTCGTGGATCAATCCGAGGAGGATGTGTTCGGTGCCGATGTAGTTGTGGTTGAGCATGCGGGCTTCTTCTTGAGCCAGCACGACAACGCGACGGGCACGGTCGGTAAATCTCTCAAACATCTCGCACACTCCTAGCTACTGCGTACTTTGATGCTACGTGCCCGGATGGCCGTTGTGCGGCCTGTTCGCCCTAGGGGTAATGCCCCCCACAGGACGGCAAACGGGGCGGACAGTTGCCTGTCCGCCCCGCCGATCGATCTGCCCGTGTGGAACGGGCCGCCCGTTATCCCCCGTGGGCGGCCTTGTAGGCCTCGATGATTTCAGATTGCACACGTCCGCGATCGCTAACGTTGTAACCGTTCTCCCGTGCCCACGCGCGGATCGCCGAGGCGTCCTGGTTGCGTGCGCCGCCGGACGGCTTGGAGGCTTTGGAGCCCCGGGCAGGAATCTTCCGGCCGGCAGAAATGTACGGCTTGAGCGCGTCGCGAAGCGCCTCGGCATGCGATGAAGAAAGATCAATTTCGTAGCTGCTGGAATCAAGGCTGAACCGGACCGTTTCCTCGGCCGAGCCACCATCCAGATCATCAACCAGAATGATTTTTACTTCTTGCGCCACAGAAGGCTCCTTTGGGTGGGTGTATCAATTTGTCCGGTATAATCCGAACCATACTTATTATGTCCTACACTCCATTTGAAGGCAATACAGCCTGATTCGGTCGGCCCGCAATCCGGCATGATACATATCGGATTAGACCATGGTGGAAATCACTGCACCTGGCGCGGGAATGTGATTAAAGGAAAAACCCCGGACAATTGATGATTGTCCGGGGCCTGCCCTTATTCTTCGCCGCCTTCGGACGCGCGCCTTTCGGCTTCACGCTCGGCCTCCGCCAACGCTTCGCGTTCTTTCCGGTCGGCGTTGAATATGGCTTTCATCACGAAATAGAACAAAAGCCCGACACCGAGCGACGGTGCAAGTACCCACAGATATTCCATGCTCAGCCCAGCTCCGGCTTCAGCAGCGGGAACAGAATCGTTTCGCGGATTCCCACCTGGGTGAAAAGCATCACCAATCGGTCAATGCCGAGTCCGATTCCGCCCATCGGCGGCGCGCCGTATTCGAGGGCACGCAGGAAGTCTTCGTCCAACTGCATCGCTTCCTCGTCTCCCGCCGCTGCCATTCGCGACTGCTCGGTCAGGCGTTCGCGCTGAATCACCGGATCAATCAGCTCCGAGAATGCGGTACCCCGTTCCATTCCGCCGATAATCAGGTCCCACGCCTCGATCAACTCAGGATTGTCCCGGTGGTTGCGTGCGAGCGGCTGCGCGGCCGGCGGGTAATCGTAAACGAAGGTCGGCTGCAGCAGCGTCGGCTCGACGATTTCGCCGAACAGCTCGACGACGGTCTTCTGGGTATCCCACTTCGGGTCGATCTTCACGCCATGCTGTTCGGCTATTTCGCGCAGCACCTCGCCGCCGGTCTGCGGGGTGATTTCCCGTCCCACCGCTTCGGACAAGCCGGGATAGACACCCAGCCAGCGCCATTCCCCGTTCAGGTCGATGGTGCCCTGCGGGGTTTCAATCACCCGGGTGCCTATGGTGTCGGCCACATTCAGGATCATTTCCTTCATGCGCTCGCCCATGACGAACTGGTCGGCATACGCCTCGTAGCTTTCCAGCGTGGTGAATTCGGGGCTGTGAGTGGAGTCGACGCCTTCATTGCGGAATATCCGGCCGATCTCGAAGACCCGGTCAATGCCGCCGACCACCGCGCGCTTGAGGTAAAGCTCCGTGGCAATGCGCAGGGTCATGTCCTGGTCGAAGGCATTCAGGTGTGTCTCGAAGGGACGGGCCGTCGCGCCTCCGTGGACCAGTTGCAGCATGGGGGTCTCCACTTCCACGTAGCCGTGGGAGTGGAGGGTCTCCCGGATGGAGCGGATGACGGCAGCACGGGTGTAAACCATCCGGCGTGCTTCGTCGCGCACCATGAGGTCCACGTAGCGCTGCCGCACACGGGTTTCTTCATTGAGGCCGGCATGCAGCACGGGCAGCGGACGCAGCGCCTTGGAGGCCATCTGCCAGGTATCGGCCATCACCGACAGTTCACCGCGCTTGGAGCTGATGACTTCGCCGCGGATGAACACATGGTCGCCCAGGTCCACCAGCGCCTTCCAGTCGGCGAGCGCTTCCTCGCCGATGTTCGCCAGGCTCAACATCGCCTGCAGGCGTACCCCGCTGCCTTCCTGCAGGGTCGCGAAGCAGAGCTTGCCGGTGTTGCGGATGAAGACCACGCGCCCGGACACTCCAACGACGTCGCCGGTGGTCTCGTCTGCCTCGAGGTGGCCGTACTTTTCGCGCACCTCGGCCAGCGTGTGGGTCCGGTCCACGCCCACCGGGTAGGCCTCGACGCCGCGCTCCAAAAGTTTGGCGCGCTTGGCCATGCGCACATGCATCTGCTCGGAGGCGTCGGCAGCCTCGGCTGCGGGATGTGGGGTGGGGGAATTATCGCGGGTCACGGTAGTTAAGGGTACCGGTACCGGGGCCGGGCCAGCCAAACGTCCCGGGGCTTCGTCCCGGGGCTTCAGTAGCCGAGCTGCGCGTTGTCGATCAGCCGCACCGGACCGACCTTCGCGGCCACCAGCGCCAGGGCCTCGCCGGTGAACGGCGTTTCCCTGCAGTTGAAGGCCAGCGGCTCCAGCGTCCGTGGATCCACCACTTCCAGATAGTCCAGCTGGATGAGCGGCACCGACCCGATCATGGCCAACGCGCCGTCCACGTCCAGCGGTTCGTGCCGGTCAGCCTGTCTGCGCAGGTAGGCCAGGCTGCGGGAAAGCACCAGCGCCGCTTCCCGCTCGGCCTCGTTCAGGAAACGGTTGCGGCTGGAGAGTGCCAGCCCGTCGTCGTCGCGCACCGTCGGCACACCCACAATTTCCACCGGGAAGTTCAGGTCGGCCACCATGCGCTTGACCAGGACGAGCTGCTGCGCGTCCTTCTGGCCGAAGTAGGCGCGGTAATCGGCCGCTCCGGCCGCCGCGGGCAGACCGTAGTGGAGCAGCTTGGCCACCACGGTAAGGGCGCCGTCGAAGTGGCCCGGGCGGGAGGCGCCCTCGAACTTCGCACCGAGCGCACCGGCGGAGATCCTGACCAGCGGCTCGCCGTCCGGGTAGACCTCTTCCAGGGCGGGAGCAAACACCACGTCTGCCCCGCACGCCGCCAGCAGGTCCAGGTCGGCCTCCAGCGTGCGCGGGTAACGGTCCAGGTCCTCCTGCTCGCCGAATTGGAGCGGATTCACGAACACGGAAACCACGACGACGTCGCACGCCTGCCGCGCGGCGCACACCAGCGCGGCGTGGCCGGCGTGCAGCGCTCCCATGGTCGGCACCAGTCCCAGCGACGGCCGCCCGGCGGCCCCGGCTCCCGCCAGCAGGCCGGCCGTGACTTCCTCCAGTTCGGCGTGGGTTTTCACAAGGCGGGGGCGGGTGGTCACGGGTTCTCCTCCGGACGGGACTGGGCCAGGATGTCCAAAATCTCGGTTGCGCGGATCTCTTTCAACAAGCCCCGCCGGAGGGCGCGCTGGGCCGTTGCGCGGGCCAGTTCCTCGTAGGCCAGGCGGATGTCGGTGCCGCCCGAATCCACTTCGCGGCGCAGCAGCGCTTCGTGGTGGCTGCGGACGGTGCCGGCGTCGCCGCGGGCCACCGGCCCGGTCAGCGCCGCTTCCCCGGAGGCCAGCGCATTCTCCAGGGAAGCCCGCATCAGCGCACTGAGCACGCGGTCAGGTTGCTCCACGCCGGCTTCCGCCAGCAGTTGCGCCGATTGGGCTGCGATGGTCACCAAGTGGTTCGAGGCGTGCGCCAAGGCAGCGTGGTAGAGCGTACGGTCCTTCTCGGCGATGACCACCGGCTCGCCGCCCATCTCCACGACCAGCGCCTGGGCGATCGGCAGCACCGTGGCCTCGGCCGTCACCCCGAAGCTGCAGTCGTTGAGCCGGGCGAGATCCAGGCTCATGCCCGTGAACGTCATGGCCGGGTGGATAGCCAGCGGGATGGCGCCCTTCGCCCGTGCCGGCGCAAGCACGGCGGTGCCGTAGCGTCCGGAGGTATGCACCACGAGCTGGCCCGGCTGCCAGACCCCGGCCGCGGCCAAGCCGTCCACCAGCTCCGGCAGGGCATCGTCCGGTACCGCCAGCAGCACCAGTTCGGCCCGTTCCACGATCTCCGGGATCTGCAGCACCGGAACGCCGGGCAGCAGGTTCGCGGCCCGTTCCCGGCTGTCCTCGGACACCGCGGACACCCCGACGACGGCGTGCCCCACTCCGCGCAGCGCGGCACCAAGGACGGCACCGACCTTGCCGGCGCCGATCACGCCGATGCCCAACCGCCCGGGTCTACTCCTGCCCGCCATCGCGGACCTCCCTCTCCCGCTGTGGTTCGTCCTGCTGCGCCGGCCCGCGGTCGCCGTCCTGGCGCCCTTCGGCCGCCTCCGGTATGGGACCGGACCCGGCCCCCCGGGCTTCCAGCCAGCGCTCCGGCACGCTGCGCCGCCTGGCCGCGGCGGCCCGGACCGACTGCTCGTCGAAGAGCCGGCGGGCGGTGTCGGCGTCAACCTGGTAAATCACCGGCGTGACCGGCCCTGCGGTCGTGTGCAGGCGCAGGTCCGCGACGCGCAGGCGGCGGGCCAGCGGGCCCTGGTGCAGCGCGATGGACTGGGTCCGCTCGTGCGGGACCACCGAGAGGCTGCGCCAGAACCGGCCGCTGCGGGCCAGCAAGGCGGTCCCGGTGACGGCGAAGCCGTTGCGCCGCCAGGTCAGCCAGGACAGCCAGCGCACCCGCCGCGGCGAGGTGACGAATCCGCCGTCGGAGGCACCGGCGTCGTCCGGGTCACTGGCCGCGATCCCGTCCAGGCCCGCCCCGAAGACGGTGAATGGGTCCTCGGTGCCCGGGTCCGGGAGCACCAGGGCCAGCATATGCATGACTTCCTGCTGCGTGCCCACCGGCAGCAACGCGGTGCGGGCGCCCGCGTTCTCCGCGCTGAGGCCGTAGCCGGCCACGTTCACGCGCATCCGGTACCAGCCCTTGAAGCGCCACAGCGGCGACTGCATGATTTCCACTGCCTGCACGCGGCCGGGCGGGACGGTCTGCGCCCGGGTCTCCAGCAGGCCGTAGCGGAGCCGGATGCCGTCCGGGGAGATGGCTGCGCGGAAGTTGTAGCCGGTGCTGAAGGTGGACCAGTAGCCCGCCACCACGGCGAACGCCGCGGGGACCAGGAAGGCCGGGCCGAACGCGGCGTCGAACACAAAGGTCGAGAGCCCGGCCGCGATGAGCATGATGAGCAGGAACACCGTGGTTCCGGAAAGCAGCGCGGCGCCGAGGATACGGCCGCCCGGGATGGCCAGGATCTGCTGTTCGGGGGCCTCGGCCACGGCTTCCTGCGGGTGGCCGGGATCGCTGCGCAAGCCGGCGGCCCGGGCCAGGATGGTGGCGCGCAGCTGCTGCGCCGACGCCAGCGGCAGGTAGGCCAGCCGCACGGCCGATTCGCCGGCGTCGGCCACTTCGAACTTGAGCTCGGCCAGGCCGAAGATCCGAGCCAGCAGCGGTTGGATGACGTCGATCGCCTGCACCCGGTCCAGCCGCGCCTGGCGGTGCTGGCGGAACAGGACGCCGGAGTTTACGCGGACATGGTCATCGGTGACCTGGTACCGGGTGAACCACCAGGACAGGAAAAACCCGCCCACCAGCAGCACGGCGACCACCACCATGATCAGCACCGTCCAGACGGCGCGGCCTCCGCTCAGGCCCCAGAACTCGTCGCCGCGGAACATGGCTTCGAACCAGTCCCGGCCGAAGAAGTAGGCGATCGCCGCCAGCGCTATCCAGCCGCGGACCAGCGGCGAGATGGGGTGCACCCGGTGCCAGGTGCCGGCGGCGTCCGGTGCCAAGGGCACCCCGTGGGAGGCCGGCACTACTTCCCCGGGCGCATCCGGCCCCTGCCCGGGCAGCGGGGCCTGCCCGTTGCTGCCGGGAACGGTCATAGCCCGGCCAGCCTTGCCTGCCCGCGGTCGGAGAGTTGTTCGCGCAGCCGGGCTCCTTCTGCCGCCGGTACTCCCGGAATGCCGGCGTTGGTCTGCGGGCTGGCGGTGTGCAGCTTCACCGAGCACAGGCCGAAGGCCCGCTCGAGCGGTCCCACGCCAACATCCACGTACTGCATCCGGCCGTAGGGAACCACCATGACGCGCTGGAAAAACAGTCCGCGCCTGATCAGCAGGTCCTCGTCGCGTTCGGCATATCCGATGGCCCTGACTTGGCGAGGAATCAAGAGTCCGGCCCAGACGCAGAGCGCGAGCGTGCCCAGGCTCAGCAGCCAGCCGAGCCACGCCGGGAATCCGGGCCAGAGGCCGGTCAGCACGAGGACGAGCGGGGTGGAGAGCAGGGCAACGGCAACCACCGTGAAAACGGCCCAGCTGACCAGCCTCACGGTGACGTACTTGGGCGAGACCCGGATCCAGCTGATGCCGGCCGGATCGATCGCTTCGCTAGGCATACTCCCCCTCGCCTTGGGCCTCGGTACCGTTGTCCTTGGCCGCTTCGGTGTCCTCGGGCGGAAGCTTGCAGAAGCGCTCCACCACCAGCCCGATCACCACCATGACCAGGCCACCGCCCATCATAGCCAGCACGGCCGGGAGCGCCCCGAGGCCCGGCCGGTACAGCAGCAGCATGAGCTGGTCCACCATGATGCCGGTGTGCCACCCGAAGATCAGGGAGCCGGCATAGGCGCAGGCCTGCGCCAGCACGAGCGTGCGGGCCGCGAGTACCGGATTCAGCTCCTTGTCCCGTTTGCCGTTGCGCCAGCGGCGCACCTTGAGGCCGAGCACCAGGGTGAAAACGGCGATGGCGGCCATCGTCGCCAGCGAGGAGAGGTGCAGGACGGGCACCGGCAGCCCGCCGCGCGCGGCGACCAGGTTCCCCAGCCATCCCAGCACGGCTGTGACGACGGCGATGGTCGCCAGCCAGCGGTATCTGATGGTCCTCACGAAGCCCGCACCCTGCCGGACACTATTGACCGGCTTCGAACGGCTCGGATTCGTAGGGTTCCACGCCGTCCAGGTCGCCGGCCGCCTTCGCCAGTTCGCCGACCGGGACGCCGTTGAGCGTGGCGTTCGAGTCCATCCAGGCCCAGGGCGCCAGCACGAAGGCGCGTTCGTGCGCCCGCGGGTGCGGGATGATCAGGTCCTCGTCGTTGAGCGTCAGGTCGCCGTAGGTGATGATGTCCACGTCCAGCGTGCGCGGCCCCCACCGCACTTCGCGGGTGCGGTGGTGCTTGTTTTCCACGGCCTGGCAGTGGGCCAGCAGCTGGTGCGGATCCAGGTCGGTCTCCACCTCAAGCACCATGTTCAGGTAATCCGGCTGGTCCTCGGGACCGCCCACCGCCTTGGTCTGCACCACTGCGGAAACCTCGCGCAGCCGCACGTGGGGGGTGTCCACCAGATCCGCCACCGCGTGCGAAAGAGTGTCACTGCGTGCGCCGAGGTTGCTGCCCAGCGCCAGTACGGCGCGGACGCTCATGGCTGCTCCCGGTAGATGCTGACCGTGACATCGGAAAACTCCACCTGGATGGGTGCCTCCGGCTTGTGCACCGTGACCTCGACCGCCGCCACGGCGAACGTGCGCAGCACGTGGTCCGCTATCCGTTCGGCCAGTGTTTCGATCAGCTGCAGCGCCTCGCCGGTGATGATCGCTTCCACCTTGTCGGCGAGCTCGGCGTAGTTTGCGGTCTTCGCCAGGTCGTCACCGGCCGCAGCGGCCCGGATATCGGTGTGCAGGACCACGTCGACAATGAAGGGCTGGCCGTCGCGGCGCTCGTGCTCCAGCACGCCGTGGTAGCCCACGGCCTTGATGCCGGAAACCTTGATGAGGTCCGGCCGTGCCGGAGGTGCTGGCGTCACGTCGCGCCCTACTTGGTCCAGGCGGCGGCGACTTTGACCGCGTCCAGCGAGGCGCCGGCGTCGTGCACGCGCACGCCCCACGCGCCGTTGGCAGCGGCCAGCGCGGAGACCGCCAGCGTGGCCTCGTCGCGTTCCTTGGGTGCGGCTGCCTTGCCGGCGGTGGTCAGCAGGGAGCCGAGGAACCGCTTGCGGGAGGCGCCGACCAGCACCTTGTGCCCCAGTTGCGCGATCCGGTCCGTGGCGCGCAGCAGCTCCCAGTTGTGTTCGGCGTTCTTGGAAAAGCCCAGTCCCGGGTCAAGGATGATCTGCTCCGGCGCTACGCCGGCGGCGAGGAACTTGTCGCGCAGTTCGGTCAGCTCGGCGAGGACCTCTGACACCACGTCCTGGTAGTCCGCCTTGGGATCGACCTCCCGGGCATCCCCGCGCCGGTGCATCAGGATGTAGGGGACCTTCCGCTCGGCCACCAGGGCCGGCATGTGCGGGTCGTGGGTCATGCCGGAGACGTCGTTGACGATGGCCGCCCCCGCGTCCAGCGCCTTGGCCGCCGTGTCCACGTGCATGGTATCCACGCTGATCAGTGCGCCGGCCTTGACCAGTGCCTCGATGACCGGGAGGATGCGCTTCTGCTCTTCTTCGGGAGTGATCGAATCGGCGTTGGGGCGGGTGGATTCACCGCCGACGTCGATGATGTCGGCGCCGCCGTACAGCAGCTTGAGCCCGTAGGCGATCGCCGCTTCCTTGTTGGCGTGGTCGCCGCCGTCGCTGAACGAATCCGGGGTGACGTTCAGGATGGCCATGACGACGGCGCGGTCGGTGGGGAGGTCCGCGAACTTCTTCGGCTCACGCGCCTTGCGCAGCACGGGCAGTGGCGACGTGGCCGGTCCGGTTCCGGGGACTGCGGCGAGTGAATCCATCTAGGTGTACCGTCTCTTCTCTTCGCTAACGTCCGATGATCAGGCTCATGGCCTCGGCTCGGGTGGCCGGCTCGCGCAATTGGCCGCGCACGGCCGAGGTGACTGTCTTCGCCCCCGGCTTGCGGACACCGCGCATCGACATGCACATGTGTTCGCATTCGACGACGACGATCGCGCCCTTGGGCTCCAGGTACTTGACCATGGCCTCGACGATCTGCGTGGTGAGGCGTTCCTGCACCTGCGGTCGCCGGGCGTAGATCTCCACCAGGCGGGCGAGCTTGCTCAACCCAGTCACCTTACCGTCATGGGACGGAATGTAGCCAATGTGGGCGGTGCCATGGAACGGAACCAGATGGTGCTCGCAGGTCGAATAGAACGGGATGTCCTTGACCAGCACCATTTCCTCATGGTTGATGTCGAACGTGGTGCCGAGGATGTCCGCCGGGTCCTGATGCAGTCCGGCAAACACCTCCGCGTACGAACGGGCGACACGCTGCGGGGTGTCCCGCAGGCCTTCGCGGTCGGGATCTTCCCCGACGGCGATCAGGATCTCGCGCACCGCTTTCTCGATCCTGGGCAGGTCGATCAGCGGGTCAAAATCCAGCTCGGCGACAACGTCATCGTATTCGGTCACGTATGTGATCCTAGCTGCTGGCGCCGGGTACGCCGCTTCGGCCGTCATCCCCGGGCAGGTCCCCGCCGGCCGGGTTCGGGTCCACGATCACGGCCGCATGGCTTCCTTCCTGCTGCTGGCCGTTGGCGGCAGCTTCCCGCTCGCGCCGCGACACCACCGGCGGGATGTTGTGGACCGGACGGGTCTCCTTGGACAACCACACGTCGCGCAGCTCGCGGCGGCGCAGGTCGTGGAAGATCTCGGCGATCTCACGCTGGTTCAGCGTCTCGCGTTCCAGCAGGGCCAGGGCCAGCCGGTCCAGCACGTCGCGGTTCTCGGTCAGGATGGCGTAGGCCTCGTCGTGGGCGTCGTCGATCAGCCGGCGCACTTCCTCGTCCACCACGAAGGCGACGTGGTCGGAGTAGTTGCGCTCATGCGACATGTCGCGGCCCAGGAACGGTTCGCCGCCGCCCTGGCCCAGCTTCACGGCACCCACGCGTTCGCTCATGCCGTACTGGGTGACCATCTGGCGGGCGGTGCCGGTGGCCTTCTCGATGTCGTTGGACGCGCCGGTGGACGGATCGTGGAAGACGATCTCCTCGGCCACCCGGCCGCCCATGGCGTACGCGAGCTGGTCCAGCAGTTCGTTGCGAGTCACCGAGTACTTGTCGTCCTCCGGGACCACCATGGTGTAGCCCAGCGCGCGGCCGCGGGGCAGGATGGTGACCTTGGTGACCGGCGCGGAGTAGCGCAGCGCGGCCGCGACCAAGGCGTGCCCGCCTTCGTGGTAGGCGGTGATCTTGCGCTCGTGCTCCTTCATCACGCGGGAGCGCTTTTGCGGCCCGGCCATCACGCGGTCGATGGCTTCGTCCAGCGCCCGGTCGTCGATCAGCTGGGCGTTGGACCGCGCGGTCAGCAGAGCGGCTTCGTTGAGCACGTTGGCCAGGTCGGCGCCGGTGAATCCGGGCGCACGCTTGGCCAGGGAACGCAGGTCCACACCCGGCGCCATGGGCTTGCCGGCGGCGTGCACCTGCAGGATCTGGTGGCGGCCCTCCAGGTCGGGGGCCTCGACGGCGATCTGCCGGTCGAAGCGGCCCGGGCGCAGCAACGCCGGGTCCAGCACGTCGGGGCGGTTGGTGGCGGCGATGAGGATGACGTTGGTCTTGACGTCGAATCCGTCCATCTCGACCAGCAGCTGGTTCAGCGTCTGTTCGCGCTCGTCGTTGCCGCCGCCCACGCCGGCCCCACGGTGACGGCCGACCGCGTCGATTTCGTCCACGAAGATGATGGCCGGCGAATTGGTCTTGGCCTGTTCGAACAGGTCCCGGACGCGGGAGGCGCCGACGCCGACGAACATCTCCACGAAGTCGGAGCCGGAGATCGAGAAGAACGGCACGCCGGCTTCGCCGGCCACGGCGCGGGCGAGCAGGGTCTTGCCGGTACCGGGCGGACCATAGAGCAGCACGCCCTTGGGGATCTTGGCCCCGACGGCCTGGAATTTGGCCGGTTCGGAGAGAAACTCCTTGATCTCGTGCAGTTCCTCCACGGCCTCGTCCACGCCCGCGACGTCGGCGAAGGTCACCTGGGGCATGTCCTTGGTGATCATCTTCGCCTTGGACTTGCCGAACTGCATGACCTTGGAACCGCCGCCCTGCATGCGCGTGAGCAGGAACCAGAAGATCAGGCCGATGATCAGGATGGGCAGGATCAGGCTGATGAAGCTCATGAACCAGTTGTTCTCCACCGGCTGGTCGGTGAAGGTGTCCACGTCGGAGGCGTTGATCGCGTCCACGATGTCCGGGCCACGGTCGCGGCTGTAGAAGAAGGTGATCGACTTGCCCTTGTTGGCGTCGTCGATGACCAGGTCTTCGCGCAGGGTGAGGTCGACGCTCTGGGCGCCGTCGTTTATTCGGGCTTGTTCCGCCTTGTTGTCCTGCAGCAGTTCAAGTCCCACGCTGGTGTCGACCCGTGAAGACTGCGGACCGGCTAAATTGGGCACGGCGATCAGGAGGATGACCAGGACCAGGACAATCCAGATGATCGGTCCCTTGAAAAGGTTCTTCAATTTCATGCGACTTGGGGGCTTGCGCCCGTCCCTCCTGCTTGTCCGCGCGTGATGGCAGCCCGTGGGCTACTACAGCTATACACCGTCCGTCTTCCTTCACGCTCGACGGAGGGCATTAGTTCCCTCTCGGCGTAGCCTAACCCGCGGCGGGCGGTGCGGCGATTATTCGTAGATGTGCGGCGCCAGGGTGCCGATGAAGTCCAGGTTGCGGTAGCGCTCGGCGTAGTCCAGCCCGTAGCCCACCACGAATTCGTTTGGGATCTCGTAGCCGACGTACTTGACGTCGATTTCCACCTTGGCGGCATCGGGCTTGCGCAGCAGGGTGCAGATTTCCACGCTGGCCGGACCGCGCGAAATCAAGTTGGTCTTGAGCCAGGACAGGGTGAGCCCGGAGTCGATGATGTCCTCCACGATGAGCACGTGCTTGCCCATCAAATCCGTCTCGAGGTCCTTCAGGATCCGCACGACGCCGGAGGACTGGGTGCCGGAGCCGTAGGAGGAGACGGCCATCCAGTCCATCTTGACGTGGCTGTGCAGTGCCCGGGCCAGGTCCGCCATGACCATCACCGCGCCCTTGAGGACGCCGACGATCAACAGGTCGCGCCCTTCATAGTCCTTGTCGATTTGGGCAGCCAGCTCGGCGACGCGCTGCTGGATCTGCTCCTTGGTGTAGAGGACGTGCTTGAGGTCTGCCTGGACGTCGTTGGAATCCACCACATGCTCCCGGGTCTAGCGGTCTGTCTGGCCGGGGCTGCGGCCAGTTGTTCTCAACACAAGATTGCCATAGCCGGTGCCATCTTGGTGAACCGCATTGGCAGCAGTCCGGCGGTAGACACTGACGAATCCGGCCAACTGCACCGGGCCGGCCGAACCTTGGCGCCGCAGCAGCGATTCGGCCGCCAGCAGCCGTTCGTAGCTGGGGTTTTCGCCGCCCAGTTCCGCGGCGGCCAGGGCGATCACGCGGTGCTTCATGGCGGCAGGGAGTTGTTCCATGCCTTCCCGCGGCAGCTCCAGCCCGTCCGGCGTCGCCACCCGAAGCCGGCGGTATTCCTCGGCTGCCTGCGCCTGCAGGTAGTCGGCGTCGGAGGCAAGGATCTGTGCCGACCGCCACAGCGCCTCGGCGACGCCGGGGCCCATTTCGTCCTCCAGGAACGGCATCACCCGGGTACGGATGCGCGAGCGCATGTAGTGTGGATCGCTGTTCGCGGGGTCGTGCCAGGGCTGCAGGCCGGCAACCGCGCAGACCTCCTCGGTGTCTTCCCGGCGCAGCGACAGGAACGGGCGCAGATACAAGCCCCGTTTCACCGGCATGCCGGCCAGCGACCGCGTGCCCGAACCGCGGCCCAGGCCCAGCAGCACCTGCTCGGCCTGGTCGTCCAGCGTGTGCCCCAGCAGCACTGCGGCGGCCCCGAGTTCCGCCGCCGCGGCATCGAGCGCCGCGTAGCGTGCCGTCCGGGCGGCTGCTTCCGGCCCCATGCCGGCCGATTCCACGGCCACCCGGCGGACCTGGACCGGAGCAAGTCCCAGCGATTCGAGCTGCAGCCGGGCTCCGTCGGCCACCTCCGCGCTGCCCTGTTGCAGGCCATGGTCGACGACGACGGCCCCCACCCGGTAAGGACGGACGCCGTTGCGCGCCGGCCGGTTGAAGAATTCCGCGGCGACGGCCAGGGCCAGCGAATCCGGTCCCCCGCTGCAGGCCACCAACAACAGCTGCGGTTCGGCGGTCTCCGCTGTCGCTGCCGGCGGCCCGAACTGTTCCAGCGCCTGCCGCAGCTGGTGCCGGGCGTCCGCCACACGCGGATGCAACTTGGGCTTGCGCCGGTCCGCGGCAACACCGCTCATGGGCGGCTGAGGTCCATCCGGCTGATCCACAGATCGGGGTGATGGATCTCCTCTTCGGTGGGCAGGTTCTCGGGACGCTCCCACACGGTGTTGAAACCCTCCATGCCGATCTGCCGGGTCACTGCGCGGACGAACTTGGCGCCGTCGGAGTACTGCCGGGCCTTGGCATCGAGCCCCATGAGTTTGCGGACCCAGTTCTCCAGCGCCCCGCGGCTCTTGCCGCGCGCGTTGAAACGCTGGCGGATGGTCTTTACCGTCGGGACAAGCGAGGAGTCAACCGCGTCCATCACGACGTTGGCGTGGCCCTCCAGCAGGCTCATCACGGCGGTCAGGTGGGAGAAAACGGCCTTCTCTTCCGGGCCTTGGATGAGGTCGAGGAGGGAGCCCTTCAGCGACGAACCCGGCCCTCCGCCGTCGTCCTTTCCGCTGTCCTTGGCCGCGGCGACGGCGGCCTTGACGGTCTGCTGCAGCCGCTCGCCCAGCGTGTCCGCTTTTTCCACCAGCGAGGACGAGAGCCCGCCGATCTGCTCCATCATGTGGTCCCGCAGCCAGGGAGCCGCGGCGAACTGCACCCGGTGGGTCTGCTCGTGCAGGCACACCCACAGGCGGAAGTCGGAGGGCACCACATTCAGTTCGCGCTCCACGGTGACGATGTTAGGCGCCACCAGCATCAGCCGCCCGGCTGCCGGGCCGCCGGGCAACAGGGAGCAGAACGGGTCGTACTGGCCCAACACCTTGCTGGAGAGGAAGGACAGGATGGCGCCCATCTGGGTGCCGGTGAGCACGCTGCCCACTGCCGTGGTGGCGTTCTTGAGCTGATCCGGTCGCTTCTCGGCGAGCGTGGTGATGGCCGGGGCCAGCATGACTTCGAAACTGCGGGCGTTTGCCTTGGACCAGGCGGCACGGTCGACGATCAGGACGTCGGAGTCGTGAAGGTCGCGGGCAGCCTCCAACCCCGTGATGCGGTGCACGTGGTCCACCGATTCTTCGGCCAGACGGCGCATTTCCGCCACCGCGGCGCGCATTTCCGCGGCCTTCATCCGGGGGCCGGCCGGGGTCAGCGTGGCTGCCGTGGACGCGGCCAGTTCCCAGTTGACCAGCCGAGGGACGGGGCCCGGGGTGGCGCCGGAATCACTGGGGGTCGGTGCGCTACTGTCCATGCGTCCCATCAGATCACATCAGCAGCGAGCGGGTCACTACCGGCGGGCATCGATTGGAAGCATCCCGGCGGCTGCGGCCCGGCGGCCCGGGCTCAGCGGCAGCACTTCAGCAGCGCGCGGTTTCCCTGCTGCGGCTCAGCGGCAGCCGCAGCCGGCCAGCACGGTCGCCGCCCGGTCGGCGGCCACGCGGGCGGCGTCGGTCGAACCTTCCAGGCCGTTGGCCACGAAGGCGAAAACCAGCAGGCGTCCGTCGGCGCTGGCCACGTAGCCGCTGAGCGACGTCACGGTGTTCAACGTGCCGGTCTTGGCCCGGACCAGTCCGGCGCCGGCGGGGTTGTTTTCCAGGTAGCGCCCGGACAAGGTGCCGGTCAGGCCGGCGACCGGCAGGGAACCGATGCCGGCCCGCAGGTCCGCATCCTCGGAGGTAGCCATCAGCCTGACCGCCGCGGCCAGCTGCGCAGGACTGACCCGGTTCTCCATCGACAGCCCGCTGGCATCGGCGAGCACCATGCCCGCCACCGGAATGCCCAGCCGCTGCACTGCCTCGCGGACGGCTTCGGTTCCGCCGCCGAAGGAGCCGGGCTTCCCTGCCGCCACGGCGGTGTTGCGCGCAAGGACCTCGGCCACATAATTGTCCGAGTGCTGCATCATGTAGGCCACTTGGTCGGCCACCGGGGCGGATTCCGCCTCCGCCAGCACGGCAGCGTCCGCCGGCGCCGCTTCGCGTGCCACCGCGCCCCTCACGGTGAGCTCCTGCCCGGCCACGGCCTGGGCCAGCGCGTCGCGGAACGCTGCCCCCGCCAGGGCGGCGGCGTCGGCCACCAGGTCGCCGCCGCCGTCGGCCTGTTCCCGCCCGGCGTAGAGGGCGAGCGGGTACACCGCGGCGATTTCGCCGTTCTTCACGTCGCCCGGGTCCCAGGCGGCGCTGAGGGCGGCCCCGGAGTAGAGGGAGTCGTCCACCGCCACCGAAAGTTCACCGGTGTACCCGTCGGCGGCGAGTTGTTCGGCCGTTTCGGCTGCCAGCGTTGCCAGCCCGGCTTCGCCCCATACCGCGCCTGGGTTGGATTCCCCGGCGCCCAGCAAGGCATCGCCGCCGCCGACCAGGTACACCACGCCCGGTTCGCCGCCGCGCTTGACCGAAGTAGTGAACCGGCGGTCGGCACCGATGGTATCCAGGGCGGCGACGGCGGTGAGCAGCTTCAGGTTGGACGCCGGAACCAGCGGCTCGGCGGCGGCCTGGTCGTACAGGACGTCACCCGTGGCCGCATCGGTGACGATCCCGGTGAAGCCGCCGGCGCCGTCGAACGCCAAGGCCCCGTCCAGGGCGGGCCCCAGCACGGCCGGATCCGGCACCGGTGCCCCGCCGGCCGGTTCGGCCGCCGGCGGGACCGCCAGTTCGGTGGGCGGCAGCTGCGCGGCCGGGGTGCTGATGACCGGCTCCGGCTCCGGCCATTCGATGGCCTGGGCGAGGTTGAATGCGGCGGGGACAGCCAGCACGGCGAATACCACTGCCAGCAGCCCGGAGGTGAGCACGCGGAAGCCACGCCCCATGCTGCCCCTCCTGAGGATCTTGAAGTGTTGCGAACGCCCAGCTCCAACCCCGATGCCGGCACGGAAGGGCAAGACCTATATCGTTAAGCGTAGTCTGGCGCCGGGTCACGGTTGTGCATCGGCGGCGCCGAAGCGAAAATTCTGAACGCCTCCAAGGAGCGAAGCCATGCAGCATGACGTCACCATCGAGATCCCCAAGGGTTCGCGGGTCAAGTACGAGATCGATCATGAGACCCACCGCCTCCGCCTGGACCGGGTGCTGTTCACTTCCATGCAGTACCCCACCCACTACGGCTTTTTCGAGGAAACGCTGGGCGAAGACGGCGATCCGCTGGACGCGATGGTCATGCTGCAGGACTATGACCTGCTGCCGGGTGTCGTGGTCGAATCCCGCCCGATTGCCGTCTTCAACATGACCGACGACGGCGGCGGCGACGCCAAGGTGCTGTGCGTTCCGGCCGACAAGCGCTTCGACCACATCCAGGAGCTTTCCGACGTGCCGGAGTTCCTGGTCAAGGAAATCGAGCACTTCTTCACCCGCTACAAGGACCTGGAGCCGGGCAAGTGGGTCAAGGCCGAGGGCTGGGCGGACCGGGCCGCCGCCGAGGCGGAACTGGAAGCCTCCATCCGGCGCTTCGCAGACCAGGGTTAAGGCCCCGGCGCGGCGGTCCGCAGGGCGGGCACGCCGGGCCGGAACTGAACCTCGCCGGAAACCGGCGGGAACAACGGCTGCGGCCCGGACCCTCCCAGGTCCGGGCCGCTTTTGCATGCACCGGAGCTACCGGCGGCAGGACACACCAGCCAACCGGAATCGGTTGTTCCTGCCCGGACGGGCGCAATACTGGTGCCATGTACGTGCTCACCATCAACCAGCGCGATTCCCGCGAGGTGGGCGACCTGGTGCCCGAATTGATCAGGTCGCTGCGCCACCTGCCCGCGGCGATCCCCTTCCAGCGGTCCGTCGGCGACGAAGCGATCGGCGCGGTCGAGCAGCCGTCCACGGCCATCGACGCCGCCCTGATCGCGCTGCGCAGCCGGCGCTGGCATGTGGGAATCGGAGTGGGTGGACTGCGGCCGCCGCTTCCGCAGGACGTCAAGGACGCCGAGGGGCTGGGCCTGGTCTACGCACGCCGCGCGGTGAACCGTGCACAGAAAACCGGCGAGCGCGTTCCGCTGGCCGTGTCCGGCCCCGATGCGGAGGCCGCGGCGGAAGCAGAAGCCGTGCTGCGGCTCATCGGCCGGCTTGTCGCCACCCGCACCGACGCGGAGTGGAAGGTGCTGGACCTGATGACGGCGGGGGCGCGCGGCCAGCAGAAGTACATTGCCGAAGAACTGGGCATCACCAGCCAGGCCGTGAGCAAGGCGGTGGTCCGCTCGCACTGGGTGGAGGAGTGGGCCTGCCGCCCGGCAGCCGCCCGGCTGCTAAACCTTGTCCACGGACCCGCCGCCCTGCCCGCCGTCGCGCCGCCCGGCTGACTCGCCCCGTTCGTTACGGTAACAACGGCCGCGGCGCCTAGACTCCTAGGGAGACGGCGCCCGCCTCCGTCAGTGGTACAACGACAAGAGGAGTGTTCATATGGTTCCGGAGATCAACATCTGGGCGGTCATCGTGGCTACCCTTTCGACCCTGATCGTCGGATCTGTCTGGTACATGCCGAAGGTCTTCGGCAACTACTGGATGAGGGCCGCCAACGTCAGCCCCGGTGAAGGCAAAGACGCCGTACGCCCGATCATCATCACGGTGGTCGTCAGCCTGATCAGCGCGTGGGTGCTGGCGGGTTCGGCGGCCATTGCGCAGGATTTCTACGGCGGCAACTTCCTGTGGAACACGGTGCTGACCGCCATCATCCTCTGGGCCGGCTTCACCGCCGCCCGCTTCGCAACGCACGATGCCTTCGAAGGCCGGCCCGTTGGGCTGACCGTGCTGAACATCGTGCACGAACTCGTGACCTTCCTGGTCATGGCACTGGTCATCGGCCTCTTCGGCATCAGCGGAGCCTGAGGACCGCCGCCGGACCGCCAGGCAGCCGTCGGGAACCGGTGTGCCCGGGTGGTGCAACCCGGGAATCTCCTCAGTCCAGCAGGCTGCGCAGCACGGCTGCCGCCCCGTCTTCCTCCACGGTTCCCGTGACCTCGCGGGCGGCGGCCACGACCTCCTCGGGCGCCTGTCCCATGGCTACGCCGCGGGCGGCCCAGTCCAGCATTTCGATGTCGTTGCGGCCGTCGCCCATCGCGACGGTATGCGACGGCTCGACGTCCAGCTTCCGGCGCAGGGATTCCAGCGCACTGGCTTTGGTCACGCCGTTGGCCGCGATGTCCAGCCACGCGGTCCAGCCCACCGAGTACGTCACTCCCTTGAGCCCTGCGGTGTCGATGGCCTCCTTGAACTCCTCGGGAGTGTTTTCGGCGCTGGAAACCACCACGCGCACGGCCGTGGAGTCCAGCAGCGTCTCAAAGTCGACGCCCATGGCCTCGATCCCAAAGCTGGCGTCCTGGAAGCGCTCCGTGGCCAGGAAATTGCCCTCTTCGTCCTCGAGCGCAAACTTGGCAGTCGGCAGCTTGGACCGCATCACCCGCAAGGCCGGTCCGGGGTTGAACGTCACCCGGTCGATCACCTCGTAGCCGTCCTCCAGCGAGGTATCGATCCGGAGGGTGACACCGCCGTTGGAGCAAACGGCATACCCCTTGGTGACGCCGATCAGCTCGATGATCGGCAGCGTTGCGTTCAGGGACCGCCCGGTGGAGACGACCACCTCATGGCCGGCGTCGACGACGGCGCGCGCCGCTTCGCGCACGGCATCGCTCATGTGACCGTCGTGGTTGACCAACGTGCCGTCCACGTCCAGCGCCACCAGCTTGCGGGACCCGTTTTCCACGAAGTTGTGGCGCCTGGCCGCGTTCTTCTTATCGTTTGTCATATCTTCTGTAGCAATCCGCTGGTCCTCGGTGCCAGCGTTAGCCTTATCAGCTGTAGTTGTCATGTCCCTAGTCAAACATGGGCGGCATACACCCGGGTAGGAAATTTTCTACTGGCGAATGAAGTGCCGGTGAACGCCCTCCGGCCCCAACGGCACCCACATGCCGGCCGGCGGCGCGGAACGGCGCGCTAGGAGAGCACCGGCAGGACCTCCATGCCGCCCAGGTAGGGCCTCAGTGCGGCAGGTACGTTCACGGAGCCGTCAGCGTTCTGGTGGTGCTCGAGGATGGCAACGATCCAGCGCGTGGTGGCCAGGGTTCCGTTCAGGGTGGCCACTGCCCTCGTGCCCTTCTTTTCGCCGTCCGCCGACGCCTGGCGTTCGCGGATGTTCAACCGGCGGGCCTGGAAGGTGGTGCAGTTGGAGGTGGACGTCAACTCCCGGTAGGCCTGCTGGGTGGGCACCCAGGCCTCGCAGTCGAACTTGCGGGCCGCGCTCATGCCGAGGTCTCCCGCGGCGGTGTCGATCACCCGGTAGGGCAGTTCCACCTTTGCCAGCATTTCTTCTTCCCAGGCGAGCAGGCGGGCGTGTTCCTCGGCGGCCTCCTCAACCTGGCAGTAGATGAACATTTCCAGTTTGTTGAACTGGTGCACGCGGATGATGCCCCGGGTGTCCTTGCCGGCGGCGCCGGCCTCGCGCCGGTAGCAGGAGCTCCAGCCGGCGTACCGCGTCGGTCCGCCGGACAGGTCCAGGATTTCGTCGGCGTGGTAGCCCGCGAGTGCCACCTCCGAAGTGCCCGTCAGGTACAGGTTGTCCCGCTCCAGGCGGTAGATCTCGTCGTCGTGCTCCACATCGAAGCCGGTCCCCTGCATGGTTTCGGGCCGGACCAGGGTGGGGGTGATCATGGGGATGAAGCCGTTGGACACGGCCTGGTCCAGCGCCATGTTCATCAGGGCAATCTCCAGCCGGGCACCCACGCCCTTCAGGAAGTAGAAGCGGGAGCCCGAGACCTTGGCCCCGCGTTCCATGTCGATGGCGCCGATCAGCTCTCCGATGGCCAGGTGGTCCTTCGGCTCGAACCCGTCACGGGCGAAGTCCCGGGGCTCGCCGACTGTCTTGACCACGGTGAAGTCATCCTCGCCGCCGGCCGGAACACCGTCTTCGATCCGGTTGGGAATGCTGCGCAGCAGCGCTTCCTGCTGGTTCCGGGCGGCGTCGGACGCGGCCTGGGCTTCCTTGACCGATGCTGCCAACTCCTTCACCTGCGCCAGGAGCTCTGCCTTCTCCTCGCCCTTGGCCTGGGCCACCTTCTTGCCGAAGAGATTCTGTTCGGCGCGCAGCCCCTCGTAGCGGTTGATCGCTTCCCGGCGGGCGGTGTCGGCGGCGATCACGGCGTCGACCACCGACTCGTCAGTGCCCCGGGCGCGCTGGGAGGCACGGAAAATCTCTGGATTGGCGCGGAGTTCGTTTACATCGATCACCTGCTAAGGGTACCGAAAAAGGCTTTCCGGCCTCGATCCGCGGCCTCCGCCGCCGATCGGGGCCTCCAATGTGCCAAACCGGCGGGGCTGGATAGTCTATGACCAACATGACTGCCGAATGGATGCCCGCCCTCATCATCGTTCCGGCGGTGGCCGCCCTGGTGGCGGGATGGCCGGGCCTCCGCCGCATGTTCGGGTCCCGCCCGAAAGCGGTGCCTGCCGCTCCTGTCCCGTCCCCGGACCTGCCGGACCAGCGCGTGGTATTCATCCTGAACCCGGTCAAGAACGCGGCCGCCGAGGCGCGACGGGAGGTGGAAGCAGCCTGCGCAGCGGCCGGTTGGAGCCCGCCCCTGGTGCTGGAAACCACGCCCGAGGACCCGGGGCACGGGCAAGCCAAGCGGGCCTTCGCAGAGCGTGCCGACGTGGTGATCGCCGGCGGCGGAGACGGCACGATCCGGGTGGTTGCCTCGGAGTTGGCCGGCACCCAGGTGCCGATGGGCGTGCTGCCGCTGGGCACCGGGAACCTGCTGGCCCGCAACCTGGGTCTCGAGCCGAGTGCCCTGCGGGCCAACATCCATGTGGCCCTGCACGGGGTCATCCGCAAGATCGACACCGCCGACATCACCTTGGAGAACGAGGCAACCGGCGAACGGTCGCAGGACAGCTTCCTGGTGATCGCCGGCATCGGCGTGGATGCGGACGTCTTGGCCGACACCCGTGACGACCTGAAACGCCGGTTCGGCTGGATGGCCTATTCGGAGGCCGGCGTCCGCCACCTTGCCGGCCAGCGGGAGCGCGTCATGGTCAGCATCGACGATGGGCCGGCCCAACCCCGTCGGGTCCGCAGCATCCTGCTGGCCAACTGCGGGAAGCTGCCGGCGGGCATCGATTTCATCCCCACCGCGGAGATCGACGACGGCGAACTGGACATCGTGGTGCTCAGTCCGCGCAGCGCGATCGGCTGGTTGTGGATTGCCGCAAAGACCCTGGTGCGGCACAGCGCGCCGATTCCGGTGATCGAGTACCACCGTGGACGGAAGGTCCGCATCACCGCGCACGAGCCGATGGGAAGCCAGCTCGACGGCGATCCGTCCGGGCCGGTCACGTCGCTGACCGTTCAGGTCAGGCCGCGGTCGCTAGCGGTGCGCACCGAGTCGGTCCCCTCCGCCGGCAGCGACCGGGCGGCGGCCTGGAACCGGCGGCCGCCCGGGGCGCTGCAGCGTTGACGTATGGTCAGCGTTTACGTGTCGTCGCCACCGGCGTTGAGCGGGTCGTCGCTGGCGTCGGCCCGGTCCGTGTTGTGTAGTTCCTCGCCCGGAACGTCGATGGGCTGTTCGTCTGCTTCGAGCACCGGAACATCTGCATCCGGCTGCTGCAGGTCTTCGTCCCGGGGAATCGGGAATTCGCCGGCCGCCTGCTGGTCGATCAGCTGCTGCTCCTCGGCGAAGCGCAGGTCATTGCCCTGGTCCCCGAGGTCGCCCGCGCGGTTTTCGCTCGGGGTCTGGTTGAGTGCCTCCACCGGGGTCGGCTCCCCGTCCTGGTACTGGTCCCTGTCGTTCTGCTGCGTCATGGTGCTCCGATCTTTGGTCGCAGGTGCGATTTTCCTCAGCATACTGACCATAACCGCGGGCCGACAGCCCGGCGAGGCCGTCAACGGGCCAACAGCAGGTCCTGCACCCATAGGTCGGCCTTCCGGAAGGCCTCGTCCTGGTTGCGGCGCGGAACCGTCAGTCCGCGCCGGTCGGCGCGCGGGTAGGAGCCCAAAAACCGGATGCCCGGGCTGAGCCGGTGCAGCCCGCGGACGGCGTCGGCCACCCGCTCCTCGGCCAAGTGGCCTTCGGCGTCGAGGCTGAAGAAATAATCCCCCAAAAACTGGCCGGTAGGGCGGGACTCAATCCGGCTCAGGTTCACGCCCCGGCTGGAGAACTGTTCCAGGATTGCCCCCAGCGCCCCCGGATGATCCTGCGGCAGCGGGACCACCAGCGTGGTCTTGTCGGCGCCGGTCGGCGCGGGCAGGGCACCGGGCCGGCTCACCAGAATGAACCGGGTGACGGCGTCCGGAATGTCGCCGATATCCTCGGCAAGCACCTGCAGGCCGCGCTGCCGGGCCACGAGCGGCGAGCAGATCGCCGCATCGTAGCCGGCCGCAGGCTCCAGCAGTCCCACCGCTGCCGCGGCCGTCGAGGAGGCGGGAAGGTATTCCGCCTGAGGAATGTTCGCTGAGGACCAGGTGCGGCATTGCGCCCAGGCATGCGGATGGGTGGACACCACCGCGACGTCCCCCCCTCGATGCCGGGCCGGACGGCCAGCACAAACCGGATGGGGACCAGTTCCTCCCCGATGATCCGCAGCGGCTCGCCGCCCGCGATGGCATCCAGCGTGGCGCTGACGCCACCCTCGACCGAGTTTTCGATCGGAACCATGGCCGCGCCGGCTTCGCCCGCGCGAACGGCGTCCACGGCGGCCTCGACACTCGCGGACGGAATCCGGCGCGCGTCAGCCGCCCCGGGAACCTGGAGGAGGGCAGCTTCGGTGAACGTTCCCTCCGGCCCCAGGAAGGTATAGACGCCTGCCATTACTGGACCCGGGGCTCCTGCCCGTTCTCCGAGACGATCGGCTTGCCGGCGTCCAGCCAGGCACCCATCCCGCCGTCGACGTTCACTGCGGAGTATCCGTTGCCGATCAGCCATTCGGTGGCCCGGAAGGACCGACCGCCGCTGCGGCACACCACATGCAGGTCCACGTCGGGGTCCAGCTCCTCCAGGCGCAGGGGCAGCTCGTTAAGCGGAATGTGCACGGCGCCTGCAATATGTCCGGCTTCCCATTCGTAGTCTTCGCGCACGTCCAGAATGGTGGCGTCGCCGCCGACGCTGTTGACATCCACGTTCTCTACATCGCTCATGGCAACCTCCGTTATCCGCGGCAGGCCGTTCCGCCGCTGGTCAATTCCTGCTCCGGGCGTACCCGCGATTTGCCCCCTTTCCAAGCCTATAGTGGGATCGTCCGCCGCACCTTAATGAGACAGGGGCACCCATGGCCGCAGACCAGCCGACCATCCTCGCGACTTCCGGCGGAATCAAGGCCGGCGTTCGCAGCCGGATCGCGTTCCACCACCTGGTGCACTACGCCGTCGAACTGGCGGGGCCCACCGGGCGGGCACCCCGGCTGGTCCACCTGGGCACCGCCGGGGGCGACCAGCGCTGGTTCCAAGCCGAGCTGGACGAGGCGGCCAGGGGGGCCGGCTACGGCCTGAGCCATCTGAACCTGTTCACCATGCCCAATGTGCCGGACATCGAGGAGCATCTGCTGGGCCAGGACGTGGTGTGGGTAGGCGGCGGCTCGGTGGCAAACCTGCTGGCCGTCTGGCGGGTCCACGGGCTGGAGGATATTTTCAGACGGGTCTGGCAGGCCGGCGTGGTCCTGGCCGGGGTCTCCGCCGGCTCCATCTGCTGGTTCCGCGGCGGCACCACCGACTCCTTCGGCCCCGAGCTGCGGCCGGTCACGAACGGGCTGGCACTGCTGCCCTACGACAACGGCGTCCATTACGACTCGGAACCGCAGCGCCGGCCGCTGGTGCACCGGCTCGTGGCGGACGGCATCTTGGGCGAAACGCATTGCACCGACGACGGCGTCGGGCTGGTCTACCGCGGCACAAAACTGGCTGAGGCGGTCAGCGAGACCGACGGGAAACTGGCCTACCGCGTGACAGCCCAGGCCGGCGACGGGCCCGATGCCGTCGCGGTGGAGGAACCCATCGAAGCCAGGTTCCTCGGCTGACCGGGCGGGCGGGAACAGCGGGGCGGCAGCCACCGGCGGACACTGGCAGGGCGAGACACCGGCGCGCCGATGGGTGGCGGGGATTAGCCCCCACCGCCGGGCAGGGCTACGCTTACGGGCGATGACTGCTTTGCATGACTTGACGGCTGTCGCCCAGCGCGACGCCGTGGCCCGCGGCGAACTGTCCGCCCGCGAACTGACGGAGCATTACCTCCAACGCATCGACGCCCTGAATCCAAGGCTCGGCGCCTTCATCACCGTCACGGCCGACCAGGCGCTCAAACAGGCACGCGCCGCGGACGACCACCAGGCACGCGGCGGGCCTTTGGGCCGGCTGCACGGCCTGCCGGTGGCTTTCAAGGACCTCACGGATGTGGCCGGCGTTCCGACCACGCACGGCAGCGCGGCTATGGAGCACCGGCCGGCATTGGCCAACCACCCCTTGGTGGACGTACTCGAATCCGCCGGCGTCATCAGCCTGGGCAAGACGCAGGTCCCCGAGTTCGGCCTGACCTCCTACAGCGAGAACCGTGTGGCGCCGCCGGCCCGCAACCCGCTGGACCCCGCGCTGAGTCCGGGCGGTTCTTCCGGCGGAAGCGCCGCTGCCGTGGCCGCCGGCATGCTTCCCTTCGCCCCCGGCTCCGACGGCGGCGGCTCGATCCGTATCCCGGCGGCCGCCACCGGGCTGGTGGGGTTGAAACCGGGACGCGGCCGGCTCCCGGCCGGCACCACCGGAGACGACGCCGGCCGGCTGGTGGTGGCCGGGCCCCTGGCCCGCACGGCGGCGGATGCCGGGCTGCTGATGGACGCCATGGCGGACGAGCCGCGGGCCCGCGCGGCCTTCCCGGGGGAACCCGGCTTCCTGGCTGCCGCGCTACGCGCCGAAGGGCGTTTCCGGATCGGCGTCAGCACCGACTCTCCGTTCGAGTCCGCCTATCCCCTGTCGCTGGAGCCGGAGGCACGGGAGGCGTTGGACACGGCGGTGGAGCTGCTGCTGGGGCTGGGCCACGCGCTCGAGGAATCGGAGATCCGCTATGACAACCGCTACCCGGAGGCGTTTGCCACGGTGTGGACCTCCGGACTGAACCGGCTGGAGCTGCCGTCCGGCCGCGAACCGCAGCTCATGCCGCTCACCCGCGCCTTCCGGCGCCGGGCCCTGAAGCGCAGGCCGGAGGCGTTGCCGGAAGCCTTGGCCTCGCTGGCGCGTTTCCAGGACGACACCCGGGCACAGTTCGGCCGGTACGACCTGGTTCTGACGCCGGCGCTGGCCCAGACCCCCCGGCCGGTGGGCTGGTACACCTCCAACAGCGCGGACGTTGACTACATGCGGCAGTGCCAGTACTCGCCGTACACCTCGCTGGTCAACGTGTGCGGGCTGCCCGCCATCGCGGTGCCCGTCAGCACCACCGAGGAGGGCCTGTCCATGGGCGTCCAGCTGATCGGCAAGCCCGGCTCGGAGGCGGTGCTGCTGGCCGCCGCTGCTCAACTGGAGACCGCGCAATGAATCCTTGAACCCCCGCCTGACCTGCTGATATGCATTAACACGCAGCCCCGTCCCGGGCGCAGAATATGACAATACATGTAGCGGACTGTCACAATAGAACACCGTGAGCAATACCGTGCAGTCCGGGAACCCGCAGCCGGAAACAACAAAACAGTCCACTCAGACCGGCAAAACCTTCTTCGGGCATCCACGGATGCTGGCGAATCTTTTCTCCGTAGAACTCTGGGAGCGTTTCTCCTTCTACGGCATGCAGGGCATCCTGCTTTACTACATGTACTACTCGGTCGCCGAGGGCGGCCTCGGGATCGACGAAGGCATTGCCACCGGCCTGGTGGGCGCCTACGGCGGCGGCGTGTACCTCTCCTCGATCCTCGGCGCATGGGTGGCCGACCGCATCCTGGGTTCCGAGAAGGTCCTCTTCTACACCGGCATCATGGTCATGCTGGGCCACATCGCGCTGGCCCTGATCCCGGGCGGCGTGGGGCTGGCCATCGGCCTGATCCTGGTGGCCATCGGCTCCGGCGGCCTCAAGGCCACCGCCAGCTCGCTGGTCGGCTCGCTCTACAGCCTGAAGGACGACCGCCGCGACGCCGGCTTCTCCATCTTCTACATGGGCGTGAACATCGGCGGCCTCTTCGGCCCGCTGCTCACCGGCCTGGCCCAGGTGCAGCTCGGTTTCCACTACGGCTTCGGCCTGGCAGCGCTGGGCATGGCAATCGGCCTCACCCAGTACGCCCTGACCCGCAAGAACCTGCCCGAGGCCGCGCACCATGTGGCCAACCCGCTGCCGCGCGGCAACTACGGCAAGGTCGCCGCCGTGGCCGTGGCCGCCGTCGTCGTCATGGTGCTGCTGGTGGCCTTCGGCTTTGTGACCGCCTCAAACCTGGCCCCGATCATGGCCTGGCTGGCGATCATCGCCGCCGTGGCGTACTTCGTGGTGATCCTCTCCAGCAAGCAGGTCGACGCCGTGGAGCGCAAGCGCGTCTACGCCTTCATCCCGCTGTTCATCGCCTCCGCCGCGTTCTGGGCGCTGTTCCAGCAGCAGTTCACCGTGGTGGCCCTGTACGCGGACAAGCAGCTGGACCGCACGCTGGGCGGCTGGGAGATGCCGGCCAGCTGGGTGCAGTCCATCAACCCGGTGTTCATCATCATCTTCGCCGGCATCTTCGCTGCCCTGTGGACCAAGCTCGGCCCCAAGCAGCCCAGCTCGCCGCTGAAGTTCGCCCTGGGCCTGGTCGTGATGGGCCTGGCGTTCCTGGCGTTCATCCCGCTCACCGGCGGCGGCGCCAACTCCACCCCGCTGCTGGCCATGGTCGGCATCCTGTTCCTGTTCACCATGGCGGAGCTGTTCCTCTCCCCGACCGGCTCCTCGGTCTCCACCAAGCTGGCGCCGAAGGCCTTCCAGACCCAGATGGTGGCACTGTTCCTGCTCTCCATCTCGCTGGGCACCACGCTGGCGGGCATCCTGGCCGGCTACTACGACCCGGCCAACGAAGCCCCGTACTTCGGCTTCATCGGCGTGACAGCGATCATCCTCGGCGCCGGCCTGGCTGCGGCCGTGCCGTCCCTGAAGAAGCTGATGGGCGGCATCCGCTAGGACCGGCCTCCATAACGACGGCGATGCCCGGGCGGGGATTCAATCCCGCCCGGGGCTCGCCGGCGGGTTGGGGGGTTTGGGCGGGTCTACAGGCCGCGGGGGCTGGCG